>CASFPH010000001.1 GCA_949296645.1 uncultured Bacteroidales bacterium
CTAAAAAAACTCTCCCACATACGGCAGTGCAGCCTGTGAGATCTATACAACAAAAAGAGGATGACCTCAAAGTCTCTTGGCTTTTGGGTCACCCTCTTTAAATATCCTCGAATCAGTACGTATTTACTTATTCAGCAGGGGTTGCTTCAACTTCCTTGTTGCCTGCTTCCGCTTCGGCAACTGCAGGTTCACTTTTCTTCTTTGAACGGCTACGACGTGTAGTTGTCTTCTTATCCTCTTTTTTCTTAGGAGCTGCAAGTGCTGCTTCGTTGAAGTCTACAAGCTCTATCAAAGCCATGTCAGCACCGTCTCCAAGACGGAAACCTGTTTTCAGTATTCTTGTATATCCACCTGGACGATCTGCGATCTTAGGCGCAACCACTCTGAAAAGTTCGGTAACAGCTTCCTTCTGTTTCAGATAGCTGAAAACGACACGGCGAGAGTGGGTTGTATCATCTTTTGACTTTGTAATCAAAGGTTCCACATAGACACGCAATGCCTTAGCCTTTGCAACCGTAGTCTCTATTCTCTTGTGAAGAATCAATGAAGAAGCCATATTAGCCAGCAGGGCTTTACGGTGACCTGTCTTGCGACCCAGATGGTTAAATGATTTGTTATGCCTCATAGTTATCTATTCGTTTTTTTTTAACCTCAATATTATACTTAGACACATCCATTCCAAAATTCAGTTTAAGTCTTTCAACAAGTGTGTCTATCTCGTTCAAAGATTTCTTTCCGAAGTTTCTGAACTTCATAAGTTCATTTCTCTGCAGAGAAACCAAATCGGCGAATGTATCTATGTTAGCTGCCTTAAGACAGTTGAGTGCCCTGACAGAAAGTTCCATATCCGACAATTTGGTAAGCAGAAGATGACGCATTCTGAGTGATTCTTCATCAAGCTCATTGCTTACCTGTTCCTGAGGAGCTTCCAATGTGATTTTTTCATCGGAGAAAAGCATGAAATGGTGAATCAGAATCTTCGCCGCTTCCTTGAGAGCTTCTTTCGGATGTATGGATCCGTCCGTAGTTATCTCCAGATTGAGTTTTTCGTAATCGGTCTTCTGCTCTACACGCCAGTTTTCAACCTTGAACATTACATTCTTGATCGGCGTATGAATCGAGTCCATTGCTATTGTTCCGAACGGCGCTGATTCAACCCTGTTCTCTTCTGCTGGCACATAACCTCTTCCTTTGCCGATTGTCATAACAATGGAAAGGTTTACCGTAGGTTCCATTGAACATATGTGAAGGTCTGGATTCAGAACCTGGAATGATGTGAGCTGCTTAGATATATCCTCAGCAGTAAAATCTTGCTTACCACTAACAGAGATTGTCACCGTTTCGCCATTCACTCCCTCAGCCACTCTTTTGAAACGTACCTGTTTCAGGTTGAGGACAATATCCATCACACTCTCAATTACTCCCGGGATTGTATCAAATTCATGATCTACACCCTGGATTTTGATTGAGGTAATTGCAAAGCCCTCCAGTGAGGACAGTAAAATGCGACGCAGTGCATTACCTACGGTGATTCCGTATCCCGGTTCCAGAGGGCGGAATTCGAAACGTCCGAAGGTATCGGTAGCATCAAGCATAATTACCTTGTCCGGTTTTTGAAATGCTAAAATTGCCATTTTTTTAATTTTATTAGTGTTACGCTTAAAAGCAAGAATTATTATTTAGAGTACAACTCGACAATCAGCTGTTCGTTGATCGGTTCAGGAATTTCCGTTCTTTCAGGATTGTTCATGTATTTGCCGGACATTGTCGCAGCATCCCACTCTATCCATGAATATTTGCAACCGCCTTTTGAAACATTGTCCTGTATAACTTCCAGACTTTTGGATCTTTCGCGTACACCAATAACTGTTCCCGG
This sequence comes from uncultured Bacteroidales bacterium, assembly GCA_949296645.1. Classification (GTDB taxonomy): domain Bacteria; phylum Bacteroidota; class Bacteroidia; order Bacteroidales; family UBA932; genus CALUPD01. The sequence continues at coordinate 1,877 of CASFPH010000001.1, forward strand.
CTTGATCAGCATTGAAGGTATGTTGCACACTTCACCGTTTACTATGATATGACGGTGTGACACCAGCTGTCTTGCTGCCGCCCTTGTAGGCGCAATACCCATTCTGAATACTATATTGTCCAGACGTGATTCAAGAAGGAGGAGAAGGTTTTCGCCCTTACGGCCCTTCATTCTGGATGCTTTTTCGTAAAGATTACGGAACTGTCTTTCCAGAAGACCGTATGTAAATTTCACTTTCTGCTTTTCTTTCAACTGAGTTCCGTATTCAGAAGTTTTTTTACGCTTCTTGGCCAGTCCGTGCTGTCCCGGAGGGTAATTTTTTCTTTCAAAACTTTTATCAGGGCCGAAAATAGGCTCTCCGAATTTGCGGGCCACTTTAGTACTTGGTCCAGTATATCTTGCCATATATAAATCCTTTTGAAATTAAATTATAAAAAAGATTAAACTCTGCGGCGTCCTTTTGGACGGCAACCGTTATGAGGAAGAGGAGTTACATCGATTATTTCTGTAACTTCAATACCTGTACCATGTATCGTACGTATAGCCGATTCTCTTCCAGCTCCCGGGCCCTTTACATAAGCCTTTACTTTTCTAAGACCCAAATCGAAGGCAACCTTTGCACAATCTGCTGCCGCTACCTGAGCTGCATACGGAGTGTTCTTTTTAGAACCTCTGAATCCCATTTTACCTGCAGAAGACCAGCTTATGACCTGACCTTCGGCATTTGTTATTGTAACAATTACATTGTTGAAGGTTGAAGAGATATGAGCCTCACCGTAAGCCTCAACTCTAACAACTCTCTTCTTGTTTGATGATCCTGTTTTCTTTGCCATAATTAACGGGTTCTAACTATTTGGTTGCTTTCTTCTTATTTGCTACTGTCTTCTTCTTGCCCTTACGCGTACGTGCGTTGTTTTTGGTACTCTGGCCGCGCAAAGGAAGGCCAAGACGATGGCGGATACCTCTGTAACATCCTATATCCATAAGACGTTTGATATTAAGCTGTACAGTGGAACGGAGTTCTCCTTCTATCTTGTACTCTGCCGCTATCATGGCCCTGATTGCAGCTATCTGATCGTCGTTCCAATCCTGAACCTTGATATTGTAATCTATTCCTGTCTTGTCAAGAATTCTTCTTGCAGAACTGCGACCGATACCGTATATATAGGTAAGACCTATCTCACCTCTTTTATTTTTTGGTAAATCAACACCGGCTATTCTTGCCATATCTAAATTCCTTTTTTGTTTACTAATTAGTTGTTATTATCCCTGGCGCATTTTCAATTTGGGATTTTTCTTGCAGATTACATAAAGACGACCTTTACGCTTAACAATCTTGCAATCCTCGCTACGCTTTTTGATGGATGCTTTTACTTTCATTGTCTGGTTTTTTAAACTGTTATTTGTATCTGAAAGAAATTCTTCCTTTCGTCAAATCATAAGGAGACATCTCGACTCTTACCTTATCTCCAGGCAGGATACGGATATAGTGCATTCTCATCTTGCCCGAGATGTGAGCTATAATGACATGACCATTATCCAACTCAACCCTGAACATTGCATTGGACAATGCTTCAATAATTGTTCCTTCTTTTTCTATAGCTGCTTGTTTTGGCATAAATTCAATTTTTCCTTATAATTCAACGTTTTTATTTTCAATAAATTCAAATGTAGATAAAACTTCCGGCGCACCTTCTGTAATATGGACCGTCAATTCAAAATGTGCCGAATTCCTCATATCCCTTGTTGTCACAGACCAGCCGTCATCGAGGATGTAAACTTCTTTTTTCCCTGCATTTACCATAGGCTCAATACAGATTACCATGCCGGGCAACAGTTTTTTTCCTCTGCCTGCAACTCCGTAATTGGGAACTTCAGGAGATTCATGCATGCATCTACCTATTCCGTGTCCGACCAATTCTCTGACAACGGAATAGCCATAGCCTTCAACATATTGTTGAACCGCATGTCCGATATCACCTATGCGGTTACCGGACCGCGCAGCTTCAATGCCCTTATAAAGAGACTGTTTAGTGACTTCCAGAAGAAGCTTATTCTCCTCACTGATATTCCCTACCGGAAACGTGTAAGCAGAATCGCCATTAAACCCCTTCATTTTTGTACCGCAGTCTACTGAAACTATATCTCCTTCCTTAAGTCTGTATCCGGAGGGGAATCCGTGTACGACTATATTGTTGACAGAGATACATAGTGCATAAGGGTAGCCATTGTAACCGAGGAAACTTGGTTCCGCACCGTTGGCCCTGATATATTCTTCGGCTGCATCATTGAGTTCCCTGGTAGTTACTCCAGGGGCAACCATGCGGCCAACCAAGGCAAGTGTCTTGGACACCAGAATGGCATTTTCCTTCATCAATGCCACTTCTTCTTCGGTCTTCAGTTTTAACATTTCAATGAACTCATTAAAAATTCATTACATACCAGAACGGCCTTTCAGACGTCCGGTCTTCATAAGGCCATCATAGTGACGCATAAGAAGATGACTCTCTATCTGCTGCAGAGTGTCAAGGACAACTCCGACAAGAATCAGAAGAGATGTACCTCCGAAAAACTGTGCAAACTGGTTGTTTACACCAAGTATCATGGCAAATGCCGGAAGTATCGCTACGATTGCAAGGAAAATTGAACCCGGCAAAGTAATTCTTGACATTACAGCATCAAGATACTCTTCGGTTTTCTTTCCAGGTTTTACACCAGGTATGAAACCGCCGTTTTTCTTCATGTCCTCAGCCATCTGCGAAGGTCTCACAGTCACTGCTGTATAGAAATAAGTAAACGCAACAACAAGCAAACCGAAAATCAGATTATACCAGAAACCGGTATAGTCACCCAGGGTGGCAGCCAGTCCTCTCGTCGCATCGAAATTAGCGAATATGAGAGGGAAAAGCATAAGTGCCTGTGCAAAAATTATCGGCATTACACCTGCAGCATTTATCTTCAAAGGTATATACTGGCGCACTCCTCCATACTGTTTGTTTCCTACTATCCTTTTTGCATACTGTACAGGAATCTTTCTCACACCCTGCACAAGAGCGATAGTAGCGATGAATATGAAGAAAAGTACGATCATTTCGATGATGAACATCAGGAATCCGCCGCCTGCAGTCTGCGTAAGTCTGGATCCGAGTTCTGCAGTGAACGCATAAGGCAGTCTGGCGATGATACCGACCATGATGATAAGGGAAATACCGTTACCAAGACCTCTGTCGGTTATGCGTTCTCCAAGCCACATAACGAACATGGTACCACCGATCAGTATTATTGTCGCCGTAAGATTGAAAGCGAATCCATGAGCAAGGAACGCGGTATCAGGCAACTGCGTATGCAGATTTGTCAGATATGCAGGTCCCTGCAGAGCCAAAATCAGAATTGTAAGATACCTTGTCCACTGATTCATCTTTCTGCGTCCGCTTTCTCCTTCTCTCTGCAATCTCTGGAAATACGGAATCATTATTCCCAAAAGCTGTATTACGATGGAAGCCGATATATACGGCATAACACCGAGCGCAAAAATTGAAGCATTTCCGAATGCACCTCCGGAGAACATGTTCAACAGACCTAGCAGACCTTCCGATGCCTGGTTCTGCAGGTTTGCGAGCTGTGTAGGATCAATACCCGGAAGCACTACGAAACTGCCGAATCTGTAGACCAGCAGCAAAAGGATAGTATAGACTATCCTGTTGCGTAGTTCTTCGATTCTGAAAATGTTTTTTATGGTTTCAATTAACTTTTTCATGGTCTTAGATTATGGTTGCAGTACCTTCTTTAGCTTCTATCTTGGCGATAGCGCTTTTCGAGAAAGCATGTGCCTTGATATTCAACTTTGCGGTCAACTCCCCGTCACCGAGAATCTTGATAAGATGCTTTGGAGAAACGAGCCCTGCTTCTATCAAAGTATCTACTGATATCTCAGTAAGGGACAATTTTTCGCTGAGAGCCTGAATAACTGAAAGATTGATAGCTTTATATTCGACTCTGCTCGGATTGTTGAATCCATATTTCGGCAAACGTCTCTGTATAGGCATCTGACCACCTTCAAATCCGATTTTGCGGGAATATCCGGAACGGGATTTCGCTCCTTTATGTCCGCGGGTTGAAGTACCTCCATGTCCGGAGCCCTCTCCCCTTCCTATTCTCTTTTCCCTTCCCAATGAACCTTGAGCAGGTTTTAGCGTATGTAGTTTCATCTTTAATCCTCCTATTTGCTTAGTTCTTCAACTTTAATAAGATGCAGAACTTTATTGATCATACCCTGAGAAACAGGATTCAGTTCAAGTTCTACCGAATGATTTATACGGCGGAGTCCCAATGACTGCAGATTGGCTATCTGTTTTTTAGTAGCACCGTTCTTACTTCTTACCTGTGTTAGTCTAACTTTTGTCATCACATTGTCCTCCTAGCCTTTAAAAACCCTATTCATAGGAATACCTCTTACTCCTGCGATCGTGTAGGCATCTCTCAATTCAGCCAAGGCTGCTACAGTAGCCTTTACAAGATTGTGAGGGTTTGATGAACCTTTTGATTTTGCCAGCACGTCATGCACACCTACAGATTCGAATACGGCACGCATTGCACCACCGGCCTTCACTCCAGTACCGGGAGCCGCAGGCTTCATGAATACTCTTGCACCGCCGAACTTGGCTTCCTGTTCATGAGGAATGGTTTCCTTGTTCAAAGGAACCTTAACCAGATTCTTCTTGGCATCTTCTATACCCTTTGAAATGGCTGTGGTCACTTCATTCGCCTTTCCAAGTCCGTAACCTACCACTCCTTTTTCATCTCCCACAACAACGATGGCCGCAAAACTGAAATGACGACCTCCTTTTGTAACTTTAGTTACCCTTTGTACTGCAACCAATCTGTCCACCAGAACAAGATCAGTAGTCTTTACTCTTTTAAGATTAATATTTGCCATAGTCAGTTCTAGAATTTAAGACCACCCTCACGGGCAGCATCTGCCAAACTTTTAACTCTTCCATGATAAAGGTAACCACCTCTGTCGAAAGCGACTTTTGATATACCTTTTGCAATTGCCCTTTCCGCAGCAAGTTTTCCTACAAGCTGGGCAACTTCAGTAGCTGTCTTGCCTTTCAATGCATCTGCAAGTTCCTTGTCCCTTGACGATGCTGAAGCAAGAGTAATCATTCTGACATCATCTATAAACTGAACATATATCTGCCTATTGCTTCTGAACACACTCATTCTAGGCTGTTCTGCAGTACCGTTAACAACTTTACGGATACGATAACGGATTCTCTGTCTTCTTTCTATTTTATTTAAAGCCATAATTACCTCCCTTATTATTTAGCACCTGCAGACTTGCCAGCCTTGCGACGAAGCTGTTCACCAACAAACTTGATACCTTTGCCCTTGTATGGTTCAGGCTTACGCAATGATCTTATCTTTGCCGCAACCATGCCAAGCAGCTGCTTGTCGTGGCTCTTAAGCACCAATACAGGATTCGCACCTTTCTTTACCGCTTCAGCTTCAGCCTTGATTTCGTTCGGAAGCATGAAATGTATATCGTGTGAAAAACCGAGGCCGAATTCCAGAATCTGACCTTTTACTTCGACTCTGTATCCTACCCCTACCAGTTCCTGCTTGACCTGGTATCCTTTGGAGACCCCTTCGACCATATTGTGAATCAAGGCACGGTAAAGACCATGCAATGAACGATGACGTGGCTGGTCGGTAGGTCTGCTAACTGTAACAACATCTCCCGCTACGTTTACAGTGATATCTGCGTCGACTTTCTGCGTCAACTCTCCGAGCGGGCCTTTAACCTTAACCACATTACCGGGTTCAACAGTACATGTTACCCCTTTTGGAAGGTGTACAGGTAATTTTCCTATTCTTGACATTCTGATTCTTTTTAAATAGTTAACAACTAGTAAACATAGCACAATACCTCACCGCCTACATTCAGTTCTCTCGCCTCTTTATCGGAAATGATTCCCTTAGACGTTGAAAGGATGGCAATACCGAGTCCGTTCAATACTCTTGGCATAGTCTCTACGCCAACATACTTTCTCAGACCTGGCTTGCTTATTCTGATAATCTTCTTTACAGCAGCCTTTTTAGTCTCAGGATGGTACTTCAAAGCTATTTTGATAGTGTTTGCCGGAGTACCCTCAACAAGCTTGTAGCTGAGGATATAACCCTTTTCATGAAGAATACGGGTAATCTCCATTTTCATTTTCGAAGCAGGAATTTCCACAATCTTGTGCCCTGCCAGATAAGCATTTCTGATTCTTGTCAGAAAATCTGCGATTGGATCAGTCATTTTGATTTAGTTTTTTACAGAACCGGCATACGGTGTATGCCCGATATCCAATTGTTGATTAATATTATTTTTACCAGCTGGCCTTACGAACACCAGGTATAAGACCCTTGCTGGCCATTTCGCGGAATTGTATACGGCTTATTCCGAAAATACGCATATAACCCTTAGGTCTGCCTGTAAGAGAGCAACGGTTGTGCATACGGCACGGGCTGGAATTCTTAGGTAACTTGTCCAGAGCGGCCCAATCGCCTGCTTCTTTCAGAGCTTTGCGTTTTTCTGCATATTTGGCACATAGTTTAGCGCGTTTTACTTCGCGTGCCTTCATTGATTCTTTTGCCATTATCGTTATGCTTTAATTATTTCTTTGTATTCTTGAAAGGTAATCCGAAAGCCTTGAGCAGAGCATATGCTTCTTCGTCCTTATCGGTAGTTGTAACAAAAGTAATCTCCATACCCATAACCTTGGTGATCTTGTCGATATCTATTTCAGGATAGATAATCTGTTCCTTGATACCGAGAGTATAGTTGCCTCTTCCGTCAAATTTCTCTGAAATACCGTTGAAATCCCTGATTCGAGGCAGAGAAACCGCAATCAGTCTTTCGAGGAATTCGTACATCTTTGAAGAACGCAATGTAACCTTCACTCCGATAGGCATTCCCTTACGCAGTTTGAAGTTTGAAATATCCTTTCTGGAATATGTCATCACTGCCTTCTGTCCTGTAATGGCCGTAAGTTCCGCCTGAGCCACTTCTACAAGCTTCTTGTCTGCCGTGGCAGCACCGATACCCTGATTGATGGTTATCTTTTCGAGTTTTGGAACCTGCATTACGGATTTGTATGAAAACTCCTGCATGAGTTTCGCTACAATCTCCTCTTTGTATTTTTTCTGCAATGCCGGAACATATCCGGCTGCTGCTGTCTGTTCTTTTGCCATTATTTAATCTCCTCTCCAGATTTTTTAGCGTAACGTACTAGCTTTCCTTCCGCATTCCTGCGACGACCTATTCTCGTAGGAACACCTTTCTGTGGATCCAGAACCTGAAGGTTAGAAATATGAATACCGGCTTCTTTCTTTATTATACCACCCTGTGGATTTGCAGAATTCGGCTTGGTATGCTTACTTACCATGTTCAGTCCTTCCACGATTGCGCGATCCGAATCCCTGAGAACTTCAAGGACCTTACCTGTCTTGCCACGCTCATTTCCCGCATTGACAAAAACCATGTCGCCTTTCTTGATATGTAATTTCTTATTCATGTTTGCCTGCTTGAAAATTATAATACTTCCGGCGCGAGTGAAACAATCTTCATATAGTTCTCACGCAATTCCCTTGCTACAGGGCCGAATATACGGGTTCCGCGAACTTCACCCTGATTGTTCAACAATACGCATGCGTTTTCATCGAAACGGATGTATGAACCGTCCGGACGACGAATTTCCTTCTTGGTACGTACAACTACCGCCTTTGATACTGAACCTTTCTTAGCATCTCCACCCGGCATCGCACTCTTCACTGCTACGACGATCTTGTCTCCGACACTCGCATAACGGCGGCGAGTACCACCCAAAACACGGATGCAAAGCACTTCCTTTGCTCCACTGTTGTCTGCTACCTGTAAACGTGTTTCCTGCTGTATCATATGGCTTATTTAACTTTTTCAACTATTTCTACTAATCTCCAGCATTTGGTCTTGCTCAACGGCCTGGTTTCCATAATGCGTACTGTATCTCCCTCTGAGCACTCATTCTTTTCATCATGAGCGACAAATTTAGCGGTCTTGTTTACGAACTTGCCGTAGATAGGATGTTTTTCCTTTTCCCTCACTGCAACGACTATGGATTTATCCATCTTGTTGCTGACCACTATTCCTACTCTTTCTTTACGAAGTCTTCTTTCCATGAATTTTTACTTTTTCTCCTGGTTTTCCATTTCGCTCAAAACCGTGAGCATTCTGGCTATATCCTTTTTTGTCTTGCTGATCTTGGACGAATCCTCCAAAGGAGATATAGCATGATTCATCTTCATCTGCGCCAAAGCAGCTCTTTCAGCCTCAATGCGGTCACGAAGATCACTTACTGACATTTCTCTTATTTCTTTTGCTTTCATATCAAACTCATCTCCTTATTATTCAACAAAATCTCTACGAACTACAAACTTGGTAGTTACCGGAAGCTTCTGAGCACCAAGACGGAGCGCTTCTTTCGCAACTTCCATCGGAACGCCTTCCAATTCAATCAGCATTCGGCCGGGAGTTATAGGGCAAACGAATCCTTCAGGAGCACCCTTACCTTTACCCATACGAACCTCCGCAGGTTTCTTTGTATAAGGCTTGTCAGGAAATACCCTGATCCAGATTTTACCCTCACGCTTCATGTAACGTACTACGGCCTGACGGGCAGCCTCGATCTGCTGACCTGTCAACCAGCATGACTCAAGAGTCTTGATTCCAAATGAGCCGAACGACAACTGATTGCCCCTTTGGGCCAGCCCCTTCATGCGACCTTTCTGCTGTCTTCTGAATTTGGTTTTCTTCGGTTGTAACATTGTCTTCTACAATTAACTTTATTTTTCTAACTTCCTCATCTTTAAACAAATAGGGTGTAACGGACCCTAAAAGACGGGATGCAAAGATACAAAATAATCTGCAAATACAAATTTTTTTGCAACTTTTTACAAAAAAAAATGATAGTCAAAACAAATATTCTCATGAAGTTACAAAAATGGAAAAACTGAAAAACCGACAGTTTTCTACAAGAAAGGAATATGTTCTGGGTTTTCGCAAAATTGTTTAATTTTGATGCCGCATGAAAAATACAGCCAAAATAGCGACTTATATCGCGATCAGCATGATCTTGTTCGCCATGCCTGCAATAATGCCTGCACAGGACAGGGACAAAAGCAGGATAATGGGATATATTGCAACCGGAAACGACACGCTGTATGTCGACAGAATCCCTGCCGTCTATTGTTTCGGAAGACCCGACAAGAGAAAAAGGGACAAGAACTGGAGAGAATACTACCGTACCGTATACAATTTCAACAAGGTCTATCCTTACGCGCTGAAAGCAAAAATAATCATAAATGACGCAGACTCCACGATCAGGGCACGGAACCTGAAAGGCAGCGAACGTGAAAAATACCTGAAATCCGTAGAAAAGCAACTGTTCAGGGAATTCGAGAAACCGATCCGCAACCTTACAATATCACAGGGGAAAATGCTTATGAGACTAATAGAACGCGAATGCGGGCTGTCCTCATATTATATCATAAGGAACTACCGCGGAAAAGCAGCTGCAGGATTCTGGCAGGGAATAGCAAGGCTGTTCGGCTCCGACATGAAAAAGCCATATGACAGATTCGGAGAGGACAGAATTCTCGAAGAACTTGTAACCATGTACATGAACGGCAGCTTTCGCTACCTCTATATTTCAATTTTCGGAATGATCGATCAGCCTTAACGACTTTCCGTCAAAAACGGCAGCACCGACACCGTACACCCATTCGCCGAGGATGCATATTGAAGAAGCATCTCCCACAGGTCTTATCTGAGGGGAATGAAAATGACCGAATACAAAATAATCCACATGTTTATTTTCAAGGACACTTTCAGCATAAGCGAAAACCGGAAGTCCGGAAACATCGATATGTGCAGGAGCTCCTCTTTTGAGTCTGTTGTGTCTGGACCAGCATCTGGCCAGTGCAAAAGCCCAGCGCGGATGTATGGCACTGAACATCTTTTGCGCCGTTTTTGAATAGAAAACCGTCCTGAGAAGCTTGAAGCCGGCATCTATGGAACCCAATCCGTCACCGTGTCCCAGACAGAAGACAGAACCTTCGATATTGACGAACGACGGTTGCTCCAGAACCTTAAGACCTATCTCCTTCTCAAGATACCAGAACGTCCACAGATCATGGTTGCCCCTGAAATAATAAACCCGTATACCTTTGTCCACAAGGGAGGCAAGTGCGCCAAGGACCCGTACATAACCGGCAGGAACCACATATCTGTATTCATACCAGAAATCAAATATATCTCCCAGCAGATACAGTGATTCAGTATCCTCCGGCAGACTTTTAAGAAAAGAGACAAAACGCCTCTCCCGCATCGCTGGAGACATATAGTCAAGACCTAAATGGACATCAGAAACGAAATAATGCAATGCCATTCGAACCTATTGCTATATCAGGGAAAAAACAATGGACGCGATACCTACGCACAGACAATATATGGAAAATATCCACAATTTTGCCTTTCGTACGATATTTATCATCAGTTTGCAGGCAAGCAATCCGGAAATGAAAGCGGCAGCACCTCCTGCAGCCAGCTGGCCTGCACCTACTCCTGCCGCCGAAGAGAAATCGCCTCCTAAAAGTTCCAGGAACGCCTCTCCAAGAATCGGAACCAGTACCATGAGGAACGAAAACTTTGCAATCTTAGGCTTGTCGATACCGAGAAGCAGCCCCGTAGCTATTGTAGAACCTGACCTTGAAAGGCCTGGAAGTACTGCACATGCCTGTGCTATTCCTACTATAAAAGCCTGCTTGTAACCTATATCGGAAGCCTTTGTCTTTATATGCTCGCTCAAATACAGAAGCAGTGAAGTTACAATCAGCATTACTCCGACAACAGGAAGTCCTGCGCCGAAAATGCTTTCCACATAATCCTTAAAAAACACTCCTACAATAAAAACCGGAATCATCGATACGGCTATCTTGAGGACATACTCCGTTTCCTCGTTCATCCTGAATCTGAACACTCCGGATATCAGCGAGAATATATCCTTGTAGAAAACGACCAGAGTACTCAGAACGGTTGCCGCATGCACTACTATTTCGAAAGAAAGATCACCGGTCTCTATTCCCAAAAGTGTCTTGCCTATCACAAGATGTCCGCTGCTGCTTACGGGAAGGAATTCCGTCAGGCCCTGTACGAGCCCCAATACAATTGCATCTATATAATCCATCTCCTATTTTTTTTGGAAGGTCTGTGCAGGACAGCGTATATTTCAAGCACGAAGCCGGCTATTATAAGCAGCGGAGCCACAGTAATTCTCAAGGGGCTGAATATCTCCGGATTGAAGACAGCCGGATCATCGCTTCCGCCACCCGCCATAAGGACATAGCCGACAATTATTATTACAAGGCCTATGATAATCAGCCTGACATTTTTCTCTGGGACTGCAAATCTATCCATATCAAATATACAATTTGTTTTTACTCATATCAACCATCCTGTTCACCACAAAATAGGTGGAGACCAGACAAAGCACCATACCGAGAAGTACCGTGCCTGCAAAAACCGCCAGAATCCTTTCCGTGTCGAAAACATCGAATATCTGGGTAAACTCGTTCCTAAGCAGATACATCAGCAGTACCATATATATGACTGCAAGAAGACCGGCTATAAGGCCCTGCAATATTGCCTTGTACAGAAAAGGAGCCCTTATGAAGGCCTTCGTGGCGCCGACCATCCTCATTGTATGAACAGTGAACCTCTTTGAATATACGTTCAACCTTACGGTATTGTTTATCAGAACGAAGGATATGAACATGAGCATACACGTAAGAATCACGAAAACCATTCCTATCTTTTCCATGTTGGAATTTATGATTCCTACCAGGGACTCCTGATAGACAAGGTCTTCTATCTGGGGATCCGCTTCAAGCTCCCGTTCTATCATTTTCAGGCTGTCAGCATGGAAATAACCTGCCTTAAGAAATATCTCGATGGATACCGGAACAGGATTCACGTCAAAAACGCTCATGAAATTCTCCCCCAGCATCGCCTTCATCTCTTCAGTACCCTGCTCCTTGGAAATATACTCCATATCAGACACATACGGTCTGCTCTTCAAAGTGGCCATAAGCTTGCTGGCCGTAAGTTCATCCGCGCCGTCTTCCAGCACCGCCGTGACACGTATGTTCTCCTTGAAATAATCGGATACGGCTCTGGCATTCACGGCAAGCACGGAAACAAGCCCGACGAGAAGAAGGACCAGACTTATGCTTATCACGGAAGAAAGATAAGACTGCACGATTCTCGCCGTCATTATGTTTTTTTCCTTACTCATAGCCTACTGTACAAGATATTAGAATTGTCAAAGATATACAAATTCCATTTACCTCCTCAAAAAAATTTTACTATCTTTGCAGACGATATTCCGTTTTCTACGGATTATTCAAAGAACAACGTCACTTATGAAAGAGGAACCTGTAAGAATTTTATTCATCAATTCGGAAATAACCCCTTATCTTCCGGAAAACCGTATGTCGAAAATAGGAAGATTCCTGCCACAGGGCATACAGGAAAGAGGAAAGGAAATCAGATCGTTCATGCCAAGATACGGGTGCATAAACGAACGCAGAAACCAGCTTCATGAAGTCATCAGACTTTCGGGCATGAACATCGTAATCAACGATATCGACCGTCCCCTGATCATCAAGGTTTCTTCCATTCCTTCAGCGAGGATGCAGGTATATTTCATCGACAACGATGACTATTTCCACAGAAAGTTCATCTATACCGATGCTGACGGCAACTTCTTCGACGACAATGATGAACGCGCAATCTTCTTCGCAAGAGGCGTGCTTGAAACAGTCAAGAAACTGAGATGGAAACCGGACATAATCCACTGCCAGGGCTGGATAACGCACCTGATTCCAGCTTTTCTGAGGACAACATACAAGGACGACCCAATCTTTGAGGAAACCAGGATAATTCTCTCGCTCTTCGATGAAGGTGAAAAAATACATTTCAATTTCGATTTCTCAGAAAAGACTGATTTACAGGAAATTGACAAGAAAGAACTCAAAGTTCTTGATGGTTGTGACGGAAAAGGCCTCACAAAATTCGCTTTGAAATACACAAATGGAGCAATTATTGCAGACGACAATATAGACGGGGAGATAACATCGTACCTGAAGTCATCCGGAATGCCTGCACTGAGCTGCACTGAAACGGATGACAGCTATATTGACAAATACAACGACTTCTACGACAAAATACTGAACAAATGATTAAAAAAGGCATAATCCTTATTTCATCTGCAGTAATGGCGGCTGCCTCCTGCATAACAAACGACAGAACTATGGGAAGTTCCTTCATTCCCGAAGACCAGATAATGAAGGTAAAGACAGCAAGTTTCGATCTGCCTGTATCCATGGCTGCTCCTGACAGTCTTACATCCCTCAATACATCCTATGTTACGGTAGGAAGCATCAATCATGAAGTTCTCGGCAAGACAAACATAGGCTCCGCAGTATTTTTTCTGCCGGTAGCCGACTCTCTCGAATTCGGTAACAGTCCCGAACCTGTAAGATTCTACATAGAACTTGAAAAAAGTTCTTCAGGCAACATATGGATAAACGACAACTCCGAATTCATACCACAGAACATCTACATTCACAAAATGAAGAAAACTATCCTCGACGAGGACAAATTATACTATAACGTATCCCTTAAACCGGAAGATTACGAAGAGACATCCATAAACGCAAGTTCACCAGTTTATTTCGGAGGGGATTCACTGAGGATCAACCTTTCTCTTGATTATGCAAGGGAAATACTTGCAACACCGCAAAAGGAACTCGACAGTCTGCCTCTGTTCGTAAAACGTCACAAAGGGCTGTACATAAGTGCTGCAGACCTACCTCAAAATCTGTATGGAGGGAGAATAAACAATTTCGCATTCAGTTCTACCGCATACCTCAAATATTCCTATATACCAGAAGGCAAAACGGAGAGAAGGGACACGATGGCTTCATTCAGAATATACGGCAATGTCTCGTCAGCATACTGCAGGACATTCGGCAATTACGGTTCCCATGCACTCGCATCGTCTTCTACGAATTCAGAAAACATATATGCGGAAGGTATTTCAGGCATAAAACCTTATATCCAGGCATCCGAAATAAAGAAGATACTGACCAAAATAGCAGAAAAGGAATCTGAAGAAACCGGAAAACAACTGACTGAAAAAAACATACTGATCGCAAGAGCCTCTATAATACTGCCGATAGACAATGTGATCGATGATTACGAATTCGTCAATACATACCCGACTCAATTGTTTCCATGCTACAAGGGCCGCACCACGACCGACTCTGTATACTACAGCGTATATCCGGAAATATCAAATACCAGCGCGGAAACCGGATCACTGAACAGATCCCTGGCACACTACAAATGCGACATGACATATCATGTCTCAGACCTGAAAAACAAGGACGCCGAAAAAATAACAGATTCGGACAATATCTGGCTTTTCCCTATCTACACGGCTCAGGACATATACGGAAACACTTCATACTATCCGAATACCTACACCTACTATTACCAGATATTGAATGGAAACGGTGCGGAAAGAAAACCTGAACTGAAAATCGTGTATGCTGTAATAGAAGAGTAATTTCCGGACCAACCGGAACCTGCATAAATAAAATCGGGGCGTATCCGCTTGATACAGCCCCGATTTTATTTACGACAATTGCAGATATTACTACAATTTCTTGAACAGAAGGCAGCTGTTGTGACCGCCGAAACCGAAAGTATTGTTCATGGCTACTTTGACCTCACGCTTCTGTGCCTTGTTCAATGTAAGATTCAGCTTATAATCGATTTCAGGATCCTCTTCCGTGAAATTAATCGTAGGAGGCACGATACCCGAATTCATTGCATGAATACAAGCCAGAGCCTCAATGGCACCGGCAGCACCCAGAAGATGCCCGGTCATTGATTTTGTCGAACTTATATTCAACTTATATGCATGGTCCCCGAAGACTTTCTTAACCGCCTTCAGCTCAGCAATATCTCCAAGAGGAGTCGAAGTACCGTGTACATTTATGTAGTCCACGTCTTCAGGCTTCAGACCTGCATCTTCCAGTGCAAGTTTCATGACATTGATTGCGCCCAGTCCTTCAGGATGCGGAGCAGTAATATGATAGGCATCAGCCGTCATGGCCGTTCCGGCTACCTCCGCATATATCTTGGCACCTCTTGCAAGAGCATGTTCGTATTCTTCGAAAATAAGCATTCCTGCTCCTTCTCCCATGACAAACCCGTCTCTGGTTTTGTCAAAAGGACGTGAAGCTGTCCTGTAATTTTCATTGTTTGTAGAAAGCGCCTGCGCCGAATTGAATCCGCCCAGGCTTGGAATCGAGATTCCCGCTTCTGAACCACCTGTAACTATTATATCCGCCTTCCCCAGACGTATCAGGTTCAAGGCGTCCCCCATGGCATGGGAAGATGACGCACAGGCCGATACTGTCGCATAATTGGGACCGCAAAAACCATATTTCATGGAAATCAGACCTGCAGCAATGTCAGGTATCATCTTCGGAACGAGAAAAGGACTGAAACGCGGAGTTCCGTCTCCATTTACGAAATCAGTCACTTCGTTGGACAAAGTGTTTATTCCGCCGATTCCTGAACCGACAATGACTCCTACCCTGTCCAAATCTATATTCTTCAGATCCAGATTGCTGTCGTTGATAGCTTCTTCCGTTGCAATCATGGCATACTGTGAAAAGAGGTCCATCTTACGCTCCTCCTTCCTGTCTATGCCGAATTTTGCCGGTGAATAATCCTTGATCTGACAAGCGAATTTAGTCTTAAAGAGTGTGGTATCAAAACGGGTTATCATTTCGGCACCGCTTACTCCTGCATCAAGATTGGAAAAATATTCTTCAGCCTTGTGTCCGAGAGGATTGATGGTACCTATACCAGTGACTACTACCCTTTTCAATTGCATAAATCCGTTATTTTAAATTAATAATGACCGACTACATACAAAATATAGCCGGTCCAACTGTTTTCAAATCCAAAAAAAGTTATTACTTGGTTTTCTCTTCTATATAAGAGATAGCATCTCCCACAGTAGCGATTTTTTCTGCAGCTTCATCCGGAATGGTTATGCCGAATGCCTTTTCAAATTCCATAATCAGCTCTACAGTATCAAGAGAATCTGCACCCAGGTCATTTGTGAAGCTAGCTTCTGGAGTAACTTCATTTTCGTCAACACCCAATTTGTCAACGATAATGGCCTTAACTTTTGAAGTGATTTCTGCCATAATTAAAAAATATTAGTTAATAATTGATTTTTGTTCATAACAAAACTGACTGCAAAAAAAGTAATTTTTTTTGAATTATGAAAATAATCCGGTTCATTTTTAACATATTCATCTTGTTCTCAAGTTATTATTTTTACACTTGATACACCCGGGAATTTGCATAAAAGCGTTTCTGCCATAGATAAAACGCCATAATTGCTTATCTTTGCAATCAAAAACAAAATGAAAAGAATAGCGATTTTCGTCTCCGGTTCAGGAACAAATGCAGAAAACATAATCAGACACTTCAACTACGACAAGGAATACGGCAGTTACGCAAAGGTCGAACTTGTTCTCTCAAACAGACCCGATGCATATGCCATTACCAGAGCCTGCAGACTGGAAGTTCCTTCCTTCGTGTTTACGGCAGACATGCTGAAATCAGGAACGGTTTCCGAAATACTCGGTCTATATAAAATCGACATCATAATACTGGCAGGCTTCCTTCTCAAAATTCCCGACAGGATAATATCCGATTTCGAAAACAGGATAATAAACATACATCCCGCCCTGCTTCCGGCATACGGAGGAAAAGGAATGTACGGACACCACGTACATGAAGCCGTCATACGCGCCGGTGAAAAGGAAAGCGGCATAACCGTACATCTTGCTAACGGAAAATACGATGATGGAACAATTCTGTTCCAGGCAAAATGCAATATCGCGGAACACGATGATGCAGAATCACTTGCCGGAAAAATCCATGAACTTGAACAAAGATATTTTCCGGAAGTGATACTTAACTACATAAAAGGCATCTGAAAATACCAACGGTGGAAATCTTACCAACCGTTATAGTGCACCCTTTCCGGATTCCACTTGTCCTTCGGTGCATTGTCCCTGTCTGGGTAACCTAAAGGAATAACGCACAACGGAAGATACTGTTCCGGAACAGAAAGAACTGACATTACGGCATTGATTCTGTCTTCATACGGATATGCCGCCGTCCATACGGCACCAAGCCCCATTGATTCAGCGGCAAGAAGGATATTTTCAGTAGCTGCCGAACAGTCATACATCCACAGGGATGACTTTTCAGGATCTCCGAACACTATGATTGCGGCAGGCGCGTTGGAAAGCATTTTTGCATAAGGCAGTTCCGAAGCCAGCCTGTTCTTCAGTTCCTTGTCGGTAAGTACGACAAAATGCCACGGCTGCAGATTTCTCGCTGTCGGTGCGGCCATCCCGGCCCTGACAAGAATATCAAGTGTATCACGGCTGACATCAATATTCTTATAGGTCCTGACACTCTTCCTCTGGAAAATATTTTCAACCACAGGATTCACTGCCTGAGCCGGACACAGGAAAGGCAGTGACAAAAACAATAAAACAACAAATGATCTCATGATTTTTATTTTTAATAAGCCTACCAAATTTAAAATTTTTTTTGATATGATATAAAATCACTATATTTGCAACCTGAAATTTTTTGCGGAAGTAGCTCAGTCGGTAGAGCATCAGCCTTCCAAGCTGAGGGTCGCGGGTTCGAACCTCGTCTTCCGCTCGAATGGAGCTCAGGTGGTGGAATAGGTAGACACGCAGGACTTAAAATCCTGTGGGCAGAAATGCCCGTACGGGTTCGATTCCCGTCCCGAGCACAATAAGAGACTTATCCGGGAACCACGTTACGGTTCCCGTTTTTTGTTTTCAATCATGGCATATCCCGCAAGCTTTTCATAGAAGGAATCCCTGTAGGAATCAGACACTGGTATTCTATTTTTACCGAAAACGATTCTGTTCCTCTCTATCACCCCTATTTTCGTAAAGTTTACGATATATGACTTGTGTACTCTGGCAAACATATTCTCCGGCAGCATAAGTTCCAAAGCCTTCATCGTCATCAGTGAAAGCACAGGGGAGTCATACTCGGATGTATGTATCTTCACGTAATCCTTCAAGCCTTCGACATAGATAATATCAGAATATCTGAGCCGGACAAGCTTATGCTCGGATTTGACAAAAATGCAATCCTTTCCGCCGCCATCAGGTTCCGGCTGTTTCTCCGTCCCCTTTCTCAACAGGCCGAACCATCTGAGAGCCCGCTCTGCAGCAGAGCAGAAATCCTTGTAACTTACAGGTTTCAGCAGATAATCCACGGCATTTACCTTGAATCCCTCAACCGCATACTGGCTGAAAGCCGTTATGAAAACCACCCTCGTGGATTCGGGCAGCATCGACGAAAGTTCAAGGCCGTTAAGTCCCGGCATCTGTATATCACAGAACAGAAGGTCTACGGGCGATACTGAGAGCCCTGAATATGCGGCAGACGCGCTATTGTATTTGCCGGCCATTTCCAGAAAAGGAGTTTTCCTGACATAACTTTCTATGAGTTCGAGAGCCAAAGGCTCATCGTCGACAATGGCGCATTTAAGAATCAGATTTTCCATAATCACATAAGATTTATTACAAGCTGCACACTATACACACCGTCTGATACCGACGTTTCATATATATATCTGTCAGGATAAATGAGATCCAGACGCCTTTTCAGATTTTCGAGGCCAATGCCGGAACCGCTTCGGTCACCGACAGGAGATTTCGGATAGTTGGAATTGGATATGACGCATTTTACGCCTGTATCATTATTGAACAGCGAAATATCCACATCCACAAACGAATCGGAATCATTTGAAATACCGTGTTTGAAGGCATTCTCCACCAATGATATGAAAATGAGCGGAGCTATCATCAGTCCGGCATCATTCTCAGGCATGGAAACCCTCACACGCATACTGTCGGACAACCTTATCTTCATAAGTTCGACATATTTTGACACAAAATCCAGTTCGTTCTTAAGAGGAACCGTACCGGATCCCGTACCGTATAATACATAACGCAGCAGACCGCTCAGACTGTAAAGGGCTTCTCTGGCTTTTTCCGAATCCGTATCTATGAGCACATAGATGTTGTTCAAAGTATTGAAAAGGAAATGAGGATTCAACTGGCTCTTTAGATTCATAAGTTCAGCCTCGGCCTTATCCTTTTCGATAATCTGCCTCTCCCTTTCCGTATTGTACCATGTGGCCGTCATCCTTACGGCCACACTTGCACATACCACAAGGAGATATATCATCACATTGCCCAGCCTGAATCTCAACATATGGGCAAAATCGGGTTCCGGTCTCATGCCAAAATCAGGGGGAGCAAAGAAATTCTTGAATATTACATGTACCAGATACATTATCAGTGCTACTGAAACGATATTCACCAGGACAAAGCGCAACGTTTTCTGTCTGTACAGGAACCGGTCAATGAAAAACAGATAGTTCAGGTAAAACACCGCCATGAATGACAACGGAGGAACTATCGTCTGCATATAGGATTCAAACGTAATCTCATGCCCGACACCGGTAAAAAAGAAAGGCATCACAAATATCACAAGCCAAAGGATGACATGCACACCGTAGTCTGATATAAATGTATTGATACGCATCTTCTATCTACTTTTACGACAAATTTAAAAAAAACTATTCATACCTTATGGCCTCAATAGGATCAAGTGAAGCCGCCTTTCTGGCCGGATACCATCCGAAAAATATTCCGGTGACCGTACATACTGCAAAAGAAAGAATTACGCTCCAGCTCTGAATATAAATAGGATACAGGAAAATCTTGTTTACGACAATTGCGGACCCTACTCCAAGCAGTACTCCTATCAGACCGCCTGTAACACTGATGAGGATCGACTCGTTCAGGAACTGAGCCAGTATGTCAATGCCTTTGGCGCCAATACTCATCCTAAGACCTATTTCCCGTGTTCTCTCGGTTACGGAAACATACATTATGTTCATGATTCCGATACCGCCCACCAAAAGCGAAATTCCAGCTACGGCAGCAAGAAGAATAGTCATCATATCCGTCGTACTGGTCATCATGGATGAAAGTTCCTGCTGCGAGCGTATGTCGAAATCATCCTCTTCGTTACCGGATATTCTGTGATTCGTTCTGAGAAGAGCTGTAAGTTCATCCACTGCCTCTTCCGTAAAACTCTCGCTTACTGCAGAACATATAATTTCCTGAAGATGAGTAATTGCCAGTATTCTCTTTTGTACGGTAGTATACGGGGCGATGATGAGATCATCCTGGTCCATACCCATACTGTTATAGCCTTTACTTTCCAGGACTCCGATGATACGGAACGGTATTTTATTGAAGCGTATGACTTTTCCGAGAGGATTTTCCCCGTCTGAAAAAAGTTCGTCCACAACTGTCTTTCCTACAAGACAGACTTTTGCAGCCGTCTTGATATCCTGTTCCGAGAACATCATCCCGTCCTCAACCTTGTACTTGCGGATTTCCATGTAGTCGGGAGCAATCCCATATACGGTGGTAGGAGTATTGTTCGCCCCGTATATAAGCTGTCCTGCAGCATTCACACACGGTGAAACATAAGACACATACCTGCACTTCCCGATAATGGAATTATAGTCTTCAAGTTTAAGGGATTCCATATCATCCGCACTCAACCGGACCCCACCTCTCATATCTCCTCCAGGATGAATCATTATCATATTGGATCCCATCTCGCTGATTTCTTTCTGTATGCTCTTCTTCGATCCCTGGCCGATTGCCAGCATCGTTATGACGGATGCCACACCTATTATAATGCCGAGCATCGTCAAAAAGCCCCTCATCTTATTATTGTTAAGGGCCTTGAAAGCTATTCTGAAAAGATTTGATATTGTCATGTCAGTCGTTGTTTACCGGCAATGCGGCAAGGTCATCTGCCGCATTGCATATTCTGTTGTTCTCTACGTCGCTCACAACCCGCCCGTCACTCAATCTGATGGTACGGCTGCTGTATTTTGATATATCCGGATTATGTGTCACGAATATTATGGTTCTGCCTTCACGGAAAAGTTTCTGGAACAATACAAGAATCTCATAACTTGTTCTTGTATCAAGATTTCCTGTAGCCTCGTCTGCAAGGATGACCGCAGGTTCGTTCACCAGCGCCCTTGCTATGGCGACCCTCTGCATCTGGCCTCCCGACATCTGATTGCTCTTATGGTCAAGCCGGTCTCCCAGGCCGACTGCGACAAGAGCTTTTACGGCAAGCTCCCGTCTTTCGGCTGCATTGTACTTTTTGTTATACAATAAGGGAAGTTCAACATTCTCCACCGCAGTGGTCTTGGGAAGCAGATTATAATTCTGGAAGACAAAGCCTATTTTCCTGTTCCGCAAGACTGCACGCTCGTTCTTTCCCATATTCCTTACAGCCGTACCATCAAGATAATATTCTCCTGAAGTCGGGGTATCAAGGCAGCCCAGCGTATTGAGAAGCGTACTTTTACCGGAGCCTGATGTTCCCATTATGGTAACGAACTCACCCTCCCTTATTGTAAACGAGACATCCCTCAAGGCATGCACAGTTTCACCGCCTACATAAAAATCACGGCATATTTTCTCCAATCTTATTATATCTTTCATAACATATACCCCTTAAATTAGCAACAACAGCTATTTCCCATTTTTACCGTTTCCGCCACCCGGAGGAGCAGGCATGAAAGGACTCCTTTCAATTTCCCCGATATCTGATGGCAGTTTGACATCCGCTTTCATTCCGACAACCACCGTATCTCCTTCCACAAGTCCTGAAATGATTTCGGTCATATCCCCGGATGAATCCCCGGTTTTCACGGTACGGTGCGTAATGGTCCCGTTTTTCAGCACCCAGACATAAGAATTGCTTTCTTCCATATTCCCGGCAGCCGGCATATTCCCTTGCGACATGCTTATTCCCATTGCTGAAAGGGACTCAGGATCCGGAACATAACGCAAAGCTCTTGAAGGAATCACATCCGCATCATTCTTTTCCATGGTATATATGGATATATTGGCAGTAAGGCCCGGTTTCAGTTTCAGCTCCGGATTATATGCAGAAATCACAACCTCATATGTCACCACATTTGACTCGACAACCGCCTCCAGACGAACCTGCTTTACTCTGCCTTCAAAAGTATCATCAGGATATGCATCAACATAGAATTCAACACGCTGCCCCTCCTTCACGCCTCCTATATCTGCTTCATCCACGTCGGCTATCACTTCCATCTGCGTAAGGTCATTGGCAATGGTGAAAAGCGTAGGAGTTTCAAAACCGGCAGCAACAGTCTGTCCTTCTTCCACGGCCCTGCTTATTACAATTCCGTCAATAGGACTTGTAATTGTCGCATATTCAAGGTTGCGTTTCACCTTCACCATGGAAGCCACACTTCTGTCATATTCGCTTTTTGCCCTGTTGTAATTGTACAAGGCCGTATCGTATTCATAATCGCTTATAAGTTTCTTGTCATAAAGAACCTTGTTCCTTTCATACGTCTTCTGCTGATATTCATACTCATTCTTGCACGATGCAAGTTCGGCTTCAGCTGACGCCAGTTCCGCCTCAAGGGTTTCCTTATCCATCTCCGCAATAAGTTGTCCGGCCTTGACAACATCATTATAATCCACATAAAGTTTGCTTATTATACCTGAAACCTGGGTACCGACCTCAACCTCGGTCACCGGTTCAACAGTTCCCGTCGCCATCACCACACTGGAAATGGACATTTTTTCCAGAGCTGCAGTTTCCAGGGAAAATTTTTCTGTAGAAGACGGTTTCAACAAAATGAAACACAGGACTCCTGCAACTGCCGCCAACAATATCACAACTGTAAGTTTCTTTTTCATATCAATAACATTTTATCTGATTTCCTGATTGTTTCTATATATATCCAGTACCTTTATATTCATAAGAGTCATATATTTGGCCTGCAGGAGAGATTCCCTTGCCATCAGAAGATTGTCTTTCGCATCAAGCATGTCGGAAATATTCGAGACACCGTTAAGGAACTGCTCTTCCGCCAGAGAATAGGATTCTTCAGCAGATTCAAGAAGTTTCTTTGCCGACACATATTCGGATCTGTAGGAAAGTATGTCCAGATAGACGGATTCCACTTCCGAAAGCAGTTCCTTTTCCCTCGCCGCAAGATCAAGCATTGCATCATCTACACCGATTTCCGCTTTTCTTACCGAAGTTCTTGTACTTCCGTTGGAATATATCGGCACTGATATTACCAGACCGGCAGACTGATTGAACGCATTTGAAATCTGACTTCCGAAACTCATTGAAGATGAAGAATTATACTGTGTACCGATTCCGGCAGAGAGTGATATCCTTGGATAATACCCGGATTTTGCACTCTTGACACCGGTCTGTGCATTTTCCAGATTAAGCCTTCCAATTTCCATTTCAGGCATGGAAGAAAGAGCTGCTTCATAAATATCCTCCCTGCTCTCCAGCGGAACCATTATATCGGACTCATCTATTACCGGTATTTCTACATTCATTTCTTCTGAAATATCGAGTTCAAGAAGCTGTTTGAGTCTGAGCAGTGAATTATCAAGATTGGACTGCGCCGCAGTAACCTGATACATGTCACTTTCATATTCGCTTTCAAGCCTTGCCAGCTCTGCTTTGTTTATCATGCCGGCGCTGAACATTTCTACAGCCCTGTTCTTTCTATCGAGAGATGATTCAGCTGTAGAACGGTTGGTATTGAGAGCCTCTGATGCATAAAGAATCTGCATGTATGCCTGAATTACGGCTATACGTATCGAATTCCTGGTCTCCTCAACACCGAGTTCATTTATTCTGTCCGACACTTTCGCCATCTTCAGAGTATTCCTCAAAGAACCCCCTTCGTAAACAGGCAAAGAAAGATTCATGCTATAGGAACCTGTATACCCGGAACCTGCCTGCGCCGGACCACCGGTAACAGTCTGCGACGAAGATGCCGACAATGACGGAAAAAATGCTTCTCTGGCAGCCCTCGTATCCTCAAGACCTGAAAGTCCCACATTCTTTGAACGCTTGACGTCAATACTGTTTTCCATCGCATAATTCAGGCAATCCTCCAATGTCCAGCTCTTTTCCTGTCCTGAAAGCAGAAAAGGAAAAAGCGAGACAACTGCAAATAAAATCAATCTGTTTTTCATATCCGAAACGTTTTCTTTTGACGCGAATTTACCGCCTTGACCTTTCCGGGGCAAAGTATTTGGACACAAGAGAGACAATCGTCGACAAAATCGGGAAAACAGCCGACGAACTACATAAGAAGACTCGTTGCAGTTGAAAAAAAAAGGACTGTGCCTGACTTAACACAGTCCCATAGAGAGCGGAAAACGGGAATCGAACCCGCGACCCTCAGCTTGGGAAGCTGATGCTCTACCAACTGAGCTATTTCCGCAAAAAGGATTACAAAATTAACAAAATATTTCAATAATCCCGATATATTCAAAAAAAAAGTCTTTCAGAATACACCTGAAAGACTTCATAGAGCGGAAAACGAGACTCGAACTCGCGACCCTAACCTTGGCAAGGTTATGCTCTACCAACTGAGCTATTTCCGCGTTTGCGAATGCAAAGATATAACAAATATTCTATCCTCCAAAAAAAAATCCATTTTTCTACAGAAGCAGCATGGATAAAGCACTATATGCAAATAGGCACTTTCCTGAATTACAGCCATTTGCCTTATAGGAAAGTGCCTTGCCGCATATTGTTTCACACCCTATTGTCAGAAGGACGTAGAAAATTCCTTGAGGAAACGCAGGTCGTTTTCAAAATAGTGTCTGAGATCGTTAACCTGCCATTTCAGCATGGCTATCCTTTCTATACCCATGCCGAAAGCGAAACCGCTGTATACATCGGGATCTATTCCGCACGCTCTCAATACATTCGGATCGACCATGCCGGCTCCCATTATTTCAAGCCACCCGGTTCCCTTACAGATATTGCAACCTTCTCCCTTGCATATATTACAACTCACGTCTACCTCAACACTCGGTTCCGTAAACGGAAAATAGGACGGCCTTAACCTTATTTTGGTATTTTCACCAAACATCTCCCTGGCAAAAAGAAGTATAGACTGTTTCATGTCGGCAAAGGTAACACTCTTGTCAACATACAGTCCCTCAACCTGATGGAATATGCAATGTGCACGTGCGGATATCGCTTCATTGCGGAATACACGCCCAGGACATACTATTCTTATCGGCAAAGGCATCTTCTCCATCGAACGCACCTGCACGGAGCTTGTATGGGTCCTCAACAGAATAGGATTGTCATTTCCGGAAGTCACGAAAAACGTATCCTGCATATCCCTGGCAGGATGCTCCGGAGGGAAATTCAAGGCACTGAACACATGCCAGTCATCTTCTATTTCAGGACCCTCGGAAACGGCATAACCGAGCTTGTTGAAAATCGATATGATCTCTTCCCTTGTAATCGAAACCGGGTGACGGCTGCCGAGTTCAAAAGGATCCCCAGGCATTGTCATGTCTGATTTTGAGCCTGAAGATACAGGAGCATCAACCAGAGAATTACGCAATTGCTCTATCTTGTCAGCCGCAGCGTTCTTGAGTTTGTTCAATATCTGCCCGAATTCCCGTTTCTGCTCGGGCAGCACGTTTCTGAATTCATCGAAAAGTGCCGTTATCTCTCCTTTTTTTCCGAGAAGTCTGATTCTGAGGTCTTCGACTTCACGTTCTGTCTGGGCTTTGACATTATCGAGTTCAGACAGAATCTTCTCTATTTTGTCTCTCATTGTTCTGGAATATTAAAATCAATAGATGACTCCGTTTCTGCTTACAGGCATTGTCATGCATCTTGCTCCGCCGCCTCCGCGAGGCAATTCAGAGCCTTCAATCGTTATCACGCATTTTCCCAATGATGCATAGTCTCTTTTCCCGTTCACTATATCCCATGCAGGAACGACATCGAATCCGTTCTTGTTAAGTTCGTTTATGGTATGGATATTACGTGCATATGCCAGAACTTTTCCTGGCTCTATGGCAAACGAATTGGCACCGCTGTGCCACTGTTCGCGTTCCTGGTACCATTCATCCTCTATGCCTCCGCATTTCAGAGGTTTCAAGTCTATTCCGAGTTTCCTTAAAGCCGTTGGTATGTCCGAAACCCTGGATATGTTGGAAACCTTTCCATTGTCAATCTGTATATGAACGGTCTGATACTGGTTATCATGCATTATCAGAGGTTCGAAAACCATACACTTGTCCACATCCAGCATTGTGAAAACCATATCAAGATGTATGAACGACTCCGGTGTGCTTGGAAGCTGCTGTACTATTACATGTTTCCTGCCCTCTCCGGAAGTCTTGCACAGATTCTGAATCAGAGCATCTATGCCATGCGTACTTGTCCTGCATCCGTTTCCTATCAAAAGGATATCGTCACGGACAATAAGGATATCTCCACCCTCCATATGTATGTCACCTGAAGGAGAATTGAAGGTATGGGCATTCAACACGTTGCATTCGAAAGCGCCGGAACCTCTGAAAATAGCTTCCATTATAAGGGATTCACGCATCCTGACCTTGTTTGCCATCTTGCATATCAGGGCGTTGTTCCCTATCGTGACAGAAGCATCTCTTGTAAAATAGAAATTGTACAGAGGAAAAAGTATATAGTAATCGTCATTCAGATATGCCGTAAGTGTATCTATCCTTGCAGGAAGCCCCTCTATAAGAGCGGAAGCAAGGTTGTCGGAATTCATCTGAAACAGATCGTCATAATAATCGAGAGCGCCTTCGTTGGCACATATTTTCCTAAGGAGAGACTCTCTTTCCTTAAGATCATCAAGAACCATAACCAGCAGATCATGAACCTTATAGACGGTTGTTGCCTTTTTAAGCACACCTTCGAGCTGTTCATATTCATGCTGGGCGATCGAAAGATTCAGTATGTCACTGTAAAGGGCACGCTGTGCATCCCTCGGAGTCATATTTTCCACTTCCGCTCCAGGATTATGCAATATCACGCCGTTCAATTTGCCGATCTCTGACTGTACGTTTAATTTCAATTTGTCCATATATGTTTGTTTCTGTTTTCTTTATTGGAATTTGGTTTTATCTGATATGGCGAGATCCGTTATGACGGCCTTGAAAGACTTGGAGTCACGCGGACATATCATAAGCACATCCTCCGTATTCACTACCATGAAATCATGCAGACCACTGACCGTAACCAGTTTGTTTTTCTCTTCTGACAGCACTATGGAACCGTCCACATCGGACAACATCAGGTTTTCACCCTTCAGCATGTTCCCGTTCCCGTCCTTTTCCGACTGTATGTAAAGCGAATCCCATGTGCCGAGATCAGACCATCCGAAAGAAGCCTTGAATGCCCATGCCTTGTCGGTTTTCTCCATCACACCATAGTCAATGGAAATACTCTGGCATGTCTCATATATATCAGCTATGAATGAATGTTCGCTTTCCCGGTAATAATGCGACCTTCCCTTTTCGAACAGGGATGCCACATCTGGCAGTTTGGCTTCCAACTCGGACATTATAGTCTTCACGTTCCACACAAAAATCCCTGAATTCCACAGGAACTCCCCGCTTTCCACAAGTACCCTGGCAAGTTCAAGATCCGGCTTCTCGGTAAAAGTCTTCACACTGTATGCCGTATTTCCGTTTACATTGTGAAACCTGGACATGTTGCACTGGATATAACCGTACCCTGTCTCAGGTCTTGTAGGCTTTATTCCGAGGGTAAGAAGCACCTCATTGTCTGCAGCATATTCGAATGCACTTTCTATCGTCTCGATAAAGATATCCTCGTTGAGGATAAGATGGTCGGAAGGAGCAACCACAACTACCGCATCCGGATTGATGCTCTCTATCTTGTAGGTGGCATAAGCAATACAGGGAGCGGTATTCCTTCTGTACGGTTCCAGAAGCACATTTGACTCCGGCACCAGGGGAAGCTGTTCGGCAACAAGATTCCTGTACGATTCTGACGTGACGACCATTATGTTCTCTACTGGAACAATCCTGCAAAAACGCTCGAAAGTCGACTGCAGAAACGTCTTACCTGTTCCCAATATGTCAAGGAACTGTTTTGGCCTGGCATTTCTGCTGATTGGCCAGAACCGGCTGCCTATTCCGCCGGCCATTATCACACAATATCTGTTCTTATCCATTATCCTGTAGTATATGTCTTATTAATTACTTCATTCTGCCGTAAATGCATTCTCAAAATAGAGTATTTCATTTATCATGCCATTTATGAACTCCACGGAGACTATGTCGAAAACAACCTCCTTAACGGTTCCGGTATATGATACGAAGGCCCTTGCGGCTGACAGCACCCTTCTGCGCTTTACCGTTCCTACCGTCTCATATGCCTTCATTCCTTTCTGATTTTCAAGAGACCTCACCTCGATGACATGAAGTCTTTCATCATCCTCCATAAGAAGATCAAGTTCATAATGACAGCATCTCCAGTTTCTCGCCACTAGCCTCAACCCCACCACCCTTTCAAGATACACAAGCGCAGCATCCTCCGCTTTTCTGCCTTTCTCTTTCCTGCCCTTGTCCTTTCCGCCTACCGTTTTCCCGCAACACATATCCGTCATTCAAAAATACAATTTACAAATATACTGATTTATTCAGTAATGTACAAAAGCCCATATAGAAGAAAGATAGATATTTATAAAAAACGGTCCGGGCAATAGTCCCGGACCGTTCGTTTATGATATGCACGGCAAATGCCGTAACATCAATTGAAAATCCACCTCAGGCTTACCTGCATCATCCATGTAGAAGAGAACGATGTACTGCTTGAGAAAGTTTCCTTAAGCACATTGTTTCCGTTCTTCTGGAACTGATATACTGGAATTCCATTTTCCGCCGTTCCTACCTGCTTGAGAATTTCGTTCTCATTGATGTAGAACTTGTGACCCCAGTTCTTGTTGAGGAGATTGCCGACGTTGAGTATGTCAAGACCGAGCTGGAGAGTATTCCTGTTACCGTTCTTGCATGTAACGAAGAAATCCTGGTTGATTCTTATATCGAACTGGTGAGACCACGGAGTAATGATAGCATTCCTTTCGGCATACTGACCCTTCCTGGTCTTGAGATACTTGTCGTTGTTCACATAATTCCAGAAGTCATTGCGCTGGTCTTCAGCAGAGTAAACCACTTCAGTCACACCGCCGTTCTTCTCCGTAACATCGGAAAAATAAAGTTCATCCTTAGTCTTAGGAACATATATCAGGTTCTTTCCGCCATAATCCCCTACCACTGCACTTGTATAGGTATAGGACATTCTGCTCTGAGGACCTCCTTCATAGAAGAGACTCACCGATGTCGCGAAATTCCTTGCATATTCTTTTCTGTATGAAACGGATGCAATAAGTCTGTGAGGCATGACATACTGTGCCCAGCCGAGTTCTTCGATATTGCTTCCGTTTATTGTAGACGCACTCTGGTAAGACGAACCTACCTGATCGCCCCATCCGTCATTAAGGCTCTTGCCGTTGCTGTAGGTATAGGCGATCATTCCGCTGAGACCTTTCCAGTAAGTCTTTTCCAGTTTTGCCGTAACCGAATAATACCATCCGTGCTCCTTGGCGTTCGTAAGAAGATAAGCGCCTTTGGTCAGACCGTTTATGGTTTCGTATTTTTCGCCCCATACAAGACGGTTGTCCGCGTATCCGGGGATTTCCGACATTTTACCAGGCTTGTATGTCACATCCTTTACGGTAGTAGGATTGATATCATAGTTGTATATACCTTCAATACTTGCAATGAAGCCTCCAGGTATCTGGAAATCGAATCCCAAAGATGACTTCCAGGTCTGAGGGAGCTTAAGCGTCTTATCCATCAGAGTACAGGTCTCGATCCTCGTAGCGGCAGGATCACCGTCTATTCCGTTAGGATAAAGCGCATTCAGTATTTCATTCCTGTTTGCAGAAAACTCAGGTATAGTACCGTCTCCTTCCTTGAAGGCAACTGTTTTCTGAAGCACACCGCTGTCTCCTGCCTGTGCAACTATCCACACGAAAGGAATACGGCCCGTGAACCAGCCTGATCCACCTCTCATCACTATACTTCTGTCACCCTTGATATCCCAGTTGAAGCCGATTCTCGGAGAAACCATGAACTTGGTGGAAGGAAGCGTGGAAGTATCGTATTTACCGTTGCTTCCGTTTACATCCGCAAGAGTAGCGTCAGCGACCTGCTGGTTGAAAGTATTCAGTGCAGGATAGAACGGAATCTCGAATCTTATTCCGGCCATCAGCTTGAACCTGTCGGACAGAGTCATTTCATCCTGAAGGTATATTGAGAACTGATTGAAATCGAATTCAGGATAAACCTGCGCGTAGCCGTCGGCATACGAATGGGTTATTGCAAACTGATGAGGTTTGTCATTATAGAAATCCTCCAGTGAATCATACTGGAAATATCCTGCTCCGAATCTCTGGAATCCGTTCTTCGTATTGTCGTATTCATACTGCAGACCGAAAGTAAGATTATGCATGCCGAGAGCTGCCGTAAGTTCATCAGTAACCAGTACCGTACTTACATCGCGGAGGTTTCCGAGAGAGAACAGTTCGGTACCGAACGAAGTGTAGTATTTGCCGTCCATTCCGATATCTACAAAAGGAAGCTGGCCTCCCTCGGTTGTTCTCGGCTCATACTGATGGGAATATGTCGCACGCAGGATGTTCGTAAGTTTTCCGCCAAGGAAAGAAGAGTTGAGCTCGGCAGCTATTGACGAGAAGTTCTTTTCCTGGAAATAACCTGAATTCTGGAAATAAAGAGCATCCATGCTTGTCCTTGAACCGCTGAGATGGTATCTGTCCGAAAGACCGGTTGTCGAAGAACTTGGGCCCGTAGGACTCTTTGATTCAGTATAACTGTATCTTATATTGAACCTGTGGTTTTTGTTTATGTTCCAGTCAAGACGTGCAAGGAACTTGTATGACGGGCTAAGGTTTGAATATCCCTGATAAGGTCCGGTTACATAACCGTACTTGCTTAGGTATTTGGAGAGCTCATTCATGTCCGAAGCCAGAGGACGCGCCACATTGTCGCTTCCGTCGGTATAAGGATTTTCCGCAGTAGCCGCAACCTTGGAAGGGCCCGGCTGTTCAATATATTCGCCCTCGAAGTTCACGAAGAAGAAAAGTTTGTCCTTTATTATAGGACCGCCTACCCTCGCACCGTAAACGAGATTGGTTTGTGGAGATCTGGTAAGTTCCACGTCTCCCACCTTGTTGCCCCTGAAATTCTCATTATAGAAATAGGAATATACCGACGCCTGGAAATCGTTGCTTCCCGAACGCGTAACGGCATTCATGGAGGCACCGAGGAAACCGCTCTGGCGAACGTCATAAGGGGTAAGGCTTACGGAAATCTGCTCAATCGCATCGAGAGATATCGGAGAGCCGTTCGCAGGCATACTTTCACCGATACCGAAAGCATTGTTGAATGCGGCTCCGTCAACCGTAAAATAGTTCTGACGATATGTACCGCCGCCTATCTGCGGACCGTTGCCTGAATCATACGCCTGCGGCGTAAGTTTCATAATATCGGATACACTTCTGCTTATATTCGGAAGTGTGTTTATAACCGCCCTGTCTATGGAAGTATTGGCTCCCGCCTGGTCTCCGGCAGAAGTCCTGTCCCTGTCGGCAACGACCTTTATTTCATCCAGGGAAACCGCCTCTTCGGTCAGTTTTGCGTTGAACACCTTGTTTTCACTCAAATTAAGGGTTATTCCCTCATACTTCACCTGACCGAAACCGAGTGAAGAGATTTCGATAATGTAAGGACCTCCCACCCTCATATTGGATATGCGGTAAAAACCCCTTGCATCCGTGGTAGAATAGAACTGCGTACCTGAAGGAGTGTGAAGTGCGCTAACCACGACACCAGGAACAGGTTCTCCTTTTTCGTCAGTTATCTTACCACTCATTGAAGATGTCGTTACCTGGGCAGTGGCTGCCGCAGCAACGAACAAGCTGATTGTTACGAGAACAAAATGCTTAAATAATTGTTTCATAATGGTTTAAAATAAAGTACTAAAATCTGGGACAAAAGTAAGAAATTGTAAGCAAAAAAAGCATGAAGACGCTATAATTTAATAAAAATTTCATTTCATCGTTCTTTTTTTTGGAGAAAAGAAAATAAGACATACCTTTGTGGCCGAAAGGTGGACAGATTTGACTGCTTGCAACCACGAAAAAAAATGCTAAAAGGAAACGGCCCCGCGATTCCATCGCATATCTTCTTGGCCGGCATTTCATCTGGTTACATCTGCGGAATAATCTGACATCGTAATTCAACGAATTGACGAAAATTTAAGCATTATGTACCTTTTTACATCAGAATCAGTATCAGAAGGTCATCCGGACAAGGTTGCAGACCAGATTTCGGATGCAATACTTGACGAATTTCTCAGGCAGGACAGCAACTCCAAGGTTGCATGCGAGACTTTCGTAAGCACAGGTCTCACGGTAATAGGCGGAGAGGTCAAATCCGAAGCCTATGTAGACATCCAGAGCGTCGCAAGACGTGTAATAAACCGTATCGGCTATACCAAGGCCGAATATATGTTCGACGGAAATTCATGCGGGATACTTTCCGCCCTCCATGAGCAGTCGCAGGACATAAACAGAGGGGTTGAAGTCGCGGACCGCGAAGAGCAGGGAGCTGGCGACCAGGGAATGATGTTCGGATATGCATGTACTGAAACGGAAGAATTCATGCCTCTGCCTCTCACATTGTCACATATCGCCCTCATAGAACTGGCAAGAATAAGGAGGGAAGGGAAATGCATGCGCTATCTCCGCCCCGACGCCAAGTCGCAGTTCACGATAGAATATGACGATGACCATAATCCTGTAAGGATACATACGATAGTGATTTCCACGCAGCACGACGAATTCGACACGGACGAAGCAATGCAGAGGAAAATCACTGAAGATGTGAGAAACATCCTTATTCCGGCAATTCTCGACAGACTCCCGGAAAGGACAAAAGAACTTTTCAAGGGTGACTATATACTTCACGTGAACCCTACAGGGAAATTCGTAATAGGAGGACCTCACGGGGATACGGGACTCACGGGCAGAAAAATAATAGTCGACACATATGGAGGCAAGGGGGCCCACGGTGGCGGAGCCTTCTCTGGGAAGGACCCCAGCAAAGTGGACAGATCAGCCGCATATGCTGCAAGATACATTGCCAAGAATCTTGTTGCCGCAGGAGTAGCCAAAGAGATTCTGGTGCAGCTGGCATATGCAATCGGAGTGGCAAGGCCTGTAAGTGTATCGGTAAATACATTCGGCACGGCTGCAATCGGCATGACAGACGGCCAGATAGCTGAAAACATTGAAAAGTTCATCGATCTGAGACCGGCAGGAATTATTCGCAGATTCGAACTTCTGAATCCGATATACGAGCCAACAGCCGCATACGGGCATATGGGAAGAGATCCGTTCAGAGCGGAAGTCGAAATTTATGAGAACGGTAAGAAAACCATGCGGGAAGTCCAGTTCTTCGGCTGGGAAAAACTTGATGCCGTCGATGACATAAAAAGAATATACGGACTTTAAATTATCCGGGAACATTTCAAAAACACATTTTTACCTGTTGGCATATCCTTTTCTCCCTACGCAGCTAATTTTGCATGACAAAAAGAACATGCATCATGAGATGTACGGAGATAAGGAAATGTCTGAACGGTATTGGAAATGCCGTCTATGAAACTGTCGGCGTTTTCATGCCCGAAAGATGCGCCGTCTGCGGAAGGGAACTTCTTCCGGGAGAAAGAAAGATATGCATCATATGCCTCGGTGACATACCGAGAACATACTACGGCATGACCTGCAGCAATCCGGCCTGCGAAAAAATGACAGGAAGGATAAAGGCTGAAGGAGTCATGCCTTTTATGTTTTTCAGGAAGGGATCCCCGTACAACAGACTTGTATACGGGCTGAAATACAGACAAAGATATGATCTTGGAAGATTCACCGGAGAGATGATGGGCGACCTGATATTCGGCGGCGGAGAAATCAAGGAGCACATAGATTATATTGTTCCTGTCCCTACGCACCCGTTTAGACGCATTGCGAGAGGATACAACCAGAGCCGCATGATAGCAGACGGCATAGGGAAAAAGTACGGTATTCCGGTAAAAAGCGGATATCTGAAGAGAGTACGTTTCAGGAGCTCGCAGACAGGAATCAGGGCTGAAGACAAATGGGATAACGTTTCCGGAGCTTTCGAAACCGGATACACGCTTGGGCCCTGCTCCATTCTTCTTGTTGACGATGTCCTGACCACCGGATCCACGCTTGAAGCATGTGGACTTGCGATTCTTTCAAAGGAACCGTACATAAAAATAAGAATTGCAACTTTGGCATATGTCGAATAAAAAGAGTATGTTTGCATTTTAATCCCACTAAGTTCCGGCAAATGTTCAATGTACTAAACATCACCTTCATAGACATACTTGACATATTTCTGGTCGGGGTCCTCATATACCAGATATACAAACTGATAAAGGATACCCCGGCAATGAACATATTCCTCGGTATCCTTGCGCTGTATATAATCTGGATTATAGTCAAGGCTCTCGACATGAGCCTCCTGTCAGCGATTCTTGGCCAGGTACTCGGAGTGGGAGTAATAGCTCTCATTATCCTGTTCCAGCAGGAAATAAGAAGATTCCTGCTCCACATCGGCACCAAATACATACAACACGGAAGATTTCTGAATGCAATCATGGGTAGAAATACGGACAACAAGACTTTGGAAGGAATTGAGGAAATCGTACTGGCATGCCAGAGAATGTCGGACAGCTATACAGGAGCACTCATAGTGATAGAAAGACTCAACTCATTGCGTGAAATCGCCGAAAAGGGAGATATAATAAACGCGGATATAAACAGAAGACTGATAGAAAATATCTTTTTCAAGAACTCTCCTCTTCATGACGGAGCCATGATAATTTCAGCAAACCGCATCCTTGCCGCGCGCTGCACGCTTCCAATAACGGACAGCACCACGATTCCGGCACATTTCGGCATGAGACACAGGGCGGCAGTAGGCCTTACGGAAAGTTGCGACGCCCTTGTCATCGTAGTTTCGGAAGAGACAGGCAGGGTATCACTCGTGCAGGACGGTGAGATAAAGGTCATGAACAGCATCACCGAACTCCGCATTTCCCTTGAAAAAAACATATCAGCACCCGAAAATGGCAGAAAGAAAGAACAATAGGAAGATAGAGGAAAAACTTGGTTTCGACAAGATACGTTATTCGGTTTCCGAACGGTGTTCAACCGAATACGCAAAAAAAAGAGCATTGACGGAAAGTTTTTCTTCCGACACGGATAAAATACTCGGGAGACTCATTCTGGCCGAGGAAATGAAGACAATCATCATGTTCGAGCCGTCGTTCCCTTCATCAGGATACGTTGACAGCATGGATTTTCTCAAGCCTCTTGAAACCGGATCTACATATCTCACCATAGAATCACTCATTCTGCTCAGAAAATCCGAAGAGACATTGGGCAGTATCCTAAACTTCTTCAACTCCTCGAAAGAAGGCAGTTATCCGAAACTCAAGGAACTGTCGTCAGGAATAGTTTCATTTCCGGAAATAAGAAGAAGACTGGATTCGATTCTTGACAGATTCGGGGAAATAAAAGACAATGCATCTCAGGAACTGTTCAAGATAAGGTTTTCCATAAGGGAAAAGGAAGCTTCAGTATCAAAAAAAACGGAAGCAATCCTCAAAATGGCCCAGGCGCAAGGCATCGCGGAAGAAGGGTCGACCGTATCGATAAGGGACGGCAAAATGCTGATACCAGTAGCCGCAGCAAACAAGAAAAAAATTCCCGGCTTCGTACTTGATGAATCCGCCAGCGGAAAAACAGTCTTCATAGAACCTGCGGAAGTTGTGGAACTCGGCAACCAGATCAAGGAACTGAAATTCGCCGAACAGAGGGAAATCCTCAGAATACTGATCGAATTCTCCGACTTTCTCAGACCTTATCTTCCGGAGCTGATACAGGCAGCCGTATTCATGGGCGAAATAGACTTCATACATGCAAAGGCTTCCGTTGCAACGATGATGAATGCCGGAAGACCGATAATATCCGATTGCGGGGAGCTGAAACTGTTCAAGGCAAGACATCCTATTCTGGAAACAAGCCTAAAACGGGAAAACAAGGAAATAGTTCCTCTGACGCTTTCACTCGACCGGAAAAAACACATTCTGCTGATTTCAGGTCCGAATGCAGGTGGGAAATCGGTATGTCTAAAGACTGCCGGACTGCTGCAGTACATGTTCCAGTGCGGTCTTCTCATACCTGCCTCGGAAAACTCCGAATTGATGATATTCGATGAGATATTTATCGACATCGGAGACGAACAGTCCATAGAAAACGATCTCAGCACATACAGTTCCCATCTTATAAACATGAGGGACATGCTTGAAAGGGCAAATGAAAAAAGTCTCGTTCTCATAGACGAATTCGGTTCAGGCACCGAACCTGCTGCAGGAGGCGCCATAGCCGAAGCGATTCTTGAAGAAATAGAAAGTCGCGGGACCTACGGGATCATCACGACACACTACACCAACCTGAAATTCTTTGCCGAAAAAAGCAACGGGGTCATAAACGGCGCAATGCTTTTTGACGTACAGAACATCAGACCGCTTTTCAAACTGGAAACTGGACTTCCAGGCAACTCTTTCGCATTCGAACTTGCAAGAAAAACAGGACTTCCGGAAAAGATAGTAAAGATTGCGGAAGAAAAGGCTGGAAGCGGATTCATCGAAATAGAACGAAATCTGAGAAAGATAGCAAGAAGCAGAAAGGACCTTGACTACAAGCTGTCCAAAATCAAAAACACCGACAAGATACTCGAAAATATAACCGACAAATACCAGAAAGAACTTTCAGATATACAGAGCAGACGGAAAAGCATAATCGAAGAGGCAAAGAGGGAAGCCGGAGAGATTCTCTCCGAAGCCAACAGAAGAATTGAACACACCATAAAGGAAATACGCGAAAGCCAGGCGGAAAAGGAAAGAACAAAAGAACTGCGCCGGAGTCTTAAGGAATTCGAAGGGAATCTCCTGGAAAAGTCCAGGAACGATGAAGAAGATTTTATCAGAAAAAAGATGGAGAGTCTTCAGAAAAGGCAGAAAAAACGTGAGGAAAGAAGACTTGCGAAAGGAGAATCCGGATCGGACGAAACTTCCGTAAATAAAAAAGACACAGTTGAAGACAGCGTGATAAGGAAGGGAGACAATGTCCGGATAAAAGGGAACGGCATGGTGGGAGAAGTTCTTTCCGTCGACGGGAAGAAAATTACCGTAAGCATAGGTACAATAAAAAGTATCATGGATACGGATAAGGTTGAAAAGATATCAAGAAACGAATACAACAGGAACTTGAAAAAAGAAAAGGCGGGAAGTTCCGGCACATACAATGATTTCGGAATATCGGAAAGGAGACTCAACTTCAAAAGTTCCATAGACATACGAGGATACAGGCTGAATGACGCGCTTGACACCGTAAGCAAACTCATAGACGACGCACTTATGTTCGGCATAGGGCAAGTGAAAATCTTGCACGGGAAAGGCAACGGTATTCTGAAAGAGGAAATCAGAAAATACCTCAGGACATTCCCTGGAGTTATCTCGTGCAGGGACGAAGATCTCGAACTCGGAGGCTCTGGCATCACTGTAGTGCAACTGGAAAACTGAATATAGGGAAACATCAAAAAACAAATACAGGAAGAAAATGAAGAAAATCCATCTTATTATAATGACATTTTCTGTCATTCTGGCATCAGGCTGCACCGGAAACGGCAACGGGCCGGAAGAAAACGCATCGGCATTTTTGAACAGCTATTTCAACGCCGATCTCGAACAGGCCGCACAATACTGCACTGAAGAAATCTCTGAAATACTGAGAAAAGGGAAAGCTGAAATAGAAAAAAACGACTCGTCGGTAATAAGCATATTCAAACGCGAACTTCAGAAAATGGAAGTCAGCATAGAAAAAAGCAGACTTACCGGAGACACTGCCTTCGTAAATTATTCATTACTTAACAGGATTGATTCCACGATAAAGAGAAACACATTGAAACTCAGGAATCAGGACGGCAAATGGCTTGTATTCTCACTAAATTGACGAAAATGCCGTATTTTGACAATCATACGCACAGCACATACTCCCCTGACGGGAAAATGACAATGGAGGATGCGGTACTCTCTTCCATAAACACAGGTCTGAAAGGTATTTCCGTTTCCGACCATTATGACATAGATATTCCTGGAGACAGGCAGGTATTCGTCTTCAATATAGGAGAACGGAATGAAAAGCTCAGAAAACTCGCAGAAAAATACGAGGGCAGAATAACCGTCATGTCCGGCATAGAAATAGGCATGCAGCCGCACTGTATAGAAAAGACAAAGGAACTGCTGCGCGAAAACACATTCGACAATGTCATTGCTTCCGTCCACTTTATAGAAAAAAGCGATCCGTATTTCGGGGAATATTATATCGGAAAAGAAAAAAAGGATGCATACAGACGCTATTTCGAGTCTATGTACGAATGCATGAAGAAACTGGAAGACTTTGACATACTAGGTCATTTCGACTATATTGCAAGATATGCCCCCTATAACGACAGATACGTATACTACCGCGAATTCGAAGACCATATCGACGCCATATTGAAATACCTGACGGAAAACGGGAAATTTCTTGAGATAAACACAAAGAGCTACAACACAAACGACGCACACCACACCGTACTCGATACGGACATCATCAAAAGGTATGCGGAACTTGGAGGTGATGCCGTCTCACTGGGTTCGGATGCCCACAACACCGACAGAATCGGAGAAGGATTTGCAAAATATGCCGCAATCCTCAAAGGATGCGGCATACGTTATGCCTGCCGGTTCGTCGGAAGGAAACCAGGCTTTGAAAAGCTGTAATCCTATTTACGGCGTGCCGCCTTTTCTTCAGCCTTGCGTTTCTTTTCGGCAGCCTTGCGTGCAGCTTTCAGGTCCTTGCCTTTTCCTATGGAAACCATATACTTGTAGTACTGATCTTCCGTAAATATTTCCTTGAAAGCCTCGCAGCTCTTGTCCACCCATTTGTCCTGAACCGATTTATAGGAATTGTAGTTTTGCATTCCGCCTTTCTGAAGACGCTCCAGCTCGTCATACATATGTTTCAGATTATACTGGAGTATGGAGTCAACATAAAACGCCTGATGTGAATTCAGTTCTAGAAATTCGAGAAGTCTGTCAGCTTCTTTGCCGGCTATTTCTATAGGATCCGGTTTTTCCGGTTCCTGCGCCGACACGGACTGCACTCCAATACAAAGCAGTGCCGCCAAAATGAATAGTATTTTTCTCATATTTTGTAAAATAATGTTATTTTTGCTGAATATGCACAAAGTTAATCATTTTATGAAAAAAACAGGCAAACTACTTCTGGCGCTGTTCATATTTATAACAGGATATGCATACAGCTACGCATGCTCCAATATCATCATAACCAAGGGAGCTTCAAAGGACGGATCCGTAATGGTCACATATTCAGCTGACTCTCATGTACTTTACGGAGAATTGTATTACAGGCCCGCAATGGTATACCCTGAAGGTTCCCTTCTCAAGATTTTCGAATGGGATACTGGAAAATATCTTGGACAGATTCCACAGGTTCCAATGACATATCAGACTGTAGGCAATATGAACGAGCACCAGCTCATAATAACCGAAACTACTTTCGGAGGAAGATCAGAACTCTACGACTCTACCGGAGTCATGGATTACGGTTCCCTGATATATCTAACCCTGCAAAGAGCAAAGACTGCACGTGAGGCAATCGGAGTAATAGCCGACCTTGTAAAGGAACACGGATACGCATCCTCCGGAGAATCTTTCAGCATTGCCGACAAAAACGAAGCATGGATAATGGAAATTATCGGAAAAGGCACCGAAATCAAGAATGGAGTCAACGTCAACAAAGGTGCCGTATGGGTAGCGATAAGGATTCCGGACGGATACATTTCAGGACATGCCAACCAGTCAAGAATAGACAGGTTTCCTCTTGATGACCCTGAAAACTGTCTGTACGCTGAAGACGTAATAACATTTGCGAAGTCCAAAGGATATTATTCCGGTCCAAACAGGAATTTCAGTTTTTGCGACGCATATGCACCTGCAGATTTCGGGGCAATGAGATCATGCGAAGCCAGGGTATGGTCGATATTCAACCAGCTCGGCAAAGGTATGATCGGCAACAAGAAGGCTGAAGCATACCTCGACTTCGCAATGGGAGACAACCCGCGCAACAAAATGCCGCTGTACATCAAACCTGCAGAAAAAGTCGACCTGAAACAGGTTGCCGACGCGATGAGAGACCACTACGAAGGAACCCCGATGGACATGACAAAAGACATAAATGCGGGACTCTACAAATCTCCTTACAGGTTATGTCCTCTTACATACAAGATAGACGGCGAAAGCTATTTCAATGAAAGGCCGCTTGCAACACAGCAGACAGGTTTCTGGCTGCTCGGACAGGCACGAAGCTGGCTTCCTGACGAAATCGGCGGAATCCTTTGGTTCGGCGTCGACGATGCAGCCAATTCGGCCCTGACCCCGATATACACAAACACGACACGCATACCTGAATGTTTCAGGGAAGGCAACGGAGGAATGACAGAATACTCGCCTACTGCTGCATTCTGGCTATTCAACAGGGTGGCAAACTTCGCATACCTGATGTACGACTACATACATCCGGAAATCAGGAAGGCTGCTGACGAATTCGAACTCCAGTCAATAAGGGAAGTTGCGGAAACAGACAGAAAGGCCCTTGCTCTCATTGAAAACGACAAAGACATAGACGGAGCTCTGAAGGTAGTTACGGACTACACGAACGAAAGAGCAGACAAACTGTTCGGCAGATGGCAGGAACTTGATAAATTCCTTCTCGTTAAATTCATTGACGGAAACGTCAAGAAACAGAATCCTGACGGTACTTTCACCGACAATGGGAACAATGCAGGAATACCTGCATCTCCTGTACGCCCAGGATATTCCGACGACTGGAAGGCACGCATCAAGCAAATGACAGGAGACCAATTCAAAACCAAGGAAGTGAAATAGTAAAATGAAACGATACCGGAGGGGGATGGCGCAATGCTATCCCCTTTTTTTATATGAAAGCACTGCCCATGCATTGAAAAGCACGGCAAAGATTGACAGGGCATACAACTGCGGCATAAGGTCGGAGATTCCCGCCCCCTTGAGATATACGCCTCTCATGACGACATTGAAATAAGTCAGAGGATTAAC
The DNA here is from genome assembly GCA_949296645.1 of uncultured Bacteroidales bacterium. Classification (GTDB taxonomy): domain Bacteria; phylum Bacteroidota; class Bacteroidia; order Bacteroidales; family UBA932; genus CALUPD01. The sequence goes on from CASFPH010000001.1 coordinate 43,485, forward strand.
GGCTGTTATGGACTGAGCCCAAAGCGGCATTGAGGATACAGGAGTGAACAGCCCGCTCATAAGTATGAATATGATGATGAAGAACATCATCACGAACATGGCCTGCTGTATATTGTCCGAATAATTTGAAATGATCAGCCCGAATCCTGATATTCCCAGAAGATAGATAAGAGCAAAAAAATCCATCGTCAGGAAAGATCCCAAAGGATAGAGTTTGTAAACCACAGCTGCGATAAGAAAACACAGATTCAATATCAGGAATCCTATAATCCAATACGGTATAAGCTTGGCAAGCATAAAAAGGAAACGGTTTACAGGAGTCACGTTGACCTGCTCTATGGTACCCTTTTCCTTTTCCGTAACCACATTCAGTGCAGGCAGAAATCCACATATCATAGTCATAAGCATGACCATCAGTGCAGGAAGCATGAAACTCTTGTAATCCATTCTGTCGTTGAATTTGTAAAGAACCTGAAAAATCTCTTTACCGCTCTCTATACCCCTGCGTTCATTCAGATCGTTTCTGAAAGAAGCGATAACCCTGGACAGATATGCGGAACCGAGTCCGGCCTTCGTTCCGTTGACGCTGTTCGCCGTAACATTCACCACGGTTCCTGTCCCGTCTTCTGCATTCTTTTCAAAATCTGAAGGTATTTCAAGTATTATATCCGCATCACCGTATTCAATTACACTCACGGCTTCATCATAAGTACCGGAGGCAGCCACTATGTTGAAATAACCGGAAGAAGATACCTTGTCAAGAAGTTCCCTGGAAAAACTGTCAGAAGAATTGTCAACCACAACCAGATTTATGTTCTTTATCTCCATGTCAGCCGCCCATGGCAGAAAGACCATCATCAGAAAAGGAAAAGCAATAAGAAGCCGCGGCATGAATTTGTCCCGGAACATCTGTTTTATTTCTTTTTCCAACAAAAATTTCAACATATCACAATCTCGATTTGAATTTCTTGACACTAACTGTCATAAATACGATGAACATTACCGCAAGTACCGATATTTCCTTCGCTACATATGCAAGCGGCAGACCTTCTATCATTACCTTCTTTACCGAAAGGATATACCATTTCGCAGGGATGAAGTCCGAAACTATCCTGAGCAGCCACGGCATGTTTTCCAACGGGAAAATCATTCCGGAAAGCACCATGGTAGGCATCATAAGCACCATACCCGAAATAAGCATGGCTGCTGCCTGACTGTCTGCGATTGTCGATATGAGAAGTCCGAGGGACAATGAAACCATTATGAAAAGCAGAGAACAGAAAGAAAGCAGAAGGAGGGAACCTGCAATAGGAACATCGAGCACGAACCAGGAAAGAAGCAGGATCGTGATGAGATTCACGCAGGAAAGTACAAAATACGGTACCATCTTGGCGAAGACAAGATAGATAGGTCTGACAGGAGATACGAGAAGTACCTCCATGGTACCCGTTTCGCGTTCCCTGACAATTGAAATGGAAGACATCATCGCACAAAGAAGCATGAGTATCAGACCCATCACCCCCGGCACGAAATTATACGCTCCCTTCATCCCCGGATTGTAAAGATACTTCAGCGAAATGTCTATGGCAGCCCCGCCATGCGACATTCCACCTGTCTCCTCCATCAATACGTCAGACATTATACTTTGAATATAAGTCACTGCCGTCGAAGAAGTATTGGGATCCGTAGCATCCGCCAGTATCTCGATACAAGCGTCTCCGGAGAGCATGTTCCTTTCAAAACCGGTATCAAAAACGACGATGACCTCACATGTGCCGTTCCGAAGCCTCTCATCCGGATCCGACATGTCTTCAAGATAGCCCCTGAAATCGACATACTCATTCGACTCAAGCGTATTTACAAGTCTGTAAACCATCGGTGTTACATCCGGAGCATATACCATGGTCTTTATGCTCTTGACTTCCGTCGAGAGAGCGAAACCGAAAAGCATGATCTGGACTACAGGCATTACCAACAATATAAGCATGGTCCTCCTGTCTCGGAAAATATGGAAAAACTCCTTTATTACAAATGCCCAGAACTGCCTCATGATAAAATTCACATATTCTGTTATTCACTTCTGCTCGCCCCGCGCGCAAGCCTGTAAAAAACCTCGTCCATAGACCTTACACCGAACTGTTTCTTGAGCATGCGCGGAGAATCAAGAGCTTCAATCCTGCCGTCCACCATTATGGACACTCTGTCACAATACTCCGCCTCATCCATATAATGTGTGGTCACAAATATGGTTATGCCTTTGTCTGCAGCCTCATATATCATGTCCCAGAACTGTCTTCGTGCCACAGGGTCCACACCACCGGTAGGCTCGTCGAGAAAAACCAGCTCAGGACCGTGGAACATGGATACAGAAAACGCAAGCTTCTGCTTCCAGCCAAGCGGGAGATCACGTACCATCTTGTTTTTCAACGAAGAAAATCCGAGTTTTTCAAGAAGAGCATCCGTTCTTTCGGCGATCAGTTTCTCATCCAGCCCGTATATGCCGCCGAAGAGTCTTATATTCTCCCATACCTTCATGTCTTCATAAAGAGAGAAACGCTGGCTCATATATCCGATACTGCGCTTTATTTTCTCGCTTTCGGTATTGATGTCAAAACCTGCAACCGTACCTCCTCCGGATGTCGGCTTGCTCAAACCGCACAATATCTTGATTGCAGTGGTCTTTCCGGCCCCGTTTGCACCGAGAAAGCCGAATATCTCGCCTTTCCCTACGGAAAAGGTGATATTGTCCACCGCAACGAAATTTCCGAATTTCTTTGTCAGATTATTGACTTCTATCATTTTTTCTCTCTATCATTTCAATAAAACAATCTTCAATGGAAGGTGCGGCCTTTTCGACACCGACCCCTGTAAGGCCGGCTCCCGTAAGAAATTCCTTCATCCGCTCACTTATACCGTTCTCCTGCCCGGAAAGTCTTGCATGAAACACTTCACCGAAAGAATAAATGGACTCCATGCCTTCCAGACCGGATAGGAGTTCCTTTATTCTATGCATCCTGTCCGCCCTTATGGACAAAATGCTTTTGGAAAAAGAACTTATTATCGCATCAGGACTGTTCACTCCCAATATCTCACCTTCCTTTATGAAAGCTATCCTGTCGCAAAGGACAGCCTCATCCATATACGGAGTAGAAACCACTATCGTTATGCCCTTGGCCTTAAGTCTTGCCAGCATGCCCCAGAATTCCTTTCGCGACACAGGATCCACACCTGTCGTCGGCTCATCCAGCAGCAGCAGTTCCGGTTCATGTACAAGAGCACAGCACAAAGCCAGTTTCTGTTTCATTCCTCCGGACAGTTTCCCTGCCTTTCTCTTCCGGAAAGGTTCTATCTGGACATATATATCTTTTATGAGATCATAATTCTTTTCGACGGACGTGCCGAACAGCGTGGCGAAAAGACGCAGATTCTCCTCCACGCTCAGATCCTGATACAGGGAAAACCGGCCTGGCATATAACCTGTCAGCGTTCTGAGTTTCTTATAATCATCCACAACGGAATATCCGTTTATGGAAGCGGAGCCGGAATCAGGGACTATAAGTGTTGCCAGTATTCTGAATATGGTTGTTTTCCCTGCTCCGTCCGAGCCTATCAGGCCGAAAAGTTCCCCTCTGCCGACATTGAATGACACGTCTTTCACTGCAGCATTACCGCCATATGAATGGGAAAGATGTTCGACCCTTATCATGATCCTTATCAGTTATGCAACTTGATTCCGCCGTACATGCCTATTTTGGCATATCCGTCATTTTCGAAAGACACCTTCGCGGCATATACCAGATTGGCCCTTTCATTCGAGGTATAGATGGTCTTCGGCGTAAATTCGGATTTCTCTGAAATCCATGTTATCGTCCCCTGATATTCGGTCAGCTTGTCGCCTCCGTAATCCGCAAAAACCGAAACCTTGTCTCCTACCTTTATGGAATGCAGCTGGTCTGATGTGAAATAGACTCTTATATACATGTTCCTCGTATCGGCAATCTTGAAAAGCGGTCTTCCCTCCGCAGCCAGTTCTCCGGCCTCGACATATCTGCTTATTATCCTGCCGCTTATAGGAGAACGAGGCATGCTTCTGGATATCCTGTCATTGATCTGCTGTATCTGTATATAGCTTGAAAGGCTCTCACCGGAAAGCGACTCGTTAGCAGAACTCAGATTCGCCTCCTGCGCTTCAAGCTGGCTCTCCAGAACGGAAATCTGGGACTGAATATCGTCCACCTGCTTTTGAGAAACCGCACCCGAAGCAAGAAGAGACCTGTACCTGTCATACTCGTTTTTCATTGTAGACAATTGCTTTCTTGTGGCTGACATCTGCAGATCCACATCAACCATCCTCGAAGTGATGGCCTCATTCGCCGCCATTAGCTGCATTTTCGACAGATGGAGCTGCGTAGTATCCACAAGACACAGTATATCACCTGAAGAAACATCTTCACCTTCCGAAAAATTCAAAGATTCTATACGTCCGGATGTCTCTGCGGAAACAGTCACCTCAACGGCTTCAAAAATTCCCGTCGCGGAATAATCATGGGCACCGTCCCTGCACGACTGGAAAAAGGCAGGAAACAATAATGTGCAAACAATACAAATATCCGTTTTCTTCATAAAGATATTCCCTTGCTAACTATTTGTTCAAAACATTTTTCACTGAGTATATTTCCTTCAGGAGCTCCATCTCATGCACTATGCGGTTCAGTTCCGCCTGATTCTCAAGATTTATATCCTGAAGCAGGTCCGACACGGAAATAATTCCCCTCTCTGCCTTTTTCTCTGAAGATTCTCGTACCGACCTTCTCAAGTCAATCAGTTCCACATCCTTGAGAATAACCTTCTCAAGCCTGTCTATCTCGGCATTGTGCGTATCGAAACGGGTCCTTGCATCAAATTCGAAAAGATCCTTTTCCATGGCGATACTCCTGACAGCGTTATGGTTCATTATCCCCTTGACACGTTTAGAGTAGAAGAAATTGCTTATCGTCCACTGCATCCTGAAACCGAGTACTCCGTAAGGTCTGAAACCGTTATTGAGCATGTCATATCCGGGACGTCCGTATGCACCCTGCATGAAAAAGGAAAAGCTCGGAATTTTCCTCACATCCACCTGCTGCAACTGAAAATCAGCCAGACGCTGCCTGGACTCGAAAAGTCTCATTTCGGGTCTGTCTTCAAGATCAAGGATTGAAGGTGCCTGCACTTTTCTCGGCACCTTCAGTTCCACATTTCCTATATCATAACCCACAAAAAGCGATATTCCCTTTCTGATCCTGACTCTTGCAGCCTGCAGTTCATCCATCTTCTGCTCCAGCTCTATCATGGATATGCGTATCAGATCAAGATCGGTTTTGGCTACGGTTCCTCTGGAATAACATGAATCCAGCATATCGAAGTTTATCTGCAACCTTTCCCGATTAAGTTCCAGTTGCCTTACGGAAGCTTCAAGCAGGATGTCCCCGAAATACAAATCGTTGATTTTATCCCTTATCGAATAAAGATCCCTCTCAAGTTCCCCGACCTTCACTTCGGCATCCGCCTCCGCAACCTTTCTCTTCAGTCTCGCATCGCCTCCGTCCCATATCATCTGATTGAAATCCAAAGCAACCTGATACTGGTCCCTGCTGAGCGGATCTATCTCCATAAACTGCATGGCCACATCCGGGAAAGTCACCACTTCGGTCTGATATGAAGCCTTGCCTGAAAGGACAATAGACGGAAGATATCCCCAGTCGGCCTTAAGAAGTTCCATCTCCTTGTTTTTGCCGATTATGTCATAACGTGCTATCATTGGATAGTTTTCCCTGGCAAGTTCATGCACGCGGTCCAATGTAAGGAACGGGTCACGCACAATTGCCGTGTCAGTCTGAGAAAAGACCTTCAGCGGGAATACCGCCATACAGCATGCAAGGACCGATATTCTAATCATTGTTCTCACCATAAACGGATGCATTTTCATTTACTTTTGTCACCTCTATGTAATCTACCCTCCTGTTATCCATTCTGGTAACCTTCATCTTAAGGTTCCTGTATGCGAACTCATCACCTTCGGAAGGTATGGTACCAAGAAGATATGCCGTCATACCCCCCACCGTAGTGAAATCCTTCGATTTCAGATCATCATATTCGTCTATATCCATATTCTCCATGAAATCGTTGAGATTCATTGTTCCCTGTACGGAATATACGCTGTCCGAAATCTCCACAATTTCAGGAACAGCCTCTTCATCTTCATCAAGTATATCTCCGAATATGCTTTCCGTAAGATCGTGCAAAGTAACTATACCCTCCATTCCTCCGTACTCGTCTACGACGATTCCGAATTTCTGCTTTTCCTTCTTGAATATTTCCAGAACCTTTCTCGCCGGAAGGGATTCAGGAATATAAAGAGGCTCCGTAATCACTGACCTTATGTCGAAATCCGCGTCTCCGGAAACCATACTCAGAATATTCTTTACGCTCACCACCCCCATAATCTCGTCAAGGGAATCATTGGCGATCACAGGATACTTGCTGTAATTGGCTTCCTCTATGATATCGAGCGCTTCCCTTTCCGTACTGTCCATCGCAATGCTCACCACATCTTTTCTCGGAGTCATGAGCTCATTCGCCCTCATATCGGAAAAATCGAACACATCCTGTATCATTTCGGACTCTTCCTTGTCAAGAACTCCCTGTTCAGAACTCTCGTTAAGGATATCCATGATCTCTTCCTGGGTCATTGCCCTGGATTCATCGGAATTTATGCCGAATACTGAAGATACAAGCTTTGTAAAAAATGACAGGACCACCGCAAAAGGCCAAAGAATGTAATATAACAGCATAACTGGATTGAACAGAGTCATTATCATGCTCTCAGGATGCGAGAAGTTCGCGGACTCGGTTATTCTCCGTCCGACCGCGTAAAGCAGGTATGCCACGATAGATACTACAAAAACGATAAGAAATTCATATATCATTTCGCCGTGCATATACCTGTCAAAAACATGTTCAAAAGCGCCAAGCAGCGAAAAGCCGCAGAAGGTACCTATGAAAATGGCAAGAAATGCCGATTCGGTCTTCAATCTGTCCACGAATTTCTCAGAAGTGTCGAGCATCCTCACAATCTTTTCGGCCTTTTTTGAAGAACCGCGCGGGGAGGCCTCCACTTTTGAAGAGACTGAAGCCATGTATGCCGTTTCAAAGACGATAAGAAGGACATATACTGCAATCAGAACAAATATTATAAAATAATCCATATCGAAATCATATCTATATTCAGCAAATATAGCCAGAAAAGAGACACAAAATACGAGATTGATTGATAACTTTATAAAATATTTTTCAGGAAAACTGCAACATATGAAGCAAATGTACGTTTTCCTATAAAGACCGTTACAAAATGCCATATCTGAAAGAGAAAGAAGCAAGGGAACTTTACCGCAAATTCGGACCTCCGATATTCAGAACAGCATTCAGAATTTTATGTACCGAGAAAGACGCGGAAGATGTGATGCAGAACTCGCTCATAAAATTCATTACTGGAAAAGTAAGGACGGAAAACGACAGGATGACCTACGGATGGCTGAGAAAAACCTGCATCAGGGAATGCATGGACATACTGAGAAAAAGAAACAGGATGACATTCATCGATGACGGGGAGAACACCGTCACATGCCGTAAAATGGAATCCGGACCGTTCGATATGGAAAGAAACGATATGATTCCACTGCTGTTGAAAGCTCTTTCATCAATGAAAGACGAATACAGGTTAATTTTAAATCTCCACCTGATTGAAGAGATGGGCTATAAGGAAATATCCGAAATCCTGAATATCAGCGAAAGCGGTGTAAGAAGCAAATATATGCGGGCCAGACAAAAGCTTGCCGAACTTATTAAAAGTGAAATATCATGAAAGACATTGAAAAATACATATCGGAAAACATTGAAAAAATCAGAGCCTGCGGTCCCTCCCCCGTACTCGGGGAAGAAGGCTTCATATCAAGGCTTGTCGAAGAAAACCGCAAAAGGCGCATTACATCAATAAGAAAAAATATACTGAAGTTAATAGCGTTTGCAGCATGTATTGCAGTAATGGCAATCCTTGTCAGCAGAAATGCAAATACACGGCAGCATGTGGAAAAATCTGAAATAATAACCAAGGAATATGAAAAAGTAATATCCGAGTTGAGGTCGGAAATAGAATCCTATGCCGATTTTCTTCCTGAAAATGCGGAAAGGAAACTGATGGGAACTGTAAGATCGGTAACTGAAACGACAGCGGAAATGGAAGGTTTCAGTGACCTGATCTCCGATGAGAGAAGAAACGAAATAATTCTCAGAACATACATAAACAAAACAGAAGCACTCAAAAGAATAAGAAATGCCGTATCAAAAGCATACTATTCTGAAATGTCAACTAAAAACATATAACATCATGAAAAAAGCACTTTATCTTTTTGCAGCAGCCGTTTCGGCATTTGCACTGACTTTTCCAGCGATGGCCTGTTGCGCCCCGGACGGAGACGAATGGAAATTCTCCAAAAAATTCGATGAAGGGAATTTTACGGAAATAATCGCATCCGGCAATTACGAAATAGAAGTAATCAAAGGCAACGGGTGTTCAGTAGAGGTATTCTATCAGTATGAGGAATCCGAACGCCTGATTGACGTAAAGAAAAAAGGAAACGCCATAGTACTGGGACTCACCGAAAATTCATTTCCAAAAAAACTTTGGAAAAAGGAAGACTACACAAAAATGAAAGTTATCATACATGTGAAGGATCTGATTTCCATAGACATGAGCGGTGCATGTTCACTGGACAGCAAAGACACGTTCGTAAGCGAGAATTTCTATATACAACTTAGCGGGGCAGCTGAACTCGATCATCTGAAAGTCGATGGCAAAACTTTGAGGGCAATATGCTCTGGAGCATCCGAACTTAGCCTTGAAAACAATCATGTAGACACGGACATCAAGATATCAGGATCATCCAATGTCGAAATGCTCACAAACAGCAGCAACTTCAGACTCGGCGCATCAGGTGCATGCGACATAGAGATAGAACTTACCGGAAACGACACATTGGAAGCTACTGCAAGCGGGGCCGTTTCGGTTGATCTAAGAGGAAAAGGCGAAGAAGCCACGATAAAGACATCAGGAGCTGCAGGATTCGATGCGACTGAATACACATGCCGTAAAGTGAAAGTCAACGGAAGCGGTGCATCCGGAATAAAACTAAATGTGACATCACAACTTGACGTAACCCTTACCGGAGCATCATCACTTCGTTACAAGGGAACACCTGAAATAACGAATCTGTCAGTAAGCACAGGCAGCAGCTTTAAGAAAATTGAATAATCCGTAACATACGGATTCTACGGCACCGCCGCGGCAAGATACAGGACAGTCCGCGGCGGACTTGCCTTACCCATGACGGAAACCTGACTCACAAATATACCTGCCCACAATTTCCGCCGCACATCCGACAAGATCGACACACGGTCTCTTCCTGTAATAGTCGTCATTTCTCTCCGATGGCTCTGGATCCTGCCTGCGACATGAAAGGCCAAGCAGTTCCCTGCATATTATAGAACCGTTCTCAGTTCTGAACTCTTCTGCAAATTTTTGAACCAGGGAATAGTTGCGTTTCTTCATTTCCCGGTCTACTGCATTTTCAAGAGGGCACAGCAGACCGGCAATCATAGTCATCCCGCTTACTGTCCCGCAAACCTCCCTGAGACGCCCCATTCCTCCTCCGAACGGTGCACTCAATATAGCGGCAGTTCTGCCATCCAGCCCGAAAATATCCGAATATGCAAGCAAAACAGACTGCGAACACGTATACCCGCTTTTAAAAAGGTCTTTTGCCTTTTCAACTCTTTCCTTTACTTCAAGAGAAGTCATCTTTGTCAAATTTACAAGTTATCCATAAGTCCTGACCCGAAACAAAAAAAAGAGAGAAACCAGCAATACTGGATTTCTCTCATCTTGTGGGCCCAACTGGGCTTGAACCAGTGACCCCCTGATTATGAGTCAGGTGCTACTAACCAACTGAGCTATGGGCCCTTTCACTATCCTTGCGACAGTGCATCATTTCTGATGATTGGATTGCAAAGATAGTAATTTTTTTTTATCTGACAAGGAAGATTCGCTTTTTTTTACGAATCTTCCTTATTTTTTTAAATTCAGACCTTGATTTCAACTTCTACTCCGCTTGGAAGTTCGAGCTTCATAAGGGCATCGACAGTTTTAGGTGTAGAACTGTAGATATCCAGAAGACGGCGGAAAGAATTCAGTTCGAACTGTTCGCGTGACTTCTTGTTAACGAAAGTTGAACGGTTTACAGTAAAGATCTTCTTGTCTGTAGGAAGCGGAATAGGACCACTTACGACAGCTCCTGTAGCCTTCACTGTTTTTACAATCTTGTCAGCTGATTTGTCGACCAGCATATGATCGTAAGACTTGAGTTTTATTCTTATCTTTTGGCTCATATCTTGTTTGAATTACCAATTTCAATATTATTCATCTAAATCATCCAGTTTCTTGTTACCGGCCTTCTCAATTACCTCCTTGGCAAGAGCTGCAGGGAGTTCAGAGTAGTGTGAGAATTCCATGGAGCTGGTAGCCCTTCCTGAAGACAGCGTTCTGAGAACAGTAACATATCCGAACTGCTCTGAAAGCGGAACCTTTGCCTTCACGATTCTCGCATTGCCCTTTGAGTCCATGCTGGTAATCTGACCGCGACGTTTGTTGAGGTCCCCGATTACATCACCCATGTACTCTTCCGGTGTCACTACCTCAAGCGCCATGATAGGCTCCATTATAACCGGATTTGCCTTAGGAAGCGCATGACGGAATGCCTGTCTTGCACAGATTTCGAATGAAAGCTGGTCTGAATCGACAGGGTGGAATGAACCGTCCTTCAGGGTAACCTTCATGGATGGTACTTCGTATCCTGCAAGCACACCGTTTGCCATTGCCGACTTGAAACCCTTTTCAACTGACGGGATGAATTCCTTAGGAATGTTACCGCCTTTCACTTCATCTATGAACTGAAGACCAGTAACACCTTCGTCAGCCGGTCCTATCTCAACGATAATGTCGGCAAACTTACCACGACCACCTGTCTGCTTCTTGAACACCTCACGATGCTGGACAGTAGATGTGATGGCCTCTTTGTAGTTGACCTGAGGGGCACCCTGGTTGATTTCCACGTTGAATTCCCTTCTCAAGCGGTCTACAATAATTTCAAGGTGAAGTTCACCCATACCGCTGATAACTGTCTGACCGGTTTCATGGTCTGAACGTACGGTAAATGTAGGGTCTTCTTCCGCAAGTTTTCCAAGTGCTATTCCGAGTTTGTCAAGATCCTTCTGGGTCTTAGGCTCAACAGCAAGACCGATAACCGGATCAGGGAATGTCATTGACTCCAGAACTATAGGATTGGACTCTACACAGATTGTATCGCCTGTTCTGAGTTCCTTGAACCCTACTGCGGCACAGATGTCTCCTGCCTCTACGAATTCTATAGGATTCTGCTTGTTCGAGTGCATCTGATAGAGACGTGCAACACGTTCTTTCTTTCCAGAACGGGTATTAAGAACATATGAGCCTGCTTCCAGTTTGCCTGAATATGCCCTCAAAAATGCCAGACGGCCCACGAACGGGTCGGTTGCAATCTTGAATACCAACGCACAGAAAGGTTCCTTTATATTTGATTTTCTTGCCTCTTCCTCACCTGTATTTGGGTTAGTACCGATTACATCGCCCTTGTCAAGCGGAGAAGGCAGATAACGCATAACAGCATCGAGAAGGAACTGCACACCCTTGTTCTTGAAAGAAGTTCCGCAAGTTGCAGGAACGACTGCCATGTCTATGGTAGCCTTGCGGAGCGCAGATATGATTTCCTCTTCTGTTATTGAATCAGGATCGTCGAAGAATTTTTCCATGATGGCATCGTCGTATTCAGCGATAGCCTCGATCAGTTTGCCTCTCCATTCTTCAACTTCAGCAACCATGTTTTCAGGGATTTCCCTGTATTCATAATTGACAAGTTCCTTGCTTTTGCTTTCTATATAATAGATCGCTTTTCTGGAAATAAGGTCTACTATACCTTCGAACTTGTCTTCGGCGCCTATGTTCAGAGCGATAGGAACTGCATTGGCTCCAAGTTTTTCCTTGATTTCCTCAACGACAGCAAGGAAGTCGGCACCGATACGGTCCATCTTGTTTATATAGGCGATTTTTGGAACATGATACTTGTCAGCCTGACGCCAAACTGTTTCAGACTGCGGCTGAACACGTCCCACTGCACAGAATGTCGCAATTGTACCGTCAAGAACACGCAAAGATCTTTCAACCTCAACCGTAAAGTCCACGTGGCCCGGAGTATCGATAAGATTTATCTGATAAGTATCGCCATTATAATGCCAGAATGCAGTTGTTGCAGCCGACGTAATGGTTATACCTCTCTCCTGCTCCTGAACCATCCAGTCCATAGTAGCTGCACCTTCATGCACTTCTCCTATCTTGTGGGTTTTACCGGTATAATACAGAATTCTTTCCGAGGTTGTCGTCTTACCGGCATCGATGTGCGCCATGATACCGATATTTCTAGTGAATTTTAAATCTCTTGCCATTGTCTGTCAGGTACTAAAAACGGAAGTGGGCAAATGCCTTGTTGGCTTCTGCCATCTTATGCATATCTTCTTTTCTCTTGAAGGCAGCACCTTCATTGTTATAAGCCGCAATTATCTCAGCAGCCAACTTTTCTGCCATCGAACGACCGGAACGCTTGCGTGAGAAGAGAATCATGTTCTTCATACTCAAAGAAATCTTTCTTTCCGGACGTACCTCCATAGGCACTTGGAAGTTTGCACCGCCGACCCTGCGACTTTTCACCTCAACCTGCGGAGTGACATTTTCCAATGCCTTCTTCCAAATATCGAGAGGTGCCTTCTCAGAATCTTTCATCTTCTCGCCTACGATGTCGATAGCATCATAAAAGATAGAATAAGCGATACTCTTCTTCCCCTGTAACATTAGATTATTCACGAAACGTGTCACCAACACATCTCCGAATTTCGGATCAGGAAGTAGAATCCTCTTTTTAGGCTTCGATTTTCTCATTTTTCTTCAGTTAAAAATTAATTAAACAATTACTTCTTGGCTGCCTTAGGTCTCTTGGCTCCGTAGAGAGAACGGCTCTGTGTACGTCCTTCCACGCCTGCCGTATCCAATGCACCACGAAGAATGTGATAACGTACTCCAGGAAGGTCTTTCACCCTGCCGCCTCTTACAAGCACGATTGAGTGCTCCTGAAGATTGTGGCCTTCTCCCGGGATGTAGGCATTCACCTCTTTCTGGTTTGTCAAACGAACCCTCGCTACTTTACGCATCGCAGAGTTCGGTTTCTTAGGAGTCGTAGTGTATACACGTACACAAACTCCGCGTCTTTGAGGACACGCATCCAATGCACGAGATTTGCTCTTCTCGACAATAACTTCGCGTCCTTTACGAACTAACTGTTGAATTGTTGGCATAAATAGTTGTTAATTATAACTTTATATATTCCCGTCAATATACGGGGCTGCAAAGATATTAAAAATATTTCAAACCGCAATATTTTTTGGATTTCTTAATACCTGAACCTCCGCTATTTAGATATTGTCCGGATAATTTCAGAATCCTGGCAGGCTGAAATACACCGCAGGAAGAAGAAGGAGAAATCCCAACGCTATCAGACAAAATATGAAGGGAAGTATGAATTTCACCCATTTACCGTAAGGAATTCTCGCGATACCCAGCACGGCTATCAGGACTCCGGATGTCGGAGTTATCATATTGGTAAAGCCGTCTCCGAACTGGAATGCCATCACGGTAGCCTGCCTCGAAAGTCCTATCAGATCCGAGAAAGGAGCCATTATAGGCATCGTTATTGCAGCCTTGGCGCTTGCCGACGGAATAACCATATTTATTATCGTCTGTATACCGTACATAAGGCCGAGGGAGCCTGTTTTGCCGCTCTCCCCGAGAGATGAAGCCATCGAATGCAGAAGAGTATCTATTATCCTCCCGTTCTCAAGTATCACTACTATCCCGGCAGCAAGCCCTACCACAAGTGCAGCGGAAAATATATCCTTTGCCCCGTCCATAAATTCCTTCACTATTCTGTTGGGAGTATAACCAGCAGCCATTCCGGAACAAATACCGAGTGTAAGAAAAAGTGCGGAAATCTCAGGTATGTACCATGAATATCCCAGAACGCCTGTCACAAGATAGACGATAGTAAAGACAAGAAGATTCAGTACATAGAACTGGACCGATTTTCTGAGCGACAGGAATGACGCAAGAATAAAAGCGGCTGTAACGGCAGGCAGAAGATACGGAGCATGTATCCTGCTTTGTCCCAGCGACATCACACACCTGTCATAAAATGTCAGGGTAAAATAGACGGCCACACAGGTCAGAAGTACGAAAACAAATCTTGAAGACCTGTTCGAATAATGTTCTATACCTGTCTGCTCCTCTGTTCTACCCCTCCAATATGCATCCGCCCCGTACATTACCGAGGATGCAGGATTGCGTTTCACTCTGGATGCATACCTGAGAACAAATATTATTGTCAGGATATTGAGCACAATCCAACAGAAAAAGCGGTATTCCAGCCCGGAAAACATGGGAAGGCCGGCAATATCCTGCGCGATTCCGATGGTGAACGGATTCAGCATGGCACCTGCAAACCCAACATGTGCGGCTACATATACCATACATACACCTACTATCGAATCGTATCCCATCGATATTGCAAGAGGTATGACTATCACGACAAAGGCAATAGTCTCTTCACTCATTCCGAACACGGCGCCGAAAAGGGAAAAAAGCAGCATCACCATCACTATGATAATGTTGTTCACCCCGGCCTTCCTGAGAAGCCTGTACTTCTCAAGACCGCGTGCAAAATTCAGAAAGGACATTATTCCGGCATCCACGGCCTTTACGGAATTGACTGTCCAGAACGCACCGCCTATTATGAGTATGAATATTATTATCTGTGCCTGTCTGTCAAATCCCTCGAACAACGCGGACATAAGCTGCCATGTCTGGGGGACAGAATCCGTTTCCACGAATTCCACCACACCGTCCCTTTCGACATAGTCCCCTCCCGGTACAAACCACGTCGAAATTGCGGATACAAGAAGTATGAAGAATATTATGACATACGTATTTGGAAATTCAAATTTTCTGAAACGGCTCGGGAACTTCATACATCGGGCTTTTAAATTTATGAGGAAACGCCTGCAAATATAGCGATTAAGTGAGAGCAGAGGCAAATTTATTTGACTATGCCGAACGTGAGCTATAAATGCGAGCGGAACGAGCAAATATAGCGAATAAAAGTTTCTATCTTTGCATAAACATTCCAAATCATCTACTTGACATGAAAACACAGGCTATCAGGCAAAGTGCGAGAGTATTGCTCTCGGTTGCATTCTTGTTTTTGCTTTCGATTTCAAACAATCCGTCCTACTGTTCAGGCACGTTTCCTTCTGAAGAAAGCCACAAGGGGAAAAAGACCGAAAAGGTCCTGAAAAACGACGGGCCGTACATTTTCGACAACGGAGACGGCAGTCTGAAAATAATAGAGGTCGGCAGAAACGGAAAAATAGAAGAGAAGACGACCTTCCGCAGGGACACGGTCTTCAAGGTAACAAGCCACAGCGGCAGGATTTCATTCACAGTTCGCCTGCACGAAACAGAAAGACAGAATTTCAGAAGCGTTAATACACCGGAACGCATTTTCGTAACATCCGACCCTCACGGTAATATAGAATGCTTTACGGATCTTCTTAAAGACAACGGTATAACCGACAGAAAACTTGAATGGAAATACGGAAGCAATACTTTGATTGTAATAGGGGATGTTTTCGACAGAGGGAACGATGCTACACAAATATTCTGGCTGCTGTATAAACTGGAAAACGAGGCGAAAATGGCCGGAGGACAGGTAATATTCCTTCTCGGCAACCACGAACCGATGATCCTGTCAGACGACATGCGATATGCAAAAGACAAATACAAGATCCTTGCAGATACGCTCGGAATCAGATACTCGTCACTATATGGACCTGAAACCGTTCTTGGACAATGGCTTGCGACAAGAAATACAATCCATTTCATAGGCCGGGACATGTTCGTACATGCAGGTGTGGGAGAAAAATTCCTTGAAATGGATCTAGACCCGGAATATGTCAACAGAAAAATGAGCGAAGTGATATTCATGAAAAACAAGGACAGAAAAGCCAAGTCCGCGCTTCACGCATTCCTTTACGGAAGTGAAGGCCCCGTTTGGTACAGAGGTTTGGTCAGGGAAGATGAAAAGTACAATCCGTGTCCGCCTGAAATTCTGGACAGGATATTGAGTAAATACGGAATAAGACATGTAATAGTGGGACATACCATATTCGACGACATATGCAGTTTCTACGACGGAAAGGTAATAGCCGTAAATGTTGATAATAAGGAAAATACGAAAGAAGGAAGAAGCAGGGCGCTGATAATAGAGAACGGTGTGTACCGCATCGTAGGAAACGGAGGAAAGACATACGGAAT
Organism: uncultured Bacteroidales bacterium; assembly: GCA_949296645.1. Classification (GTDB taxonomy): domain Bacteria; phylum Bacteroidota; class Bacteroidia; order Bacteroidales; family UBA932; genus CALUPD01. The sequence goes on from CASFPH010000001.1 coordinate 60,088, forward strand.
GATAGATTCAGTCAAAAGATAGGCAGATATGTTGTTTTTGTAAAAAATTAAGTTTACTTTTACACAACCAAAGCTACGAAGCTGAAACCTAAAGCTATTAACTTAACTCATTACCTATGATCATTTCCGAAAAAGCCGCACATTACATTGAGCTTGAGGAGAGATACGGAGCACATAACTATCATCCCCTGCCTGTAGTACTTTCGAAAGGCAGGGGTGCTTTCGTATGGGATGTCGACGGGAAACGTTATTTCGATTTTCTGTCAGCATATTCAGCCGTAAACCAGGGACACTGCCATCCTGAAATCATCAAGGCGCTATGTGAACAGGCCAGCTCTATCTGCCTGACTTCAAGGGCATTTTACAATGACTGTCTCGGACCATATGAAAAATACATGTCCGAATATTTCGGATACGACAAGATGCTGCCCATGAACTCAGGTGCGGAAGCTGTGGAAACAGCGCTTAAACTCGCCAGAAGATGGGGTTACAAGGTTAAGGGTATTCCCGAAAACGAGGCGCTCATAATCTGCTGTGAAGGCAATTTCCACGGCAGGACAATTTCAATCGTGTCGTTGTCGACGGACCCTGAATCATTCGGACAATACGGACCGTTCACACCGGGATTCATAAAGATACCTTACAACGATCCGGAATCACTCGAAAGGGTACTTGAAGAAAAAGGCAGCAAGGTGGCCGGTTTCATAGTCGAACCGATCCAGGGAGAAGCCGGAGTGTTCGTCCCTGATGAAGGATACCTGAAAAAATGCCATGAATCATGCCGCAGACATAATGTTCTGTTCATAGCAGACGAGGTACAGACCGGAATAGCACGTACCGGAAAAATGCTGTGCTGCGACCATGAAGGCATCAGACCAGACATAGTGATACTGGGTAAGGCCATTTCGGGCGGCGTACTGCCAGTATCGGCAGTATTGGCTGATGACGGAATCATGCTTACGATAAAACCTGGAGAACACGGCTCTACTTTCGGCGGATTTCCGCTTGCCGCCAAGGTTGCAATGGCTGCCCTGGATGTAGTAAAGAAGGAAAAACTTGTAGAAAAGGCAGAGTATCTCGGAAACATATTCAGGAAGGAGATATCGTCAATAGAATCACCGTTCATCAGACAGGTCAGAGGCAAGGGGCTTCTGAATGCCATAGTAATAGAGCCTCACGACGGCAAGGAAGCCTGGGACGTATGTGAAAAAATGGCGGAAAACGGGCTGATTGCCAAACCTACCCACAGACATATAATAAGGTTTGCACCACCTCTTGTAATCACCGAAAGCGAACTGACCGAAGCCATCGGTATAATAAAAAAGTCACTGAAGGAACTGGAATAGAATCTGCAGATGAGAAGACAGACGACAGACGAGGTGCTTATGATAAGACCCGTCAAATTCGAATATAATCCTGAAACAGCCTCGGACAACAGATTCCAGGTGGAAGGGGACAAAGAAGAGGCACATATAAAGGCGGTAAGGGAATTCGACAATTTTACCGTTCTGTTGAGGAATGCCGGAATAAATGTAAATATCATAGAAGATACTCCTGTTCCCCACACTCCTGACTCCATCTTCCCGAACAACTGGTTTACGACACATTGCGACGGAGAACTTGTATTCTATCCGCTGCATGCAAGGAACAGAAGACTGGAACGCAAGGAAGCACCGGTAAAATTTCTCAGGGAACGCTATCACCTGTTTTATGACTTCACATATTTCGAGGCCGAAAACAAGTTTCTGGAAGGCACGGGAAGCATGGTATTTGACAGGGTTAACCGCATTGCCTATGTATGCAGGGCCGAAAGGAGCAATCCGGAAGTTTTTGATTTCTTCTGCAGGACAGCCGACTTCAAAGGCGTATTCTTCAATTCATATGATGGGAACGGCATTCCCATATACCACACAAATGTGATGATGTCAGTATGCAGCAGATTTGCCTTCATCGCTTTATGTGCCATAAGGGACGAATCGGAACGCAGAATGGTCCGCGACACACTTGTTTCATCCGGAAAAGAAATAATAGAACTTTCAATGAAACAGGTGGAAAATTTTGCAGGCAATGTACTTGAACTGAAAAACAAAGACGGAGAATCCGTACTTGTTCTTTCCGAAAGCGCGTACAATATTCTGAATGAAAGCCAGAAAGAAACCATACATTCTTCATTCGACAGACTTGTAATTCCTTCAATACCTACAATAGAAAAAAACGGCGGCGGCTCTGCCCGCTGCATGATCGCAGAATTGTTTTGAAAACAATTTAACCTAAGAAAAAACCATTTTGCAAAAAGGGGCTGTACCGAAAATAACGGCACAGCCCCTTTCCTTCAAACGCCTGTATATCATCAAGCCATCAGTATCAGTACCTGGGCTGTAAGCACACGCAGAAACATAGTCAGAGGATATACAGTTGCATACGCAACTGCAGGAGCCGAATTCCCGGCAACACCGTTAGAATACGCAAGGGCAGGCGGATCGGTGGTACTTCCGGCTATAAGCCCCATTATGGTAAAATAGTTAAGCTTGTAAACGAGTCTGGCAATAATACCTATTATGAAGATAGGAAGCACGGTAATGATCACTCCGTACCCCACCCACTTGTAGCCTCCTCCTGCTACCGCTTCCACAAACCCCTCCCCTGCACCAAGACCTACAGCTGCAAGAAAAAGGGATATTCCCATCTCTCTCAGCATCATGTTGGCACTTATGGTATTATAGGTGACAAGTTTGTATTTCGGGCCGAAGTAGCTTATCAATATGGCTATTATAAGAGGTCCTCCGGCAAGACCAAGCTTCACTGGTTGAGGGATTCCCGGCAGCATGAAAGGGATGGAACCGAAAAATACACCGACAGCTATGCCGAGGAATATCGGAATCAGATGAGGCTCCCTCAACTGATGGAGAGAATTTCCGAGAAGTTCCTCAAGTTCCTTTATATCCTCTTCCGCACCTACTACCAGCACACGGTCCCCGACCTGAAGCGTAAGATCCGGAGATGCTATAAGGTCGACTCCCGCCCTTGTAATTCTGGTGATGTTTACCCCGTAAACCGAACGTATTTTCAGATCCGCAAGGCTTCTTCCGTTTATGGCCGATTTCGTTATCATTATACGGCGTATCACCATGTTTTTGTCCAACTTGGTCCAGTCATTGAGGGTCATTTCGTTCTTGGAACCTATCAGTGCGGTAATCGCATCTATGTCCGCCTGAGAAGTCACGACAAGAATCTTGTCTCCTTCCTTAAGCGCCGAATCGGACTTTGGGATCTCCATTCTGCCGTCATCATGCAAGAGTCTGGAAACTACAAAGTATTTGTCTATGAGGTCGGCTATCTCCATTATGGTCTTGCCGAAAATCGCAGGATTCTTCACTACCATGGTAACCCTCACAGTATTTTTCTCTGATGATGCCCGGCTGGAAAGTTTTTCCTGCTCACCTGAAAGGCTGATCCTGAAAATATACCTGAGAACAAGAATCGTCATTATTATACCGATAACTCCGAGAGGATAGGCCACGGCATAGCCTGTCGCGATTACATCGTTATCCACACCGTTCATATCCATATATGTCTGCTGTGCCGCTCCCAGTCCTGGAGTATTGGTCACCGCACCGGAAAGCACTCCGACCATAACAGACAGATCCGTACCAGTGACAAGGTGAATCACATAGGTTGTCAGCACCCCCAGAAAGACGATGCCTATAGCCAGCATGTTGAGCGTCATTCCTCCCTGCTTGAATGAAGCGAAAAACGAAGGCCCCACCTGAAGACCTATGGAATATACGAACAGTATAAGTCCGAATTCCTTCACGAAATGCAGGATATGCTCATTTATACCCATGCCGAAATGTCCGAAAGCGATTCCGGCAAAAAGGATCCATGTTATACCCAATGATATTCCCGCAATCTTTATGCGGCCCAAAATAATTCCTATCGTAATGACGGAGGCCAGTATCAGAATCGAATGTGCCAGTCCGCTTCCAAAAAAAAGATCATAAATCCAGTTCATTTTCCCGCTGATTATCCGTAAAAACACTAACTTTCCCTCACAAGTCCTTCCCTGTACGCCTTCAGCAGTTCCTTAAGATCAGCAATCTGCTGTTCAAGCTCCTTGCCTATATCCGTATCACGGACAAGTTTTCTCTTGGTGGCAAACTCTACCACTTTGTTGGCTGAAATTATGTCAAGGCCTTCCTCGATTGCCTTCGCCCTGGACTCAAACGGCTGATGCTGCACAAGAAGCAGACCGTATGAATTGAAAATAAGGGTATAACCAGCAATCCCGGTTTCCGGCTGGTAGGCCTTGGAGAAACCTCCGTCTATGACAAAAAGCTTGCCTCCGGCCTTTATCGGGGTCTCACCCTTTATTGTCTTTACCGGAATGTGTCCGTTTATTATATGTCCGTGCTCAGGATCGAGACCGAATTCGGCAAGAATCTTTTCGCATATGTCCTTTCTCTCCTTAAGCTTGAAATAATGGCCTTTTTCTTCTTTCTTCGGCTCCTTGTCATCAAGGAAATATCTTTCGAAAGTAGCCATTTTCTTCTTGTCGAAAGGAGGGGAATACGGCCCGCACCACAGATACCATACGAAATCCTGGGCATACTCTTTCATAGGAGTTCCCTCATTCTCGAAATATGCCTGCCTCACGATCTTGTCGATTTTGTCAAACAACGCCTTTCCGGAATAAGGTTTGCCCTGTATGACAAGTTCTGCAAAGGTACCGTCCTCATTCATCGGAACCGAACCATGAAAAAGGAGATTACCGTTCCGTGCCAGATAAAGCGCACCTTTTGAATACAGACATCTCATATGCTTTACGAGCTTTGAACTGGAGTCAAAACTGTGCATCAACTTGGAAACTACACTTTCCTCCTCTTCGGTAAGCCTGTACGGATCTGCGGGATCTATGGTAGGAAACCTGTTGTCCTTCAGCACATAATCTGTTCCGTCCACATTTATGGTACCCTGCCGGTAATTTATGAAATTAAGGGAAAGCCTGTCATCCATCCCGTATTCAGGATGTCTTCTTATTATTTCCCCTTCGAGTTTGAACTGAATTATCGATATCGCCTTGTGCATCTTGGCTATAAGGCGTACCTGACTCGGGGTTATACCCGGATCCTCCACGGATTTCGGCATAAAGATGTCGCATGGATCATCCCCGTACACATCCATGGCAAAAGTTGCCAAAGGAAGCAGATTGATGCCGTATCCGTCCTCCAGCGTCTGCAGATTGGCATACCTGAGGCTCATCCTGAGTACGTTCGCCATACAGGCTCTGCTGCCGGAAGCTGCGCCCATCCATACAACATCATGATTGCCCCACTGGATATCCACATTGTGGTATTCACAAAGAGTATCCATTATTATGTGGGCGCCGGGACCTCTGTCGTATATATCACCCACGATATGAAGCGAGTCTATCGTAAGCCTCTGGATCAGATTCGATATCGCAATTATGAAATGGTCGGCACGACCTGTGGAAACGATGGTCGCAATGATTGCATTTATATATTCCTGTTTGTTTAATTCAGTATGATGCTCATGCAGAAGTTCCTGTATTATATATGAATATTCTGCCGGAAGAGCCTTTCTGACTTTGGATCTGGTATATTTGGAAGATACCACGGAGCATACTTCCACAAGACGCATGAGTATCATCTTATACCAGTCGTCAAGATCCTTTTCACTCTTTCTCACGAGCTTGAGTTTTTCCGCCGGATAATATATAAGAGTGCACAGATCCCTTTTTTCAGACTCTCTCATGTTATGTCCGAAAATCTCGTCCACTTTTCTCCTTATTACTCCGGATGCATTTTTAAGCACGTGCTGGAACGCCTCGGATTCTCCATGTATGTCGGTAACAAAATGCTCCGTTCCCTTAGGCAGATTCAGAATTGCCTCAAGATTGATAATTTCAGTACTTGCAGCCTGTACGGTAGGAAAACTTCTGGACAAGAGCTGCAAATATCTAAGATCTTTATTCATAGGTTTTTACGCTAAGATTTTAAAGGTTTATCAATATTATTGGCAAATTTAATAAAATAAATACCTCTATTCCAATTATTTCGCTAACTTTATCCTCAGATAACACATAAACCGTACATAAAATGGAACACAAATTACCAGAACTGGATTATGCCCACGAGGCTCTTGAACCTGCCATAAGCAGAAATACCATCGCATACCACTACGGCAAACATCATCAGACCTATGCAACCAACCTTAACAGGCTGATACAGAGCACAGAATTCGAAAACGCGGACCTTGAAACCATCGTCATGAAGTCTTCAGGCGGGATCTTCAACAACGCCGCACAGGTATGGAACCACTCATTCTATTTCACCTCATTTTCTCCGGAAGGAAAACATGCGCCGGAAGGAGCATTGGCAGAAGCGATAAACTCGGAATGGGGATCATTTGAAAAATTCAAGGAAGAATTCGAAAAGGCAGCCGTTACCCTGTTCGGTTCCGGATGGGCATGGCTCGTTGCGGACAAGGACGGCAAACTGAAAATAATGCAGACACAGAACGCAGGTTGTCCGCTGACGGAAGGCATGAAACCGCTCATGACGATGGATGTATGGGAACACGCATACTATCTCGACTATCAGAACAGACGCGCCGACTATATCAAAAATCTTTGGAACATACTTGACTGGGGAGTCATAGAATCAAGATATCAGCTCTGAATCCTCGAATAAATATACTTGCCTGCAAAAATGGACATATAGACGGTCCTTACGACAAGATGCATCGCGAATCCGAGCCATAAGGCCTGTACTCCGTAAATAAAATGCCTTGAAATGAAATACGCTGCAAAGAAGCCGGCGACGGACCACAGCATGCAGTTCCTTATGGCCCCGGATGCGGATGCGCCTATGTATATGCCGTCCCATGTGAATGCAGCACAACTCATTACAGGCATTACAAGAAGCCAGAAAAGATAATCACCGGAAGCCGATATCACTACCTCGTCATCGGTCATTATACTGAAGAGAGGCTCGCCTGCAACAGCGTACATAAAGGTTGAAACCACACCTATCGCCAGACACCATACGAAAATCACCTTTGAAGAACTTATGAGAGACTTTCTGTCCCCGGCACCTATATAACGGCCAGTAAGAGCTTCACCTGCATATGCGAAGCCATCCACAAAGTACGAATACAGCAGCATCAGCTTCATCATTATCGTACTCACGGCCAGTTGTACATCCCCGTAATCTGCAGCCAGGGTAGTAAAGCCGGAATATACCGCCAGAAGGGACAGCGAGCGTACGAAGAGATCTCCGTTCACGGCAAAGAATCTCTTCATGTACCTAAGCCTTACGGCTGACATTATTTTTATATAGCGGAAAAGACGCCCATAATATCTTATCATTATGAACGATGCCAGGAAAAGTCCGACATACTGTGCGAGAAGGGTACCTGCTGCGATTCCTGCGAACCCAAGTGGCGTATATACGGTGAACAGAATACTGGAAATTATATTTACCAGATTTACAGTCACATCCACGACCATAGGAGAAACAGTGTTCTGCATGCCAATGAACCAGCCCTTGAATGCCATGATTGAAAGAGTTGCCGGAGCAGCCCATATCCTGACATTGAAATAGATCCGGGCCAGATGCTCCGCTTCCGGAGAACATTCTATGAAACTGAAAGCCGCCCATAGATAAAGTCTCTGGAATACAAGAATAAGCAGAGCTATCGAAAGGGCGGTTGAAACAGCCTGCACAAAAACACGGACAGCTGAGGCAAAATCGCGTCTACCGTACGCCTGGGCAGTAAAACCTCCAGTGCCTACTCTCAAAAAACCCATATTCCAGTACAGAAGATCAAAAAGCATGGTCGCAATCGCCACTGCCCCTATCGCCGAAGCGTCTCCCGTATGACCGGCAATGGCCAGATCCGCCATTCCTACAAGAGGGACTGTCACATTTGCCAGGATACTCGGCAATGCCAGCCTGAGCACACGTCTATTCATGCTTCTGTCCAGTTTCATCTGTACTTGCCCCCCTCTTCAAGCATTCCCAGATAAGACATATAGCGTTCTTCCGTAATTACCCCGTCCTCCACAGCCTTTTTTACGGCACAACCCGGTTCATGTGTATGTGTACACGGCAGGAACCTGCAATTGTCGGCTACCGCGAGCATTTCGGGAAAATAGAGATATATTTCTTCAGGTCTGAGATCCACGAGTCCGAACCCTCTTATTCCAGGAGTATCGATTATATAACCTCCGGAAGATACCCTGTGCATCTCATAAAAGGTAGTAGTATGCCTGCCCTGATTGTGATATTCGGAAATTTCCGCAGTTCTCAATGAAAGCCCAGGATCTACGGCTTCTATAAGGGATGACTTGCCTACTCCGGAAGTTCCGGAAAAAAGCACTACCTTGCCTTCTATATCTTTTTTGAGCCATTCTATTCCATCACCCCTTACGGCTGAAACGTCTACTACATCATAACCGGCTGAAGAATATATCCTTTTGAACGAGTCGACCGCCTCCTTGCGGGTGTCGCCGTAAAGGTCTATTTTATTCAACAGGATCCTCACCGGTATCCTGTAAGCCTCGCATGTAACCAGGAAACGATCCACGAAAGCCGTTTTCACTTCAGGATAGTCTATTGTAGTGACAAGATAGACGGAATCGAGATTGGCTGCTATAACATGAGCCTGCCGCGAAAGATTCGTCGACTTCCTGATCACATAGTTCCTGCGCGGCTCGACGTCAGAAATAACTGCAGTCCCGTCAGGCTCCATATTATAATGCACCACATCTCCGACTGCAATCGGATTTGTCGAATCGGATCCCTTGAGCCTCAATTTGCCACGCACCACAGCCTGAAAAGGATTCCATTCCGGTAATTCCGTAAGAAGATAATGGCTGCCGGTATGCTTGATCACTACGGCTTTCTTGTCTGTCATCTGAAATATTTTAAATAATGCCGCGAAGTTAAGAAATTGTCACCAAAAGAATATCAAAAATAAAACCCGGCTGCTATCGAGAAAATCCGTCTGCTCATGTGCAGGGACTGGGAAAATACGGCCCCGGCTTCAAGCGTACCGTATAAGGAAAGTTTACCGTGAGGTTTTAGGTCATGCATATGGGAAATCCGCACCAGTACGGAAATGTTTTCCGAATCATTATACATATGCTCACTCTCAAGAAGTCCGGTATTCTGTCTGAAAGATCCTGAACTCAGAAATCCGTCCGATGAACTGAAAGAGCCGTAACCGCACCTGTATACGGCACCCGCCCCGATATCGCTCACTCCACCTTTATAAGGATAAAAGGTTCTGTCCGCCCTGAATGCAAACCTGTGGAAAAAATATTTTCTGTAAGACGAAACAGGATAAAACATGAATTCTTCATCGGAAAGAGCGAAAGAATATCCGGTTACGGTTCTCCATTTTCCATGGCCGGACAAATCTGCATCAGCATAAAAGACATATGACATGCCGGCTGTCAGGAAGCGGGAGGCGTAACGCAGGGTTCTCCCGTATTCCCTGTAACGGTACTGGTTGTTTTCTCCGGGAACCGGCTCATAAACATTAAGGACATTGTAACTCATCCGTTCCAAATTTTCGAAATCCATTTTCAGTACATGACGGAATCTGTCTCTCCTGAACAGCACATTTCCCGTATATGACCAGTCCAGGCCAAGGACTTCATTGTAGTGCCATGACTTCAGATTATCCTGATAATCATTCTCCATCCTGTATTTCAACGAAATTTCTCCATAAAGATCCACATCGCCCGATGATGCGGAACATTGCAGGGAACCTCCGAAGGCTTCATTATAATACCATCTTTCAGACAAAAACGACGATGATGCTGGAGAAAAAGTATAATAGAACAATCCCTCGAAATAATACAGACCTTTCCCCGCAGGATCACCTATATACTTGTAGGAAACCTTTTCAGATACCCTCTCATAAGTCAGGGCCCCTCCAAAAACGAATTTTCCGTACCTGAACGCCAGCGACGGGCTCACTCCGAGAGCGGATCTCGTATTTGAATTTCTGCCGTCGTTAAATTTTGACAAAGTACCGACATCATAATCGAAAGACACTCCGGCGGCCATCACGTCCGAGAGGGCCAAAGACAGACCGACACTGGTATTGTACGATTCACCCGCTGTTTTCCCCGGAACTGAATCTGCCATGAAACAGATTATCTCTTCGGGTACTACGGTCCCGCACCATGCATGTCCCTTCGCTCCGGTATATCCATAGTCGAACCTTCCCCTCACAAAAAGATTGCCGATGGTCTTAGCGGAAGCTGTCCTGAATCCGGAAGTACCGTATCTTTCAGGTTCGTAATACCTTTTAAACCCGCCTGAAACATCCTTCCTGAAAATCTCGGCAAACGACATGTTTAGGCTGTCCGCAAACGTGAAGACATTGCCTGAAACATTGCCTGAAAGAAGCCAAGGACAAAAATCAGCCGTTCTCTCAACAAAAAACGGATAACCGTCCCCGTACGTACCGTCTGCAGACAACCGTACAGAAGAAAATACGGCAAAAGCCAGAAGCACAATAGATATATGCCCGGTTTTCATAGATTTCTGTTTTTTATCTTTAATGAAGGTGAAGGCAGAATTTCGAAATCCGACGAAGAATTATTGGTATCCATGTAGACAACACGCCCCGCCGATTTCGAGGCTTCTTCATCTATCTTGCGGCAAATGCTCTGGCCAAGGCCTTCGGAGACCAGCACAAAGCCGTTGTCAACTTCCGGTCTCATTCTTTTGCCGTGAAGAGGATCCGACATGCACTCTACACCGTCCAGCACCCATAGTTTATCAACCATGAGACAATCGAAAGCCCTGTTTTCGGGTTTCTTAGGATTCGGGGCAAGACACGAGGCAACGAACTCCCCGGTAGTCATACCTTCTATTCTGTACAGAAAGAATGCCGGACTTGAAACCGAAACGATATAAATATCGGAAAGGCTTGCTTTCCAGAAAGCCTTCATAAGCCTTGTACCAGCCGACGGTTCGGACTGGTCCGGAGTATATATCCTGTCGTAGAGGGCCCAGTATCCTGGCACTGCAAGATTCACAGCCTCTGGAGAAATCTTTTCATGATTTATCGCATTAAGACACAGCACAACTTCCTCTCCGGGAGAAAGAGGATAATCTGTTCCGCTTCCGGGAAACATCCAGCCTATCGAACTTACCGGAAGAGAATCCCTCAATTCGGAAGTTCCGTTTTTCACCCATATTGATGCAGATGTATTGGTCGAATTATACGGATCGATTGTCGCAAAGCAAAGCCCGTCGAGAAAAACATCCGAACCGGAATTGTTGTATAATATGAAATATGCGTCCTTTGTGTAGTTCCGGTTGTTGAGAGGATTGAGCATTCCTCCGAAATAGGCTTCCTTTATCACTATCGGAGAAGAATATGAAATATTCACCGGAAGGGAGGCACTGCATGTTCCGGACGCGCCCATGGAAACACCGGCAACCATAATTTCCTCCGAGACTCCGTTAAGTATCGCCTTTTTCCCGTCTTCTCCGTCTGTTCCGTTTACGGAAGCCGTATATATGCCGTAAGGGACCCTGAAAACAGCCGTACCATCATCATCCGACATTTCCACAGTCTCGGTTCCGGTAAAACGGTTCCTCATTACGATATTGAATCCGTATTTGCTTCCGGTATAACTTTCCGGGAAATCCATTGTAACGCAAACTTCCGCACTGAGTGAATCATCCTTGAAATCAGACTTCCTGATATCACGAAGACATGACGACTCCAATACGATCACCAGCAGAAAAAACGCATATGAAAAATATTTATCCATATATCCGTCAAAAAGAAAATTTCATTTCAGCTCCGAAAAATATTTCACTGTTCTTGATTTCCCCGCCGGCATTCGGACGCGCACTGCTTCGAATTACCGGCCTTGAATCGGTAAAATTATTCACATACATTGAAATGGCCACCATGTTTCCTATCTCTTTCGTAACCCTTGCATTTGCCATAAAATAAGGGGAATACCTGCGTTCAAGGAATTCATAATTCCGGTTCGACGAAACCCTGAGCGAAGCAAGACGCTTTTTCAAAAGCGGATCATCCGTAATATGATAGTCGATGAAAGAATGTTTAATACCATCGGCATCAACATAGTATTCCGGATCCCTGTAAAGGGTAAGAGTACCGCTGTCCCTGTTGCCGAAATTTTCAAAAACGGCATTTCCGTTTTCATCCTCATAATAGACCATACCGTCCGGAAAAACATTTCTTATACTTTCATACCATACACACTGCAGCGTCATGGACACAACCATCCTCATTGACGGTATATTCGTGACTATTCCAATATTCGTATTGAAACGGCACCTGTCGGTTCCGCAACCTATCGAAGTACCGTTTCTGAAAAGCGCAACATAAGGAAACGGATTTCTGGAATCAGCGATATCGTTTCTGAGAGGATAATAGGCGCTAACCCCGCATGAAGACGAGACCTGTCTTATGTAGGCCCCGTTCATTGTAACCGACGTCCTTATCGGCTCTATTCTTCTGAAAGAGACACTGTATTCCACACCGCACTTGTGCATGACGGCAGTATTGGAAAACATGTCGTACAATGCGAATTCCCTGCGCGTACCATAAGGAGCAGGAGTACACACTCCATTGTCGCACAGATACAGGGTTCCACCGGAACATACAGGTACGGAGCCGTCTGCTATATTGTCATACAGGCGGTACTCATATATATCATAATTTGCCAGAGACTCTATGCCGCCGGAAATTTTCTCCCTGAAAAAAGACACATAGCCGCTGTTTCCTTCCAGTTCGAAATCCAAACCGAACTCCATATTCATGCTTTCAGGAGGGCGAATGGAAGAATTCTTCCTGTCATTAATGAATGTCTGCACCAGAACAAGCGATTCCGCCACGTCATTTCCGGAAAAGGAACAGCTTACAAAATCTGAATATGCAGGATAAGGATACAGATGGACAAGAGACAACGGACGCCTCATTATCCCCCATCCCGCCCTGAGTGCAACACTGCCCTCAAATGCGGAAGAGGAAGAGGACAGTTCCATTCTCATGTTCAATCTCGGATCCGCATACACTTTTCCACGGTAACCTTCAGCCAGATTTTCCGAAATCCTCACACCAGCATCAATTTCCATGGATGCCCCCTTCCAAAGGGAAAAGTCCGCCTTTTCCTCCAGAAAAACAGCTGCATCGCCTACAAAAGGCATTTTACTGAAGGACAAAGGTCTGAAAAACTGTGGTGCGGCACCTTCATAATATTCTCCGCTTCCGGCATTTCCCTTGAGTCTGTACTCGAAACCGGCGGAAGTTCTGAGCGAAATACCGTTTATCTTCCTGTCATTTGAGGCAGACAGAAGCATGTTGAAATAAACTGGTATATCCTCGGCCCTTCTGTCATAAGGGAGGGAAGATTCCGTAAAAAAACCCTCGTGCAGGCCCTCCTCATCAACTGAAACACTTGGCAGAGGAAGGATATTCTCGAAACGGTAATCCCTTGTCCTGCGGACATTGAAACTTCCCGAAACATTATATTCTACAGAAGTTATCCATTTCTTGCCTGGAGTCCATCTGCCATATGCAGACAACGACATGCTGTTATCCCTCATCCTGTAAAAATCCCTGCTCGACACATCAGGATCAGAGGTTTCGGAATTCGCACTGACATATCCGCCAAGCCTGACATTGAAACTCAACGGGGAACTGTTTTTCAAGAATACATTGGAATATGCAATTCCCAACGTTGCCCTGTCATATGTCTCAACCGGAGAAACACGGTCGCTGAATGCGCGTGCATAATCCATATCTATATTTACATGACCAGCATCGCTGCCTACGGCAAACCCCTTTCCCAGTGAAACGGACTTTCCGTTAGGATCCGTCTTCAGCCTCAGCTCAAAAGGTGTGCTTCCGGCCTTGGTTGTAACCATCATCTGCCCGGAAAGGGCATTTCCGTACCTTGCAGGAAGAACGCCTTTCAACAGTTTTACGGATTCTATATTGTCCGTGGAAATAGGCCTGAAATCGAATACTGGAATCGAAAGATACGACGAACGCATCTTCCCGAAACTGAGCCCGGCATCTTCGGAAACAGGACATCCGTTTATGGAAACGCCTACCGAATACCTGTCCATCAGTCCGTCCGCAAGACTCCTCACTGTAATGGAATTGTCCGAATACAGATTGGGATTTCTGGTGAGCACACCTGGCATAAGGTTCATCACATCCGCGAGTGAAGAGGTCTGCAAATGGTCTATGGCCTGTCTGTCGACCTCAGAAACGGTATTTATCCCTTTTACAGACCTGGCTGTAACCAGCACCTCGTCCAAAGTAAGATTTTCCTTCCTCAACCGGATATTAACGAAAATCTCTCCTTCTCCGACAGAAACTTCCGTCTCGTATGACCTGTATCCCAAAATCGAAAAACGTACGGTCCACGTTCCGCATTCCAGGCCGTTCAATGAAAACGCTCCGTCAGTATCGGTCGATGTCCACAAATCAGTACCGTCGACTTCAACTGACACATAAGAAATTCCCTTACCCGAATCATAATCGGATACGCGGCCCGATAAACGGCAATCAGGATTCCCGGCAAAACAGAAAATGCAGAGTAGGCAAAAAACCAGATCAAGCAGCAGAATTTTCATGTTCAGAGAATATGCACAGGCGGCCTTTTTACAACAGGCACGCGAAGAAATCGTAAAGTTATCAAAATTTGCATTAAATTGCCTAACTTTGTAAAAAAACAAGAAATGATACCATCCCGAGAACTGGACAGAATTATTGCCGAAGCCATTGAAAAAGCCGATATTCCGGCAGAACCGGCAGAACTGTACGATCCTATCAAGTATATGCTTTCCATAGGAGGAAAACGGTTAAGGCCTAAACTGTGCCTTCTCACATATAATCTTTTCAAAGAAGACATAGGTCCGGAAATCATCGCTCCTTCCATAGGACTGGAAGTATTCCATGAATTCACCCTCATCCATGACGACATAATGGACAGGTCCGACATAAGACGGGGTATGCCTACGGTATACAGGAAATGGAACGAAAACATTGCCATCCTTTCCGGAGACGTGATGTCCATACTTGCATACAGGTTCATGGCCAAGGCTCCTGCAGACAAACTTGCTGAAGTCCTGGATCTGTTCACTACCACAGCCGCCATGGTATGCGAAGGCCAGCAGTACGACATGAACTTCGAATCGAAAGACAATGTCACAGCCGGGGAATACATGATGATGACAGGACTCAAAACCGCAGTGCTGATAGCATGTTCGGCAAAAACCGGAGCCTTAATCGCAGGGGCAGACAAAAAGGCATGTGATGCGATATATGACTACGCCTACAGGATAGGACTTGCATTCCAGATCATGGACGACTATCTGGATTCTTTCGGAGACGTATCCGTTTTCGGGAAAAAGATAGGCAAGGACATTCTCTGCAACAAGAAAACGTGGCTGCTCATAAAAGCGATGGAAAAAGCGGACAGCAGTACTGAAAGGGAAATAAGGAAGATCATGTCCATGAAAGGCGACACGGCAGAGGAAGCATCAATGAAAATCAGGCTCATGCTTGACATATACAGAAAACTGGAAATAGGCAGGGCAGCCCTTGCAGAAGCGGAAAGGCTGAACCGCGAAGCTACGGAAACCCTGCTTCAAAGCGGTCTGGACAGCACACAACTGTCTGTCCTTACAGAATTCGGAGATTTACTGACAAAACGAAACAAATAGACATGAACTTTACAGAACAAGCCAACAGAATTTTTCTGGAATCAATCCGGAAATACCACGAAACGGACAATGTTGACACTGAAATAAAGAATCCGTATCCGCTCAGGTCCATTGAGTATTACCTGTATCTCAAAAACTGGATAGATACAGTACAGTGGCATCTGGAGGACATAATCAGGGATCCTGAAATCGATCCTGCTGAAGCTCTGGCAATAAAAAGACGCATTGACAGGTCCAACCAGGAACGTACCGACCTTGTAGAGCTCATAGACAGCTACATGCTTGAAAAGTACAAGGACGTAAAAGTCAGACCCGATGCATCCATAAACACTGAAAGTCCGGCATGGGCCATTGACAGACTCTCGATCCTGGCCCTGAAGATATACCACATGGAAAAGGAAACCGGGAGGAAGGATGTATCCCGGAAGCATCTTGAAGAATGTGAAAAGAAACTCGACATACTCCTCATGCAGCAGAAGGACCTTTCATCAGCAATAGACATGCTTCTGAAAGAAATCGAACAAGGATCCAAATATATGAAAGTCTACAAGCAGATGAAGATGTACAACGATCCGGACCTGAATCCTGTCCTATACGGAGCGAAATGATGACAGAATACAAAAGGCACATCGTAATTCTGAGATTTTCGGCATTAGGGGACGTCGCTATCGCGGCACCCCTATTGATGCATTATGCTGAAAGGAATCCTGACACGAAATTCACCTTTGTGACAAACAGGAAACTGTTCCCGCTCTTCAAGGGCTTCCCTTCTAACTTCTTCCTGATGGAAGCGGACACGAAAAGCAGGCACAGGAGTCTGAAAGGCATATTAGAACTATCAGGTAGCATCCGAAAGGAAAGGCCGGACATAATAGCCGACATCCACGATGTGATAAGAACAAAACTCATAAGGATATTCTCCTGCAGGAAATCCGAAAAGATTGACAAGGGCCGCAAGGAAAAGAAACTGCTGGTAAGCGGCAAATGTCGCAGACAACTCAAACCCAGCATGAGAAGATACGAGGAAGTCCTTGTAAGATGCGGACTGGAAGATCTTAAGTTTTCAGAATGCGGTGACCTGCTTTCCGGAAAATGGGAAGAAGCTTCCGGAGAAGCCGCGCATGAGCGTTACGCCATAGGGATAGCCCCTTTTGCAAAACACAGGGGAAAGACATGGCCGGTAGAAAAAATGGAAAATGTCGTAAGGGACCTTTCCGAAACCGGTAAATATGTAATCCTGCTTTTCGGAGGGGGAAAACATGAAACGGATATATTGTCGGAATGGGCCGGGAAATACGACAACACGATATGCGTTGCAGGAAGCGGGCCTTTTGAAGAGGAAATGGAAATGATAGGCAGTCTTGACCTTATGGTCTGCATGGATTCCGCCAACATGCACTTCGCGTCCCTGAAGGAAGTTCCGGTAATATCGATATGGGGAGCCACCCATCCGTATGCAGGATTCTACGGATGGAGACAGAATCCGGAAAATGCCATACAACTTGAAATGGAATGCAGGCCGTGCTCGATCTTCGGCAACCTCGAATGCAAACGCGGAGATTATGCATGCATGAACGGCATTTCCAGCGAAACCGTAACAAACAAAATCGAATCTTTTTTCAATGAAAGGAATAAAACCGTCTGAAATAGAAATCATGGCCCCTGCAGGCAACTTCGAAGCCCTCCACGCCGCCATAAATGCAGGAGCCGACTCGGTATACTTCGGTGTAGGCAGCCTAAACATGAGGTCGCATTCTGCCAACAACTTCAGTGCAGACGATCTGAAGACGATCACGGAGATATGCAGGGAACACAATGTCAAATCCTATCTCACCCTGAACATCGTCCTGTACGACGAAGACCTCGAAGACATGCACAGAACGCTTCAGATGGCCCGTGAAGCAGGCATATCAGCAGTAATAGCGTCCGACATGGCAGCTATTACCGCAGCGAAAGAAGCAGGACTCGAAGTACATATCTCGACACAGTTGAGCATATCAAATGCCGAAAGCCTTAAATTCTATTCAAAATTCGCTGACGTGATAGTCCTTGCAAGGGAACTGAATCTGAACCAGGTAAAAAGGATAAAGGAAACAATTGAAAGGGAAAACATAACAGGGCCTTCAGGACGACAGGTGGAAATAGAAATGTTCTGCCACGGAGCCTTGTGCATGGCCATATCAGGAAAATGCTATCTGAGTCTCCACGAATACAATGCATCGGCAAATCGCGGATCATGCTACCAGCTGTGCAGAAGGGGTTATGAGGTGACAGACCTTGAAACCGGACGTTCACTTGTCGTGGACAACAAATACATCATGTCACCGAAAGACCTGTGCACAATAGAATTCATAGACAAGATAATAGAAGCCGGAGTAACCGTTTTCAAGATAGAAGGAAGGGCAAGAGCCGCGGAATATGTAAGTTACGTTACTGCTGCATACCGTGAAGCCGCCACCGCCTATTGCGAGGGACGATACGATGACGAATTGAAGAAAAAGCTAAAAGACAGGCTTTCCACAGTATTCAACAGAGGGTTCTGGGACGGATACTACCAGGGAGCGAAACTTGGGGAATGGAGCGAAGTCTACGGAAGCAAGGCCACAAAACGCAAGAAATATGTAGGCAGGATCACCAATTATTTCAGCAGGCTTGCAGTAGCGGAAGTATTGATAGAAAGCGACTCCCTCAAAAAAGGAGACGACATACTCATCATAGGGCCTACAACAGGTGTGATAGAACAGACCGTCGATGAAATAAGGGTAGACCTTGTAAGCACTGACAGAGCGGAAAAAGGAGTATATTGCTCAATCCCTATAAAGGATGCCGCCAGAATCAGGAGATCCGACAAGGTATATGTATTTGAAAGTCTATAGACGGCTCCCGTTTTTGAAGCCGTCCAATGCTTTCACAAGCTGGTTATCGTTTCTGAGAAAAGACTCTGTTCCTCCCGGACGATAATAGTACCTTATCACTATTTCTTCTTCCAGTATCTGACTGATTTCATCCTTTTTCAACTCCAGCACACTTCTTTTGTCGGCAGACACAATGTCGGACAAAGCATCCAGCTGCGTCCTGTATATGTCATAAAGACCTTCGTTTCTTGCAGTTTTCAGCAATTGTTCCAACTGTACGGCAGAACCTGTGCGGAAGTCAAAGTCCTTCTTTTCCGCAAATCTTACGAAATCCTCATATTCTTCGTCAGAAAGACGGAATTCGGATGGTGAAGCTATGGAATCATGAAGCCTGTAATATTCTATTGCATACTCTCCGATAATGTCATTCATCACGAGCGATGCCGAAACTCGACTGTACAATACATCATCGACATCAAGATCGGGGGTGATTCCGCCTCCGTCATAAACAGTTCTTCCGGACCTTGTATAAAACGCCTTCTTGAGAGAATCAGGTATCGCCCCCACACTGCCGTCTTCGTTACGGTTACTGTAATCTATTGCCTGAACACATCTTCCGCTGGGAGTATAGTATTTGGCAGTGGTAAGCTTGATACGGTCATTGTATCCAACTTCCCTTATCGTCTGCACAAGACCTTTCCCATAAGTTCTCTTTCCGGCTATCAGTGCACGGTCCAGATCCTGAAGGGCACCTGCCACAATTTCAGACGAAGAGGCCGATCCGGAATTGACCATCACCATCATGGGTATAAGCGTATCCAAAGGAGCCTCGGATGTTCTGTACACCTTGTTCATGCCTTCTATCCTGCCTTTGGACGAAACGACTTCAGAACCGTAAGGCACAAAAAGAGAAACTATGCCAATTGCCTCATCCATAAGACCTCCGCCGTTTCCTCTCAAATCCAGCACCAGACGTTTCATTCTTCCGTCGGCAGCAAGTTTTTCATATGCCGCACGTACATCCTTCGCCCCGCCCTGGGTAAAACCGGAAATCTTTATATATCCTATGCTGTCCCTCAAAATACCGCTGTATACGACATCGGAAATATGCACCCTCTCTCTGGTTACCACTATGTCCAGAGTGTCGCCGCTTTTGCCCTTGATTACGGTAAACCTTACGTCCGTTCCGGGCACACCTTTCATTCTGTTGCTGCACTCGGTCGGAGATAATGGAATTACATCCTCCCCGTCGATTGCAAGGATAATATCTCCGGGTTCAAGTCCGTACTTGACGGCAGAAGACCCGATATAAGGTTCGGATATCATGACACCGCAGGAATCCTTCTTCTTTATCACAGCTCCTATCCCGCCATATGCCCCGGTGGTCATAAGTTCGATATCCTCGCTGTTTGCCTCCTCGATATACTCGGTATAAGGATCAAGAGAATTAAGCATGGCCTGCAGACCTCTCTTCACGAGTTTTTCGGCATCTACAGTATCCACATACGCAGCTTCAAGTTCTCTAAGCGCCGCATAATAAACATCCATCGCGCTTGCGATCCTAAAGGCCGGCGACTGTGCGCTCACCGCAAGGGATGAAGAAACAAAAAACGCCAGCAAAATCAAAAACCTTTTCATCTGAACAATAATTTAATGCAAAAATAAAGTTTTTGCTATATTTGATGCAAAAATCCAAGGATAAAATACAGCAATTATTATGCAAGAAATAGTATTTGCGACCGGAAACCGCAACAAAGTAAATGAGATTCTGGAAGCAATAGGCGACAGATACACGATCCTTACACCGGAGGACCTGGGAATTTCCGGAGAAATAGAGGAAAATGCAACCACCCTGGAAGGGAACGCCTCGGCAAAATCGAAATACATCTACGGGAAAACAGGCAGAGACTGCTTCGGAGACGACACCGGACTTGAAGTTGAAGCCCTCGGAGGGGCCCCCGGAATATACTCTGCCAGATATGCAGGAGAAAAAAAGGATTCTGAAGCCAACATGAACAAGCTGCTCAAAAATCTGGAAGGCAAGACAGACAGAAGGGCACGTTTCAGAACCGTGATTTCACTTGTCATGGACGGAAAGGAACATTTGTTCGAAGGTGTACTCAACGGACACATAACAGAATCAAGACGCGGAACTTCCGGCTTCGGGTACGACCCGATCTTCATTCCGGAAGGTTACGACAGGACACTTGCCGAAATGACTCTGCATGAAAAGAACAGTATATCACACAGAGGCATGGCAGTAAAAAAACTTGCAGAGTTCCTCATGAAAAATGGAAAATGATACCGATAACATAATCTTCCTGCGTGCAATAAGGCATGCCGAAAACAATCTCGTGCTGCAATGCTATTCGGAAAAAACAGGCAGAAGCGCATTTTATCTGAGAAACGCCGGCAAGTCCGTACGGCATCTGCTGTTCCCGATGAATCTCCTTGAGGTAACATTTTCAAAAAGAAGACAGTCCAGCATGCCTCTGATAAGGGGCATATCAGCAGCCGCAAACCTTTGGCCACTCAGAAACGAGATACCCAAATACACCATGGCCCAGTATATGGCGGAAATTCTTTACAAGACCACTGGAGAAAATGTACCGGACGGAGAGATATTCAGGCTCGGGACCGAATTCCCCGCAATGCTGGCCGGAATAGAAACAGGATATTCCAACCTGCACCTGCTCTTCACCGTAAGACTTGCCTGCCTGCTTGGATATATGCCTGTCGGCAACATGGATCAGGAGTCAAGACCGAGATTCAACATAGCCGGGGCCGAATACTGCAATATGCCTCCCGGAAATGAGGTCATGGACGACCGTTCGTCAATGATTCTGCACTGTGCAACAAACATGGATACTGGCAGTTTTCTCGCCATACCGGCCTCAGGAAGCGAAAGGAGAACCTTCCTGAACTACATGATAAGGTACCTCGCCTATGGAATGGCATGCAAGTTGGAAATAAAATCACTGGAAATACTGGGAGAGATATTCAGATAATATCCTAAACTACAAATGACAAAATGTCTGTTTTAAACAAACTTATTCTGACATACGGCTCCGGAATATTAAAGAATCTGGACAAGGAACGCAAAAACCCCGTTCCTTTCCAGATGGAAATGCTCGGGCGTTTCATTGACAAGGCCGGACACACCATGTTCGGTAAAGAACACGGATTCGACGGGACAATAGAATCTTTCATGAAAAATGTTCCGTTCAGGGAATATGACGATTTCACGCCATACATTGACAGGATCATGAAAGGGGAAGACAATGTCCTGTGGCCCGGACATACGGGATGGATGGCCAAATCGAGCGGAACCAGCAGTTCCAAAAGCAAATTTCTGCCTGTAACGCATGAATCCCTGCACAAATGTCATTTTTCCGGAATGACAGCCATGCTGATATCATATCTCAACGCAAATCCGGACAGCAGGGTCTTTTCCGGGAAAGCTCTTACTCTTGGAGGATCCGTATCCCCTCACGCCACGGAAGCAGGCAAGAGCCATATCATGGCGGGAGATCTTTCAGGAATAATGCTAAGCAACTCTCCCGCAATAGCCGAATTTTCCAGGCGTCCGTCCAGATCCGTAGCCACTATTGCCGACTTCGACAGAAAAGTCGAAGAAATATGCAAAAGTTGCAGCAAACAGAAAATAACGTCCATCTCCGGTGTCCCGTCATGGAACCTGGTCATGCTGAAAAGGATAATGGAATACAATTCGGCAAAAAATATCTCCGAAGTCTGGCCCGGGCTGGAACTTTTCATGCACGGAGGAACAAGCATGGACCCTTACAGAGACGAATACAGAAGAATTATTCCGTCTTCAAATATGAAGTATCTGGAAAACTACAATGCATCGGAGGGATACTTCGCCTTTCAGGACGACAGCAACGACAAAAGCATGCTCCTGTGCTGCAACAACAATGTATTCTACGAATTCATCCCTGTCGAATCTCTTGACAGGGTAATTGCGGGAGAACACGGGCTTGCCGAAACGGTGGAAAACGTTTCTGTCGGGAAAGCCTATGCCTTGGCCATAACGACAAATGCAGGTCTGTGGAGATACCTCATAGGGGACACTGTAATGTTCACTTCGCTGTATCCGCACAAGATCAGAATTCTCGGAAGGACAAAACTCTTCATCAATGCCTTCGGTGAAGAACTCATGATATCGAATGCCGATGAAGCAATTGCGGATGCATGCAGGATATGCGGGGCGACAGTAAATGAATATACGGTTGCACCCGTATTCATGACTGCGGAAAAGAAGGGCGGGCATGAATGGGCGATAGAGTTCACCATGGAGCCTGAAGATATGGAGCAGTTTGCCGAAACCCTTGACAAATGCATCTGCAGCCACAATTCCGACTATGAAGCCAAAAGAAATTCAGGAGTGATGGACATACTGAAACTCCGGGTAATGAAAAAAGGGAGCTTCATGAAATGGATGGAAACAAGAGGCCGGCTCGGCGGACAGAACAAGGTACCACGCCTGTCCAATGACCGGAAAATACTGGAATCGCTTATTGCTAATTCGGGAAAATAAAATGAGCAGGGAAGAATACGAAAATTACAAAAAAACCATTTTCGGAATAAAAAACGGCAGCGACTTTGAAAAAGCCGCACTTGAAGCATTCAGGGTCCAGTACTGGAACAATGAGGTATACAGAAAATACTGCGATTTACTCGGCATGACACCTGAAAACACAGACGGTATCGGCAATATACCCTTTCTGCCCATCAGACTGTTCAAGACCGCCTTTGTGGAGACGGCAATAGATACGGGACACAACTCGGAAACGGTATTTTCAAGCAGCGCTACGACAGGAATGGTCTCATCGACACACATCGTACACGATATTTCCCTTTACGAAGAAAGTTTCATCAGAACCTTCGAGCACTTCTACGGCGATATAAGACAATACACCATACTCGGCCTTCTGCCGTCCTATCTGGAAAGAGAAGGTTCGTCGCTCGTATATATGGTGGACAAGCTTATGAAACTCTCCGGAAGCGAAGACAACGGATACTATCTGTACAACTACGAAGAACTCGCCGGAAAGTTGGAAATGCTCAGGAGATCAGGAAAAAAGACAATTCTGTTCGGAGTCACCTTTGCACTCGTGGAAATGGCAGAAAGCATAGGTAAAATCAACTTTAAAGACCTTGTCATAATGGAAACCGGAGGAATGAAAGGCAGAGGCAGGGAAATAAGAAGGGATGAACTCCACAACATGCTGGAAAGAACTTTCGGAGCAAGCAAAATCCACTCCGAATACGGGATGGCCGAACTTCTCTCTCAGGCATATTCGCAAGGGGACGGGATTTTCCGCACACCTTCATGGATGAGAATCCTCATCAGGGACCTGCATGACCCGTTCGTATATCTGGAGGAAAACGGCATGGCCGGAGGCATGAACATCATAGATCTCGCCAACATAAACTCCTGCTGCTTCATAGAAACCGAAGACATAGGAACCGTAATCTCCCATGATGAAAACGGAAGTTGCATCTTCTCAATCGACGGAAGAATAAAAAATTCCGAACTGAGAGGATGCAACATGCTGCTGTAATTTTACCAGTATTATCCGTTACGAGAACCTGTCATACACGGCCTGAAGCGATGCCTTCAGGCTTTCATGCTGTTCCTTCTCACCGAACTTGGAATACACGTCCATAAGATAGTACAGATACGATATATTTTCTTCCAGATCCTTCTGTGCATACATGACTGCCCTCTCGGATGACAGGAAAAGCTCTATTGCCTGGAATGTCTCGTCGATAAAGGCTGACGAAAGTTGTCTCGCCTTCTCCCTTTCACCTGCAGTGCAGTAGAGAACCACGGCTTCCATTACAGAATAAGTGTTCAACGACGGGACAAGAGACGAATTCAACGGGAAATTTTCAGGAACCATCACTTCCTGCATCCTGTCGAGAAGTTCAATGGTCCTTACGGTATCCCCTGCCTCCATCATCTTCCTGGCCGTCTGCGTAAAGATATTCCTTATCGACATTACGCCATTGAACGTCATAAGATTCTGATAATCCACATGTATATCCTTGCTTGCGAGATTGTCCAGTCTGTATACATTCATCAGACGGTCATACATTGCATTGACATCGGTCCTTCCGGCATCCATAAGACTCATTGGACCCTTGAACGGAACGAATGTGTATACGAATCCGTCATATTGCAGATAATCCTTGAATCCTATGTTAAGATCGCCTCCCATGGATACCATGCTGATCGGACGGCTCCAGTCGTAATTTGCCAGAAGATCCAGCATCATGATTTCCGGTTTTGTAAGATTGTCTTTCCCTTCCGGAATATTTATTTCTATATATTCAGGTATGGAATCGGTACATCCGGCAGGAATGATACCGGCCTTCAACGCATTTTCCCTGTTGACAGGAAGAATCATCTTCCTTGTAGGGAAGTACTTCATCGAAGTACCGTCTGAAAGCCTTACGCTAAGTCTCGGATCCTTGAAGAGAGTCATCGCGTCAGCTACCGTAACAGCCTGTTCAAGACGCGGGATTATCTGTATGAATTCGTTTGTACCGTAAAGATAATCCTTTCTTTCGAGAGAGAACGGAACCGGATCGGAATCATACTGTTTCCACTTCATCTGATCTATGTACCAGTCTGTCTGTATAAGCGAGGTATTGAGAATTCTCACGTCCGTACGCACTCCTTCAACCTCCTGTATATACCAGAGAGGGAAAGTGTCGTTGTCTCCGTGTGTTATAAGTATTGCATTCCTTCCGCAGCTGTTAAGATAGTTTTCCGCCAGATCCCTTGCAGTATAACGTCCGCTCCTGTCATGGTCATCCCAGTTCTCCGCCCCCATCTGGACAGGCACTGCCAGACACAGGAGGGATACGACGGCTGCACTTGCAGTTTCGGGAAGCCTTAACCTCCTGAGAAAATCATGTATGGCCATAACTGCCAGACCTATCCATATTGCAAAGGCATAGAAGGAACCGGCATATGCATAATCCCTCTCCCTTGCCTGGAAAGGAGGCTGGTTCAGATACACTACAATAGCAAGCCCCGTAAGCAGGAAAAGAAGCATCATAACCCACCAGTTGCGCTGATCCTTCGACAACTGGTAAAACAGACCTATTATACCCAAAATAAACGGAAGGAAGTAATAGTGGTTCTTCGAAGCCGAATGTGACACATAGTCCGGACCGGCGGACTGATCCCCTAGCCTTGCCTCATCTATGAATTTTATGCCGCTCTCCCAGTTGCCACGGAAAATATCCCCTGGTACGGACCCCTGAATATCGTTCTGGCGGCCTACAAAATTCCACATGAAATAACGGACATACATCCAGTTTATCTGATAATCGAAGAAAAATGCAAGGTTGTCGGAAAAATACGGCAGAACATTGGATGTACCTGGAATCTTTTTCCCCTTACCCTCCGTATAGGTCTTGTAGAATGCGACATGCGACTCTTCGCGTCCGCTCCACATCCTCGGAAAGAACATTTTTCCCTCTGACAGATATTTCGGTTCAATAGGACCCTTGGCCTTGAAATATCTGTCGCCGAGCTTGGTATAGTAATCCCTGCTGGTCAGGTCATACGGGGAATCGAACGATTCTCCGTAAATAAGCGGATTGCTTCCGTACTGCTCGCGTGCAAGATAACTTACAAGGGCAAAAGGATTGTCAGGCTGGTTTTCATTTGTAGGCGTATTCGCCGACGACCTTATCACGACAACTGCAAAAACCGAATATCCTATTACTATCATTGTAAAACACAACGAGATCGTATTCAAAAGCACCTTTCCTTTCCTGTATGTCCAGTATATCACAAGGAAGCAAAGTGCAAGAAGTACAAGCATGAAGAAAGCCGCACCGCTGTTGAATCCGAGTCCGAACACGTTCACGAAAAGCAGATCGACCCATGAGGCCATCTTCGGCAGATACGGGATTATGCCGTAAAGTATGACTGCAAGAATGACACCGGAAAGCAAAAGCACGCATATGCTTCTCCTGGTCGACACTTCATACTTCTTGTAATAGTAAAGAAAGACAAGCGCCGGAATTGTAAGCAGGTTGAGAAGATGCACTCCTATGGAAAGCCCCATAAGCAGGGATATGAGCACTATCCACCTGTTTGCATATTCGGTATCCGCCTGTTCCTCCCACTTGAGCATGGCCCAGAACACAGCCGCGGTGAAAAGGGAAGACATCGCATATACCTCTCCCTCGACAGCGGAAAACCAGAACGTATCGGAAAAACAGTAGGCCATTGCACCCACAATGCCCGAACCGATTATGGCAATTGCTGTTGCGGGCGTAATCTGCCTCCCGCACTTTTCATTCAGTCTTCTTCCCAGATGCACTATCGTAAGATAAAGGAAAAGAATTGTCAGGGCGGAACATATCGCACTCATCGCATTTACGGCCATTGCAGCCTTTTCAGGAGAGGCAAACATCGTAAAGAACCTCGCGATAAGCTGGAACACCGGATTTCCCGGAGGATGCCCCACTTCGAGTTTATATGAAGAAGCTATGAACTCCCCGCAATCCCAGAAACTTGCCGTAGGCTCTATCGTCGAAAGATAGACGAACGAAGACACAGCCAGAACAATAAGTCCCGCAAGATTGTTGAGTCTACTGAATTTTGAATATTCCATACTGATCCACATTTACACATTTACAAACTACAAATATACGACTTTGATTATTTATACCTAATTTTGCAAACGAAAACTTTAACAATCCACAATCATGGCGCAAGACTGGAAAAGCAGGCTGGGAGTAGTCTATTCCACAAATCCGGATTTCAAATACACACAGGAACAGGAAGAAGAAACGGAAACACCTTCTCTTGAACCTGAAAAACAGAAACTGACAGTATCGATAGACCGAAAGGGCAGATCAGGAAAACAGGTCACTCTGATATCCGGATTTTCGGGAAGGGAGGAAGATCTTCAAGCTCTGGAAAAATTGTTGAAGAGAAAATGCGGCACGGGCGGCAGCTCGAAAGACGGAGAAATACTCATTCAGGGAGACATGAGGGACAAAATAGTGGAAATTCTGAAAAAAGAAGGATATACAAGGACGAAAAGAGGCAACTGAAAACCATTTTTTTCATTAGACAATCATCAATCTTAAAGATAATTACTATCTTTGCACGCTTTTTATTAAAAACGGTACTTAAAAAGTATGAAAGTAAAGAATATACTCATCTCGCAACCGGAACCGGCAAACTCTCCATATAACGAGATAAAGACAAAGTACGGAGTCGAAGTGGACTTCTTTCCCTTCTTCAAGGTGGAACCGCTCAGCGCAAAGGATTTCAGAGCCCAGAAAATAAGCATTTTGGACTATACTGCAATTGTATTTACATCCAGGGCCACAATTGATGCCTTTTTCAAGTTGAGCGAAGAACTCAGGATCACGATTCCGGAAACAATGAAGTACTTCTGCTCTTCAGAATCCATCGCACTGTATCTGCAAAAACACATAGTTTACAGAAAAAGGAAAATATTTTTCGGCAACGGGACAACTTCTTCCATCATAGACGCCATCGGAAGCAAGCATAAAAACGAGAACTTTCTGCTCGCAATGTCGGAAAACTGCACAGCCGACCTGAACAAACACTTCACGAAAGCAAAGTTGAAGTTCTCTTCAGCCGTTTTTGTAAGACCGGTAAACAGCGATCTCAAACAGATTGACCTGACCAAATATCAGATGATAGTATTTTACAGTCCGTCCGATGTGAAATCCCTCCTGTCAAGCTACCCGGATTTCAGACAGAACGACATGCTTTTCGCAACATACGGACCGGCTACCGCAAAAGAACTCTCGAATTCGGAACTGACATCCGTAATATCCGCCCCTACACCGGAAGTACCTTCGATAGCAAAAGCACTTGACAACTATCTGGGACAGAAAGGCTGATCATGACTCTGTCCTTGAAAAAATGCGAAAGGCTCTGTTCCAAAAAGGAAATAGAGACATTATGCAGGGAAGGCCGATCGGTTTTCGTCTTTCCCTTCAGGATCATTTTCAAAGAAAACGGACAGCAGTTCAACAGGATCCTGATATCCGTTCCGAAAAAGAACTTCAAAAGGGCAGTAAGGAGGAATTTGCTTAAACGCCGTATCAGAGAAGCCTACAGACAATGCAGGGATGAAGTATTCGGAACAGAGACAATAAAATACGATATTTTGTTCATATATATCAGCAAGGAAATAGCGGACTATGACGTCGTTTCTTCAAAAATCAGGCACATTCTTGAAAAAATCGGCATCAGCGGTGCTGATAGGAGCGGTGACATTCTATAGAAAGTGTATTTCTCCGTTAAAGCCGCCCACATGCAGATTCACACCGACATGTTCGCAATACGCAATAGACGCCATAAAAAAATACGGACCGCTGAAGGGTACGGCCAAAGCCATCTGGAGAATCCTGCGATGCAATCCGTGGGGAGGAAGCGGCTATGATCCCGCATGACACACATAAACTCACACCGGCTGAAAAAGCCCATATGCTTCCTGAAGTACCCGGAGTCTACCGTTTTCTGGACAAGGAAGGTACGATAATCTACGTAGGCAAGGCTAAAAATCTGAGACGCAGAGTATTGCAATACTTCCAGAAAGAAGACAGACTTACAAGGAAGAACAGGGTAATGGTCTCCAAAATAGCGGACCTGCAGCATACTGTAGTCGAAAGCGAGGAAGACGCTCTTCTTCTGGAAAACAACCTCATAAAGGAATTCCAGCCCAAATACAACATTTTGCTCAAGGACGGCAAGACATATCCATGGATCGTCATAAAAAAGGAAAGATTCCCCAGAATCTTCATGAGCAGGAAGTTCATAAGGGACGGTTCCGAATACTATGGTCCTTACAGCAGTGTAATACACGCCAAAAGCATCCTCGACATCATAGGATCCCTGTACCGTCTTAGGACGTGTAAACTTAAACTGGACAGGGAAAACATAGAAAGCGGGAAATTCTCCGTCTGTCTGGACTATCACATAAAAAAATGCGAAGCACCGTGTGCAGGCCTGACAAGCGAAGAGGAATACAACGGACAGATTGAAGAAATAAGGAAACTTCTCAAGGGAGAAACTTCGTCCCTCATAAAAAAATACAGGGAAGAAATGAACACAGCCGCTGCGTCGCTTGAATTCGAGAAGGCTCACGAAATAAAGACAAGGATAGAAATTCTTGAAAGACACTACAGCAAATCACTAGTAGTACATCCGTCCATAAACAATGTGGACGTATTCTCTCTCGTATTCGACAACAACGAAGCATTCGGCAATTTCATGAGAATAACATCAGGATGCATTACTCAGTCCCTCAGCACATCATTCAAGCTCCGCATGGAAGAAAGCGAATCAAGGGTAATGAGCCTGTTCATAGGCGACATATATGCAAGAACCGGCAGATTGTCTCATGAAATAATAGTTTCGCACATGCCGGAAGATGAAATACCGGGTAAAGGAATAAGGATGGCTCTCCGCGGAGACAAGCTGAATCTGCTGAAACTGAGCATAAAGAATGCAAACGCCCTGAAATTCGAGATGTTGAAACACGAAGAGATACTGAATCCGGAGGAACACACGGCAAGAATACTCGAACAGATGAGAAAGGATCTGAAACTGTCTTCTCTGCCAGTATGGATGGAATGCTTCGACAACTCCAACATACAGGGAACCAATCCGGTAGCTGCATGCGTTGTATTCAGGAACGCCAAACCGAGCAAAAAGGATTACAGACATTTCAACATAAAGACCGTAACAGGGGCAAACGACTTCGCATCTATGGAGGAAGTACTCACAAGAAGATATACCCGGCTTATGGATGAAGGCCGCGGGCTTCCCCAACTGATTGTAATAGACGGAGGAAAAGGACAGGTAGGAGCAGCTTGCGATGCATTGACGAGAATCGGCATTCTGGACAAGGTTGAGGTAATAGGACTTGCAAAACGCCTTGAAGAAGTAATAATCCCAGGACAGGCAGATTCCCTGTTTCTTGACAAGAACTCGTCAACACTCAAGATACTCATGCATATCCGCAACGAAGCACACAGATTCGGGATTACATTCCACAGAAACAAGAGAAGCAGCGGGCAGGCGGTATCAGAACTCAGAAGCATAGGAGGAATAGGCGAAGCTACCGAAACCAGACTTCTGAGACATTTCAGAAGCCTGAAACGGATAAAGGAAGCTTCTTTTGAAGAAATTGCCGCAATCACCGGGAAAAAGATAGCAGAAGCGATAAAGCTAAGGTACGGAAACACTGAAAAGAAGTGACATGTTGAATGGAGAATCGCAGCTGTATGAATAACGGAATCCCACGGAAACAGGCCATGATATATGCAGAAAATTCGCATCCACAAGAATATCGGAACCAGCGGACCAAAGATGTTCGTTTCCGCTGAATCTTGAATTAACATAAGTATAATCCGCAAAAGGAATCACCTGAAGACGCTTCCAGTACGCAAATTTGCCCCATGACACGTCCCCAAGATAAAAAGGCATTGCATAATCGAACGTACACCCTGCAGTATAGTCTGCGAAACGCAGCGTACATCCCCTTGGCATTGAAGCAAATCCGCTCTGGTAATATTTTTTTCCGTACATGAACTGTTTCTGGAACGAAGCGGACAAACGTATTCCGTGATTCTTGCCAAAACCGGGCAGATAACCGTATGAATACAGCCAGGCTATGTCCCCGAGATTACCCTTGTCGGAAGGATGTGAAAAATAATATGCCGACACTGAAAAACCTTTCTTCGGATATATTCCCGCATCCGCAACAGGATACATGCTGTAATACCTTATACCCGCCATGACATTGTAGTAGGAATCATAACCTTCGCTTCCAAGATACCTGTCATTTGTATAATTGAAGGAAACCTGCGGTACAAGTCCCCTGTTCAGACCCCCTGAAGAAAAATTCAGCGGCACGTATGCATTGAACTTCACATTCAGATAGGGAACCCTGTCTTCAGCATACCCGTTTCCGGAAACACTGTATCTGTACCTGTCATTGAAATCAGCCGACAATTCGATTACCGGATACCAGCCTGTATATGAAAACTTTACATGTCCGGAATGAAATCCTCCA
Source organism: uncultured Bacteroidales bacterium (assembly GCA_949296645.1). Lineage (GTDB taxonomy): Bacteria > Bacteroidota > Bacteroidia > Bacteroidales > UBA932 > CALUPD01. The sequence goes on from CASFPH010000001.1 coordinate 91,819, forward strand.
TGATATGAATATCCGGCCATGGTTTCCGCCGTACTCAATGTATTCTGCGAAAAGAATACTACACCCGGAGACACGGCCTCATAAAGTGTCTCCATGCTCAGGGACTTTATCTTGTCAACATTATAATATACCGGTGCCCACGAATGGAATCTGAACAGATTGGCAACCCCTCTGTACCGTTTTGAAGGGAGGGTATCGATCACACTGAACAAACCGTCGAATTCCTGCGATGAGAAGTCCACCGGACGACTCCCTTCGGCAAGATAGTCCGCAAGCGGATAAGCACCTTTGAAATTCATTGAAACCTCTTTACCCGGAAAGGCGTCAATATATGCCACCCTGTATCCTCCAGGTGTAAGATTACTGTAATAAAGAACATCGCTGCCGGTGACAAACGGATTTACCGCCCCGAACTCCGAATTTACAAGACGCCTGATCTCCCCGGTTCCGTCCGTATCCATTGCGAATATATTATCCACACCATCCGCATCGGAATTAAAGCACAGGAAACCTTTCCACATGAACAGGTTTTCTATCTTGTAATCTGCCGGCGCCGCAAGCACTTCCGCATCCTCCAGCAAAAATCTTCCATACCTATCTGGAAAAACGTTTTTCCATCTGTAAATACCGCATCCTGAAACACCTATGGCAGAAAAATACAGATCTGTTCCGCAAGCTGTAACATCCTTGAACTGCACCGCTCCATGAGGAGGCGCCACTTCCCTCACCTTTCCGGTAAACCCGTCGACATGAACTACGGAAGTTCTTCCGTCCGTATGATAAGAAACGGCGAAAACACCCTTGCCGTCAGCGGAAGGAGACGGATTGTAAAAATATCTGCCGTGTGTCAGACGCACGGTTCTTCCAGAGGCTATGTCATAATAGAAAATATCTGAAGTATTTACATTTCCCCATCTGATGTCAGGGACTCTTTCCGCCCAATAGATTTTACCATTCGAAAAGACAATCCTTTCTACATAGGCATTCATAGGCCTGAGCATTTCTTCTGCGGAATCATCCCCAGAAGAAGAACAACGAACAAGACAGGGCACGGATTCCATCCCTGAACGCAGGGCATATACATGACCCTCTCCATCCACTACCGGAGAAACATAATCCGTGTGTCTTTTTTCTGCAGAGGCTGCAATTACCGGAGAAGAATAAGGTTTTCTCCTGTCGTAATCATGCTGCCACAATAAGGTCATCGTCTCCTGTGAATAATCGAAAAGACGGTACATGTCCGCTCCTACAACCTTTTCATATGTTTTTTTCTCGTAGTTCCAAAGATAATACCAGTTTTTGAGGAATCCCGGAAGAAGCCTGGACATATATGCCCTGTCTCCGGAATACAATCTTGACGCGGAATTTATCATATATCCGAATGCATATATATCAGGAGTATAACGGTAATGCGAACCGAGACGCCACCTGTCCCAGTTACGCATGTCGCCTGTCAGCGCTGCCATCCTGTAATACTGGAGAAAGGAAGCCTCCCTCCCCCTGCCAGAACGGGAGAGCACCGTCTCCGTCATAACAGCATCTCCCTCGAAATTCCATGTTGAAGCCAGAAGTCCTACGGCAAGTCCAGGAGCCTGCTCTCCAAGCAGCCATGAAAAAGGTTTTACGATGCCTCTTGTAAAATGCTCCATCTGTCCTATGTGACGGGATTCGTGCAGTACGAGCTGTGAAGACCACTCCTGGGAATAACCGGAAGCGGGAGGTATTGTAAACAGTTCAACACGCTTCGGTGCCCATGCCACCATGCCGTTGCTCATGGAGCTGTAAGGATGCAATACGACCGATATTCTCTTGGTGGCTATTCCGAGAGACGACATTACGGATGATCGGCTGTATTCCATCTTTGCAAGATATACCCTTGCCAGAGAATCAACCTCTTCCGGATATATGATTCTGTAATTGTCGGAAGATATCGACCTCCACCTTGTGGATGCAGGATTGTTGCCCAATGTATAGAACTGGGCATAAACACCACCACTGCAAATGAAAAAGAGGAACAATGCAATAAATACGGATTTCAACGATATCTTCACCGGACACAAAAATATCTGCGAAGATAAGGCATTTTCTTTACAGAATTCCCTATATTTGCGGCAAATTACATAAAAATGAGCGTTTTTTTCCAAATCTTACAACTTTTGGGTTCTCTCGGTCTTTTCCTGTACGGAATGACTCTCATGAGCGAGGCTCTGCAAAAGGTGGCTGGTGAAAAATTGAGGAATATCCTGGCCGCAATGACTTCCAATCCTGTTTCCAGAATATTCACAGGTCTTTTCATCACAGCCATAATACAGTCATCAAGCGCGACCACTGTAATGGTTGTAAGTTTTGTAAACGCGGGACTTCTTTCCCTCACCCAGTCCATAGGTGTAATAATGGGAGCCAACATAGGTACTACTGTAACCGCGTGGATAATCTCCCTTCTCGGATTCAAGGCGGACATATCGGTACTGTCGATACCTCTGATCGGAATAGGCTTCGTTTTCATGATGTTCAAGGCCAAGAAAAAGAAATCCATAGGAGAGCTTCTGATAGGATTCGCCCTCCTTTTTCTCGGACTTACATTTCTCAAGGACTCGGTACCGGATCTCCAGTCCCAGCCGGAAGTGCTTGAATTCATAAAGAACCTCAAGGGTTACGGCTTCCTGTCAACAATACTTTTCGTGCTTATAGGTACGCTTCTGACAATAGTACTGCAATCATCCAGTGCGACAATGGCGCTTACTCTTGTCATGTGCAACAACGGATGGATTCCGTTCGAGATGGCGGCGGCAATGGTACTCGGCGAAAACATCGGTACCACGATAACTGCCAACATAGCGGCATCAGTAGCCAATGTCTCTGCCAAAAGGGCAGCACTCGCACATACCGTATTCAATGTATTCGGAGTAACATGGGTCCTGATACTGTTCCATCCGTTCCTCAACATAGTGGCAAAGATAGTGATGGCAAGCGGAGGACAGGATCCCTTCACATCAACAGCATCCACTCTGTATGCCATATCAACGGTACACACGCTGTTCAACCTGACCAATACATTCCTGCTGGTATGGTTTACAGACAAGATTGCCGTAATAGTCACCAAAATAATTAAACAGCCGAAGGAGGAAACGGAAGTATTCAGACTCAAGTACATCCACGGAGGTCTTCTGAACACTGCCGAACTTTCACTCAATCAGGCCAAGGAAGAAGTAGTGAATTTCGCGAAACTCACCAAGAGGCAATATACCTATGCAAGGGAAGCTATAAAATGCAACGACCCGCAGAGATTCGACGAGCTGTACAAAAAACTCGAACACTATGAACAGGTAACGGACAGGATAGAGTTCGAAATAGCGAAATACCTCAACAACATATCCGAAGGGGAACTCAGCGAAGAAAGCGGAAGAAGAATCCAGGCCATGTACAAGGTGATAAGCGAACTTGAAAGCGTAGGGGACTCCGGCTTCAACATCGCCAGGATACTGCAGCGCAAGAACCTGAACGGAAACAAGTTCAGCGACACGATGATCAAGAACCTGGAACACATGATGGACCTCGTGGACACCGCTTTCGATGCAATGATAAAGAATGTATCCCTCGGATACCGTGAAATAGAGAATATTTCAAATGCAATAGACGCAGAAACCGACATAAACGAATACAGGGCCAACCTTAAGGAAGAACACCTGCTGAACCTTGAGAACAACGTCTATTCCTACCATACAGGAGTCTACTACATGGATATGATTTCCGAACTGGAACGTGTAGGAGACTTCATGATAAACGTATCGGAAGCTATTATGGAAATCTGAATTTCAGAGGAAGAAGGGCGACAAAAAGGCCTATGAGTGCACAGCCCGTAACGGTAATCAGAATATCGGACAGCTTGAGCACTACAGGATACGCGTCAACCACGAAATTTCCCGGCATTCCGATTATCCCGAAATATTGCTGGGCTAACGACAGCGCAACTCCTACAAAGGTCCCTGCAAGAACACCTGCAAGCGAAATCATCCATCCTTCCATAAGGAATATCTTCTTGATGGCCGGTGAATCCATACCGAGATTCGAGAAAGTCAGGATATCATCCTTCTTTTCTATAACAAGCATCGACAGAGATCCGAATATATTGCAGCTTATTATCAGGATAATAAAAAACAGTATAAGGAAAATGGCGAACTTTTCGCTTTTGACCATCTTGAACAATGCCCCGTTCTGCTCCATTCTGTCCTGTACGGTATAATCTTCACCCAAGACCGTACGCATGCTTTCCTTTATCCTTTCAAGACTTCTTGCGGTCACCGGATCATCCAGATATATTTCCATATAGGACACTTCTCCGTCATAACCGGTAAGCGAACTCATGACTTCGTACGGAAGATATACGAAACGGTTGTCCGCCGAAGCTTCAACCGAAAATATGCCGGAAGGGAAAACGCGCTCTTTTTTTAGTGACGAAGCAGCCGCCAGTATAGTAACCGGCGCGTTCCTGTCAGGGAAGTAAATATCAAGCGGAGTCAGAAAGTGCGGCTTTATACCCATTGAGGAAGATATTCCTGCACCAACGACAGCTCCGCGCACATCCCCGTCATAAAGGGAAAATGCGCCTTTGACAATATGCTCACCTATTTTGCACGATTCAGGATAACTTACGGAAACCCCTTTTGCTGTCGCGACACCTTCGGAATTACCGTACTTCAGATAAACATTTTCCTCCAGCACCGGCTCACAGGCCCTTATGCCAGGCATTGAAAACACCTTGTCGAAATTTCCCCCTGAAGCTGAAAAGACTTTCCCGTATCTGTACTCTATTTTCAGATCGGGCTCATATCCTGAATGCATCTGCTCTATCAGGGAATTGAAACCGTTGAATACGGACATTATTATTATCAGAGCGGCAGTGCCTATGGCTACCCCTGCCGCACTGATAATTGAAATGAGATTTATCACATTATGCGATTTCTTCGCAAAAAGATACCTTCCGGCAATGAAAAAAGGAAGATTCATCAGTCAGCAAATGATATCATTTTTTCAGAAGTTCATCTATCCTCTCGACATAATCGAGAGAAGAGTCAAGATAGAAGTTCAGTTCTGGAATTATCCTGAGCTGTTTTGCCATCTTCCTGCCCAGTTCACCGCGCAACTGCCTCTTCATTTCCTCAAGCATCTTCATTACATCACCGCTTTTCTGCGACGGGAATACGCTGACATAGATTCCTGCTACGGAAAGATCGGGACTTATCTTCACCCCGCTCACCGTCAGCATGGCTCCTCCGAAAGCAGCCATTCCCATGGACCTGAGAATTTCAGCCATGTCCCTCTGTATTTCCCTGGCAACTTTTTGCTGACGTGTGGATTCGTTTTCCATTATCATACGAGTTTAATGATGAAATAATTTTTCTTGCCTTTCTGGACCAGAACATACTTACCGTCAAGAATATGATCGGAGGTAAGATTTCCGTTCGGGTCCGTGAACTTTTGCTTGTCTATGCTTACCCCTCCGGCCTGAATCATTTTGCGGCACTCTCCTTTTGAAGGGAAAACTGAAGTTTTCACGGCAAGAGCATCTAGTATGCTGCAAGGCAATTCGGATGCCGGCATTTCAAACATGGGAACACCTGAAAATACTGAAAGGAAAGTCTGCTCATCTATGGATTTAAGATCTTCCGCGGTCGAATTTCCGAAAAGAAGACCGGAAGCCCTTACAGCCTTCTCGAATTCGGCTTCCCCGTGAACCATTACCGTAACTTCCCTGGCAAGCCTTTTCTGAAGTTCCCTAGCATGTGGAGCTTCCTTATGCGCCGCAATCAGAGATTCTATCTCCTCTCTGGAAAGCATGGTAAAAATCTTTATGTACCTTTCGGCATCCTCATCGCTGACATTAAGCCAGAACTGGTAGAACGTATATGTACTCGTGTATCTCGAATCGAGCCAGATATTACCCTTCTCCGTCTTTCCGAACTTCCCTCCGTCAGCCTTGGTGATCAGAGGACACGTCAGACCGAATGCCTCACCGTTCACTTTTCTTCGGATAAGTTCTGTACCGGTGGTAATGTTGCCCCACTGGTCGCTTCCTCCCATCTGCAGCTTGCAGCCCAGATGCTCGTACAGATAAAGGAAATCATACCCCTGGACAAGCTGATATGTAAACTCCGTAAACGACATCCCCTCCCTTTCTTCTCCGTTGAGTCTCTTCTTGACCGAATCCTTAGCCATCATGTAGTTGACCGTTATATGCTTGCCTATGTCCCTGATGAAATGCAGGAAGGTATAGTCTTTCATCCAGTCATAGTTATTGACCAGAATTGCAGAGTTCGGAGCCTCGGAATCAAAATCAAGGAATCTTGACAACTGGGCCTTTATGGCATTCTGATTGTGCCTCAGAGTTTCTTCATCCAGCAGATTTCTTTCAGCCGACTTCATGGACGGGTCCCCAATCATACCCGTCGCACCACCTACAAGGGCAACAGGACGATGTCCGCAGTTCTGAAGATGCTTCAATATCATAATGCTTACAAGATGGCCTATATGGAGAGAGTCCGCCGTAGGATCTATACCCACATATGCAGTTGTACGCTCTTTAAGCAACTGTTCTTCCGTTCCCGGCATGAGATTGTGAATCATGCCCCTCCACTTTAGTTCTTCAATAAAATTCTTCATCGGTTGATCAATAATATTTTTGCCAAAGTTAGGAAATAAAACCGATTATTCTATAAATTTGCAAATTGGTATATAAATAATTCATGCTGGATTTTAAAGATATAGGACTTAAGGACAGAGAATGGGTAAATGAACTGCTCTCATATAACGACTATATGGCAACGGAATATTGCTTCACATCTCTGTTCATATGGGCGGATATCTTCAATACGAAAATAGCCAGATACAATGATCTTCTGGCAATAAAATCCACATACAACGGCAGGGCAGGCTATATTTTCCCCGCCGGAAAAGGTACAGACGAAGAAATTGCCTCGATAATCGGAATGTACAGGGAGGATGCCCGCAGATGCGGGCTGAAAGCTGAAATGGTATCCGTGATCCCGCAGACCAGGGAGATACTTGAAAGAGCATGCCCAGGGTCGTTCGGTTTTGAACCTGTGAGAGACAGTTTCGACTACATTTACAGGACGGAGGATCTCATAAACCTCAAAGGCAAGAAGTATCAGCCCAAAAGAAATCATATCGCAAGATTCAGGGAACACGAATGGCAATACGAACCCATCGTGGAAGCCAACCTCCAGGAATGTATACGGATGAACGACGAATGGTGCCGCATAAACGGATGTGCAGGCAACATGTCCATGAAAAGCGAGGCCTGTGCCGTAAGGAAGGCTTTGGCCAACTACATGAAACTCGGGCTGAAGGGCGCCCTTCTAAGAACGGACGGCAAGGTGGTGGCATATACTGTCGGAGAAACATTGAACAGCAATACTTTCATAGTACACATAGAAAAGGCATTCAGCGACATAAGGGGAGCATATCCCATGATTAACAGGGAATTCCTTGCCCATGAGGCAGGCAGTCTGACATATGTCAACAGAGAAGACGACGCCGGAGACGAAGGATTGAGAAACGCAAAGCTTTCCTATGTGCCTGCATTTTTACTTGAAAAATATAGAGTTGATTTATAATGGGTTTATATCTTAGAGAAAAACTTGACAATGGCGCTGTCATTTCGGTATGGAAAATCACCGAAAGCGAAGAAGAACTGATGAATTCCGTTTCAGTCCCAAACGACGAACTGGAAGAACTGAGTTTCATAAGGAGTTCTGACAGAAGGAAAGAAAAACTGGCGATAAGGGCTCTTCTCGACTGCACTTTTGATGAAAAGGTATACCTTGGTCACCATGATAACGGAAGACCGTTTATCCAGAACAATGTCATAGAGATAAGCATATCGCACTGCAATGACTATGCAGCAATAATGACCCATCCCGTAGACCACATAGGGATAGATATAGAATCCACACTCAGGGACTTCTCGGTCGTGGAAAAAAGAATCCTCTCGGAAGAAGAACGTGAAGACCTCTCTTCCAGGGACACCAATACGCAACTGGCGGTTTACTGGTCGGCAAAAGAAGCCGTTTACAAACTGATGTCCAGAACCTCCGTGGATTTCGAATCCCAGATAAAAATAGAAAAGTTCACCCTCCGGGACGAAGGCGAACTTGAAGCTTTCTTTATTGACAGAGACGGCGGGAAAACCCGTCTTGAACTCGGTTACAGGCTGTTCGACAACCATGTCCTCGTATGGGCCTGCGAGGAATAGCCGTTACAGTTTCTTCTCGAATGCAGAAGAGCTGCCCTGTGCAAGCGGGAGTATGAGCACGTCCGCGATATTCACATGTGCCGGTGCATTAACCATATATGCGATGGTATCCGCGATATCATCAGCCGTAAGAGGTGTGAATCCCTTGTAGACGGCATCCGCACGCTCCCGGTCACCCTTGAACCTCACAAGCGAGAACTCGGTTTCCACTGCGCCCGGGCATATCTGGGCAACCTTTATGCCGTAAGGCAGCAGATCAAGCCTCATGCCCTTTGTCAATGCATCAACCGCATGTTTAGATGCACAATATACATTACCGTTGAGATATACCTCCTTGCCGGCAATCGAGCAGATATTTATTATATGACCCCTGCCTCTCTCCTTCATATAGTTGGAAACAATACGGCTGACATAAAGAAGGCCCTTTACGTTGGTATCTATCATACGTTCCCAGTCTTCTATTTCACCTTCGTTTATTCTGCTCATTCCTACCGCCAGTCCGGCATTGTTGACCAGTACGTCGATTTCGCGCCATTCAGCCGAAAGATTTGCAAGGGCTCTCTCGACCTCCTCCCTGCTGCGAACATCAAAAACCAGAGGCAGTACTTCTATTCCATATTTGTCCGAAAGTCTGTGAGCAACCGACTTGAGCCTGTCCTCCCTCCTGCCGGTCAAAATGAGATTATATCCTGATGCGGCAAGTCTGTGCGCCGTAGCCTCTCCAATTCCTGAAGTGGCACCTGTTATCAAAGCTGTCTTTTTCATAGATTTATAATTTTATTGTTGAACAATTCTCATCACTCTCATGAAGTTTCCACCGGCTATCATGGCGATCTCCCTTTCGCCATAGCCTCTTGAACGCAATTCTTCAAGAATCCTGCCGAAACAACCGATATCCTCCATCCCGTCAGGACAGACATCTATGCCGTCGAAATCGGAACCCAATCCCACATGCTCGACCCCGGCAACCGACACGGCATGATCAACATGGTCGGCAATGAGCTTATATGACGGTCTTTCTATCGAAGCAAGACGTCGTTTGGCCTCTGCTATCTCCTCATACATTCTCATGCACTCCGCAGGATCGGTTACAAGTCCTGAGCGGAGAGAAGACTCCATGTCCTCATATTTGTGATAATTCCTAATTACAGCAGCATAGTTTTCCGAAATAAATGCAGGATAAAAATTTATCTGCACCACGCCGCCGTTTTCAGCCAGAGCACGCAACATGTCGTCTGTCATGTTTCTCGGTACATCCACCAAAGCCCGGCAGCACGAATGGGTTGCAGCCACCGGTTTTGCAGAACGTTCCAGAACATCATAGAACGATTTGTCGGATATATGTGACACATCGACAATCATTCCGATCCTGTTCATCTCCGACAGAAGTTCAATGCCGAAAGGACTCAATCCGCCCCATCGTTCTTCTGCAGCGGCGCATGAATCGCATATTTCATTATTCCCCGCATGCGTAAGGGTCAGATACCTGATCCCCATCCGGTAGAATTCCCTCAGGAAAGACAGATCGGCATTCAAAGGATCTCCGTTCTCCATCCCGAGCAATACTGACCTCACCCCTCTGTTTTTGTTCATTATTATATCGTCGGGAGTAAGTGCAAGAGCCACTTTTCCGCATGAACGCCCGATATTGTCCTTCACAGCCGCTATCATCGAGAAAGCCCGTTTCAATGCCATGACGCTTCCGAGAGAATTAGAAGTATATATAGCGAAGAATGAAGCATCCACACCTCCTTCCGCCATTCTGATAAAATCCACGTGTCCTTCTCCGGATCTTCTGTTAAGATCGGCACCTTCAGCCGCACGCCCAGGAGTATCACAATGAGAGTCTATCACTACCGGAGATTTTCTGAATATGCCGAAGAGCGTTGAGCCGCTGCCTGTCATGGAAGCATATACGGCACCGTCACCATACAGTTTTTCCTTATACTCCTTAAGTTCCGGATAAGACCTGAAAACCGATTCCTCGAAATCGTTTTCAAGCCTGTCTTTCCAGTCCTCCGGAGGAAGTTCGAGAAGTTTTTTCAGATTTTCCCTCCGGACATCGGTCTTCATATTGCGTGGAACTACGCCAGAATAAGCCTCCTTTGTAGAAACATGTATATCAGGATGGACAAAACGTATCTCATAGGCAGAAAACAATGCATCAAGCGACTCGGAAACACAGGGAACCAGTTCATCACCCCTTCCCTCCGCATAAGCGGGAACATTCAATATGAAAAACGGACAGTCGCTTCCCACTTCAGCTGCAATTTCCAACATTTTCCCGCGCGACAAACCAAGAGAAAACATTTCGTCGAGCGCAATTATTACCGAAGCGGCATCTGAAGATCCTCCGCCAAGACCGGCTCCGACAGGTATGCGCTTGTACAGATGTATCTGCACTGCCGGAAGTGATCTTCCATCCTCTTCCAGAACTCTTTTGACGGCATTGTAAGCCTTGATGCAAAGGTTGTCCATCGGATCGCCGTCATATTCCAGCCCGTACTGGAACATCTCCAGCCTTTCGGATTCTACTATCTCCAGTATATCGTAAAGTCCGTAAGCCGGAAAAAACAGAGTCTCCAGGTTGTGGAATCCGTCGGAACGTTTTTCCACAACATGAAGACCCAGATTGATCTTTGCATTAGGATACAGTATCATTGCATCATCCGCATTTTGAATAACCGCAGTTCATGCAAGTAAGGCATCCTTCCTGATAAACCAGATTGTCAGAACCGCATTTCGTGCATTTCTTTCCTGTCTCATCCTTGGTACCGTCAGGAACATATCTCTTGAGGGCACGCTCGACACCGTTTTTCCAGGTATTGATATTGTCACTGTCCAGCGAAAGTCCGCCTACCAGATTGAGCACGTCCACAATAGGCATTCCGTTTCTGAGGACTCCTGAAATCAGTTTCGCATAGTTCCAGAATTCCTTGTCGAACATATGGGATATTCCGCCAACAATCTGCTTGTACCCGTTCTTGTTAACATACTGGAAATCATATATCGTACGTCCGCCGTCATCCTTTTCTTTCACTATAAAGCCCTTTTCCACGGATTTTGGAATATTTATCGTATCCTCATCAGCAATACCGGTAAATATTTCGTAAGGAGTACCGTTAAGCTTTCCTACGAAAGCTATCCAGTTGTCGCTTCCGTTCTTGAACCTTATCACATCACACGCAAGTGCTTTCGGTCTCTTCTTCGGCCTGAGAACTTCCTTCTTTTCCTCTTTTGCGGAAACGAGCACTCCGGCCCTTGAACCGTCCCTGTAAACGGTAACGCCCTTGCATCCGGATTCCCATGCCGTTCTGTATACTTCGGCAACAAGTTCTTCCGTAACGCTGTTAGGCAGATTTACGGTAACGCTTATGGAATGGTCGACCCATTTCTGAATCTTTCCCTGCATCTTGACCTTGGCAACCCAGTCTATATCGTTTGATGTCGCCTTGTAATAAGGAGAACTCATTACAAGAGCCTCTATCTCGTCAAGACTCATTCCCCTTACCATGGATTCCGGATAACCATGCACCGTACACCATGTAAGGAACTTGTGATGGAACACATAATATTCTTCCCAGCAGTCCCCCACTTCATCCCTGAATGTTATCACGACATTCTTGTCGTTAGGATTCACCTTGCGCCTTCTCTTGTAGAAAGGCAGGAAAACAGGCTCTATTCCGGAAGTAGTCTGTGTCATAAGGCTGGTTGTTCCGGTAGGAGCGATTGTAAGCATCGAAATGTTCCTTCTGCCCTTTTCAACCATCATGGCGTACAGCTCGGGATCCTCTTTCCTTATCCTTGCAATCATCGGATTGTTTTCCTCCCTCTTCGCATCGTAAATAGGGAAGGCTCCCCTTTCGAACGCCATGTTCACGGACTCCCTGTAAGCTTCGACAGCCAGAGTTTTCTGTATCTTCACCGCAAAGTTTATGGCTTCGTCGGAACCGTATGTCATCCCCAATGCTGCAAGCATATCACCCTCTGCAGTTATACCGAGACCTGTACGGCGTCCGCCGGAAGATTTTTCCTTGATCTTTTCCCACAGTTCGAACTCGGTCCTTTTCACATCATCCGTTTCAGGATCGCTTTTTATCTTCTCAATGATGGCATCGATCTTCTCCATTTCAAGATCAACGAGATCATCCATCATCCTCATGGCAACCGAAACATGTTCCTTGAAAAGATCCATGTTGAATTTCGCCTTTTCCGTAAAAGGATTTTCGACATATGAATAAAGATTCATCGCAATAAGACGGCATGAATCATAAGGACACAACGGTATCTCTCCGCATGGATTCGTGCTTACGGTACGATATCCCAAATCCGCATAACAGTCAGCCACTGATTCCTTCAGAATCGTATCCCAGAAAAGGACTCCAGGCTCAGCCGACTTCCACGCATTATGAATGATTTTCTTCCAGAGAAGCTGTGCATCTATCTCTTTTTCAACCTTCGGCTTATCAGAATCAACCGGATATTTCTGAATATACTTCTTGCCTGAAAGGGCGGCATTCATAAATACATCATCCAGTTTCACGGAAACATTCGCACCGGTAACCTTTCCCTGTTCCATCTTCGCATCTATGAACTTTTCCGAATCAGGATGCTTTATGGAAATGGATAGCATAAGAGCCCCACGTCTTCCGTCCTGTGCTACCTCCCTCGTGGAGTTCGAATAACGCTCCATAAAAGGCACCACACCTGTCGAGGTTAGAGCACTGTTAAGGACAGGACTTCCAGCAGGCCTGATATGAGAAAGGTCATGTCCGACTCCTCCTCTTCGTTTCATCAGCTGCACCTGCTCTTCATCAATCTTCATTATACCGCCATACGAATCGGCTTCACCCTGATTTCCAATAACAAAGCAATTGGAAAGGGACGCTATCTGGTTTGCATTACCGATTCCGGTCATCGGTCCTCCCTGAGGGACGATGTATCTGAAATGGTCGAGAAGTTCAAAAATCCTTTCTTCCCCCAAAGGATTGGGATACTTGGCCTCTATTCTTGCAAATTCACGTGCAAGGCGCCTGTGCATGTCTTCAGGAGATCTCTCATAGATATTTCCATAAGAGTCCTTCATTGCATACTTGTTTATCCACACGGAAGCTGCAAGCTCGTCCCCGCCGAAATAGGCAACGCTGGCTTCAAAAGCCTCCTGATATGTAACTTTATCCATTATTGTATTTTATTGATTTTTCCTAAAAAAGTCATGCAATATAGCAAGAAATCCCTTTGCTTTTGAAAAAAAATTTCAACACTTTCATGCATACCGGCGACACAGGCCTCAACAGCAATTTCTGCTGCAGTTCGAGCATCTTGAAAATTCTCCCCTCAGACGTTTTTCCACAAGTGACGACAGTCTTTCCCTCAATTCCACATTACCTACCCTTTCCAGCACTTCATGGACAAAAGCAAGCTGCTGCAGGATCCTGGCTTCCCTGCTGGCTATTCCCCTTGACCTCATATAAAAGGCGGCCTCCTCATCAAGACGCCCTACAGTAGCGCCATGAGAACATTTTACGTCATCCGCATATATTTCGAGCTGCGGACGCGTATCTATTCTGGCATCGTCGGAAGCCAGGAGGTTATGGTTCGACTGCATTGCCTCTGTCTTCTGTGCATCGGGAGCCACATACACGATGCCGGAAAACTCAGCAGAAGAGTTATCATCGAGAATTCCCTTGAAAAGCTGGTTGCTTGTACAATAAGGCACATTATGATTCATTCTCACATCTGTTGAGTAGCGCTGGCTGCCATCGACAAGATAAAGTCCTCCTATACGGCACTCGCAATGCTCACCGTCAAGATTCACCTTCACCTTGTTGTCTATCTCCCCGCCGTGAAGGGACACAAGACACATATTCAGGCGGGCTCCCCTTTTCATACTTATATTGAAAACGGTCCTGTGCACCGCATCATTATGTTCGTTCTGCATAATTACCAGATCCAGGGAAGCATCCTCATCCAGTGTCATGTCCACCGTCTCCTCAGTAATATACCTGTCAAGCGTCATCGTATGCGAACACAACAGCAGCTTTGCCGAAGAATTTTCAGCAAGCCTTATCTCGTTTCTGAAAGAAAGCCGTTCAAGAGCCGAATCGTGCCTCACTGATATCATCTGGAGCACTTTCCCGGATTTCTCGTTTCTTCCAAGAGAAAAACATACACCATTATCCGAGGAAACATATCCAGAAGACAGTGGAGCGTCCGACTCCAGTCTGCCGTCAACAAGGAACTGTTGCTCAGTATCCTGCATCGGAACCCGGCACCGGAACTCCGCGGAATCCCTTATCCTGACTTCCGGAGCATATATATAATTGTCTTCCATATCCGATTCCCTATGCATTAATAAGCCAGTCGTAACCTCTTTTCTCAACTTCGAGAGCAAGCTCCTTGCCTGCGGTCTTTATTATGCGTCCGTTATAAAGGACATGAACCACATCAGGCACAATATAATCAAGAAGCCTCTGATAATGCGTTATGACGATTGTTGCATTATCAGGACGTTTTAGTTTTGTGACACCTGTAGCAACGATACGCAACGCATCGACATCCAGTCCGCTGTCGGTTTCATCAAGAATGGCAAGCTTCGGCTCAAGCATAGCCATCTGGAATATTTCATTTCTTTTCTTCTCCCCTCCGGAAAAGCCGACGTTCACGCCTCTAGAAGAAAAGGAACTGTTCATTTCGACCACGGCCATCTTCTCTCTCATAAGCTTCAGAAATTCGGCGGATGATATCGGCTCAAGCCCCTTCTGGCGCCTGTGTTCGTTCAAGGCACTCTTCATGAAATTCACATTGGTAACTCCCGGTATCTCGATAGGATACTGGAATCCAAGAAAGATTCCCGCCCATGACCGTTCTTCCGGCGACATTTCAAGAAGATTCCTGCCCATGAAAGTCACTTCTCCAGAAGTCACCTCAAAAGTCTCCTTGCCTGCGAGCACCGAAGACAAGGTACTTTTTCCGGAACCGTTAGGTCCCATTATGGCATGCACCTCACCCGCATTAACCGTGAGATTTATGCCCTTCAATATTTCCTTCCCGTTTACGGAAGCATGCAAATCCTTTATACTCAACATATTTCTATCATTTTTCCATTCAACATAACTCTTACCCCACACTTCCTTCGAGTGACACCTGCAGAAGTTTCTGGGCTTCGACCGCAAATTCCATCGGAAGCTGATTTATCACCTCTCTGGCATATCCGTTGACTATAAGTCCCACTGCATCTTCCTCGCGTATCCCCCTCTGTCTGCAGTAAAACAGCTGGTCCTCGCTGATTTTTGATGTAGTGGCCTCGTGTTCAAGCACTGCCGTTCTGTTGTCGCTTTCTATGTACGGGAAGGTATGCGCTCCGCATTTGTCCCCCAGAAGAAGGCTGTCGCACTGGGAAAAGTTCCTTGCGCCTTCCGCACTTTTAAGCACCTTGACAAGTCCCCTGTAGGAATTCTGGCTGTTGCCGGCGGATATTCCCTTGCTTATTATGCGGCTTCTGGTATTCCTGCCGATATGTATCATCTTGGTTCCGGTATCGGCCTGCTGATAGTTGTTGGTAACGGCCACCGAATAAAATTCCGAAACTGAATTGTCACCTTTGAGCACTGTACTCGGATATTTCCAGGTTATTGCGGAACCGGTCTCCACCTGGGTCCAGAAAAGACGGCTGTTCTCTCCCTTGCAGAGGCCTCTTTTCGTCACGAAATTGAATATGCCTCCCTTACCGTCCCTGTCACCCGGATACCAGTTCTGCACCGTAGAATACTTGACTTCGGCATCTTTCAGCACTACTATTTCAACCACAGCCGCATGCAGCTGATTCTCATCTCTCTGCGGAGCCGTACACCCTTCAAGATAACTTACATACGAACCCTCGTCAGCCACGATCAGGGTTCTCTCGAACTGGCCTGTGCCGCGGGCATTTATCCTGAAATAACTTGAAAGTTCCATAGGACATCTTACACCCTTGGGAATATAACAGAAAGAACCGTCGCTGAAAACAGCCGAATTCAATGCCGAAAAGAAATTGTCACCTACCGGCACCACCGATGCCAGATACTTTTTCACAAGATCCGGATAATCCCTGACCGCCTCGGAAAATGAGCAGAATATTATTCCCTTTTCCGCCAGCGCCTCCCGGAATGTCGTTTTAACCGAAACCGAATCGAAAACCGCATCGACAGCCATTCCTGCAAGCACGTTCCTCTCATGGAGCGGTATACCCAGCTTGTCGAAAGTGGCCTGAAGCTCCGGATCTATTTCCTGACTTCCTTTCCCTGTCTTCTTTTTCGGAGACGCATAATATATTATATCCTGATAATCTATTTCCGGTATGTTCAGATGCGCCCAGCCAGGCATTGTCATTGTCTGCCATTTTCTGAAAGCCTTAAGTCTGAAATCCAGAAGCCATTCGGGCTCTTCCTTTCTTGCGGATATCATACGGATTATATCCTCATTCAGTCCCTTGGGAATGAATTCCTGTTCGAGGTCGGTAGTAAAACCGTGCTGATATTCACTCTGCGTAATAGTCTGAATTATATCCTGACTCATTATACTCAATTATGTTTCATTAATCCTGCAAAGATAACTATTTTTGCATAAATAAACCGTACATTTAAAACAGCATATCATGGCACAGACAGAAAGAAACGAAACCAAAAGACGTGAGATTTCCGAAACAGGCAAGATGGCCACTTTATCCGGTCTTTTTGAAGGCACAGGCTTCAAAAACGAAGAAGTTCTGACTCTCCCGGACACCATCGGAGGGGAAAAAGCCCTCTGGTCATCGGTTCAGAAATCCCACCTTGAAGGCATCGACTTCGATCTCGTCTATACACCATTAAAACACCTGGGATACAAAATTGTTCTGTCAGCCGCAGGGCCGCTTCTGGCAAAAGGATTTTCGCCGTATTCTATATCGGTAAACATGGGTCTGTCCAAAAGGTTCTTCCATGAAGATGTCGATAATATATGGACAGGGATTGTCGCGGCAGCAAAAGAACACAAGATAGAAAAGATATCGCTTGACCTTAATCCTTCTATGACCGGACTCGCCATCAGCATTTCTGCACAGGGTTACAGACTGGATAAAAGCGGAGTCGTACCGGAAATGACAAAGACAGACCTGATATGCATAACAGGCAATCTCGGTGCAGCATATATGGGACTGCATGTACTTGAAAGGGAAAAAGCAGCATTCACAGGCAATGAGGAAAAACAGCCTGACCTGGCCCCTTACAAATTTCTTCTGGCCGAATACCTGAGTCCTCAGATCAGAAGGGAGATGTTCGACGTCATGGCCAAGGAGAATATAATCCCGTCATCTGGCTATTTCATCACAAAGGGGCTTGCCGATATCCTGAAAAGGATAGAGGACGAAAAAGGATTCTGCTCAAGAATATACCTTGAAAAGATTCCGATAGCGCAACAGACATTCAGGATGGCTGAAGAAATAAACATGGATGCCATCACAGCGGCTCTCAACGGAGGAGACGACTATAAGTTCCTTTTCACGTTCCCGGTAACGATGCATGAAAAGATTGCAAGGGAACTGCCCGATTTCGACATAATAGGGCATTTATGCGAAAAGGGAAGCGGCAACTATCTCGTGACACCTGAAGGTTCCGCTCTGGAAATAAAGGCACAGGGATGGTAGCGGTTTTCAGAAAGCCATATCCTTGACTATACTGTATTCCAGTCCGGTAGTGTCAAGATAACCCATAAAGTCATCCGTAGGTGCCACAGCATACTTCTTCGAAAAGAACTCGACATTAAGTCTGTTTGAATAATCCAGTATATTCAACACAAGAAGGGCTTTTCCATGATTATGCTTCAATGCCTGCTTCAATGAAGACCTGAAACCTGAATTGATCCTTTCAACAGGCAGATTTATCCTGATTTCCTTCACAAAACTTTCTTTTGTGTTCGAAAGCAGCATCATGCCGCGCACCTTCAGCTCATATTCGGTTTTCTCACCCTTTTCCTCGGCATTTCTCGCCGCAGCAAATCCGAATTTGGGAGCTATGCCACATTTAAGCAGAAGCGGCATCCCTTCCTGGGCATACTGCATGTACTGTTCATAATCCTTTCCAAAAAGAGAAAACGACGAAGAACCGGAATAATCCTCAATTGTAAACGTACAGAACGGTTTGCCGCTCTTTTTAGAAGTCGACTGCCTTACGGAAGTAACAAGCCCGGCTATCGTCACTTCCCTGTTCTGCATCGAAGTATCCCCGGAATTGACCGCAGACACCATATCCAGAACCTGCGAGATACCCGCACTTGCAAAATTCTTCATCTCGAACCTGTAGGCATCAAGAGGGTGAGCCGAAAGATACATGCCGACAAGTTCCTTCTCCTTCTTCAGAAACTCAAGATCATTATATTCCGTAACGACAGGGATTGCCGGCGGAACAGGCTTTATCGTTTCACAATCCCCGAAAAGCGATGCCCCTGCGGAAGCGGAATCGTTCTGCACCTTGTTTCCGAATCTCATAAGAGATTCAAGGAATGTCTCGCCTTTAGAATCCGTAACTGAAAATACAGCCCTGTTCACATCCTTGAAACAGTCGAACGCCCCTGAATAGACAAGAGATTCAACCGTACGTTTGTTGACTGAATTAAGATTCACCCTTGATACGAAATCGAAAATATCCGTAAAGAGTCCCCCTGATTCCCTCGCCGCTATAATCGAATCCACGGCAGAACCTCCGACTCCCTTGACTCCCGCCATTCCGAAACGAATGTTTCCGTCCTTGTTCACCGTAAAGGAATTGGAACTTTCATTCACATCCGGGCCAAGCACCGCAATCCCCATTTTCCTGCACTCATCCATGAGCTTGGTGATTTCAGTAATATCATTCAGGTTCTTGCTCAGGGTTGCTGCCATATACTCGGCAGGATAGTTGGCTTTCAGGAATGCCGTCTGATAACCTACCCATGCATAACATGTAGCATGGGATTTGTTGAATGCATATTGTGCAAAAGCCTCCCAATCCTTCCATATCTTTTCCAGCATTTCGGCTGAATGGCCGTTCTTCTGACCGCCTTCCATAAACAGGGTCTTAAGCTCGGCCATCTTGTCCGCAAGCTTCTTACCCATAGCCTTCCTCAATCCGTCCGCCTGGCCTTTGGTAAACCCGGCAAGTTTCTGGGACAGAAGCATCACCTGCTCCTGATATACAGTAATACCGTAAGTATCGGACAAATATTCTTCCATCTCCGGAAGATCGTATTCTATCGGCTTCTTGCCGTTCTTTCTGTCTACGAAATCAGGTATATATTCCAGAGGGCCCGGTCGGTAGAGAGCATTCATGGCTATCAGATCCTCGAACCTCGTTGGTTTCAGTTCCCTGAGCCATTTCTTCATTCCGTCCGACTCGAACTGGAACGTACCTGTAGTATCACCGCGTCCGAAAAGATCGTATGTAGCCTGGTCCGTAAGGGAAATCCTGGAGACATCCAGGTCTATTCCCCTTGACTTTTTTATATTGGAGACAGTATCCTTTATTATCGAAAGGGTCTTGAGGCCGAGGAAGTCCATCTTGAGCATTCCCACCTCTTCGATATACGATCCTTCATATTGGGACACCCACATATCCGCACCTGTATCCTTGTCCTTCGCTATGGAAATGGGAATGAAATTGGTAAGGTCATCCCTGCCGATAAGTATCGCACAGGCATGCACAC
This sequence comes from uncultured Bacteroidales bacterium, assembly GCA_949296645.1. Classification (GTDB taxonomy): domain Bacteria; phylum Bacteroidota; class Bacteroidia; order Bacteroidales; family UBA932; genus CALUPD01. The sequence continues at coordinate 111,785 of CASFPH010000001.1, forward strand.
CAGTATTGCGTACGGTTCCCTCCAGTCTCTTTGCATATTCTATAGTGTCATGCAGTATCTTGTTGTCGGAATTATAAGCCTCCTTGATCTCGGGAACATACTTTATGCAATTTGGGATATTTACCTTGGGCGGCTTGTCCTTACCTTCCTCATTGAACGTGAACTTGTCAGGTATGGCCTTGGTCAACCTGTCGGATTCGGAAAGGGGAAGCTGCTGTATTCGCGCCACATCCTTTATGGCGCTTTTGGTAGCCATAGTTCCGAAAGTAATCACATGAGACACATGGTCTTTTCCGTATTTCTGCTCCACATACTCCAGGACACGGCTTCTTCCGTCATCGTCGAAATCTATATCTATATCCGGCATGGATATTCGGTCCGGATTCAGGAATCTCTCGAAGAGAAGGTCATACTTGACAGGATCTATCTGGGTTATTCCGAGACAGTATGCCACCACCGAACCGGCTGCAGAACCTCTGCCGGGTCCCACTGAAACGCCCATGTTCCTTGCCGCATTGATGAAATCCTGAACTATGAGGAAATAATCCGGGAATCCCATTTTCTTTATGGTCGCAAGCTCGAAATCTATTCGTTCGGTATGCACTGGGGAAAGATCCTCACCGTAGTTTTTTCTCGCTCCTTCATAAGTCAGATGCCTGAGATATGCATTGGAATCCTCGAATTCCGCCGGAATAGGAAAATTCGGCATGATAGGCTTCGAATCTATATTGTATACCTCAACCTTATCCGCTATCTCCAATGTATTTTCAAGAATTTCAGGATGATCGGAAAATATTTCCGACATTTCCTCCGTCGTCTTCAGATATTCCTGCCATGTATAACGCAACCTGTCCGGATCATCATAGTTGGCATTGGTCGTAAGACATATCAGTCTGTCATGTGCAGGCGCATCTTCCTTTGAAACAAAATGCACGTCATTCGTCGCGATACATTTCACGCCATGCTTCGCAGCCAGACCGAATATAAGTTCCGCTACCTTTTCCTGCTGCACGTAGACAGTATGATCTGCCTCCGGTATATCCGTCTTATGCCTTTGGACTTCGAGATAATAATCATCGCCGAAAAGATTCCTGTACCATTCTATGGTTTTTTCCGCCTCTTCGATATCATCCCGGCTCAAAGCCCTGGCTACCTCCCCGGCAAGACAGGCTGAAGAACAGATAAGTCCTTCGTGGTACTTTTCAAGCAGTTCCCTGTCTATTCGCGGCTTATAGTAATACCCTTCGATAAACCCGTATGAACAAAGCTTTACAAGGTTCCTGTATCCCTTTATATTCTTTGCCAGCAATATGAGATGGTACGAACTCTGGTCTTCCTTTCCCCTTTTGAGGAAACGGCTTTCCTTTGCGACATACACCTCACATCCGACAATCGGCTTAACATCCGGAAATTTCGGTGCGGTCTTCAGGAATTCCTTCACACCGAACATGTTGCCGTGATCAGTGATTGCGAGTGCGGGCTGTCCGTTCTCCTTCGCCTTTTCAAACAGTTTGGAAATCTGTGCGGCCCCGTCGAGAACCGAATAATAGGTATGAACGTGTAGATGTACGAATGACATGTCGGAAATATATGGTCATAAATATATGGTCGGAAATCGATACTGTCGGTGACAATAAAATCAGATCAGCGGCTCGCCGGTCATTTCCTCAGGCTGCGGAATGCCCATAAGCTTAAGTACCGTCGGCGCTATATCCGCAAGCTTGCCGTCCTTTACAGACTTTATCTCGTCATCCACGACTATGAAAGGAACAGGATTCAGCGAATGTGCCGTATTCGGCGTTCCGTCAGGATTTACAGCATTGTCGGCATTGCCATGGTCAGCTGTAATCAGCACGGTATATCCGTTGGCGACAGCGCATTTCACAACCTTGTCCACGCATGCATCTACAGTCTTGACTGCCTTGCATATAGCATCATATACACCCGTATGCCCTACCATATCTCCGTTGGCAAAATTAAGTATCACGAGATCGTGTCTGCGGGTATCCAGATCATTGATCAGAGCTTCCGCCACCTCGGGAGCACTCATTTCAGGCTTCAGGTCATATGTCTCCACTTTGGGCGAATTTATAAGTATTCTGTCCTCATTATCGAAAACGTCTTCCCTTCCGCCGGAGAAGAAGAACGTCACATGAGCATATTTCTCCGTCTCGGCTATTCTCAATTGTCTCTTTCCCGCAGCCGAAACTACCTCTCCGAGCGTATTCTTCACGTTTTCCTTGTCGAAAAGTATATGCAGCCCTGTAAACTTGTCATCATAAGGAGTCAGACAACAATAATACAGATCCATTTTCTTCATACCCATCTCTGGCATATCCGCCTGCGTCAACACACTTGTTATTTCACGCGCCCTGTCGTTACGGAAATTGAAAAATATAACCGCATCACCGTTTTCGAGCAGGCCTACGGACTTCCCGTCCCCGTCGACAATCGTTACAGGCTTGATGAATTCATCAGTAACACCCTCCCCATATGATTCCTTTACCGCATCCGCAGCTGAAACAGCCTTCCGGCCTTCTCCCCTGACAAGAAGATCATACGCCTGTTTTATCCTTTCCCATCTCTTGTCCCTGTCCATAGCATAGAAACGTCCCACAACGGAAGCTATCTTCCCGGTTGAAGCCTTCATTTTCGACTCAAGTTCTTCTATGAACCCGAGACCGCTCTTGGGGTCGGTATCCCTTCCGTCCATAAAACAGTGCACGAATACCTTATCCAGCCCGTACTCTTTCGCCACTTCCAGAAACCCGTAAAGATGGTCAAGAGAACTGTGCACTCCGCCATGGGAACACAACCCCATGAAATGAAGTCCTGCACCGGTTCGCTTGACATAATCGTATACAGCCTTTATTTCCGCATTTTCGAGGAGTCTGTGCTCCCTGCATGCAATATTTATCTTGACAAGATCCTGATAAACAATCCTGCCCGCCCCGATGTTAAGATGTCCTACCTCGGAATTCCCCATCTGCCCGTCAGGAAGACCGACGAATTCCCCGCATGCCATAAGGCGCGAATGTGCATGAGCGGATGTAAGGGCTTCAATGGCAGGAGCCCCCTGAGTAAAAATGGCATTTGATTTGTCATGTTTACCGATTCCCCATCCGTCAAGAATCATTAACAGCACTTTCCTATTCATAAGACTATATATTAAATATTTTCATTATTATACATACAATAGCACAAAAAAGTTTATTTTTGAGCAACAAAACATTCAAACATGAGCAGATCAGGCAAACGCAGATCAGGATCAAAGTCCGGAAAAAGAACCGGTAAAAGATCAGACAAAGGTAAAACAGTTTCATCAAAAAATAAAAAATCCGGAAGAATACGTGAACTTGCCGTCGGCAAAGTCGGCATGACAAGGGAAGGATACGCGTTCATAAGTGTGGAAGGCCGCGATGAAGACATATTTGTTCCGGCAAGGAAAACAAGACACGCACTCAACGGAGATACCGTAAGGGTATCGTTCCTGAATGACCCTAAACAGCCCAAAAAGGCAGAAGGGGAAGTTGTGGAAATTCTGGAAAGATCCGCAAGACCGCACATAGGAATACTGCAGATGTCCGGAGGAAGGGCATGGGTGATAATGGAAGCCAGAAACATGCCCTACGACATTTCCGTTCCGGCAGACAAGGTAAACCCTGCAGACAACGGCAAAAAGGTTGCCGTACGAATAATAGGATGGCCGGACAATGAGGATGAACCTCAAGGCATCATTACAGACGTTCTGGGATTGCCGGGAGAAAACAACACCGAAATGCATGCGATTCTTACGGAATTCGGTCTGCCTTACAGATTCGATGACAAGGTAGAGGCCGAAGCTGCAAAAATATCCTCCAGAATAACGAAAAAGGAAATCGCATCTAGAAGAGACTACAGACAGTACTGCACGTTTACCATAGATCCAAAAGACGCCAAGGACTTCGATGATGCCGTTTCCATAAGAAAACTTGAAAACGGCAACTGGGAAGTAGGCGTACATATCGCGGATGTCACTCATTATGTAAAACCGGACTCGCTCGTAGAAAAAGAAGCGTCGGAAAGAGGCACATCGGTATATCTGGTAGACAGGACAGTACCGATGCTTCCTGAAAAACTGTCCAACAAACTTTGTTCACTTCGTCCTGACGAAGACAAACTGACATTCTCCGCCATATTCGAAATGGACGGCAAGGCACATGTGATAAACAGATGGTTCGGCAGGACAGTAATAAGATCGGACTACAGGTTCGACTATGATTCCGCTCAGGAAATCATTAAGGGAGGGGAAGGTCCTCTCAAGGACGAAATGCTGCAGCTCTGGGATCTGGCATCACAGATGAGGAAAAGAAGGTTCGATGCAGGAGCCATCAGCTTCGAAAGACCGGAAATGAAAATAGAAGTGGACAAAAAAGGCAAACCGATAAGGATTGTCCGCAAGGTATCGTTCGAAGCCAACTGGCTTATAGAGGAATTCATGCTTCTTGCCAACAGGGAAGTGGCAGAAGAAGTATCAAGAAGGATGGGTATGAAAAAACCTACCTTCGTATACAGGATACATGACGAACCAGACCTTGAAAAAGTAGCCAACCTGAGAAATTTCATACATCACTTCGGTTATTCGATGGGGCCTACCGAAAATGCGAAGTCCCTCGCATACGAGCTGAACGGCCTTCTAAAAAAGGTAAAGGACAAGCCTGAAGCCTCGGCTATCGAAATAATAGCCCTGCGTACTATGGCAAGGGCGGAATACTCGGTCGACAACGTAGGGCACTATGGCCTCAGATTCGATTACTACACCCACTTCACATCGCCCATAAGACGCTATCCGGACATGATGGTCCACAGGCTTCTTGCACATTATCTTGAGAAAAAGCAATCCGTCAAGAAAGACTTTTATGAAAAAAAGTGCAAGTATTCTTCAGAAAGGGAACAGCTTGCAACGGAAGCAGAAAGGGCAAGCATTAAATACAAGATGGTCGAATTCATGCTTGACAAACTCGGCAATATATATGACGGAACCGTTTCAGGTGTCACCGAATGGGGAATCTATGTAGAAATAGACGACACCAAAGTCGAAGGAATGGTCGCCCTCCGTGACATAAAGGAAGATTATTTCGTATTCAACGAAGAGGAATACTGCGTCACCGGAAAGGAAAGCGGCATCAGATTCACACTCGGAGACCGGGTTAAAATCAAGGTAATAAAAGCCGATCTCACACAGAAACAGTTGGACTACCAGCTTGTTATCGAAGGCACGGCTCTTGAATCCGCCGGACAGAAAATGCACGGCATACATGAAGTGCAGGACATCCCGGGCGTAAAAAAAGGGAGTAAGGCACGTAAGGAAAACAAGTCCGGAAAACAAACCGGAGCAAAATCCGCAAAACGGACCGCGGACAAGACCGGCCCTGAAAAAGCCACAAAAAAAACGAAAAAACCAAAGAAGAAATAAATTGACATTACTAACCTTTCAAAACATTATTATATGAGCGGATTTTTCGGATGTATTTCCAGAAAAGACTGTGTTGCAGACGTATTCTACGGCACCGACTATCACTCCCATCTTGGAACAAAAAAGGCCGGGATGGCATTTTACAACGGCTCTGAATTTGTCAGATCCATACACAGCATAGAAAGTGCATATTTCAGGAACAAGTTCGAAAATGAACTTACGAGATTTGCAGGGTCATGCCAGGGAATAGGCATAATAAGCGACATGGAATCCCAGCCTATAACAATAACCTCTCATCTCGGACGCTATTCCGTAGTTTGTGTCGGAAAAATAACCAACGTTGATGAAATAGCTACAGAACTTCTTAAAAAAAGGACCCACTTTGCTGAATTGTCGGAATCGACCATCAACCCCACCGAAGTTGTCAGTATACTCATAAATCAGGGAGAAACCTTCAAGGAGGGCATAGAAAACGTATACAACACGATAAAAGGCTCATGCTCCTTCCTTATACTTACTGACAGCTGCATATATGCATGCAGGGACAAATACGGAAGGACACCGATCATAGTCGGCAAGAACGATTTCGGATACGTGGTAGCATCCGAAAGTTCGTCATTCACGAATCTCGGATATGAAATGGTACGTGACCTCGGTCCTGGAGAGGCGGCAAGAGTATCCAAAGACGGAATAACCTCAATAATAGGACCGTCCTGCAAAAAACAGATATGCTCTTTCCTCTGGGTATACTACGGATACCCTTCAGCATACTACGAAGGCATAAACGTAGAAGACTGCAGATACAGATGCGGTGCGGCAATAGCAAAAAGAGATGATCTGAAGCCGGATTTTGCAGCCGGCATCCCGGACTCAGGAGTAGGACACGCAATAGGCTACTCCAATCAGATGGGAATCCCGTACAAGCGTCCGTTCGTAAAATACACCCCTACATGGCCGAGAAGTTTCATGCCTCAGAACCAGAGCATGAGGGACCTTGTTGCGAAAATGAAGCTTCTTCCAAACGAGACATTCACCAAAGGATCCAGAATCGCATTTCTGGACGACTCAATAGTAAGAGGGACACAACTCAAGGATAATGTAGTCAAACTTAAAGAATGCGGGGTAAAGGAAGTACATATCAGAATCGCATGCCCGCCGCTCGTATATCCATGCGAATTTCTGAACTTCTCTACATCAAGATCTACATTCGACCTGTTCACAAGACGTGTGATCAGGGACCTCGAAGGCACATCCGACCTCACGGAAGAAATACTCAAACCGTACACCGACCCTGATTCGGAAAAATACGCAAGGATGATAGAAGTCATGAAAGAGCACCTGCAGCTCGATTCCCTCAAATTCCAGAGACTCGACGACCTGATTGAAGCGATAGGACTTCCGAAAGAAGACCTCTGCACACACTGCTGGGATAACTCAAGCTACGGACACAAATAAGAATTCCGAAATCAAAAAACACCCCAAAAGTTTTTTGTCTAACTTTTGGGGTACACTTCAAAATGAAAATTCTGACGCGCCCCTTCAAGGTGCGTCAGAATATGCAGGATCTTGAATTCCTATAGACTCCAGCCTTTTGTCCAATCGTTTTCAGGATCCACAGCACCTGCATAGGATGCAGATGTAAAGAATATGTCACTTACACTTACACCTCCGTCGATTATACCTTTGAAAACATCTGAAAGGGATATCTTCTGCTGCACCTTGTTGCCCGCTTCAACAAACATGTTCGAAGTGTAGATACCTTCTTTCGAATTCATATCCTTTTCAAGGAGGATATTCTGAAGTTTCGATACACCGTCCTTCAGAGCATTTTCAGTTTCTTCGGTTTCTACTGTAAGGCACTGAGGTTTTCCAATTACAATTGCATTGTAAAGTTCGACCTGTGTTCCGGCACGGAGCCTGACGCCTCTCTTGTTATCTTCGGAACCGTTGCCGACCAAAGTGACATTGGATATTACCGGGTGGGAAACCGGAGTCAGTGCAGGATTGTCGCTATGATTGTCAGCTTCCATAAGACAGTCGCATTCGGCTACTTCCTGTACTCCCACAAGGAACTGGGCCTTGCCTGTCCAGCCCTCTGTCCAGTCGAAAAGGTCATCCGTATTGTCTGTCGAAATAAGATATTTCACGTTTACAGTACCGCCGAACCACTCGAATCCGTCATCAGAACCTTTATAAGCCTGAAGATACTCACATACAGTACCGTTGCCAACGCCATAGAAAGTGAATCCGTTCGCTTCCTTTTCTTCGCTGAAAGGATATCCGGCATATTCTATCCTTATGTATTTAAGGACGCCCGAATTGTCTGCAGCATCGTCACCTCCGTAAACGGCATCACCTATCTCGGATTTGCCGGTCTTGCCAGGCACATTGATTGGAGCCTTTCCGCAAATATGAAGGCCGCCCCATGCACCGTGCTCCTTCTTCTCGGAGGTCATTACTATCGGCTTGTCAGCCGTACCCTGGGCATCGATTCTGGCTCCCTGCTCGATAAGGATATAATCTACTACCTTGTCGTCCTTTGCAATAATGGTTACGCCAGGTTCTATTGTAAGCGTCGCACCGTTCTTTACATGGAAACTTCCGTTAAGCGTGTAGGATTCCCCGCTCTTGAGCGTAAGATCCTTGGTTATTTCACCTACAAGTTCGTTGTTCCCGTCACCGCCGTCTCCGCCATCACCGCCGTTTCCGCCTTTTTTTTCACAGGAAACCATTACTGACATGGCTGCAAAAGCCAATGCAACAAATTTAAATTCTCTTTTCATAAAAATTGTGTTTATTAAAAGTTATATTTCAGTTCCAGTCCTATAGTACGTCCGAATTCATATGAGGAAGTCTGTACCGGAGATTTACCCTTCACCTCCTGCTCAAAGGAAAGCTTCGAATTCAAAAGATTTCCGAGAGAGAGCTCCACACCCCAATGCTTGTCGATATTGTATATTGCATTGAAGTCCATACTGTGGAAAGCCTTCTGTATTTCATTTCCCAGCCCGTAGATTCCTACCGTGCTTATTCTCGGCCCCTGGAGGTTGTACCTTAAAGAAAATGACACGGAAGAACCGTTTTCGAATTTCGGAGCATAGGTTACATAGGCGTTTCCCAGATAAGGAGAGGCTCCCTGCAATGCCCTTCTGCTATCAGTATAAATACCCCCGTTTGCAAGAAGAGTCACATCCGTATACATCAGGGAAACATTCACTCCCGTCTGCAGAGCATCCGTTATTATCGTCTTGTATTCTGCCTCTATTCCTGCCGCCATGCCCTGTTCCGCATTTCTGAACGAATATACGGCGGACCCTCCCGAAGAATCCTGGATACGTTCGATAGGAGTCTTAAGTATCTTGTAATACAACGCTACAGAAGCTATATTACGCTTGTTTCCGGAGCAGAAATCATACTTGAGATCGAAATTATAATTATACCCGTTCCTTATATCCTCGTTACCCCTGCTCTCGGCGCTTCCGTAGGATTCCTTGTACAGGAAAGGCGCCATCTCAATAAAAAGAGGCCTGGTAACCGTGACGGAGGATGAAAATCTCAATATATTGGAATCATTAAGGTCATACTTGACATTAAATGCCGGGAAAACATCCCCTCCATCCAATCTCGACACGCTTGAATTCTTTTCTATGGCACCGTCCAGCCAATAAGTCACATGCTGCCTTGAATATTCGTACCTTGCACCCAGACTCAAAAGCAAAGGGTCGATAGGGCGATACTCGAATTCCACGAACCCCGCCAGCACGTCGCTTCCGGCAAAATAATTGTTTTTCGGTTGTGCATCAAGCATAACGGGTATAAGTCCGCTCGAAATATCTTCCGATGTAAGAAACGAATCAGGGTTATAGATATCCGCTATGACAGGGTCTATGTTCTTTACATTATAATAGAACCTGTAGGAGTAATACTTTCTGTCCTTGTACTTGAATGCGGTACCGAAACTGAGATGCATACGGTCTTCATTACCGAAACTGTAACCGGCAGAAACATCCCCTATGAACTCGTTCTCGTTCAGATTCCCGAAATAACGCATGGTTTCCTGTCTGTTCAGATTGAACAAAGCAAGACTTCCGTCATCCTTTATACGGTACATTATCTGACGTCTGTCCGGCTCGTCGCTTTCAGTCATGCCGTATGACATTTTCCAGTCGAGGAACCAGTTGTCTCCGAATTCATGATAACCGTAAAGCTGATTGTTGATCATTTCATATGAGTGCGTCAGACTGTTGCTGCCAAGAAGATGATTCCCTTCCTCATCATACCCCTTCCTGAGTTTATACGAATCGTTGACATTCTTCGCATAGAACAATGTATAATTCAATTTGTCACCCTTGTCTGCAAGATAGCCCGCACTGAAGAGGGCTGCAAGCTCCATATTCCTTTCATAACTGTCATAACCGAAATCACTCAGGGCATCCCCGTTCGCATTTACAGTCTTGACAAAGGCATTCCTGACAGTCTGTTTGTCGCTGTCGATACCGACGGAAGCGAGCAGGTTGAGAGTACCGCTGCCCAGCCCGAAGCTTTTCCCGGCAGACAATGTACCGCCTGCGCCAGGCAATGCCGATGCAAGTCTGTTTATATTGAACGACGTTCTGAAAATATCGTTTTCCTTCATATAATCGGACATTTCAGAAGAGGTCATGTCTATGACGCTTCTGTCGAAATCATTATCCTTGAGAAGCCATCCGCGCCTTGTATTAGTGTAGAATTCGCCGAATGTGGTGTTGAAATTGCCTGAACCCTTCAGAGAAACCGAAAGAAAATCACTGCCTATGTTTTCCTTCGTTTCGATGTCTATCCTGGCACCGGAATAATCGGCAAAACTTTCAGCAGAATAAACTTTGTTGACAACAACGCTCCCTATAGCCATAGAAGGGAAAATATCAAGTGGGATAAGCTTGTTGTCCGGATTAGGGGAGGCTATCGGAAGTCCGTTGAGTGTGGTAAGACTGTACCTGTCGCCCAGCCCTCTTACGAAAAGCTCGCCTGCATCCGCAAACGATATTCCCGTCATTGTACCCATCGCTTCGGCTGCATTGGAGAGACCCTTTATGTTCATCTCGCCCGCCCCGATATTCTCGATGGCCTTGCCGGCCTTCATTCTGTCCGAAAGCAGGACCGTCTCCAACTCATTGTTCCTGCGCCCGGTAAGCACTACATCACCCAGGGTAACCACATCCGGCTTCAATTCGAAGTCTCTTACAAAACCTTCTTCAGGTAAAACAAGAGACTCTGTTGTCACGGTACAATAAGAAAAACATGATACCGAAACTACTCCGGACTTCAGATTCCCGTAATCTATGGAATAAATACCGTCCATATCGGTAAGGGCATAACATCCGGTCCCCGCTATAGAAACCGTCACTCCCGGTAGCGACTCTCCGGTCTCAGCATCCCTCACCGTTCCCCTAAGCACGCCGGCCCTGACAAATCCGCAGGCCGATATCAGTAAAATCGTTAGAAAAAACCTTTTCTGCAATCCTTTGTACATAATAAATCTTCATTTCCGGCTGCAAAAGTATTTTTATCATGTTTCATATACGATACAAAGGATTTAAGATGATATTGAATAAATATTAAGGAACAATTACATAATGACACAAAAAAAGGAGACATGAGCCGAATACCGGGGTATTCGCAACATGTCTCCCGACTATCGTATGAAATCATCCTTTTAAAGGATGCAGTCCTGATCAGTCATTCAATGAGAATCTGCGGAATGCAGTAACCTTGACTTCAGGATCAACTGATTTCAGATATGCTGCAACGGAAATCTTGCCGTCCTTCACGAAAGTCTGGTCTTCGAGAGTACTTTCCTTGAAGAACTTGTTCAACTTGCCGTTTGCAATCTGTTCAACCATGTTTTCAGGCTTGCCTTCGGCCCTGATCTGTTCGCGGTAGATTTCAAGTTCCTTTTCGATGACTTCCTTAGGGCAGTCGTTCTTGCTTACCGAAACAGGATTCATGGCGGTAATCTGCATTGCTATTTCCTTGCCTACATGTGCATCTATCGCTTTTGTAAATCCTACGATGGTAGCCACTTTCCCGTTTGTATGTATGTAGGAAGCAATGAAAGGAGCCTCGATCTTGCTGAAATAAGGAATCGAATGCTTCTCACCGCTCTTTCCGGTCTGCTGCGTAACAGCTTCGTCAACGGTAATATCACCGAGTTTTGCAGCCTTGAGGGCATCAAGGTCAGCCGGCATTTCAGCCAAAGCTACAGCTGCGATATCATTTGCCAGCTGCTGGAATTCTGCATTCTTTGCAACAAAATCGGTTTCACAACCAAGACATACGAGAATTGCCTTGTCTGCGGATTCGTTAACCTTTGCGATTACGGATCCTTCGGTAGTTTCGCGGTCAGCACGCTTTGCAGCCACGAGCTTGCCTTTTTCACGGATTATTTCCTTGGCTCTTTCATAATCGCCGTTAGCTTCAACAAGGGCTTTCTTGCAGTCCATCATTCCTGCACCTGTCATCTGGCGCAGTTTAGCTACATCTGCTGCTTTAATTTCCATTGTAGTAAATTTATTGGTTATCACTTTCAGTAACTTCAGCCGCATTTTTGCGAGGACGCAATCTCTTTCCTCCTTCAGCAGCTTCCTTTTCAGACTTCTCGCCTTCCTTTTCCCTCTCCAGCTTTCTTTCGCTCAATCCTTCCTCAATGGCTTTGCAAAGAGTATCCATCACGATGGATATCGATTTTGCAGCATCGTCGTTAGCAGGAATTACGTAATCCACATTTGTAGGGTCACAACATGTATCAACCATTGCGATTACCGGAATGTTGAGACGATTGGCTTCCTTTACAGCGTTTATTTCCTTCTGTATGTCAACTACGAACAATGCAGAAGGGAGTCTGTTGAGGTCTGCTATGGAACCGAGGTTCTTTTCAAGCTTTGCTCTCTGACGTGTAACCTGCAGTCTTTCTCTTTTTGCTAAAGTTTCGAAAGTGCCGTCGGACATCATCTTGTCGATGGTGTTCATCTTCTTCACTGCCTTACGGATCGTAGGGAAGTTGGTAAGCATTCCGCCCGGCCATCTTTCTGTAACATAAGGCATATTGACAGCGGCAGCTCTTTCTGCCACTATATCCTTTGCCTGTTTCTTTGTTGCAACGAACAGAACCTTGCGTCCGGCTCTTGCCAGCTGCTTCATTACGTTCGCTGCTTCGTCTATCTTAACAACGGTCTTGTGCAGGTCTATGATATGGATACCGTTTTTCTCCATGAAAATATAAGGAGCCATTTTAGGATTCCATTTTCTCTTCAGGTGACCGAAGTGAACGCCTGCATCAAGTAAGTCTTGGAAATTTGTTCTTGGCATTTCTTTAAATTTTTCTTTTTGTTTTTTCTCTTTTCTTCAATCGGGAGTAACGGCACATGGCCGGTCTCACAATTTTCCGCAGTCCGGGAAATACCGGTAGCCCATAAGGGATCCGGGCATTTTGCCGCAGGACTGTGCAAAGTCAGCTTTGTATCAGCAACAATAAAATACTAACGTTTGCTGAACTGGAAGCGTCTGCGCGCGCCAGGACGACCAGGTTTCTTTCTTTCAACCACGCGGGCATCACGGGTAAGGAATCCGTTTTCCTTGAGTATGTGGCGATAAGCCTCGCTGTCGATCTTGCAAAGTGCACGGGCGATAGCAAGACGAAGAGCTTCTGCCTGACCTTTGATTCCGCCACCGTCAAGATTGACCTTGATGTCGAACTGAGACAGTGTACCGGTAACTTCAAGCGGCTGTCTTACAATGAATCTCAATATCTCCTCCTGAAAATACTCTTCAATCGGTTTTGAGTTGATTGTAATGTTACCCTTTCCCTGGTTAACATAAACGCGAGCAACTGCTGACTTTCTTCTTCCAAGTGCGTTGATTAATTCCATGCTCTGTTTAAATTTCATTTAGTTTAATTTCTCTTGGCTTTTGCGCCTGATGAGGATGTTCTGCACCTTCGTAAACATAAAGATTACGGAACATCTGTGCTCCGAGGCGGTTCTTAGGAAGCATACCTCTAATGGCTTCCTCAACTACGGCTATAGGCTTTCTTGAGAGCAGCTCCTTCGGAGTAGCGAATCTCTGCCCGCCGGGATATCCGGTGTGACGTACGTACACCTTGTCAGTCAGCTTTTTGCCTGTAAGACGGATTTTGGCAGCATTGACAATAATCACATTGTCACCGCAGTCTACATGAGGCGTAAAGTTGACCTTGTTCTTGCCTCTGAGAATCCTCGCGACTCTTGAAGCAAGTCTACCTAACACTAGGTCTGTGGCATCTATGACTACCCATTCCTTGTTTGCGGTAGCCGCATTAGCCGACAGTGTTTTGTAACTTTGAGTGTCCACTTTGTTGATTTTTAAGTTAATACATTAATTATGTTGTGACTTCCCCTAATATAAGGGGCTGCAAAGATAGATAAAATTTTTAAAGTGACAAAATATGAGACACTTCGTACTGTTTTTTATTGATTTCGTTGTGTCTTGTACATGCCTCCTCGAACGGTGTAAAAGCCACATATCCGTTAACCTGTCCTATCATCACCCCGCTCTTTCCGTCAAGAAGCGCCTTCACCGACTCATACCCCAGCAGGCCTGCAAGAACCCTGTCGTTACATGAAGGCGAACCGCCCCTCTGTATATGTCCCAACGTAGTGACCCTGGTCTCGTAATTAGGCAGTTTTTCCTTAACCTTTGCGGCTATCTCGACAGCACTTCCCAGATCACCTCCTTCAGCCACTATCACGATTCCGGAAGTCTTGTTCTTTCGCCTCTCCTGCTCCAGATACCCGCACAGGCTGTCGATATCCCCCGGAATCTCGGGTACAAGCGTAGCCTCCGCACCTGTGGCAAGCGCAGTATTGAGAGCTATGAAACCGGCATCGCGGCCCATGACCTCAACAAAAAACACTATGTTGTGCGAATCTGCGGTATCCCTCAGTTTGTCCACCGCAGAGACCGCAGTATTTATGGCTGTATCGAAACCTATAGTAAAATCAGTACCGTATATGTCATTGTCAATCGTACCTGGAATACCGACTACAGGAAAATCGAACTCCCTGCACAGGAGGTCCGCCCCCCTGAAAGAACCGTCCCCTCCTATCACGACAAGTGCATCTATTCCGGCTTCCTTCATATTCTCGACCGCCACTGCCCTTACTTTCCTGTCCTTGAACTCAGGACATCTGGATGACTTGAGCATCGTACCCCCCTGGGATATTATCTTGGATACCGAATGGGACTTCATTGTCATGAACTGTTTTTCGAGAAGGCCGGAATAGCCTCTCATTATACCCACGACTTCCAGCCCCTCATAAATTGCAGTACGCACCACGGCCCTTATTGCCGCATTCATTCCTGGAGCATCGCCCCCTGAAGTAAGAACCCCTATTCTTTTTATCTTTTTCATAAACCATGTGGTTAGTATAATAATGAGACAAAAATAAAAAATTTTCTACTTTTGCACCGGGTTAACGCTTATAATGAGGACAAAACTGGCGGCAAATGAAAATAGGCAACATTGAACTCGGTGAAAAACCGCTTTTTCTCGCTCCAATGGAAGATGTGACGGACGCATCGTTCAGATACGTATGCAAGGCATACGGGGCAGACATGATGTACACCGAATTCGTATCGTCGGACGGGTTGATAAGGGATGCAGCCAAATCCCTTGCAAAACTCAGGACATTCGACTACGAAAAGCCGATAGGTATACAGATATACGGACACATCCCGGAAGCTATGGTACAGGCCGCCCGGATGGCCGAAGAAGCCGGCCCAGACATCATAGACATAAATTTCGGATGCCCCGTACACAAGATTGCGACAAGGGGCGCAGGTTCCGGAATGATGAGATATCCTGAAAAGATGCTGGAAATAACCGAAAAGGTAGTAAAAGCAGTAAAACTGCCGGTAACGGTAAAGACAAGGCTTGGATGGGACGAAAACTCAAAAATAATAGTCGAACTTGCAGAACAACTTCAGGATGCAGGAATACAGGCTCTTACGATACACGGACGCACAAGGTCGCAGATGTACAAGGGAGAAGCCGACTGGACACTGATAGGGAAGGTGAAGGAAAACCCCAGAATGAGAATCCCGATAATCGGCAACGGTGACATAAAATCCGATACCGACGCGGCTGAAGCCTTCGGCAAATACGGCGTGGACGGAATAATGATAGGAAGGGCAACATTCGGAAGACCATGGATATTCAAGGAAATAAGGCATTACCTGAACACCGGAGAACATCTGCCTGAACCGTCGATAAGCGAAAAGGTAGAACTCGCGAAAAGGCATTTTGCAAAATCGCTTGAAATAAAGGGAGACAGGGTCGGGGTCCTGGAGATGCGCCGCCACTTCTCATGTTACTTCAAGGGGCTTGAAAACTTCAAGGAAACCAGACTCAGACTTGTCACATGCAACAATCCTGACGAGATATTCGGGATACTCGACTATATAAACGAAAGATGGGGGTCCAATGATACCATATAACATACTTACACTACCATATTACATAATCCTGAAAATACGCCATTTTCTGTATGACCGCAAAATAATAGACAGCTACAGGCCGTCCATACCGAGTATCGGACTGGGAAACATAACCGTAGGAGGCACCGGAAAAACCCCGCACTGCGAAATGCTTGTCCGCATTTTCATGGAAGAATACAGGATCGCCGTCATATCCCGCGGCTATGGAAGAAAGAGCAGGGGAACGATAGAGATTTCCGCAGAAGATTCATCAATGACAGCCGGAGACGAGCCCCTGCAGATAAAAAGAAAATTTCCGGACATAAGAGTAATAGTATCCGAATCGAGGATAAAGGCTGTCAGGATGCTCGAATCCGACACCCCGGAAAAAAGGCCGCAGCTGATAATCTTCGATGACATTTTCCAGCACAGAAAAATAATACCTTCGGCAAATATTCTTCTGAGTGATTATACAAGGCCGTTCTACAAGGACACCCTGCTTCCGTTCGGCAGACTGAGGGACATACCGTCAGCCTCACACCGCGCCGACATTTTCATAGTAACGAAGATGCCGTACGACACTATTCCGGACGGGAAGGAATCGGCACATATAAAGAAAGGACTTAAGGCCGGAAATGACAGGCCAGTCTTTTTCTCTTCAGTAAAATACGGTAAACCTGTACCTGTATTCCGCAGCGAGTGCGAACCGAGGTACGCGTATTCACATCTGGCCATTTATTTCTCGGCGATTGCCGACGACAGACTTTTCAAACTGCAACTGTCGTCATACTACAAACTTGTAGGGGGGTTGAAATTCAGGGATCACAGGGATTTCTCCGCAAGGGACATCGAAAAACTCGGCAATCTTGCCGCGAAATATCCGGAAGCCATAATAGTAACGACTGAAAAAGACAGCATGAGACTGCTTTCCAAACAACTTGATCCGGCAATCCGGAAAAGGTTCTTCATAATTCCCATTGAAATCGGGATAAATTATGACAGCGAAAGAGAATGCCCTTCAGATGAACTGCTCGAACTAAAGACACGGATAACCGCCCTGCTGAACAAATAATCCGAATCATAATCGATTTGGATATTTTTTGCGTAAGTTTGCATAAATGGCAGACAACAGAATAATAAATTCAGGAAAACATATCGGTAAAGTACTGATAACAGACGACGGGAAATCTCTGCTTTCCGCGATTGAAAAGGAGACGGAAGGCAGGGAAAGGATTGTCATAACCGACAGATATGTCGCATCATATCACAGGGACATGGCAAACATATCCGACATGACCGCGGAATCGTCGGAAGAAAAAAAGAACCTTTCTTCAATAGAGGACATCGCCTCATTCATGCTGGAACGCAACATCGGCAGAAATGCCGTACTTGTCGGCATAGGAGGCGGAATAATCACGGACATGTGCGGCTTTGCCGCATCCATATACAAACGAGGGATAAGTTGCATAAACATTCCAACTACACTCCTTTCCCAGGTGGATGCCTCAGTCGGAGGAAAGACCGGAGTCAATTTGCACGGATACAAGAATATTCTCGGGACCATAACGCAACCTCAGGCAACAATCATATACACAGGATTTCTTGAAACGCTCCCGTATACGGAAATAAGGTCAGGCCTCGCCGAACTCGTAAAGACCGCGCTTATAAGGTCCGAGGAATTCTACGACGAATGCCTTGAATCGTGTTCCATGGAAGGATGGTACAAAAACGCCGGCAGTATGACCGCCCTGATTGAAAAGGCATGCCTGACCAAACTTGAAATAGTCGAAAAGGATCCGTATGAAAAAGGTCTCAGACGGATACTGAATCTCGGACACACATACGGTCATGCCATTGAAAAATACAGGATAGACCGGAAATCGGAAATTTCACACGGGGAGGCGGTCGCAGAAGGCATCATAATAGCCGCAAAAATATCCGAAAGGCTTTCCATTGCACCTAAAGGATTTTCCGAAAGCCTTGAAAACGATTTCAGGAAACTCGACCTTCCGGTTTCAGGACTGGCCCCTCTGGACAAAATATCCGGATTCGTCTCCAACGACAAAAAAGCCGACGGCGGCAATATCAACTTCATAACGATAGCCGCACCTGGCAAAGTGGAACAGATCAGTATAAACATCAGAGAACTTGAAAGAATATGCTTGTCACTTCAATAATAAACAGGGAAGACCTCGGAATCTTCGCAGAATCGGAAGCTGTGGAATTGAGAATGGATCTTCTTTCAGAATCATACGGGTTATCAGAAACAGCAGGAACGAAAAATGAAACGGAGAGAATACTGTCCGCAACAACCGGAAACGACGGACGGTTCACAAAACCTGTAATAGCGACATGCCGCATAAGGGAAAACGACATACAGTCAGTTGCAACAGCATCGGAAATCCTCGAAAAATGCATTACGGCAGCATGCACCTGGATAGATCTCGAAACGGAATGGCCTCATTCTGAAAGAGACATGCTTATACGGAAAGCCCATGAATCAGGAATAAAGGTCATAATCTCATACCACAATTATTCCGGCAGCGACAGTTTCGAAACATTGAAATCGATATATGACAATGCCAGGAAATGCGGTGCCGATATTGTCAAGACGGTCATCACGGCAAAATGTACGGAAGATGCGGTGAATCTTCTGCGGGCATACTCATTCGCCGAACCCGGAACACTCGTCGCATTTGCCATGGGGGAAGCCGGACGCTTCAGCAGGCTTGCAGCACTGTCGAAAGGTTCCCCGTTCACCTATGTATCCGCATGCGGAGGCAGAGAATCAGCGCCGGGACAATACTCAATGGAAGAAATGCGTAAACTGCTTTCTTCCGAAAACTATCCCGTAAGACTAGGCAAACATATTTACGGGAACCGGAGGAACATTCTCATTCCTTCATCAAAAAGCGTAGCTCAGAGGGCCGTCATACTGGCAGCACTTTCCGGAAAAACGACGGTTCTGGAAAACATGACCTTGTGCAACGATATTTCCGCTGCCGTCTCCACGGCAATAAAACTGGGTGCATCGGTAAGGGAAGGAAATGAGCCTTCCACCATCATAATCGAGTCTTCCAAAAATGAGTTATGTTCAGGAGAGACTCCTATTGAAATAGACTGCGGGGAATCCGGACTTATGACAAGGATTTCGCTTGCCATAGGCGCATTTCTGAAAAGGGACGTGACAATATGCGGACACGGCTCCCTGTTGACACGTAAATTCGACAGCGAAATTGCAGATTTGGAAAATGCAGGCATCAAGACGGATTCGGACAACGGCAGACTGCCTGTCAAGATAAAAGGATGTCTGTCAGGGAAAAGCCATATAAAGATAAACGCTACTGATTCGTCACAGTTCGTTACCGGAATGATGATTGCCTCCTCGAAACTTGCCGGCTGCCACCTCAAGCCTGAAATCATCGGAGAGGCAAGCCGCATGTACATAAAAATAACCGAAGAATGTATCAGGGCATCGGAAAATGAAAGGATCAGAATAGAAGGAGACTGGAGTTCTGCCGCATTCCACATTGTAGCCTCTGCAATAAATTCAAGGGAAATCACCCTGCATAATCTGCGTACATGTTCAATGCAGCCTGACAAAGCGATAATCGATATAATACGGGACTGCGGTGCGGATATAATTACAGTAAAGGAGCCGGACGGATTCGAAACGATAACCGTAAAGCGGGATCCTGAATCGGAACTCAGGCCGTTCATATTCGATGCAGCCGATTCACCTGACCTCTTCCCTATCCTGTCCGTATTGGCCATGTTCTGTAACGGGGAAAGCAGGATAAAAGGATGGAAAAGACTCCTCAACAAGGAAAGCAACCGCCTTGAAAGCATCTGCTCCGAACTTTCCGTACTCGGTGCCGGCATATGGACCGAGGGGGAAGAACTTGCAATACGCCCTCCGGACAAAACCGGCGCCCATGCACAGTCAGGACCTGCATTGTGCCGAAGTCATAATGATCACCGGATTGCAATGTCAATAGCAGTAGCTGCAACTGCCCTGCAAAGGGAAGTGTTCATCGACTCCATGCAACCAGCGGACAAATCCTACCCGGGATTCTGCACTGACCTTTACGACAATAACATATAAAACAAAGAAATAACTATACGCAGATAATATTATACAGATGAACTCTTTCGGCAGAATTTTCAGAACGACAATTTTCGGAGAATCACATGGCAGGAACATCGGTGTTGTCATTGACGGAATCCCTGCAGGAACGGAAATAACGGAAGACATGCTTGCGACAGATCTGGAACGCAGAAAATCGGGGGCTGCAGGAACTACACCGAGAAAAGAAAGCGACAGGCCGGTAATAGTAAGCGGAGTACTCGACAATTGCGCCACAGGGGCACCGGTTACGATTCTGTTCGAAAACCGGAACACAGCATCAAAGGACTATGACGCATTCAGAGCACTTCCAAGACCGGGGCACAGCGATTTCAGCGCTTCCGTGAAATACAATTTCTTCAATGACCTCAGGGGCGGAGGACATTTTTCAGGACGCCTTACTCTGGGGATTGTGGCAGCGGGAACCATAGCGAAAAAAATACTTGCAGATACATGCAAGAATGTATCCATACAGGCCCGTCTTATTGCAATAGGAGGAGAAACCGATACCGGGAAATGGGATGCAATGATAGAAGACACCGTTTCTAAAGGCGACTCCCTCGGAGGGCTTGTAGAATGCAGGTGCAGCGGTCTGCCGGCAGGAATGGGAGAGCCTTTTTTCGACAGCGTAGAATCATTGGTTTCACATATAGTCTTTGCCGTTCCGGGAGTAAGGGGCATAGAATTCGGAGACGGATTCAGGGCAGCAGCAATGAAAGGAAGCGAACACAATGACAGATATGTTGACAGTCATGGCAAAACTGCGACAAACGGCTGCGGAGGAATAAACGGAGGAATAACAAACGGCAACGAAATAGTGTTCAGGGTAGCATTCAAACCTACAGCAAGTATAGCCGCACCACAGGAAACATACAACTTCATAGACGAAAAGATGGATACGCTCCTGATAGAGGGCAGACACGATGCATGTTTCGCACTGCGGACCCCAGTCATAATAGAATCAGCAGCAGCAATCGTGCTGACCGATCTGCTGCTGCTGAAATGATATGCCTGCATCCCAAGATTATTCGAATATCTTAGACAGCTGTTCATCAAGTCCGGAATCATCGAACTTGCCTATTATGCGTCCGTCCTTGTCTATAAGATACTTCGTAGGCAGGAAGTGAACCGCATACTTTTCACTGATATCATTGGTCTTGTCCATTATGAACTCAGGCTCATATTGCATTTTAAGCCCTCTCAGGACATGATGGAACATTCCGATGCCGTCTTTTTCGACAGCGTTCCTCCAGTCTTCCGGAGACTGGTCGTCATCAGCCACGCATACTACTTCCAGACCTGATTTGTTATACTTTTTATAAAGTTCCTTAAGATGAGGATTGCTGTGTCTGCACGGCACGCACCAGCTTGCCCAGAAATCAAGTATGACATATTTCCCTTTCAATGAAGAAAGCGAAAATTCCTTTCCGTTTATATCGACAGCACTGAAATCAGGAGCTTCCTTCCCGGGCAATACACGTTCAAGCTTATCAAGTTCTTCCTTTAATGCAACTCCGTCAGGGTATGCCTTGACATTGTCGGACAGAGGATTATACAAATCCTTAAGCTGCTGATAATCCATACCTACGGCAATATTCATAAGGATAATCGCCGAAACTACAGATTCCGGATTGCTTTTTATATAATTCACAAAAATATCTTCGGATCGCTTCTCCCTATAAAGAGTATTCAGACTGTCCAAAGCAGTATTAAGCGGAGAACCTGCCAGCTTTGCCTTTGAAAAGTTTTCCTTGTCGATATTTACCGACATGTCGCATCTGTCGATCAGAAAGCGCAGATATTTGTCGTTGGTCCTGTCGTTAAGACTTCCCATATAAATAAGTATGAACTCAGGCTTATTTACTTTTCCGCTTATCGAGAAACGCCCGTTCTCAACCAGAACACTGTCTTCTACGCTGACGGAATCATCAGCATTATAGGAGAACTTGACATACTCATTGTCAGAACCGTCTATGGTCCCGTTTATGACAAAAGCATCGGGATCCGCAGAATTACAGGATACTACAAAAAGGGCCGTAAGGGCCATTACAGAAAATTTTTTCCAATTCATAAAAATATTTTTAAAATTCATCATTTACCTGATATTTCGTCGTAAAGGCCCTGCCATATCCGCTTGTTTCTTCCCTCTGCGGATTCCAGCGCTTTTCCGACAAACTCCCTGGCTCCCTGACTGTCTTTCAAAAAGTATTTCTGTCTGTAAAGGTAGTATTGGAATGAAAAAAGGTCTGCCTGCGACAAAGTGTCGAATTTTTCGCATGCCAGATCGAAGATGACCGCTATACCCTTCTCTCTGACAGGGATTATCGCATCATACAGTATTTTCAAGGCCTTGGAAGGAGATTTTCCTATAATGTTCCCGACTTTGACATATTCATCTTCATCAACCTCATCCCCCGACAGAAGCATATATTTCAGACTGTTCTCGACTATTACATCAACAGCACTTACACACATGTCCGAATTGATTTTCCCTCCGGAGATTATACGCTTTTGACCTTCATCGCTGCAAAGGAAATCATAGAACCCGGAGTTCACCTTGTCATAATAGAAAAGTGTCATGAAATCGAGATACTCCTTTATGAACTCATCTATTCTGTCTTTTTCCACTGCTTCAACATACAGTTTTTCCAAAGCTTCCGACATATCGTGGTTGAGATCAGAAGACGAAGCGTATCTGAAGAACCCTTCCGCCGACACGGAACCGTCTCTGAAACCTTTTCTTTTACTTTCAATATAGTTTTCCGGATCCGACAGTGAAACCATTGTCGAAATAAATTCGTCTTCCACGTCTGACGCTCCGGAAACCCTCGACAGCAGTTTGCCATTTTCATCAAGGACCAGAAATGTAGGATGGCTCCCTACATTGAACATGGCTTCCACCCTGTCGTTTTCAGGATGGCCGGTAGGATAATGCAGGAAAATATACTTTTCATTAAGGGCATTCCCCACCTTTTCGGACGGCAGATAATCCTTATCCACCTTAATGCACGGCGCTCAGCCACCCGGGCTGGTACAATCCACCAGAACAAGTTTTCCCTGTTCCGCAGCCATTTTCAACCCCTCTTCAAGTGAACAGTCGTAAACTTTCACCTGCGCGAATGCAGCGAAGGATAGAAAAAGCGCAAATAAAACAAAAACTGTCTTTTTCATAAACATAAACAATATTTAACTCAAAAAACGGCCGCCGCTCCTGACAGCGGCCATTACATATATAGTGAAAATCAATATGTATTCTGCTTCAGTTCACCCCTGCCGGCAAGGATATCGCTCTCAGGGATCTGTGCGGCGATTTTTCTGTCACCAGGTTTCAAAACATACTCCTGAAGCTGGGAAGAAACATCTACCCCGGCAGAAGAATATGCATAGAACTTCTGCGTTATCGTAACATCATCTGCAGGATAGTCGTTCGCATTATATCTCCTGACATCGAAAAGCCTGTTGAACGGACCTGTTTCCCTTCTTCTCTCACGCAGTACCTTGGCTATTGCATCATCACGGTCGGAAGCCGATAAATTTACATTTCCTGACGGATCTATTCTCTTTGCCCTCAAACGGTTGACAATATTCATAGCCTCATTCCAGTCCCCTTCACGTGCCTCACATTCGGCAACCGTAAGGAGCATTTCCGGAACAGTTATACAATACGTATAAGGATGCATTATAAACGGAACATCTATCGGTCTTCCGTTCAGATAACAGTAATTCTGTACATAAAAATACTTGAATCTGCCATCTTCCTCCTTTGGACCGTCTGCGTCGAAACACTCTATAAGGGACTCGGAAGGAAGACAGTCAGTAGTAAATCCCATCGAGAAAGCGGAACCTGCAGTACCTATCCAGTAATTCTCAGTCCATTCATTGGTCAGGTCGTATCCGTATTCGGTAGCCGGATACTTCACTTCGAACTCTATGGTCTCTCCACCTATCTCGATAGACCCGTTATCGACCCTGTCCGCATAACCTATGGCATTATAATCCATGATATTTTCCTCTCCGTAGAGATTCAGGGCCTCCTCGGCATATTTTTTTGCGTTTGCATAGTCGTTCTTCATAAGATAGAACCTGCTTGCAAGAGCATTTGCCGCAGCCTTAGTAACCCTGTATACACTTCCCTGTCCAGCCTTTGCGGTAAGGTCCACATCTATCTTGAGAGCTTCCTTTATATCCTCTTCTACAAAAGCATACGTATCCTTAAGCGATGCCCTTGCCACCGAATAATCGAATGAAGGCGACTGTGAAAGAACAAGGCCCATTTCCTCAAGATTCTCTTCACAATACGGAAGAGTATAGACATTCAGCAACTCCATGAAAGAATATGCCCTTCTGAAACAAGCTTTCGATTTAAGCCTCTGATATTCGGCCTCGGTAATATCAA
Organism: uncultured Bacteroidales bacterium; assembly: GCA_949296645.1. Lineage (GTDB taxonomy): Bacteria > Bacteroidota > Bacteroidia > Bacteroidales > UBA932 > CALUPD01. The sequence goes on from CASFPH010000001.1 coordinate 136,253, forward strand.
TCTCATCCAGTTTGCTTAATACAAGATTGGACCTGAATATGTTCTGGTACCTGTACATCCAGTGGTAGTCCTTGTTGGTACCATTCTCTTTTCTCTCCCATGTGGCAGCCTGTACGGTCTGTACATCATAAGAGCCGACACGGGCACCTTCAAGTTCATAACTCAACGCCAGATCACCGCCCCCGAAAATCAGATTGGCTGAGATATTGTCGTTTCTCCACATTCCTGCCAGTATGGATTCCATATCCTCATATGTACTCGGAACTATATTCGAGGACTTCGACGGCCTTACCGAAAGGAAACTCTCGCATGAATTCAATGCAGCAACGCATGATAATGCAAGCACATATTTTCCGATAGTCTTATATATATTTTTCATCTTGATTACAATTTGCAGATTTATAATAAACATCTTAACGGTTAGAACTTCAGTTTGAGACCGAAAGTCCATGAAATTCCAGGTTTTACCGTACCCATAGGATAGAAAGGATCCTCGCCGTAACCGTTGAAGGTGACAACGCCTATGTCATTCATCTGTCCATAAATCTGAAGCCCGTCTATACCGATTTTCCTCACGGCTTTTGAAGGAAGGGTATATGTAAGATTCAGTTCCTGGAACCTTATATTGGCCGCATTGAGATAAAGATAGTCCATCATATCCGAATACCCTGAAAGCTGGCTCGCATATCGTTCTCCCGATTCGAAGTCAGGCAGCGGTATGAATTCATCAGGATCACAGTTCACTATCTCATAATAATATTTGTTTACATCTCCAACTCCCCTGCTCATTGTAGGATAATTGAATCCCATTCTCTTGAACTTGTGTCCGAAATATCCTGTAATTATGAATGAAAGCCTCAGATTCTTCCATGAAAAACTGCTGTTGAAACCGAGAATCACAGGAGGTACGGACGTTCCCATATCCACAAGATAATCTGAAGAATCGAAAGAAGTATTGGATGTGGTCATTGCCCTCGGATTTTCACCGTTTTTGTCAACTATGACCGGCTGCCTTACTCCTGCAATCTCCCTTACACCGCCATATATGAATCCCCAAAGGGTATTCGCATTATAACCTTCGGCATACTCCCAGCCTGAACCCGGGCCATAAACCCTGTATGCAAGAGTAGCAGGATCCTTGAACAGAGAGGTTATCATATTCTTGTTATATGAAAAGCTGAGGTTTCCTGTCCAATTGAAATCCCTGCGGGAAAGTGAACTACCCAGCACGACCTCGAATCCCCTGTTATACATTGAGACAGCATTTATACTCTGGGTATCGGAGCCATAGACATTAGGTATCGCAACAGTTGAAATAAGGTCGCGCCCTTCCTTGTCATAATAATCTATCTTACCGAAAATTTTTCCTCCAAGGAACGAGAAATCGACACCCATATCGAATGCACCGGTCCTCTCCCAACTCAAAAACGGATTACCGTAATTTGATATTACTCCATAACCTGTACCTGAAGTATAATTCTGTCCCCATATCGAAATCAGAGGATCCACTGATGTGGATTTGTCGACGTTTCCGTTAAATCCGTAAGTGGCCCTTACAAGCAGACGGTCGATCCACGAAATATTCTTTATGAATTTTTCCTCTCCGATATTCCATGAAGCGCCTACACTCCAGAACGGCGAATATCTTATCGACGGATCGGATGATATCAGGTTCGAAGCATCCGTCCTTACGCTTCCGCTTACAGTATATTTTTTATCATATGTATATGATGCATTAAGATAGGCGGAAAAATACCTGTCTATATTATATGCTCTCATATCGACAGGATATGAAGGACCTGAATAACTTGCACTGCCGAACATGGTATACATGGGATTGGTCGATGAAGACACTCCGTTAATAGGAGGAGTAACTGAAAGCAATTCGTCATCATAACCGTATATCATGCTTCCGGTCTTTGTCTCAAGCACCCTGCTGCTCAATTCCATACCGGCGATTGCAGAAACCTGATGCCTGCTGGCAAAGGTTCTGTCGAAATTGAGCTGGTTCCTGAAATTCCATGACGACAGAGAACTGCTTCCTTCCTGAATTGCCATCCCGTTTGCATAATTCTGTTTCACCGGAGTTGCCGGATTGCCATCCCACTGTGAGTTATAGTTAACATTAAACCTCACCTGATAGGAATCCTCACCATAAAGACTCTTACTCTTGTCTTCCATTATCTCATACTGGAATTTGGAATCGAAAGTAAGCCCCTTCAATATCTTGAAATTGAGGCCGGCCTGGAATCTGCCGTATATGGATTTGTTCGTTATGTCGCGTTCCCTCATTTCCTGTACAGGATTGTACGACCAGTCGCTGTAAGGAAACTGAACACCCTTCTGCGTAATATATCTGTCGATTATAGGCAGATACATGGATTTCTGCACATTAAGGTATTCTCCATTCTCACCTATCAGCATATCGTATGGAGACATGCTCTGTATTTCCTCAAGAGTCACCCCGTCCGTCCTGCTGCTGTTGTACTGGAACATTGATGATACGGAAAGATCCAGCCATCTGAACAGATTGACGTTTGTCCTGTAATTGAGCGTATATCTTTGATTATCGTTACCTTTGAAAGCGGTGATGTTGTCATCATACATCAGCGAAGCCACATGGCTCATTCTGTCCGTACCGCCTGAAACCGTAAGGTTGTACTGCTGGGTAACAGGTCTTGAAAGCAGATATTTCCTTATCTGGTCCCTGTTGTCCTGAGACGCAAGTTTGCTCAGTGCAGCATCCAGTTCTGACTGCGACATATATCCGAGCCTTGCCTCGTTCATATATATGGAAGCCTGCGAATAAAATCTTCCGTAGTTATAATATATGCTTGAAGAATAATTGTCCGCAAGCGGCTGACCTGCATTGAAGAATCCTGTATTGAAACCGAGTTTTTCATATTCTACGGTCTCTGCCGATGAAGCAAGAGGATTCGCATAATCCGGATCCATATACTCGGAGAATTTTACAAACGCATTGAGTTCCACATTGACCTTACCTTTCTGCGCGGACTTTGTAGTGACTACAATGACACCGTTGGCAGAACGTGCTCCCCAGATGGAGGCCGCTGCAGCATCCTTCAAGACAGTTATGCTCGCGATATCATTCGGATTTATCGAAGAAAGTTCACCTTCTATCGCAAAACCGTCGACGATTATAAGCGGATTTGCATTGGCTCCGAGAGTTGTCACACCACGGATTACAATTTCCTCGTCTCTTTCAAAATAACCCTTATTGACAATCTGCAGACCTGCAACATTACCTACAAGACTCTGTTCCAAAGAGGTAGCAGGTTTATCCAAAAGCTCCTTGCCGATATTGTCGAACGAGCCGGTAGCCCTTTCCCTTGAGATTGTCTGATAACCGGTGACAACCACATCATCCAGAGCTACCACGTCAGGAGCCAGAACGACATTGACTACACTCTGCTTACCTACTGATACCTCTTTCGAGAGCATACCCAACATCGAAAAATCAAGCAGCGCCCCCTGTTCGGTCTCTATTTCATACGAACCGTCCTCGTCCGCTACGGAAAATTCGGAACCTCCCTTGACTGAAACTACCGTTCCCGGCAAAGGTTGTCCCGTACCTTCTTCCGTAACCTTTCCCCTGATCTTCATCTTGACGGATTTTGCAGGGGAAAGGAGGATCTGTCTGTCTACAATCTTGTAATTAATGCCGTTCGAGCGCAGCACCTTGTCAAGCACCGCCTTGAGGTCCTCGTTTTCAACCTTGATTGAAACCGGAACATTTACATCAATGACAGAATTGTTATAAGCAAACTTGAATGATGTCTGTTTCTGAATCTCTTTCAGGACATCGGAAATTTTCCCATTTTCAATATTAAGGGAAACATTCTGAGCACTTGCCTGCTGCGAAAATGCAAGACTGAAAACAGCAAGCAAAATGCATATCAATGATCTGTACTTCATATAAAGGTTGTTTTAAGTTTCTATCAATTGAACAATAAAAATCAAAACCACCCCAAAAAAATTTGAAAAAAATATGCCGAAAACACGGACAAAAGGCATAAATATCAGTAAAGCACCACCTTGCGTCCTTCAACGCGATACGATATGTCGGAAGTGTATTTCATGGCATCAAGTACCTGGGTAAGGGATTCAGACTCGAAATCAGCCGTAAAACTGTTTTTAAGGATGTTACCGTCGAGAATGTCCACCCTTACTCCGAACCATCTTTCAAGCTTTCTTATAACCTCATCCATAGGCGCATTGTCGAAGACAAGACGTCCTTCCTTCCACGAAGTACTGATTTCTATTCTTTCCACCCCGGCAGGTTTCACTACCGGAAGGATCCTTTCCTTTCGGTCGGATATGACAACCTCCTGATTATGGTCTACATTTATCTTGCTTTTATCGGAATCCTTCTCCAGATACAGGCTTCCGGTAACCAGAGTAAGACGGAAATCATCATCGTTTTCGTATGAGGAGACATTGAACTCCGTACCGGTCACCACGACCGTGATACCTTTTGACGTACTTACACGCATCGGCCATTCACTGTCCGAGACCACATTGAAATAACCTTCTCCAGAAAGTTTCACGTTTCTCTCATAAGGACTGAACTCCGATGGAAATTCAATCGTGCTCCCGCTGTTTAGCCATACCTTCGAACTGTCCGGAAGCATCACAAAGCCTTTCACCCCTTCGTTGACGATATACCGCATCATGGATTCCGTCTGTGCGAAATACTTCTCGCCAGGCACAAAACCATCCTCCTTTACTCCACTCCTTGCATCAGTGACATATTCATAGGCAAGCAGCAAAAAGGCAGGGATGAAAAGTACTGCAGCCACCCTTGTGAGCCAAACCGAAAAACTCACCCTTGTCGTCCTTGTACGGCGGGAAAGATCAGACCTTTCATAGTTTTCCATTCCAGGCACGGGATCATACGGCATATTCTGGAGAAGACAGGAGTTCTTCAAAGCCGAATATCTGGACATAAGCTCCTTATCTCCGGAAAGGAGCCTGAAGAATTCCTTTCTTTCATCTCCGGACACCTTGCCTTCTATGACACTCAATATATATTTATCATCAATAACCATATCCCTTTATTAATTATACAAACTTGTCAGAATATACCCCAAAGAAAAGTCATCATATAGTCCTTAAGTTTTTTTCTGAATTTTTTCAAGGCAATGGACATCCGGTATTCCACAGTCCCGAGCGAGACGCCCGATCTGTCGGCCGCTTCCTGATTTGTCAATCCCTCGAACCTCGTATATGCAAAAGTCTCCCTTACTGCAGGAGACAAGGAGTCCAATGTCCTTTTTATCAGAACCTCCATACTCAAAGCGTCCAGGCTGTGCGAAAGGACCGGATCCTCAAGTGCGGCAATATCGGCCATCACTTCGTTCCTGTTATCGGCATTCTCCCTGAAATATTTAGACTTGAGCACATTCAGCGCCTTATTTCTGGCAATGGTGAAAACGTAGGTCCTCAGATTCTTGTTCTTGTCGAGAGAGGCCCTTGCCACCCATAACGAAAGCAGGGAATCCTGTGCTATATCCTCGGCCAAAGAAGCATCGTGCAGATACCCCCGCACGAAATATACGATATTGGCAAATTCGGATTTATAGAATATTCCGAATGCCTCCTCGTTTCCTTTGAGTATTTCAGCCACAAGATTCATTGATACAAAGCTATATATTTAATTGCAAAATCCAATAGGGAATTGAAACCAAAGGCTGTGCCGCCTGTACACAAATGTTCAACACGACACAGCCTTATTTATCATACAAACATAGCCTGAGCTACGCGTAAACTCGTCAGAAATACTATTTCACAGGTTCCAGCTGGACTGTAAAGTGACGCATAAGTTCGGTTTCCCAGACAATCCTTACACCTTTGGTAATAGATTCTCTTCTGTCATATACATTTTTAAGGGCAACCGCTATGACATCCATGTGATTGTTCGTATACACGCGGCGAGGGATTGCAAGACGGAGAAGGTCCAGACCGCCGAAACGGTTTTCTCTTGTCACAGGATCACGGTCTGCAAGGATATATCCGATTTCACAACCGCGGATACCGGCTTCAAGATAAAGCTCCACTGTCAGAGTCTGTGCAGGGAACTGTTCCTTAGGCACATGTGTCAGGATCTTGCTTGCATCCACGAAAATCGCATGACCGCCGGCAGGACGCTGATAAGGTATTCCGTACTCGTCAAGACGCTTTGCGAGATATTCTACCTGCTTGATTCTTGTCTCAAGATTGTCGAATTCCGTATTTTCGTCAAGGCCGACAGCAAGGGCATCCATATCGCGTCCGTTCATACCACCATATGTCAGATAACCTTCAAAAGGAATGCAGAAGCGTTTTGCGCCCTCATATATGCTTTCATGACGCGTAGCTATGAAACCTCCCATATTAACTATACCGTCCTTTTTCGCACTCATCGTCATACCGTCTGCAAGGGAGAACATTTCCTTGACAATCTCCTTGATCGTCTTGTCGGCATAGCCTTCTTCCCTTACCTTGATGAAATATGCGTTTTCAGCAAAACGTGCCGAGTCAAAAATCACGAATTTTCCAAAACGATCTGCGATAGCCCTTACATCCCTGAGATTCTGCATTGATACCGGCTGTCCGCCTGCGGTATTGTTTGTAATGGTAACAATTATGAAAGGAACCTTGTTACCGTACTGTTCCAGTGCCTTTTCGAGTTTAACAGGATCGACGTTGCCTTTGAAAGGATGCTCCAGCTGTGTATCCTTTGCCTCATCGATAATACAGTCAAGCGCGAATGCCTTGCGGCTCTCGATATGTCCCTTTGTAGTGTCGAAATGTGAATTTCCGGGAACCACATCCCCTGCTTTCACCATATGGCTGAAAAGCACGTTTTCAGCGGCACGACCCTGGTGTGTAGGTATTACATATTCGAATCCGGTAAGTCTTGTTATGGTATCCTTAAGTCTGAAGAAAGACGATGCACCTGCATAGCTCTCGTCCCCCATCATCATTGCTGCCCACTGCCTGTCACTCATCGACCCCGTTCCAGAGTCAGTTATACAGTCTATGTAAACATGTTCAGCTTTAAGCTGAAATACATTGTAATGAGCTTCTTTCATCCATTGCTCACGTTCTGCCCTTGTACTCTTGCGTATGGGCTCTACCATTTTGATTTTCCAAGATTCTGCGAAAGGTAATTCCATATATAAAGTTTTTAATTGATGATTGTTATAATATCTAACAAATATACAAAAAAAAAAAGTGCATCAAAATGAATCGTCCGATAAGGACTTTTCATCCAGATGCACTTTGCCTTATTAATGAAAAGGATCACTTCCTTTTCTCAATCTGCTTCTTGGAACTTCTCATACTCAAGTCGTACATCACAGGTGTACCGATGAATATTGAAGAATATGTACCTACTACGATACCGGCTATCAGTGCCACGGAAAATCCGCGGATCACCTCTCCGCCGAATATTGCGATTGCAAGAAGAACTACCAATGTGGTACCTGAAGTATTTATGGTACGAGGAAGCGTACTGTTGATACCCTGATTGATATTCGTTCTCAAATCCCTGTTAGGGAAGAGAGTCTTGTACTCACGTATTCTGTCGAAAATAACCACGTTGTCATTGATTGCATAACCGATAATGGTCAGGATTGCAGCGATGAACGTCTGGTCAACATCAAGACTGAACGGGAATACTCCGGAGAACAATGAGAAGAATCCGAGGAGGAAGACAGTGACATGCGCCAGTGAAAGCACACCTCCCATACCCCATGTCCAGTTTCTGAATCGGATAGCAATGTATCCGAATATCGCAACAAGCGAAAGGATTATCGCAATAACCGCATCTATCTTGATATCGTTCGCTATCGTAGGACCTACCTTATCGGAACTTATTATACCGTTAGGATTGTCAAGGGTAGATGTGAATTCGTCGAATGTTATGTCCTTTGCAAAGAAACCTTTCAACGCATTGTAAAGTTTCTGGTCAACAAGCTTGTCGGTTTCCACAGAGTTGTCTTCGATAAGATACTTGGTCGTAACCTTTACCTGGCTTCCGCCGCCGAACTGTTTTACCTCAACGGATCCTTCGAATTCTTCAGTTGCTGCTTTCCTTATATCCTCAACGTCCACGTTCTTGTCGAATCTGACAACATAAGTTCTACCTCCGGTGAAGTCTACACCGTATGTAAAGCCCTTTGTAAATATCGACGTTACTGAAACAATTACGATGACTGCGGAAATCATATATGTGGATTTCCTGATTTTCACGAAATCCACATGAGTATTCTGCAGGAAGTTTCTTGTAAGCCTGTTGTCGAAAGATATGTTTCTTCCCTTGTCGAGTCTTGCTTCAAAAATAAGACGGGATATGAATATGGATGTTGCAAGAGAAGTTATTATACCTATGATCAATGTGGTTGCAAAACCCTGGATAGGACCTGAACCGAAAACAAACAGGACGATACCTGTTATTATGGTAGTCAGCTGACCGTCGATGATTGCAGAGTATGCATTGTTGTAACCGTCCTTGACAGCAGCCCTGAGAGCCTTGCCGGCACGTATTTCTTCCTTGACACGTTCATATATTATGACGTTGGCATCCACAGCCATACCGAGGGTCAATACAAGACCCGCTATACCAGGCAGTGTAAGTACGGCACCGAATGAAACCAGTGAACCGAACAGGAAGAGAACATTGCATATCAAAGCTATGCTGGCTACAACACCGGCTGTGCTGTAGAAGAAGATCATATATGCAAGAACAAGTATGAAGGCAAGCACGAATGAAATCAGACCGGATCTGATGGAATCGCTACCCAAAGTAGGACCTACAACCTGTTCCTGAACGATATTTGCAGGAGCCGGAAGCTTACCTGACTTGAGCACGTTGGTAAGGTCGTCAGCTTCTTCTATTGTAAAGTTGCCGGAAATACTTGACTGGCCACCCGAAATTTCGGTATGTACTACCGGATATGAATATACGAGTCCGTCGAGAACGATGGCGATACATTTGCCGATATTGTCTGCTGTCATTCTGGCCCAGATCCTTGCACCTTCAGCATTCATTGTCATGCTTACTTCAGGAGATCCTCCGGTACTTCCGAAATTTGTCCTGGCAGATTCTACCGAACCTCCGTCAAGAGGGGCTTTTCCGTCTCTCGTATTGGCCTTTATGGCTATGAGTTCGAAATATGACTGACTCTTGTCCATGCTTGACGGCTTGACTGTCCACATCAGTCTCATGTCTGAAGGAATAATATCCTTGACCTGAGGATAATTAAGGAAAGTATTGATTCTTGCAGTATCACGGTAATGCGCCATTCCGACACAAGGACCGCTCATCAGCTGACCGTTGTATACCCTCGGATTGAGAAGATAGAAAAGAGGATTCTGCTTTGCGAAGTTTGCCGCATCTGCAGAAAGGCTGTCCTGTGCTATGACCTGGTCTATTAGATCCTTGCTTTCAGAAGCGGTACTGTCGGTTGAATCTGCAGCTTCTTCCGGATTTTCTTCAGCAGCAAGAAGCTCTCTTATCACTTCGTTGGCCTCTGCCAGAACCGGATATACTTCCTGGTTCTCAAATGTAGGCCAGAATTCGAGCGATGCCGTTCCCTGGAGGAGTTTTCTTACCCTTTCAGGCTCCTTCACACCAGGAAGTTCAACTAGAATCCTTCCGCTGTTACCGAGTTTCTGGATGTTCGGCTGAGTAACGCCGAAACGGTCGATACGGTTTCTGAGCACATTGAAAGAATTGGCTATCGCACTTTCGGCTTCGGTCCTGATTACTGAAATGACTTCATCATTGGAAGTTTCCGGTTTGATTCTGTCCCTCATCTCATAGGTTCCGAAAATCTGGGAAAGCCTCTGTCCTGGAGCGACCTGATCCCAGGCTTCCGCAAACAGGGTTATATAATCGGTTCTTGGTGAAGTCACCTGATTTTTCGTTGCAAGTTCCAGAGCCTGTGCAAGCATCGGAGATTCGTTGTTTCCCGACAATGCCATGATAAGATCCCTCAGTTCCACCTGCAGCATTACGTTCATACCACCCTTGAGGTCAAGACCGAGACTTATTTCCTTGTCTTTCACTTGCTTGAAGGTATATCCGAAAAATACCTTTTCGGAAGAAATAGAGTCGGTGTAATACCTTGACTTCTCTTTTCTTATTGAATCCAAATAGAATGCCTTGTCCAAATCAGAGACATTCGCAAACGACGGCAACTGCTGCTCAAGCTGAACGGCTCTTTCCGCATACTGGGCAGCCTTCTTCTCCTGATGACTTGTAGCCCACGTAAATGAAAGCTGGTAGATACAAGCCAGAGCGATCAGAATTGCCACAACCTTAATAGCTCCTTTACTTTGCATGAATTTTAGTATTTTAAATTATTGTTTATATCATAGGATTTTAGCCCACAAATGTACTATTTTTTCCTAATATATAAACTATTTAGTAATTTTGTTCGTAAAATTTTCATAAATAAGATGATAAAATACATTGCCACCGTCACGATACTCCTGCTTTCCGCAAGCATTTCAAGCGGACAGACAACACATGGGGCAAATGACGGAAGAAACACAGACGAGACGGTATTCGTCAGGGCATGGAAGAAACATATGGAATATGATTTTGAAAGTGCCGTCAGAATGCTGTCCGGTCTCAAGGACAATGCCGATTCGCTTACGGCCATACGTATAGACTCCCTTATCATGCTGAGCGAAAACGGCAAAGTACTTCTTGAATATGCCGATAAGCCGAACTGCCTGGCATACAAGGATGTACCCTTAAACGAGTTCTACCTGTACTATTCACTTCCTGAAGGAGTATGGTGGGCAAGGGTCCCGGAATCGCTGTCAAAGGGGGCAAGACATGAAATATGCAACGTAATGTACGTGCCTGAAAATGCGAACCGGCTTTTCTATTCAGCACAGGACAACAGCGGTTCATGGAACATATACACCATAAAGCATATCAACGACAATATCTGGAGCGCTCCGGAACTGCTTAACGAAAACCTCATTTCCACAGGAGACGAAATATTCCCTGTCATCAGCAGGGACGGGAAATCCCTGTTTTTCTCATCAAACGGACTCTCCGGCATGGGAGGCTACGATCTGTATGTAAGCAAATGGGATGACGAAACGGAAGAATGGGGCATTCCCCAGAATCTCGGATTCCCCTATTCTACAACATCCGACGATTTCCTCTATATTGAAAATCCTGCCACCGGCATGACGCTTTTCGCATCAAACAGGGATTCCGGCAAGGACGGGATAAGGATATATGCAACCGAATACAACAGCACTCCGATCAAGGAATCCATAGACTCCATCGAGGAAGCAATGGAACTTTCACATGTCTGTACGGCAAAAGGCGACGCACCCGGATCAGCTTCACCATCGCACGACACCCGGCTTCCGGATGATGAAGAAGGCAGAATATATATTTCCATACTGGAAAAGATACAACTCATGAACGGAGAAATCGAAAAACTCGGAAAAACCATATCCGAAAACAGGAATCTCTATTCATCGCTCGGCAATGAAGACGACAAGGCACTGATTGCAAAGAAGATATCCGAAGCAGAGCTGAAGATCATGACACTGAACGACTCAATGTCCGTTATTTCCGCAGAAGTACAGAAAGCGGAAATGAACCTTCTGAAAAAGGGGATCAATCCGGCCATATACAGAAACAGTCTGGAAAAGCATTCTTCAGGGAAGAGGACCGAAAAGACATTTACCTTCACAAAAGGCAATTACCGACCTCTTCCGGCAATGGAAGTCCTCAAACCCGAACCGGAAATAGACTTCTCCTTCAGAATCGGCAAGGAAGCCGAACTTGTAGATATTTCCGAGCTTCCGGACAATCTGATATATCAGGTCCAGCTGTTCACCGTGGCCAGGAAAGCATCACTGAAAGCCCTGAAGGGAATGGCCCCTGTATTTGAATTCAAGACACCTACCGGCAAATACATATACAGGACTGGAATATTCTACAGCTATGCGGAAGCACTTTCCAACCTGAACAAGGTCAAGAAAAACGGCTTCCCTGGAGCCATGCTTTCGGCAATGTACAAGGGAAAATCCGTAACCGTAAAGGAAGCAAGGGAACTGGAAAAGAAACTCAAGGCCGGCGCAGGCTGGCAAATTGCCATGACGATGTTCCCGAACGGCATACCGACCGCCATCATGGATGAACTTAAAGACATGACAGACAAGGATATAGCAAAAGGCATCGAAAACGGGAAGAGCATATATTACATAGGGCCCTTCGATTCGAAAGCCGAAGCGGAACGTATAGTATCCAGACTGGAGGAACTTGCTGTAGAAGGAGTAAGCCTGAGACAATTGAAAAAATAATATATCCTGTTTATATATGGGAATAATAATATCATTGATAATCATAGGGTTGCTGCTTGCCGCAATCGAACTGCTCATAATACCGGGATTCGGAATCGCCGGAATTGCCGGCATATGCAGCATGGCAGGCGCAGTAATTTATGCATTCCACATATACGGTACCACCGCCGGACTGCTGGTACTAATTGCAATTCTGCTGCTGATGCTTGTAATGTATATTTTCTTCCTCAAATCGGGCACATGGAAGAAACTCACGCTCAAGGACAGTATTTCAGCAAAAGTAGACAGCACCCCTGACGAAAAAGGACTTGCAGCAGGAATGAAAGGCATTGCGATAACAAGAATAGGCCCGATGGGCAGCGGAAGGTTCGGCGACATTACAGCGGAAGTAACAAGCCGCGGAGAAATAATAAATCCCGGATCAGAAATAGAAATCACACTGATTGAAGGCAACCGCATTTTCATAAAAAGAATTTCAACTGACAACTTTTAACTCATAAAAAATGGAAAATCTTACAGTAATTCTGATCTGGACGGCAGTTTCTATTGCCGGACTGGTAATTCTTCTCTGGTTTTTCCCGGTCACATTATGGTTTCAGGCACTCATATCAGGAGTAAGGATATCCCTGATACAGCTTGTTCTGATGAGATGGAGAAAAGTACCTCCCGGAACCATGGTAATGGCAATGGTTACAGGTACAAAAGCCGGACTCAAACTCGATCCGAACGAACTTGAAGCCCACTATCTTGCCAAAGGGAATGTACCAAACGTGGTTAATGCGCTCATTTCCGCAGACAAGGCCAACATTCCTCTGGATTTCAAGATGGCGGCGGCTATCGACCTTGCAGGACGCGACGTGTTCGAAGCGGTCCAGATGTCCGTAAACCCGAAGGTCATAAACACTCCGCCAGTAACCGCAGTTGCCAAGGACGGTATCCAGCTGATTGCAAAAGCCAGGGTTACTGTAAGGGCAAACATCAAACAACTCGTCGGAGGCGCCGGAGAAGAAACGGTACTGGCCAGAGTCGGTGAAGGAATCGTATCCAGCATCGGTTCTTCACTTTCACACAAGCAGGTACTTGAAAATCCTGATTCCATCTCGAAAGTCGTCCTTGCCAAAGGACTTGACGCCGGTACAGCTTTCGAAATCCTCTCCATCGATATCGCCGACATAGACATCGGAAAGAACATCGGTGCAGTGCTTCAGATAGACCAGGCAAATGCCGACAAGAACATCGCCCAGGCAAGAGCCGAAGAGCGCCGCGCAATGGCAGTCGCACTCGAACAGGAGATGAAAGCCAAGGCACAGGAAGCCCGCGCCAAAGTGATTGAGGCCGAAGCTCAGGTACCGCTCGCAATGGCGGAAGCATTCCGCAGCGGAAACCTCGGAGTAATGGACTACTATAAGTTCAAGAACATCCAGGCCGACACCGAGATGAGAGAAAGCATTGCGAAGCAGTAGAATAAAGCACAATCATCATAACGTACGATAACGGGGCTGCAGGAACGAAAATTCCGGTGCAGCCCCGTTTGTTGTATGACTAAAGACAATCGTCAGTAATATCTTTACTTATTCTCTTTTATCTCGTCCATGACAAAATTTATATACGCCTTATCGGGACTGATGACAACAGTCTGTCTGCTCTCTTTATAGCCGTCCATAGTGCATACGCATTCATATTCCCCTTCCAGGACTTTCTTCATGAATACGACACCTTCATAGTCACTACTTCCTGTGGCAACAGTATCCTTTCCTGAAATAAGATACACCTTTGCCCCTTCAAGAGCATATAAATTGAGATCCTTTCCGGCATCAGGACCTGAAAATTTACAAAGTACACCCTTGAGAACAGCTTCTCCCTCGGGAAGTGGATCAACGGAAGAAAATGTCACATCACACCTGACGTTGCATTTTTTAGCCTTTTTCTGTCCATCCATGGCACTGCATGGAGAGAATGAAGAAACTGCGAGAAACATCACAGTGAAAACGAGTAAAAACCTTTTCATAATCATTTGAATTTACAACTTCTTAAATTGAACAATATATCGAACGATATATAGCGTCCGAACGTAGGTTCCCATTTATTCTGCACATAGTCCGAGTACATCATCGTCTTGAAATCGGTACTGCTGTTGAAAACGTCGAATACCGAAACCCCTGCCGTAAGACGCCCCTTGAACAGTTTGACCCCTGTCGATACGCTCAGGATATTGTTCCGGTTGAAGATGCCGGACGTCCCGCCAACCGGCTTGTTCAGTATGAAATCGTACGCCGAACTTATGTACCAGACCTTGAAGATGTCTGCTCCGGCCTTGACCTTGAGCTTCTCGTTGAAATAGCGGTATGCGCTCAGCTTCGTGTTGTCCGAACTGGTAAACGAGGTCAGGGATGACAACTCCAGCTTGAACCAGCGGTACGAGGTGTTGCTCTCCACAAGAAATCCCGCATCGTAGGTATCAGTCATGTTGAGCTCCTCCTGAACATACGACGGCTTCTTGGCATAGGTACCTTTCAACGTCATGTCATATTTCGTCCTCAATGCCGAAATGCGGCTGGAATATTTGAGACTGACATTCCCCTCCATACTGCGGGGACCGTTCCTGTAACTCGAGAAAGTAGCACCGGGGGATACCTCGTATCCGCCGTATTCATCGAGAACAGTACCGTCCTTGTAGAATACGTTGTAAGGGATTATGTCATTGTCCCTCATCCTGAAATTCCCGTATATGCTGAGCATCGAGATACTTTTGAACGGATTTCCCGAATACCAGCCCAATCTGAATTCATGCTCGGCTGGCAGCATTATGTCAGGGTTGCCTGCCGACAGGAAGAGGGGATTGCTGTCGTCTATCCTGTCCCTTATCATCTCAACTGCAGGTATATCCTTCCTGAAGGAATATTGAAACCGGAATTCCTTCCAGTCAAAATAAAGAGCGGCAGAAGGAATAATATAATCATGTCTGAACACCCCATCCATTACGGCATCCGCATCATTCACTCCAACATAGTCAAGACTTCCTTTTATTCCTAAATTATACACATTGCTAAAAATATTTGAATTTTGCGAGTCAAGCCTATATCCTAAATTTATTTCCACTCCTCCCTTGATGAAGTTGTATGTATAGTCCTTACTGTTCTGCATATCGAAGACAGGTAGTGACGGATTGGTTACATCGTATCTGAGATAGGTATTCCGGCTGTTTTGGTAGTTCCCGTAAACCGACGCCCTGAGAGTCATCTGACGACGGTAATTTTTCTCGTCTTTTCGGGTAAATGTGGCACCATTTACCATTATAAGATCTCTGTTCGCTCTCAAATTCGCCAACAAATTTCGTCCTTTCGGAGTGCTCACATAATCGGTAAACGTACTGTTTTCCTCAAGTTTTCGGAACTCGTCACCTCGGCTCTCGCCCATGGAAAAATTACCCGTTACATCCACCTTTTTCCTCTTACCGATGTTGACTAATATATATTCCGATGTATTCCAGTTCCGCATGGATTGCGACAGAGAATCACCTACCGTAGTGGTCATACCGTCAAGGATGTTTCTGTATGAAGAGACATCCTTCTTCTCTGAATTTCCGAAAGAAGTGTTGCTCATAAACAAAATGGAAGAAACCAACCTCTTGCTGTTTACATTTTTATAATTCAACGTCACCCTGTGGTTACCGGATATATCACCTTTCACGTTGTCGGAACGGTATTCCCTATCCGTATAATCCGTCCCGAACCCGTATTCACGCTCCAGATATGTCGCGTTCGTACTGTTGTCGTGCATGTAGGAATATCCGAACGTATATTCGCTGCCGTCTCCGAAGACTTTACCCTTGCGCTTGGTGAACGATATCTCAGCTGCTCCCAACTGTTTCTCTCCGCTGAACCGTGATGTCTGAAGCTCTTCTATGAAATTCGAGGAACTGCTCCTCATCCCGACATTGTTGTAATATGCCTCGGCCTTGAGCGCCGCTCCTGTAGAGTTCATCTCGAACTTCAGACCGCCCTTGTACCTTATCTTCTCCTCACCCGTGCCCCCTTTCTCGTCCTTGCCTACCCCTGCTATGACATGACCTGCAAACGATGCCAGAAACGCTCTCGTCGTCTCTATGTTCATCGCCCGTACCTTTCGGTACTCTCGCTTCCCGTTCACGTTCGACACCTCCTCCAACTCGTCATAGAACTGGATGTCCTTGACCATGTCCGCATCTATGTTCTTCAACGCGGCTAGAAAATCATGTCCGAACATCGCCTCGCCTCCGACATACGTGCGCTTCAACGGCTCGCCGAAGGCAGTGATACTCCCGAAGGGACTTATCTCTATCCCGGGAACCTGCTTGACTATCTCTATCGCCGCAGCTCCGGACCGGGTCTCCACAGCCTTCGGATTCACGACTATCGTATCGCCACGCTGTATCACAAGCGGGATATCACCCTCTACCTTTATCGATGAGAGTAGAACCGGCGACTCCTTCATCATTGCCGATACGTCCGTCTGACTGCCTTTGTGCTCTATTTCAACGGTATAATCCTCATAGCCAACGAAACTGATGGAAACCCTGTACTCGCCGTAGGAGATATTCCTGAAAACGCACATCCCGGTAACGTCTGTGGAAAGATGTCGGAGTGTGTCACGACCGCGGACCAAAGTCACAGTTGCCCCTTCCATCGGATACACGAACTTCCCGCTATTTGACAAGATGACCACACCAGAGCCGGATTCCTTTCCGTCTATCGCTACCCTGGAAGTGAACCGGGCTTCAACCTTTATGTTGCCTTTCCGGCTTTCAGCATGCAATCCGGACAACGGGAATAACAGCAGATACAGTATCGCAGAGAATACCAGAAGAAGTCGGTTCATGGTTAAAGGTTTTAACTTCGGACAATATGAATTCTATTAATCACATTTATCCCGTAAATATAATACAACCTAACATGTAAAAACCACCATCCGGACAGTGAATATTTTGCTCAAATGGTGGTTTCTTAAAATTCGGACTCCGACAGATGAAAAGTACAAAATACATGACTTAAGGCATATATGTAATTCAATAGCCCTATCTATCATGTTTACAGTATAATTCATCTTTTAATCAAAAAAAATACTATAACTATGAAAAACATGTAATTCTATATCTGCCGGAAAATCGCACACAATTAGGGAAGAACTTGAATAACCGGCAAGGTCCGGTGGAGGATTATCTGTACTTTCTCAGATTGAATACCACGTCGAAGGAGACATAACGTCCGAATGTAGGAGTCCAGGTATTCTGGACATAGTCCGAATACATCATTGTCCTGAAGTCGGTACTCCTGTCAAAAATATCGAATACCGAAACTCCTGCTGTAAGACGGCCCTTGAAGAGTTTGAGTCCTGTCGATATATTGAAAACATTATTTAGATACCTCTGCCCCACTCCGGAAACCAGCGGCTCATTCAGAATCATTTCATAAGTACCGTTTATATACCATTTCCTGAACAACGTCACATTGGCTTTCGCACTCGCCTTCTGATTGAAATAGACATAACGTTCGGATGCGGTATTGAGTGTATTGCTGTAGCCTGATACTGAACGGAGCGTAAGTGTCATCCATTTGAGCGATGTGTATGTCTCCATATTCACCGATGCGGAATATGTATTGGAAACATTGGCAATATCCCCCTCGAAATATGGACGTCTCATGAACTCCCCGGTAACTCTGAAATCCAGTTTCGTCCTGAGTGAGGACAGTCTCGTTGAAAGCGCCCCGTTCAAACTTGCATTAATATCCCCGCCTACATTCCTGTAGGTAGTGAATGTAGCCCCGGGAAGGACACTGTACCCCCTATATTCCGGCAACACCGCCCCGTCCTTATAATACCTCTGCACGGATACTATCGCATTGTCATTCAGGACAGCCCTTATATCGACATTCCAATGCACCAGAGACGATTGCGGAGAATGGTATCCTACATACGCATTATAGACAAAAGGAGCTTTCAGGTCCGGATTGCCTGCTGTAAGATAGAGAGGGTTGGCATCGTTGACCGCACTCCGCATCTGCTCTACCGAAGGAGAGGTCTGGGTTACGGAAAAAGAGAAATTGAATCCGCCGAAACCCATAATCATGTTTCCGTAGAAGGAGTTGAAATCCTTATGCAGTCTTCCTCCTGAAGAAAGTCTGTCCAGATCATTCAGTATAAGGTTCTGAAAACCTGCATGCACATTGATGTTGCTGTTTGTCCTCGACCTGACAAAAGAGAGATATGCCTTATTGGTCCAGTTGTTCTTTGTATATGAATAACTGTTGAGTTCATCCAGCATGGAGTTGTCACTGTCGGTAATATCATATCGCAACCTTTCAGTCGTGCCTTTTTCATAATTGCTTTCAAGGTTGACCGTCAATGATGTCCTCTCGGCCAGATAAAGCGATTTGGTTCTGAACCGAAGACCAGCCTTCATGTTCCTGCCTGTCGGACTTGATTCGAATTCCCTCGCCGTTCCGTCAGTATCAACAAGTCTCAGTTCTTTTCCGTCATCTTCGCCAGTTGAAAAGGAACCCGACAACGACCATTCCTTATATGAAAATCCGGCATCCTCCGACAATGACCACCGGTGCAGGCTTTTGGATGTAATATCCTCAATATCCGTTTTCCCGTCAGTCCTGATATCCGACATCATATTCGTCAGATTCTCCTTACCGTCATCGAATGCCATCTGATGGTTCAGATAAACCGTATAATTGCGTTTTTTATTATCCCTGTGGTTAAGTTTCAATTTCATCTCATGTTGGGACTTGCGCGTCAGGCTTTCTTCTTCGGAAACATATCTTCTGGAATCTGCATTATCGTCCTGGAAATACTCCTTTTCCACCCTCTTGGAAAGATCATTCCTGTCATTGTCATATTTGTATGAAACCTCCAGTTCGGTACCGTCCGAATAATAGTTTCCACGCTTGAATTCAGCTTTCACACCTGCCGATGTCAAAGTTCTGTCCCCCGAGAAGCGTCTGGACATAAGTTCATTCAGATAGTCCGCTGAATTGTTTTCAAGACCTACATTATTGGTGAATATGTCGGATTTGACAATCAGTGACCTTGTGAACATGTTGAATGATGCACCGCCCTTGTACCTCAACCTGTCGGAAAGTTTACCGTTCCCGTCAAGACCTGCACCTATACCGGCGAGAAGATGGCCGTTGAAAGATGAAAGGAACTGCCGGAACGTGCGGATATTCATCACCCTAACCTTACGTGACTCTGACCTGCCGTTGAATGTTCCCGTTATCTCCGTTTCATCGTAAACGTCAATGCTTTTCACCATATCCGCACCTACACCCAGCAAAGCCTCCATCACCTCCTTTCCGAACAGCGGAAAACCCTCGACATAAGTTCTCTGGACCGGTTTGCCGAATGCGTTTATTATCCCCGTAGAGGTTACCTCTATACCGGGTACATTTTTTATTATGTCGATTGCCGCAGCCCCCTCCTGGGTCTCTACAGCCTTGGGATTGATGACTACGGTATCTCCCCTGTTTATTATGAGGGGAATCTCCCCTTTTATCTTTATCTCGTCAAGTATGAACCTCTGCTCCTCCATAACCACCTCGATATCAGTCGGGTTGTTCTCATGCATGAATGTATTTTCATACGTTTCATAACCGACATAGGAGAGTTTCAGTCTATACTCCCCGTACGGAAGTGACTTGAAATGACAGTAACCGTCAGGTCCGGACACGGCTGCTCCGAGGGTATCGGTACCCGAAACAAGCAGGGCAGTCGCACCAGGAAGCGGATACTGATAAATCGTCCTGCTACCTGTAGAGACTATGCTTTCGCCAGCCGATGACAGTTGCTGTTGTGAAGAGAAAAGCACTTTTATGGAAATCCTGCCGTTCTTTGCAGACAGTTCCGTACATGGCAGAACCGAGAACAGCGCCATGACAAGTATTAGGGACCTTTTCATAAACAAGAAAGAAAATACCGGCAGCACAACACACATGACATTGGACTTCGGCATATTGGTTGATGGAATATTCCGGAAAACCCGGAGGATTGCATTTGCGGGAATTAATTTTCCGTAAGTGTGATTGACTTATTGTTTTTCTCCTTCGCCTTCAGGACTACTTTCTCTTCTTCAGGACTGCACCCTTCACTGGTACATCTTATCGTGTATTCACCCTCTTTCAGCTTCTTGAATACTGCAAAACCTTCGAAATCGCTTGTCGTTTCGGCCACGACTTCACCATCCTGAAGCAATTGCACGGCAGCACCTTCAAGAACATAAATGTAATTCTGGGTATTGTCCTTGTAATTTATGGAAACTCCCCTCGGCTCCTTGTCCGGCAATTGGGTTTTGGAAATATAAGTGACTTCGCAGGTAATGGTGCATTTGCCTTTTTTCTTCTGCGCTGCGGCCTCACCGGCATCCGCTGAGAACGGAAGAACCAGCATCATAGAAAGCAGTGCAAGCAATAGATTTTTCATAGTTACTATTCCTCAGGTTCAACAATAAAGCCATATACATCACCATTTCTGTAACTATCTACCCATCTAAAACCAGGGTCTGCCAAAAAATTAATCTGAGAAACCTCAGCATCTCCTATATCAACAGTCGTCCCGGAAAAAAACAGATGAACCTCGTAAGTTTTACCATCTGTAGTAAATATCTTGGCAGATCCGCCTCCACCCATAATTTCAATATTAATTGATTTGGCATACATTGCCACAGAAAACAATACTGCAACTAAAAGGAGCGCAGTTTTTTTCAAAAAATTTTTCATAAGATTTTCGTTTTAAAGTTTATACTTACATCAAATATACAGAAAATATTTCAAAAGCCAAAATTTATATACATTGTTCTATAAATGCCCAAAAGTCTATCACACAATCATGCCGTAACCAAGATTTTTTACTGTCCGTATCTTTGAAATCCTGATCATTGGCATCCGAAGTATGTCTCATTGATATCACAATAACGCAACCGCTTTACGTATCTGTTCAAGAACCGCCGACAGCCTGGTATCTCGTCGGGCGATCTGCATATTGTAGGCGGCCTGCATATTGACCCAGATATACGCTGGTATACCCGTCGCCGCCTCGATTCTCAAGGCGTATTCAGTCGTTACAGGCCGTTTGCCGTTCAGCACCTCGTTAAGTACAGTATGAGATACACCGATGATTTCAGCAAACTTTTTTTGAGAAATCCCACGAGCCTGCAATTCGTCTTTGATCATTTCACCCGGATGAATCGGAGTTGATGGTATCAGCTCGTACGGGGCGTAAATCCTTTTCGTTGTTTCCATATCGTTTTACTTGTAATGGTTGCTAATGTCCAACAATCGGCATATTGTCACTATCTGCTCGTTCATTGCCTCCCTTACGGTGAATTCAAGCCGGTATTTTCGATTGATCCGTACGGATGATATACCGACCTTGTCTCCCTGCAGAGCCTCATAATTCAGGGCGTTATTCCGGAACAAGTCCGTAATGCAATTCGCAGAGACAAGCACAAAAACCGCCTTTTGATAACCCCGTATTACTTCGGGCTGGTAGCGGTGTTTTTTGTCGTCCGTCCGCCCCTGTTCGAACAGCTCCCGCAAATATTCCTTGTCGAATTCTATGAACATCGTGCCGTACCGTTTTTCAGAGGCAAATATAATGCTTTATTCTGAAAATTCGATATTTTGCGAATTCTTTACATGGCAACACAAAAACACCCGCATTGCAGTAGCGCATACCGGAATGGGCGAGAATTGTTCGATATTGATTTGGCAATTTCCTAACCATACCGTAACGGCGATTATTTTTCGACCTCCGGGGGATTACCTCACTGACGTTCGGTTTTCCCCTACCGCTCGCCGCGGGGTTCTTGAAACTTGTCCATTAAAAAATTTGAGGCTAATTATCAGTAACATATTTTCTTCTCCGGGCGTAGTCAAGTCTGTTCGCGGCCACGAGATACTTTACTGATTTTCAGCAATATATGAAAAGCCAGCTTGCACACTCGCCCCAAAAACGCCCGAAATCGAGGTGAGTCCGTAAGACACCTCCGCGTCAATCTGTTCATTTTCAGATAGTTCAGTACGACGCCGACTACACACTCGATTTGGTCCCGGAAACGTAACCTGCCTCAGAGTGCCCTCTGGCGGGGATTGGTTCAATTTCTCTTTCGCGGGAGCGGGCGAGCATGTTGGCGGTGACGAGATACTCCGCTGACTTTCAGCAACTTACAAAAACAAGACTTGCACACTCGCCTGAAAAACGCCCGAAATCCCCGCGAGTCCGTTGATTGCACACTCGATTTAGCCCCGGAAACGTGACATGCCTCAGAGTGCCTTCTGGCGGGGATTGGTTCAATTTCTCTTTCGCGGGAGCGGGCGAGTATGTTGGCGGTGACGAGATACTCCGCTGACTTTCAGCAACTTACAAAAACAAGACTTGCACACTCGCCTGAAAAACGCCCGAAATCCCCGCGAGTCCGT
>CASFPH010000002.1 GCA_949296645.1 uncultured Bacteroidales bacterium
AAAAAAATCGGCTGCAACCTGAAATATTGCAACCGAATATCATTCTGCATTACACAAAAGAAGCCGACCTCAAAAATCCTCTTTTGGGTCGGCCTCTTCAATCTGAAAAAGGACAATACTTATTTTGCAACTCTTTCAAGCCATTTGACCATTCCGAGCATGACACCCATTGAAATCAGACAAACAATCATGAATATTGCCCAGCAGTAACCGATAGGAATAGCGTTGTACATAAGAGGACCTATCCACAAAAGAAGGTTTCCTACTGCGGTGGCACCCAGCCACAGACCCTGACAAAGACCAAGGAGATGCTTAGGAGCGACTTTCGAAACGAATGAAAGACCCAGAGGTGATATGAAAAGTTCAGCTACAGTAAGAAGGAAATAAAGCACGATAAGCACCCATGCACCTGCCTTCACCTGCTGGTCGATAGGAAGTTCCCTGAATTCGGTAGCTGAAGGATATCCCTGGATAAGGGAATATGCAGAGAGGAACAGATATGCAAGACCAGCTATGAACATACCGATTGCAATCTTGCGAGGCGTTGAAATCTCTTTGCCTTTTCTCGCGAGGGAACCGAAAATCATCATGATTATAGGAGTCAGGGTGATCACGAAGAACGGATTCACAGCCTGCCATACTTCAGGAGCTATGGTAGTGGTATTCACGAAGTCCCTTGCAAAAAGTGAAAGAGATGTTCCGTTCTGATGGAATGAGAACCAGAAGAAGATAACGACTCCAAGCACTGCGAACAGAGCATACAGACGCTGCTTGATTTCTTTGGCCATTGCTGCCTTTTCTTCCGCAGTATATTTTACTGTTGCGGCAGCCTCTTTCTTGCTAGGGTTAGGGAACTGTCTCTTGGTTGCGAAGAATATCACAAGAGATATTATCATTGCGGCAACTGATGCCAGGAATGAATAATGTATTCCTTCGTTGAATATCTGAAGATACTGGGCGCATGATGTAGCCATATCGGAAATGTTTCCGGCACACTGCGTCATCAGCTGATTGAGATTTCCGAGAGCTTCAGGAGTCATCTGGTCGGCCCCTTTCTCTATATATTCATGACAAAGCGCAGGAAGACCTGCATTGTACACCATGTTATGGGCGCTCAACCACCAGCTTCTCAGGAGAGGAGCAACGAAAGGAGCAACAAGACCTCCGACATTTATGAAGACATAGAATATCTGGAAACCTGAATCCCTTTTGCTCTTTGCCAATGCCAGTTCCTTTTCACCTTTCTTGGCAGCCTCAGCCTCAAGGTCATCGTACATCTGGCCAACAATTGCCTGAAGATTGCCTTTGAAAAGGCCGTTACCGAAAGCGATAAAGAAAAGGGCAATACATGTAAGTGTAAGAAGCCATGCCGTATTGCCTGCATTTGCCGTAATAGGAACCGAAAGGGCGATATAACCGATGGCCATTATGACAAGACCTGTCATGATTGTACCCTTGTAATTCTGCTTTTTGTCGGCGATATAACCTCCCACGAGGCTTAAAAGATAAATACCGGCATAGAAGAAAGAATAGATAAGTGTACTTTTTTCTTCACTTATACCGAACTTGGAGCAAAGGAACAATACCAGTACGGCATTCATGATGTAGTAGCCGAAACGCTCTCCCATGTTGGAAAGTGCCGCAGGAATAAGTCCTTTAGGATGGTTTTTAAACATAATTTTAGATTTTTATTAAGTTAATGAAAATTTTTCCAGTCGGACAAAGATAATTAAAATTATACTTTCAACCCTCTTTTCATCCAAAATTAATAACTTTGTCGGGATTTTTTGTTTTCGTACCGCATAACAGCACCGTACAACATGAACAGAGTACTATTCAACATCATATATCCGCTACTGCATCTGGTTTCGCTGCTTCCTCTGAAATTACTTTACGGGATTTCCTCTTTTCTGGCATTCATCATCTCAAAAATATTCAGATACAGGGAATATGTAGTATATACCAATCTTGCACGTGCATTTCCAGACCTGAAATACTGGGACCTTCAGAAAATCTCGCACGAATTCTACCGTT
This sequence comes from uncultured Bacteroidales bacterium, assembly GCA_949296645.1. Lineage (GTDB taxonomy): Bacteria > Bacteroidota > Bacteroidia > Bacteroidales > UBA932 > CALUPD01. The sequence continues at coordinate 2,035 of CASFPH010000002.1, forward strand.
ATCTGTCGGATGTGATGGTGGAAACACTGTGGGCATCATCAGCCAGCGCATCAGAACTCGTCAAACTTGTAAACGTAAAAAATCCGGAAGTGCTTTCCGACATAGTGAACAGATACGGGAACGCCATTGTGGTAATGGGACATCAGGGCAACTGGGAACTGATATCCGCACTTGCCGAAAATCCGGCGATACGTACTTCGGAACATTACGGCAATGCAGACTTCGTAATAGCATACAAAAAACTGGACAACAAGGTATTCGACAAAGTTTTCCATAAAATAAGGATGGCGGGATATGAAAAATTCAGGGCCACAGGCACAATAGTGGAATCCGCCGAACTTTTCAGATATGTTCTATCCCACAGAGACAGGAAATCGGTCTACTTCATGATAGCGGACCAGACCACACCGCATCCGAAACTCATCGCCGATTTCCTCAATCAGAAGACCGCGGTATTCAACGGACCGGAATATATCTCCAGGAAACTTGGATATCCTGTCGTCTACCTGAACAACGACCGTGTATCAAGAGGGAAATATGAAATAACATATACCGTCATAACCGAAAATCCGGCATCCTGCAAGGAAGGGGAAATTTCCGGAAAATTCTTCAGGATGCTTGAAAATGGAATAAATGCGAACAAGCCTAACTGGCTCTGGAGCCACAAAAGATGGAAGAAAAATTTTGACCGCAACGACCAAAGGTTGTCTTTTTTATAAATAATTATTATTTTTGAAGATGTTTTTAATCTTCAGAATAAATGAAAAATTTGACAAAAGGAGTATTGCTCGCAGTAACGATATCATCTGCAACAGTTCTGTCCAATGCACAGAATACGGGGGAAATCCCTCTCGGGCAAGTGATATATTCTCTTCCGCAAACCACCATACATATAACCGCACATGCCGAGTCTTCGTCCTTTAAGGCAGGACCATACGCCAGATATGCACAGAAATATCTAGGAGTGGAAGCAAAGGAAAATGACGGTACCACTTACCGCATGACAGGACTTGACGTAACCCCTTACCTTGAAGCGGACCCGTCATCCAGATTTTCAATCAACCTGAACACAAAAGGTGCAACAGCCAATTTTCTGAAATTCACATCTCAGGGACTTGTTGCCGTTTCAGATGCAGGAAAAGGTCTTCCCGACACATGGAGATTTCCGAGTCAGGCGGATGCAACGGCATTCCTGACTTCGGGAGCATTGTCCAACCTGACGGAAACTAAGACTACACTTTATAAAAGCGTCCGCACTGCGGAAGGCATTGAACGTGTTCCGGTAAAACAGAGTCAGGTCGTAGAAAAAAGTCTTGAAAAAAAGGCTCAGGAAACGGCATCGCTGATTTTCAGACTCAGGCAAAAGAGAATCGATATAATAACAGGAGACACTGATGCCACATTCGACGGAGAAGCCATGGGCGCCACACTTGCGGAAATAGCGAGACTGGAAAAGGAATACCTGGAAATGTTCCTGGGTAAAACGGTAAGGGACACACAGTCCATAAGTTTCGACATCATCCCGCAAGGCAACAATGAAAAACAGCTGATTATAGCATTCCGTTTTTCGGAAACCGAAGGCATCCTCCCGCCATCCAATGTAATGGGATCCCCGGTGACGGTCGAAATAACGCCCGGACCTGATACCGATGCCGTCGGAAACGCCCAGCAGTCGGGAACATCCAGACAACAGAACGTATACTACAGGATTCCTGCCAATGCATCCGTCAAGATAAGCGACGGACTGAACGTGATGATCAACACACGAATTCCGGTATACCAGATGGGAAAAACAGTGGCTTTCCCTATAGAAGGCTATGTAAAATAAATGTTAAAAAAGACATATCATGAAAATCACAGAATTAAATCCAAAAAACGTATGGAAAAACTTCCATAGTCTCACCCAGATTCCGAGACCTTCAAAAAAAGAAGGTAAAGCAGTTGAATTCCTTTATGAATTCGGGAAAAATCTCGGGCTGGAAACAATCAAGGATGAGGTAGGAAACATAATCATACGCAAGCCGGCTACTCCAGGCATGGAAGACAGAATGGGAATAATCCTGCAGGCACATGTCGACATGGTTCCCCAGAAAAACAGCGACAAGGTCCATGATTTCGAAAATGACCCTATCGAAACGAGGGTAGTAGAAGACTGGGTATATGCAAACGGAACGACTCTCGGTGCCGACAATGGAATGGGGGTTGCAGTTGCCATGTCCATACTTGAAAACAATACTATTTCACACGGACCGATTGAAGCCCTTATCACAATAGACGAAGAAACCGGCATGACCGGAGCAAGGGCTCTCAAACCTGGCGTTCTCAAAGGAGACATACTCATAAACCTCGACTCGGAAGATGAAGGGGAACTGTATGTAGGATGTGCAGGAGGTCTTGACGCTACAGCATCTCTTGCCTACAAGGAAGAAAACTGCCCTGCCGGAATGAAAGCATACAGGCTTGCAGTAACAGGTTTCAAGGGAGGACACTCAGGAATGGACATCATTCTTTGCCGTGCCAATGCAAACAAGATACTCGTAAGGGTTCTGCTCCCGCTCATCAAAAAATTCGGTGCAAGAATAGCATCAATTGAAGGCGGCAGCCTCAGAAACGCAATACCGCGTGAAGCCTTTGCTGAAATCCTCATTCCTGCAGAAAACGCAGCGGCTGCGGAAAAGCTTGTAGCCGACACACTCGCAGAAGTAAGGGCTGAATATTCAGAAACTGATCCTGATGCATCCATGGGCCTTTCCGAAATACCTGCACCTGCAAAGGTAATCGACAAAGACTCCGTATTGAAAATGGTATTGGCGGCCTATGCATGCCCTGACGGCGTAGCAAGAATGAGCGACTCAATGCCAGGCATGGTGGAAACATCCAACAACATGGCCATATTCAAAACCGAAAACGGCAAAATAGTAGTCAAGACTCTTCTCAGAAGTTCAGTCGACACCGCCAAAGAAGTTCTCGCAACTTCACTTTCATCCGTATTCGAACTCGCAGGAGCCGATGTGGAACTGAGCGGCGGATATCCGGGATGGAAACCGAACATGGCATCTCCAATCCTTAAGAAGATGAGGGAAGTTTACCACAGATTGTATGGCAATGACCCTGCAGTCAAGGCAATACATGCAGGACTTGAGTGCGGAATCCTCGGCGGAACATACCCTAACTGGGATATGGTATCATGCGGACCTACAATCAAGTCTCCTCACTCACCTGACGAAAGAGTCAATATCGCCACTGTGGAAAAATGGTGGAACTTCGTACTGGAAGTAATCAAGGACGCCCCTAAAAAATAAGGCCGGCACCTGATACATAAAGCAAAGAAGACCGATCCAAAAGATCCGAAAGAGATTTTGAGGTCGGCTTCTTCTTTTTCATGACAAGACATTCGCACCCTAATAACACACTGTTTTGGCAAGATGAATTTGTAATTATCAATTTTATATCTATATTTGCAGCCCGATTTATCGGAAATTCATTTATTAACAATAAAAAACAAAAGCAAAATGTTGAAACAGTACGAAACCGTTTTCATTGCAACTCCCGTTTTGTCTGAATCACAGATGAAGGAAGCGGTTGCCAAGTACACGGACCTTATCAAAGCAGAAGGCGGAGAGGTTGTGTACGAACAGGATTGGGGACTGAGGAAATTGGCCTACCCTATCCAGAAAAAAACCACAGGGTTCTATTATCTTATCGAGTTCAAGGCTGAACCTGCATTCATTTCAAAACTTGAAGTTCAGTATCGCCGTGACGAAAGGATCATCAGATTCCTTACTTTCGCAATGGACAAGCATGCTATTGCATACGCAGAAAAGAGACGTTCAAATCTAGAAAAATAACAAGGAGGCAGATCATGTCACAGAATAACGAAATACGCTATCTTAATCCTCCTACAGTAGAGGTAAAAAGAAAAAAATACTGCCGTTTCAAAAAGGCCGGTATCAAATATGTTGACTACAAGGATGCTGAATTCCTGAAGAGATTCCTTAACGAACAGGGAAAAATTCTTCCTCGCCGCCTTACCGGAACATCTCTTAAATTCCAGAAAAAGGTTGCTCAGGCAGTTAAACGTGCAAGACACCTCGCTTTGCTACCATATGTAACTGATTTATTGAAATAAGGAGGAGAAACGATGGAAATCATTCTAAAACAGGATGTGGCCAATCTGGGTCACAAAGATGACATAGTAACAGTCCGCAACGGATATGCTAACAACTTCCTGATTCCTCAGGGATATGCAATACTTGCAACTCCTTCTGCAAAGAAAATGCATGCTGAAAACATGAGACAGAGAGCTCACAAGGAAGCAAAACTACGTGAAGATGCCCAGGCTCTTGCTGCAAAACTCGAAGGTGTACAGATACAGCTGGCTACAAAAGTAAGCTCTACAGGTAAAATCTTCGGTTCAATAAACAATATCCAGGTTGCCGATGCACTTGCAGGCATAGGATATGAAATCGACCGCAGGAACATCACTATCATCGGTGAGGAAAATGTAAAGGAAGTAGGTATCTACGAGGCTGTAGTCAAATGCTACAAGGATATTAAGGCTACAATAAAGATTGAAGTAGTCGCTGAAGCATAATCGTGCCAAAGCAGAAAGCACAAAAGGGGTTGTATCAGAACGGAAATTTTGATGCAACCCTTTTTATTTCGACGGCAACAACGGCAGCTATGGACGGCACGTTTTTTGCAAATGGCTATCGATAATATACTTAACAACTCCTATCTTGATCAGAATCGCAATAGTAATCCTAAACTGGAACGGGAAAAAATATCTGGAGCAATTTCTCCACAAGGTAAAAGACAGGTCAAAAGTTCCGGGCACAGAAATCATTGTTGCCGACAATGGTTCTACTGACGGGTCCGTAGAGTGGCTCGAACAGAAACATTCAGACATCAGGATTATCAAGTTCAACTCCAATCACGGATTTACAGGAGGATACAACAAGGCCCTCAAACTTATCGAGGCGGAATATTATGTCCTTCTCAATTCCGACGCCGAAGTCAGCGACGGATGGCTCGAACCGATGTTCAGATATATGGAGGAGCACCATGAATGCGCGGCATGCATGCCGAAAGTAAAATCTTATTCAAACAAGTCCGACTTTGAATATGCAGGTGCAAGCGGAGGCTACATAGATATTTTCGGTTATCCTTTCTGCAGGGGGAGAATACTGTCGTATATTGAGAAGGATTCAGGACAATATGATACGCCACGGGAAGTTTTCTGGGCATCAGGAGTAGCACTGATGATAAGGTCGGAAATTTTCCATGCAGTCGGGGGTTTCGACGAAATATTTTTCGCACACATGGAAGAAATTGATCTATGCTGGAGGATAAAACATGCAGGTCATACCATAATGGTCATCCCGCAATCAGAGATATATCATGTAGGCGGCGGTACTTTACCCAACAATTCACCGAGAAAACTCTACCTGAATTACAGGAACAATCTTCTTATGTTGTACAAGAACCTGCCGGACATGAACAGACATCTGATTCTGTTCATCAGAAAAATGCTGGACGGAATGTCAGCCATAATATATCTCTTCCAGGGAAGATATGAGTTCTTCAAATCAGTAGTAAAGGCACACTGCGACTACTATAAGCTTAAAAAAGCCGTATCCAAGACGAGAACCACACCGCGGTACAACAACAGAGGAATATACCGCGGCAGTATAGTTCTGAAATTCTTCATGAAAGACCAGAAACTAAGATTTGACCAGATCGAAAATCTTATCTAATCTCACACCATTAGATCCCTTTATCAGTATAAGTGCATTTTCAGGTCTGTTTTCTTCGAGAAATCCGGCCAACGCAGAAGAATCGCTGAAAAGACGGACCTTGCCGTCCTTTGAAAACCCTGATTCAAGGGCAGCTTTTCCAAACTCCTTTCCAACAAGATAACACTGAACGCATTTGTCCGGATCTATCATGGAAAGTATTTTTTCATGTTCTTCCAGAGACTGATCTCCCAGCTCAAGCATGTCGCCGAGAATAAGGATTCTGTTGTCCCCCTCCAGAGAAAAGAAATTCCTCAACGACGCGGCCATACTTGAAGGATTCGCATTATAGGCATCTATGACAATCCGGTTTGTAAGGCCTTCTGCAAACTGCGAACGTCCGTTGGAAGGAACATAATCCCCTATGGCGCCATATATGTCACTGGTGCTTACTCCAAACGAAATTCCTACCGAAACTGCAGCCAGGACATTGTTAATATTGTAATCTCCGACAAGAGACGTTCTTATCTCATCCCCGTTGCCAAGCATGATTTCCATGAAAGGAGAGGATTTCCGCCTTATTATTTCAGCTGAATCCGCCTTCATCCCATATGCAACGCCAAGCATTTCCCTGCTTTCAAGCATTCCCTGCAGAACAGCATCATCGGAGTTATAGTAAACAGTACCTCCATGCTCTTTCAGATAATCGTATAACTCTCCTTTTGCGGAAACTACACCGTCAAAACTTCCGAACCCCTGCAGATGCGCCACCCCTACATTGGTGATAATCCCGCAGGTAGGCTCAGCCAATCCACAGGAAAATGCTATTTCCCCTTTAGAACTGGCACCCATTTCCACTATTGCAAAATCATGCTCTTTTCTTATGGAAAGGAGTGTCAGCGGCACACCTATATGATTGTTAAGATTACCGAAAGTTGCAAGCACATTGTATTTTCTTGAAAGTACTGCATTAAGAAGTTCCTTGGTAGTTGTCTTGCCATTTGTACCTGTAACGGCAAGCACCGGTATATCGAATTGTCTCCTGTGAAAACGGGCCAGCTCCTGAAGACATTCAAGGGCATCATCTACAATTATTATCCTGTCGCCATGTTTTTCCGCAAATCCGGCAGGAAAAAGCTCCGGAGTATCGGCAAGAGCATATCCTGCACCCTTTTCCAAAGCATCAGGGACAAACGAACTCGCATTGAAACGGTCTCCCTTCAAAGCGACGAAAAAAGCATTTTCAAGATTTTTCCTGGTATCCGTAACGACCCCTGAAGTTTCAAGGAATCTTGAATATATTTCAGCAATATCCATATTTGCAATCATATTTTTCCTGTAGAACCGAATCCACCTTCACCCCTTACAGTTTCGCCAAGAACCTCGCATTCTTCCCACTCTACTCTGGTATATCTTGAAACGACCATCTGTGCAACCCTCTCACCAGGATTAAGCACATACTCCTCCTTTGAAAGATTTACCAGGGCAACCTTTATTTCCCCCCTGTAGTCGGCATCGACGGTTCCAGGAGCATTTGCCACAGTTATACCGTATTTTGAGGCAAGACCGCTTCTCGGCCTGATCTGCGCCTCATACCCATCCGGTAATTCAATATAAATCCCTGTAGGCACCAGGAACCTCTCAAGCGGAGCTATCACGACAGGGGCATCTATAAAGGCTTTCAGATCCATCCCGGCAGACATACCGGTAGCATAAGCAGGCAATTCGAAACCTGATTTGTTTACAATTCTGACTTTCATATTCAATATTTACTGTTTTTTCACTATTCGCATAAGCGACAACAAATTTATTTTTTCGACTTTCAAATACAGACACAGATAGAGTAATATCATGACTGCGTGTACAGGAATTTCAATCCACATGCTCATTTCAGGAAGCAGCAATGAGACAAGAAACACGGCTATTCCGGAAACTATATAGAAAGAAACCCTCTTCCAGTTATACGGAACCGGATAATATTTCTGTCCGAAATACAGGCTCACGGCAAACATCGATACATAAGAAAGAAGATGTCCCCATGCGGAAGCCGTATATGAATACAAAGGCATGAATACGACATTCACCACGGCAGTGACAATAACACCAAGCAATGTTATATATATTGCATAACCGGTTTTATCGGCAAGCTTGTACCACATCGAAACATTAAACAGGATTCCGAGGAAAAGATAGGAAAGCAACATCACGGGAAGAATATGCAGACCTGAACGGAAATCCCTGCCCAAAATAAGTCCTATGATATCCGAGTACAGAACTATCCCAAGAAATATCAGCATACAGAATGCGACAAAATGGTTCATCACCTCCGCATATATTTTTCTGGAATCCCTGTCGTTCGCCCTTGCAAAGAAAAACGGTTCCGCTGCAAAGCGGAACATCTGGATGAACAGACTCATTATTACGGACAGTTTAACTGCAGCCTGATATATTCCAAGTTCAGCCCTCCAGCTTACATCATCAGGCATACAGAAGCGGAACAGGATTCTGTCAAGAAATTCGTTAACCACACCCGGAAGACCCGCTATCATAAGAGGAAGCGAATACATGAACATATCTTTCAACAGTTTCCTGTCGACATGCAGTCTGATCGATCTGAAATCGGGAATCATGCATATTACCATCACCACGCAACTAACGAGTATGGCAACTATCGGATAGGAAAAATCAGGAACAGGAGGTATCAGAGATTCCACAAAAGTACCAGGATGCGAGGCAATCCATCCTGGAAGAAACAAAAACAGGAAAATGTTTGCCGCCGTTTCGGTAATTATCTTCACGGTTTTTATGACAGCAAAGCGCCATGCCCTTCCTTCATAACGCAATTTCGCAAAAAGTATCGCACAGGAGGAATCCAGAAGCAGGATAAGGCCGACATATGTAACGACCTCGGGATAATCCCCGTATCCAAGATACGAGGCTATGTCTCCGGAGAAGACCGTCATCACTGCAAATACCAGGAACGAGAACGAGAACACCGAAGAAAATGCATTTGAAAAGACAGACCTCGGTTCAGGCCCCTTGTTTGCAAAACGGAAACTTCCCGTCTCCATTCCAAGCGTAAGCACTACCTGAAGTACGGCTATATAGGCCATGAACTCCGTAAGCGAGCCATATTGCTCCTGAGACAATATACGTGTATAGAAAGGTACAAAGAAGAAATTTATTATACGTGCCAGAATAGTACTCAACCCGTAGACAGCCGTCTCTCCGGCAAGTTTTGACAATACGCCGCTCATAATGCTATCAATTCTCCAGGAATTTGTTTTTGAACAGAAGGAAACCTATATTGAATTGAGGATACCACTTTATCCTGGTTCTGTCGTAATAGGAAACGGACATGCTTATAGGGCCTATGGGAGACTGCCATACGGCAGCAGCGTTGCACAACAGCCCCCCTCTGGGAAACAACCCGCTGTAATCATATGAACCGTTTGCCTGTTCCACAAGCAGTCTGAGAGGCTGGAAATATCCGGCTGTAGTATGGATGTACACGGATCCGGTTATCTTGAAAACCGGGATCAATGCCAGTCCGGCATAGGTCGATGCCCTGTATGAAGGGATAAATACATTGTCCGCGTGAGGGAAAGGTGCAAACGAAGACCTGTACATGAGAGAAGACTTGTAATTACCCATGTTTACCTCCGGGGATATCGAAACGTCAAGATTCAGACCGAGTGAAAAGAAACGTGCAATCTGGAAATAGGATTCCGAACGCAGCCTGAATCTCAGGTCCGAAAAATCCGACCACGACTTTGCAAATTCAGGATCGGAGGTCGTACCGGGAACATGCCTGTAAAGTCCCTTTATATATTTCACGCTGAGCGACTGATTGACTCCTGCCGTAGGATACATCGAATAATCAGCCGTTTTCCTTTCCAGACGGAAAGAAGCGGTCCCCGCAAAATAGTCCGTCCTGTCAGGTATATCGTAAATAGAATAAATATCGTCCGTATAATAATCCGATGCGGAATATCCACCTGATATATTGAACTTCACGATCATATCCCTGTTTGAAAACAAAGGGGTACCGACCGTAGCGGAAAGATACGTTTCCCTGAGTTTAAGGGTGTTCGAAAGATCGGCCCCGGTAGTGAAAAGTTTATTCGAGACACCGAGGTAATTGAAACCGTGCCCCAGAAACTCAAGCTGATAGAAAGCAAGGGGCTTCACGGAAAAATAATGCTTGAACTCCAGCACCCCACCGGTATAATACCTTCCTATATAAAGGCCGGCACCGGCATTCCATTGCGTCCTGTCCGTCTTCGAATAATTCACTCCGACATAACCTTGAGTATACTGCGACGACGAAATATTGCCCCCTACGGAAAGACTTATGGGGGAATTCTGATTCGCCCTTACCTTGAGTGTAAATGTGGAATCCGCATTCATCTCCGCCATGGGGAATATCGTCTTTACCGACTTCGATGCGACAATCCTGTAATACCCGCGTTTCAGAGTAAAAAATGTGAAATTGTCTGGATTCCCTCCGCTCAAAACATTCGCAATCATCTCTTTCTGCCGTTTGCTCACATCCCCGTCTATGACAATTCCGGAAAAGTTCAGAGGAAGCCATTTTTTCCTGAACTCCAGCCTTTTCTCATAAATTTCCTTTTCGCTTACCTCCCTGCCTATCCGCCTTTTGAGTTCGGGAATATATTTCAGAGCTTCATTATACCCCTGCATTGCGATTTCATTGACTTTATCGAAATCCATAAGACCGTAATCATACACATTCTCCTCTATCACTATACCCTTATCCTTCGGGATAAGATAATCGGTGGAAGTCGTAAGCATCGTTTCAATCTGACCGACTATATTATCATCCTCGGGAATGGTCTCCTCCCCTCTGACGCACTTGGAACCTATGAGAAAATCCGGATTATAATCCTCTACCATCAGTTCCCACGGAAAGTTGTTGTAAAATCCTCCATCAAAAAGCAGGGTAGAATCGATGATTATGGGCTTGAAATAAAACGGATAAGTCATCGAAGCCCTGATGGCGGAACCGAGATCCCCTGTTTTCGATACATACTCCTTTTTCTTGACAATATCCGCGGACACACAGAAAAACGGAATCATGAGACTGTCGAAATTCCTTCCGGCTGCGGCATTGGCCGATGCGAATATCTGTGTTATGGCGAGATCCATGGGATAAGGAGAAACCAGACTTGTCGGAAGGTCGACACCCCACTTGAATTCCCCCTTCTTGTTTTTACGTGAAAACTGAGCCGTGGCAAAAACAGGCTTAGGTTCTTCCCTGTAAAAATACGTATCGTATTTCACTTCGGGAATTCCCTTGTACCACGACTTGAATTCCGAGGAATTGAAAAGATACAGCATCTCGTCCGGGGTGAGACCTATAGCATAAAGTCCGCCTATTATTGACCCCATCGATGTACCGCATATATAATCTATGGGAATATTGTTTTCCTCGAGAGCCTTGATTACGCCGATATGGGAAAGTCCCTTGGCTCCGCCTCCGCTGAGCACGAGACCTACGGACTGAGCCTGGAGAAATGCACCGGAAAAGAGCATCATGACAATAAACGACAAAGAGAACCTCCGTATTTGCATAATCAGTAAAAAAAAGTTTATTTTGTTATAAAATATCTTCAAAGATAGCAATTTTAACAACAACAGATATGAAAACGGGCAATAAAACTTTGATATGTCTGCTATGCGCTGCAGCCATATTTTCAGGATGTAACAATTCGGGAAAAAAGAACGAAGAAAAAAATGCGGTAACGGAGCAGAAAACGGAAACGGCAGCCAAACCTGAAATCAAAAAGGCATTCGATCCTGCCACAGTTGGAGAAGAACCGGTATTCGTCATAAAGACCACGAAAGGAGATATAAAGATCAAACTATATAAGGAAACTCCACTGCACAGGGACAATTTCGTAAAACTTGCATCGGAAAGATTCTATGACGGAATACTTCTGCACAGAGTAATCGGAGGATTCATGATACAGATGGGAGATCCGCTTACCAAAGACCCTTCAGTACCAGCGACGAAATACGGCACCGGCGGTCCGGGCTATAACATCAAAGCAGAAATACTGCCCCAGTTCAAACATAAGAAAGGCGCCGTAGCGGCAGCAAGAAAAGGCGACAAGACCAATCCGGAAAAGGAATCATCGGGTTCACAGTTCTATATCGTACAAAATGCAGAAGTATGTTCCAGCCTTGACGGCAACTACACGATATTCGGAGAAACCCTGGAAGGATTTGACATCATAGACAGCATAGCGAACGTAAAGACAAACGAACGCGACCAGCCGATAGAACCTATCAAAATCATATCAATATTGCCGGAGGCAGAATAGAAATGGACTTTGCTGAACTCGTAAAAAGAAACAGGAGCTACCGTAGATTCGACCAATCGAGGAAAGTCTCCGACGAAGAGCTGCTCATGATGATTGAGGCGGCAAGAATGACCCCTTCCTCAAGAAACATCCAACCGGTAAGATACATACTGTGCAATGACGAAAGCACGAACATGAAGATATTTCCCAATCTCGCATGGGCAGGATATCTGACCGACTGGGACGGACCGGAAGAAGGCGAAAGGCCGGCGGCATATATCATCCAGCTATACGACAGAACATACCAGGGCAACTTCACATTTGATGCTGGTGTAACGGCACAGACCATACTTCTGCAGGCAGCCGAATGCGGTCTTGGAGGATGCATAATCGCCTCTGCAAAAAGGGAGAATCTTGCAAGGATTCTCGATATAGATACATCCGCTTACGAAATAGCATACGTAATTGCCATCGGGAAACCTGCAGAAAAAGTAGTCCTTGAAGAAATGAAAGACAACAATTACAAATACTGGAGAGACACGGAAGGTACGCATCATGTCCCTAAACGTGAAATTTCGCAGCTTATTGTAAAAAAAATATAAAATTTTTATAAAATCACCGAACTTGATCTATTCGTGGCACGGTGTTTGCAACATCTTAAGGCAAATAGTTTTTTCATAGGTTAAGTTTTAGGTTAATAGAAAGGGTGCAATAGTTCTTATTGCTCCTTTTCTTTTTTTTGTTTTTATCAAAAAGTCATTATCTTTGCACACCTTTTCTCGTGAAGATTAGGAAGTTTAACATTTTTAACTTTAAAAACATCAGACAAAATGGCTGTAAAAATTCGTTTGGCTCGTCATGGAAAGAAAAACAATGCCTATTTCCATATTGTAGTAGCCGATAGCCGCGCACCAAGAGACGGTCGCTTTATTGAACTTATCGGATCTTACAATCCGAACACCAATCCTGCAAGTATCACCCTCGACAGTGAAAAAGCGCTGGAATGGATAGCAAAAGGCGCCCAGCCTACCGATACGTGCCGCCGCATACTCTCATATAAAGGAGTACTGCTGAAAAAGCACCTTCTGGAAGGAGTAAAGAAAGGAGCGCTTACTCAGGAACAGGCCGATGCAAAATTCAATGCATGGGTAGCTGAAAAGGAATCCAAAATCAACGCAGCAAAAACTGCACAGATTAAGGGCAAACAGGAAAGGCAGAAAGCCGCACTTGCCGAAGAGACAAAAGTAAAAGAAGCAAAAGCGGAAATCGTAGCCAAGAAAAAAGCTGAAGAAGCAGCAAAAGCCGCAGAAGCCGCTGCTGCCGCACAGGCTGAAGCAGAAGCTGCAGCTCAGGCACAGGCCGAAGCAGAAGCTGCCGTTTCAGAACCGGCAACCGAAGCCTGACTGTGATGAAGAAGGCAATAGAAATACCTGAGCTATTGCATTCCATTGCGAAAATCATAAAGCCGTATGGAACGGACGGAAGTCTTGTTATAAGACTGTACAATTGTGAACATACGGATTTGCCAAAAGAAGAACCGGTATATGTCAGAATTGACGGACTGCCGGTTCCTTTTTTAATTGAAGACATCAGAAAAAAGGGCGAGACTCAAGCCATAATAAAACTCGCGCCGGACTGCAGCAACTTCATAGAGCAAATGGAAGGCAACGATCTGCTGATTGCATACGACAACAGGGAATATGACGGGGAAAGCATCAGCCCTGAACTGCTTGTAGGATTTCAGCTGACAGAACCGGACGGGAAACCGGCAGGTACAATCATATCATTTCTCAACATACCTGGAAATCCGTGCATAGAAGTTGAAGACAACGGTGATACATACATTGTTCCGCTGGCAGAAGAACTCATAAGGGAATTCAAACCGGAAAAACAGGAACTCGTAATGGAACTGCCGTCCGGTCTGAAATGACATTAAGGCGATTACTCAAGCGATGAAAGAAGTTCTCTGACCTTGTCTATTTTCTCCTTCAGAATTCCAGAATCGGAGGCTTCAGCTATAAACCGGAGATAAGGTTCGGTATTGGAAGGCCTTATATTGAACCACCAGTTGTCGAACTCAACCCGGTAACCGTCAAAATCATATTCCGCCACCGGTTTCTCCAATGAAACGAAATAGCTGCGGACAAGATCCATGGCCTCTTTTTTCTTCCCGATCCTGAAATTGATTTCCCCTGAGTTCTCATACTTTTTTATTCCGGATATAAGTTCCGAAACAGTCACACCTTTTCTTTTGAAATCGGCAACAACATTGAGAATCAGGATTGAAGCAAGAATGCCGCTGTCAGAATAAAAGAAATCTTTGAAATAGTAATGCCCGGCCAGTTCACCGCCGAACAGACCGTCCAGTTCCCTTAACCTGCGTGCCGCAAATGCCCTTCCTACCTTCCACGTCCGGACATCCGCACCCATAGGCTCAAGGTACTCCTTCACCGACTTGGAACTCCTTATATCCTGAAGGACTATGGTCTTTTCCGTATTTCCTTTCAGGAAATAATGTCCGAGCAAAGCTATCATAAGATCAGGCGATATGAATACGGCATTCTCGTCCACGAACATTACCCTGTCCGCATCACCGTCATATATCACCCCTATGTCGCATTTCTCCTTTACAACCAGATTCTGCAGACCTATGATATTCTCTGCAACAAGGGGATTCGCTTCATGATTGGGAAACGTACCGTCCAGTTCGTCACATATATAATGCGGTTCTTTCCCGAAAATATCCTTCACCAGCAAGGCAGCCATACCGTTGGAAAGATCCATGGCAATATTGAGCCCTGACAGGTCGGCCTTATAACCAGACAGAAAAGAAAGATATTTTTCCTTCACATCCAAAGGAAGCACCTTTCCCCTGCTGCCGGCTGCACGCAAGGGCTTTCCCTCCTTTATCCATTGCTCTATTGTAGAGAGACCGTTTTCATACCCGACAGGCAACGCATTTCTGGCAGACACCTTCATTCCGTTATACTCTTTAGGATTATGAGACGCCGTAATCTGTACTGAACAGTCAAAATCGTATACAGCTGTTGCATAATACACCATCGGAGTTGTCGCCAGCCCCATATCATAAACGTCAGCACCTGCATCTGTTATTCCGGCCACCAAAGCATCATGTATCTCCGGAGAGGAAATTCTGGCATCCCGCCCTACAAGTATCCTGTCACACTTCATCAGTTCAGGCAGGAAATTGCCTATTTTGTAGGATGTATCCCTGTCAAAATCGACATTATACACACCTCTTATATCATATGCATGAAAAGCGCCCATTTCAACACGTTTTGAGTTATCCAACTTATTTTATTCTGTATGTCGTTCTTGCCTTTCCTTTTGCAATCCCGGAAAGTTTGGACTGCATCATTTTCCTTCTTATGGGAGCAACCCTGTCCACGAACATATATCCGTCAAGATGATCCATTTCGTGCTGGACAATCCTGCAGCCGAACCCTTCAAACACTTTGTCCTGCTCTGCAAAATTCTCGTCAAGGAACCTCACGCGTATTCTGGCCGGTCTTTTGACTTCCGCGTTAATACCAGGGACACTGAGACAGCCTTCGGAATACACTGCCGTTTCCTCACTTTCCTCAACCAGCACCGGATTTATCATTGCGAAACGGAAACCTTCCAGTTCCGGCATATCTTCCGCCAGATCCGAACCGTCAACAACCAGGAGTCTGATAGACTTCCCTATCTGCGGAGCAGCGAGTCCCACGCCTTCGGCACAGGACATGGTTTCGAACATATCGTCTACAAGAGACTTGATCTCTCCCTTTGTTTCATCGGTAACCACCACTTCAGATGCCTTTTCCCTGAGCACCTGCGCTCCATACACGTAAATTGGCAATTTCATATGTATATTCTTTTAATTTCAAATCATTATCATCTGACAGACCTGTCCATATATGTCTGCAAAATCAGGGCCGCACTTACCTTGTCTACATTTTCCTTATGCCTGCGGTCCGATTTCTTCATTCCCCCGTCTATCATGGCACGCATTGCAAGCCGGGATGTAAACCTCTCGTCTTCAAGCACCACCGGGATATCCGGAAAAGCCTTTTTCAATTTTACAAGAAATTTGTCCACATCCGCAGCGGCTTCAGCCGGTCTGTTGTCAAGATTCATGGGATAACCTACCACAAACTTTTCCACAGGGATTTTTTGGGTATAACTTTTGAGATAATCTATTATATTTGCAGCAGGTACGGTATCGAGGGAGGAAGCGAATATCCCCAACGGATCGCTTACCGCAAGTCCTACCCTTTTCCTGCCATAATCTATACCAATTAGTCTGTCCATGATGCAAAATTAACTTTTTATTGTATGACGCAGAACAATTTGTCAAAAAAAAGAAAAGACAAAAAGATATACCGGATATCAGTCCTTAATGACAAGACACACGAGAAACTGTTCGGATACAAGACAACGGCAGGGCGCCTGACACTGGCCATAGCGGCAATCATAGTCCTGTATACGGCAATCATAGTATCTCTCATGGCATTCAGTCCACTGAGAAAACTCATACCAGGATATCCTGACAACAACATCGAAAACATGCTCATCAGAAACCGCATACAAAGGGACTCCATGGCCAGGGAAATGATAATGTGGGACCTGTATCTTTCAAATGTAAAGAAAGTCATGAGCGGGAAAACCCCGACGGACTACCAGACCCTGATAAAAATGCGCGACTCGATAATCTATACACCTGACTCGTCAGGCAGACAAATATCATCCGATTCCATCTTCACAAGGGAAATGCACAAAACAGGGGGTAAGGGCAAAACGGATGAGAAACTGGAGAATTTCCACATGTTCAAACCAATAGAAGGTATTGTCACCGCCCATTACAATATCTCCGCAAATCATCCTTTCACCGACATAGCGGCCACAGAAAACTCCGTGGTCTCGTCGATTCTGCCGGGGACCATAATTTCCGACGAATACAGCGAGGAATACGGCTATTCAGTACAGATACAGCACAGCAACAATCTGGTTTCCGTGTACAGGCATCTGGGAACGCTACTGAAAAAACGAGGTGAAAAAGTTGAAGCAGGAACAGCAATTGCACTGATAGCGAAAAAAGGAGGGAAAGTATCCACCGGCCCCCATCTGCATCTTGAACTATGGTATGACGGAGAACCGGTAAATCCTGAAAAATACATAAAATTCTGAATGATCGGCCATGCGGAAAAAAGGAATAGCGATACTCGGATCCACAGGATCCATAGGGACACAGGCCCTTGACGTAATAGCCCAGCACAGGGAAAAGTACAGCGTGGAACTGCTCACTGCAAACAGGAATTCGGAACTGCTTATAAAACAGGCCATAGAATTCGATGCAAACACAGTCATCATCTGCGACAAAAGCAAATACAAGGAAGTCAACGACGCGTTGTCTCCCCATGACATCAAGGTGTTTGCCGGAATAGAATCCGTCCAGGAAGCCGTATGTGCGGAATCCATAGACACGGTACTGACAGCCATGGTAGGTTTCAGCGGCCTCAGACCAACGGTTGCGGCAATCAAAGCCGGAAAAACCATAGCCCTGGCCAACAAGGAAACTCTTGTAGCCGCAGGAGAAATCATAAGCAGAATGTGCATTGAACACAGGACTCCGGTCATACCTGTCGATTCGGAACATTCCGCAATCTTCCAATCGCTGCAGGGGGAATACAATCCCATAGAAAAAATCCTTCTTACCGCATCTGGAGGTCCTTTCCTGCATTCTTCAGAAGAAGAAATAAGACAGGCCGGCATAGAAGACGTACTGAAGCACCCGAGATGGAAAATGGGAGCCAAGGTCACCGTAGACTCGGCAAGCATGATGAACAAAGGTCTTGAAATGATCGAGGCAAGATGGCTTTTCAACACGGACCCCTCAAAAATAGAAATAATAGTACATCCGCAATCCGTGATACATTCCATGGTACAGTTCGAAGACGGCTCCATCATAGCTCAGATGAGCCATCCGGACATGAGGATACCGATACAATACGGCATAGCCTACCCGGAAAGACCCGCACTCAACACAAAGAGACTGGATTTCAATGAACTTGGGAAAATGACTTTCGAAAAGCCGGACACAGGACGGTTCCCCGCTATAGAAATCGCATACGGATGCATCCGCAAAGGGGGGAACATGCCGTGCATAATGAACGCCGCAAACGAAGCAGCCGTGGCAGCGTTCCTTAACGGTAAAATAAAATTCCACGCCATTCCGGAAATAATCTCGTCTGCTATCGGCAAGGCACATTTCCTGGAACATCCGGACCTGGAAGACATATTCGGCACGCATGAGGAAGTATACAGGAAGACCGCTTCATGCCTGGGCATGCACAATATTTGACTCATGCCCATAATTTACTATATTTGTTGTTTCGTCTGAAAAACAAAAACGCTTAAAATACGAAATGGATATACTCATCAAAGCAGGGCAGCTTATCGCCGCATTATCGATACTTGTATTCGTGCATGAACTGGGACATTTCTTCTTTGCACGTCTCTTCAAAATAAGGGTGGAAAAATTCTACCTGTTCTTCGACATAAAGTTTGCATTATTCAAATTCAAACCGAAAAATTCCGAGACGGAATACGGTATAGGGTGGCTTCCCCTGGGAGGATACTGCAAGATAGCGGGGATGATTGACGAGTCCATGGACAAGGAAGCATTGAAATCCGAACCGAAGCCATGGGAATTCAGAAGCAAGCCGGCATGGCAAAGGCTTCTCATACTCTTCGGCGGAGTCCTGTTCAATTTCATACTGGCAATCATTGTATATGCAGGCTCACTGATGACCTGGGGAGAGCAGTACGTACGTAACGAAGACGCGACATACGGAATATACGCCAACAGTCTGGCCAGAGAAATAGGATTCAGGCACGGAGACAGGATTGTAAGTTTCGGGGAACTCGAACCTGAAATATTCACACAACTTCAGATAGACCTGGTAAGGGAACAGGCAGAATACGCACGCGTCATAAGGGACGGAGATACCGTAACAATAAATATAGACAAGGCTTTCATACCTGCGATACTCAAGACACCGGGAATGTTCGAATTCTCGATTCCGTTCCAGGTCAAGGAAATCCCTGATACCTCTATAAACAGGGACAGCGGGCTGATGCCTGGCGACATAATCACAGGAATAGACGGAAAAGACATAAAGGGAGGATTCCTCGAAGTTACCGACATTCTGAAAAGTTCGGCAGGCAGGACCATCGATGTCACGGTCGCGAGAGGTACAGATACGACAGACAGCAAAGTGACGGTAGACGAAACCGGGAAAATGGAGGTTATCCTGGAAAACGACATAACGAAATTCATAAAGGTAACTGAAAAGAAATACGGATTTGCAGAAGCCATCACAGGAGGGGCCGGAAAAGCGGTAAAAACCCTTACGAACTATTTCAAGGAACTGAAACTTATGGTTTCACCTGAAACTGAAGCATACAAGTCTGTAGGAAGCTTCATAACCATGGGAAGTCTGTTCCCGTCATCATGGAACTGGAGCATATTCTGGAGCATCACCGCATTTCTGTCCGTGATGCTGGCAGTACTCAACATACTGCCTATCCCGGCGCTTGACGGCGGGCACATACTCTTCATACTGTATGAAATGATAAGCGGAAGAAAACCGAGCGACAAATTCATGGAATACGCCCAAATGTTCGGGATGCTCATCCTGATAGGGCTGATGATACTTGCGTTCGGCAACGACATATTCAGACTGTTCAACTGATAAAACAAATGCCATGAAAAGAATACCAATCATCCTTTCACTAATAGCAATGCTGGCCATGACTTTATCATGCGGGGAAAACGGCATAAAGTTAAAACAGAATGTAAGCGGAAAAGCAGGGGAAGTACTGATAGTCATATCCAAGGACTCATGGGAATCCGAACCGGGAAGCGAACTGAGATCAATCCTTGCAGTCGACTATCCGCAGCTGCCGCAAAAGGAGCCTCTCTTCACCCTGTACAATATTCCCGAATCAGCATTTTCAAACATATTCAGGACACACCGCAACCTGATAATCGTAAATATCGCCGATTCCATCGCATCTCCCAACTTCGTACACCAAAGAGACATATGGGCTCAGCCACAGACGGTTATCACCATTTCCGCAAAAAGCAAGAAGGAAGCAGCAGGCATCATAGCGGACAACGGATCAAGACTGAAAAGCATTTTTGAACAGGCGGAAAGGGACAGAATCATAAACAACACGAAAAAATACGGAGAACCGCAACTCAAAGATGCCGTATGCAAACAGATAGGCGGCTCGCCATATTTCCCTAAAGGCTATATTATGAAAAAGCAGACGGACGAGTTCATCTGGATTGCCTATGAGACCACGTATACGAATCAGGGAATCCTGATTTACTCATACCCTGTCGAAGAGGAGACAAGACTGGACCTCAAATCGATTATCGAAAAGCGCAACGAAGTGCTTAAAGACAATCTGCCGGGGATGTTTCCGAACAGCTACATGACAACAGCCACCATTTACCCTCCGGACCATAAATGGGTAAGATATAAAAAACGTGATTTTGCCGAAGTGAGAGGACTTTGGGAAATGCAGAACGACTTTATGGGCGGACCTTTCATATCACACAGTTTCTACGACAAGACAGGCAGGAACATAATAGTTCTTGAAGCATTCGTATATGCTCCGAAGTTTGACAAGAGGAACTATCTGAGACAGGTGGAGTCCATACTGTACTCCTTCGAATGGGAAGGAACGGAAAAGTAAATTTTTCGAAAAAAATTTGGTGGTTTAAAAAAAAGCTGTACCTTTGCAATCGCAAAAGAGAAACGGAGGAATTAACTCCGAAACTCACCTCAAGGAGGTCCGTTCGTCTAAAGGTTAGGACTCAAGATTTTCATTCTTGCAATAGGGGTTCGATTCCCCTACGGACTACAAAATAAAAAAGAAATATAATGGCAAATCACGCATCAGCAGACAAGCGTCATCGCCAAAGCGAGAGACGCAGGTTGCATAATCGTTATTATGCAAAAACAACTCGCAATGCACTTAAGGCATTGCGTAACACAACCGACAAGGATGCCGCTTTAGCGCTACTTCCTAAAGTATCATCAATGTTGGATAAATTGGCTAAAAACAACATAATACATGCCAACAAGGCCGCAAACCTCAAGAGCAGCATTGCCAAACATGTAAACAAATTAGCTTAATTTTACCTTTTGTCATAGAAGATATCAAAGTCCTTGCAAAATTTGCAAGGACTTTTTTTTGACAAATATGGCATACAGTATCAAGAATTGGAACGAGAAAGAGCGCCCCAGAGAAAAACTGATAAAACACGGGGCGGAAGCATTAACCGATGCAGAACTGATAGCAATAATAATACGCTCCGGAGACAGAAAGCGCGACGCCGTCATGATGGCAAGAGAACTTCTGAATGAAAACGACGGTTCTCTGACCCAACTTATAAATGAACCCGCGGAAAAACTTATGAGGAACAGCGGAATAGGCATAACCAAAGCCGCTTCAATAAAAGCAGCGCTGGAACTCGGAAAAAGAGCTGGAATGGACGTGGACGAAAAACACGAAAGAATAATGTCGTCAGATACCGTTGCAGGAATTTTCTCTCCAATGCTCAGGCACCTGAAACACGAAGAATTCTGGGCAATCTTCATGGACAGAAGCAACAGGATAATAAAAAAGGAAAAAATAAGCAGCGGAGGAACATTCTCAACAGTAGTCGACATCAAAATAGTCGCAAAAAAAGCCGTAGACCTGCTCTCGAATTCGGTAATAGTCGTCCACAACCACCCTTCTGGCAACATGAATCCCGGCGACCTTGACAAAAACATAACGAAAAGACTCCTGTCTGCACTCGAAATGTTTGAAATAAGGCTTCTCGACCATATAATCATAGCCGGAAAAGGATACTTCAGTTTTGCAGACTCCGGAATACTTTAGACTCCACCTGAAAACAGAATTTTGCTTTTATTTTGACTAATAATAAGTATATTTGTTTTTTTGTAATCGAGACATGTAAAATACAACAAGGCACTATGACAATAATAAATCTTGGAGAACAGAATTCCGTTCTCAACAAATTCGTGGCAGAAATACGCGATCAGGTTATTCAAAAGGACTCAATGCGCTTCAGACGCAACATTGAGAGAATAGGGGAAATATTCGCCTACGAAATCAGCAGAAAGCTCAATTACGAATCCCGCCAGGTAACAACACCTCTCGGTATAGCCGAATGCAGAATACCTGACGACAAAATCGTCATAGCGTCAATTCTCAGGGCTGCCCTGCCACTACACACAGGTATTCTCAATATCTTCGACAATGCACAGAATGCCTTTATCGCAGCATACAGGAAATACAGTAAAGACAACTCCTTCACCATACAGATAGAATACGCAAGCAAACCTTCGATAGAAGGCAAGACTCTTATACTTGCCGACACCATGCTGGCCACCGGATCATCGGTAGTACTCACATACAACAGGCTGTGTGAAACGGAGAAGCCCGAACATACACATCTGGTATGTCCGATAGCCAGCAGAAACGGGATAGAATACATATCCAAACACATGCCTCATAAAAGCGTAACCCTTTGGGTAGCGGCTGTTGATGAAGAACTTACAAACAAGTCGTATATAGTACCGGGACTTGGAGATGCCGGAGACCTGGCTTTTGGAAGCAAGCTTTAAAGTTCCTTGCGGAGCCTGGCTATAGGTATATTGAGCTGTTCACGGTATTTTGCAACAGTCCTTCGGGCAACCTTGTATCCCTTGGACTGAAGCACTGAGACAAGCTCCTCATCCGTGAGGGGCTTTCTTTTATCCTCCTGATCGATGCTCTGAGCAAGAATGTTCTTTATCTCTCGCGTGGAAACCTCTTCCCCGTTGTCTGTCATCATACCTTCGGAGAAAAAGTACTTCAAAGGGAAAATACCGAAATGAGTCTGTATATATTTGCAGTTGACTACCCTTGAAATCGTAGATATGTCAAGACCTGTTATTTCTGCGATATTCTTCAGAACCATTGGCCGCAACTTGGTCTCGTCTCCGTCCATGAAATAATCGTGCTGGAAATCGATAATAGCCTGCATAGTATTCTGAAGCGTATTCTGCCTCTGCTTGATGGCCTCTATGAACCACTTCGCAGAATCAAGTTTCTGCTTTACGAATGAAACAGCATCCTTGCCTTCCTTGGAACCGTTCTTTCCTGAATTCATCAGCAGATCCGCATACCTCTTGTTGACCTTTAGCTCAGGAACCGAAAACTTAGGCATGGTCATTACCAGCTGACCGTCCTTCACATCCAGAATAAAATCAGGCACAACCTGCTGAGCCTGTTCTATGTAGGAATCGTCTATCTGTCCGCCGGGCCTCGGATTGAGTTTTACTATCTCATCTATGGCATCCTTGAGCTCGTCCTCGTCTATTCCCATCCTGGACATTATCTTGGCATAGTGTTTCTTGGTAAATTCCGCAAAATATTTTTCAAGAATTTCCTCAGCAGTCTTCTGCGCCTTGGACCCGGATCTTGAACGTATCTGCAGCAAAAGGCACTCCTGCAAAGATCTTGCACCGACTCCGACAGGCTCGAATTCCTGTATTATGTGCAATATGGATTCCAGTTCCTTTTCGTTTGTCTCTATACCCAGTCTGAAAGCCACATCATCAGAAAGGGACTCGAGATCCCTTCTCAGATATCCGTCGTCATCAAGACTTCCTATTATGAATTGCGCTATGGAACGGGTACGGTTATCCATCGAACGGTACCCGAGCTGCATTTCGAGACTCTGGTGAAAACTCTGCTTCACCGAAAAGACATTGTACTGCGGCTGTATATCCTTACCTTGGTTGTTAACATACAACTTGTAAGACGGGGTCGAATCGTCCGATCCGTAATCACTCAACGACACTGTCTTGGCTTCCGCTTCATCCCCTTCTGCATCCTTCTCCCCGTCCTCGTCGAGAACAGGATTTTCCTCAAGTTCCTTTTTAATACGCTGTTCCAGCTCAAGAGTAGGCAACTCAAGCAGCTTTATAGTCTGAATCTGAAGCGGAGAAAGCTTCTGCGTAAGTTTCTGTTGTAAACCTTGTTTTAACATATCTATGCAAAGATATGATTTTTATTTAACTTAGCACTCTGTTAAAGATACAAAAGATGGGAAATTTGAGAATAGACATAGACAATGTCATAAAATCAAAAAGCGAAAAACTGTACGGAAGAATACCGGGGTTCATAATAAAATGGCTAAAACGTACAGTCCATCAGGATGAAATAAACGATATTCTGGACAAATGCGGCGACCTCGAAGGAGTGGCATTCATAGACAGGGCACTTGAAATAATGAATATTTCATATGACCTGCACCATTCCGACAGGATAGAAGAAAACAAAAATTATCTTTTCGTATCCAACCATCCTCTCGGAGGGCTTGACGGACTGATCGCCATGTCGGCGCTAGGTAAAATTCATCCGGACATGAAGGTTGTCGTCAATGACCTGCTTATGCACCTGTCACCGATAAAAAGTCTTTTCCTGCCCATAAACAAACACGGTAATATGAGCAAGGAGTACGCTTCCAGGCTTCACGAAGCATACTCATCCTCGTCTCCTATCTACAATTTTCCGGCAGGCCTGTGCTCAAGACTGATAGACGGAGAAATAAAAGATCCGGAATGGAAGAAGACATTTGTGACACAGGCAATAAAATACAACAGGGAAATCGTACCTGTATACTTTTCAGGCAGAAATTCCATGTTTTTTTACAGGCTTTCAAAAGTCAGGAAATTTTTGGGAATAAAATTCAACATAGAGATGTTATATTTGCCTGATGAAATGTTCAGGCAAAAGGGTGGTCATTTCGACATAGTGATAGGCACCCCCATAGACCCGTCTTCACTTAAAGGAAAAAATGCAAGGGAAATGACTGAAATGATTCGCCGGACAAGCTATGAATTAAAGAACGAACTGAAATGATGAAACCTATTATAAAACCAGTAGACAGGAAACTTATCCTGAGAGAACTTTCCGACGACAAGTTCATACGCAGTACAAGAAAAGGCGGAAACGAACTCTATGAAATAGACTATGCATCCGCCCCGAACACCATGAGAGAAATAGGAAGACTTAGGGAAGTCTCATTCCGCATGGGCGGCGGAGGAACAGGAAAGGCATGCGACATCGATACTTTCGATACCGACATCGAAGACCATTACAAACAGCTTATCGTCTGGGATCCGCAAGATCAGGAGATACTTGGCGGATACAGATACATACATTGCGGAGGCCTGAAACCGGAAAAGATGGCGACAACAGAAATATTCCGGTTTTCAGACAAATTCATAGAAGAATATCTTCCGTACACTATAGAACTGGGAAGGTCGTTCATACAGCCCAACTACCAGAGTACAAATCTCAAGAGAAAAGGTCTGTACGCCCTCGACAACCTCTGGGACGGACTTGGCGCACTGATTTTCAAATATCCCGGAGTAAAATATTTCTTCGGCAAGGTGACAATGTACACAAACTACAACACAAGGGCACGCAACATGCTCCTGAATTTCCTGCACAAATATTTCGAAGACACGGAAAAACTTGTCATACCTGTTGAAGAACTCGACTATGAACCGGACAATCCCTATTATAAAAATCTTTTCGAAGGTCTTGAATACCATGATGCCTACAAGGTTCTGTCAAAGGAAATACGCAACCTCGGAGAGAACATTCCTCCACTCATAAATTCGTACATGAACCTCTCACCGTCAATGAAGGTATTCGGTACGGCCATAAACTATGAGTTCGGGGCAGTCGAGGAGACGGGAATACTTGTAAACATTAAGGATATATATCCTGAAAAAATGGAAAGACACATAAGCCCTCTGATTCAATTTGCACAGAAGCTCAAATCAAAATGGTGGAAAAACTCCGATAACGAAGTTGACGAACAGGCCTGACGGAAAAACCGACCTGAAAACTGATACAGATCAGAAAGAAAATATATTTTCCTTCACCACAAAGGCGGCAGGATAATCTCCCTTTATCAGTTTCAGCACGTTCAAAGCCTCTGATTTGGTCCTGAAATCACCTATCGTGACCTTAAAATACGGATTGGTGTATTCCCTGTACGTAGGATACTGGGGATACTTGAGAATAAAATCCCTTTCCGCCTTTTCCGAATCGACTCTTGCCGTCTGGCTGTTATTGAAATAAATCCTCAGTCTGTAGCCCGAGACACTACGCTCACCGTTTTTCCTTATATACTCCATCATGGCCACATAAACGGAATCCGACTGCCTTATATCGACACCCTTGGTCATGAATCCGCCTGAGGAAAGCATTGCAAAAATATCTTTCCCTACAAGCGAATCGGCAACAAGCGGCTTTCTCGAAGCTATAAGAGAATCGACAAGCCTCAAGGTATCTGTAACGGGTGTAAATTCTACAATCCTGGAACGCACTATTCTGGACTGCGCCTGAAGATATTCGGCGGAAAATACACTTGACATCAATACTATTGCACAATATATATACTTTTTCATTTCAGATATATTTATAAAAAGTACAGCATCCGCCGTCATTTGAAAAACGATACTTTCCCGAGAAAACGCCCCAGCGGCTCATCCTTTATCTTCAATGTCTTACGCATACCATTGTCTCCTGATACGGTAATCGAACCGTTTATTCTGAAGCCTTCGGCTTTCCATTTGTCTGCATCCAGCCCGAGCGCGAGGATACTTAGATAATCCACTATATCAATACGGCATTTCACTGCAAGATAATCCCTGGATCGTGGAAGCACGGTACCCGATTCCATAAGACGTATCGTAGCGAACATACCTTCGTCCTTGGTCAGATTGGCCTGTACCTTGTCCATTTTAAAAGCCACTCCGGTAGGATTGTCAACCATGGCGCGGCATTCCACCGCTATGCTTGTAAGGCCAAGAACTTCTATGCCCGAAATTTCGAACCCTGACACGTTGATATCCCTGTAACGGGCACATGAAGACAACAAAACCGACAGAGTAAACGTTAAAAGCAAAAATTTCTTCATATGAAAACTCTTAAACAAGACAAAGTTAAAAAAACATTTATCTTTGCAAAATAATTAAAAATGAAATGAACAAATTTTATTCCGTAAGGCCCGTTCTGGACAAAAATCTCAAGCAGCTCTATATAGAAACATACGGCTGCCAGATGAATGTCAACGACAGCGAGGTCGTATTGTCCCTGTTGCAGAAAGAAGGCTATTCTCTATGTGAAAACATCTCAGAAGCAGATCTAATACTTGTAAACACATGCTCCATAAGGGATAATGCAGAGCAGAGGATATGGGGGAGGCTCGACGTTTTCAGACTCGAAAAGAAAAAACGTCCAGGAGTCCTTGTCGGCATACTCGGATGCATGGCCGAAAGACTCAAGGAAAAACTGCTGGAACATCCTGCTGTTGACCTTGTAGCCGGGCCTGACTCGTACAGGGACCTCGGGAAACTCATAAAGGCCCTTTCCACAGACGGGAAACAGATGAACACCATACTTTCAAGTGAAGAGACTTATGCCGACATATCCCCTGTGAGAATGGACAGGAACGGTGTATCCGCATTCATTTCCATAATGAGAGGATGCAACAACATGTGTTCTTACTGCGTGGTTCCGTATGTCAGGGGAAGAGAAAGAAGCAGAAATCCAGAAAGCATACTAAAGGAAGCCACAGACCTGATAAACAACGGATACAGGGAAATAAACCTCCTTGGGCAGAATGTAGATTCGTATATGTGGAAAGATCCTGAAAAACCTGAAGAATGCGTAAACTTCGCATCCCTGCTGAGGATGGTGGCCGAGCTGGACCCGGAAATCAGGGTAAGGTTCTCAACTTCCCATCCGAAAGACATAAGCGACGAACTCATATACACCATGTCTGAATATCCGAACATATGCCGGCACATACATCTTCCGGTGCAGTCCGGAAACGACAGGATACTTGAGAAAATGAACAGGAAATATGACCGTAAAAAATATCTCGAAAGGGTCGCCAAAATAAGGGAAGTAATGCCTGACTGCGCCATAAGTACCGACATAATAGCAGGTTTCTGCTCAGAAACAGAGGAAGAACATCAGGATACCATGTCCATAATGAGGGAAGTCGGCTACGACTCGGCGTTCATGTTCCAGTATTCCATGAGGCCGGACACAAAAGCCTACAGACATTTTCAGGATGATGTTCCACCTGAAACCAAAACCAGGAGACTCAACGAAATCATAGCACTGCAGAACGAACTTTCCGCCGAAAGCAACAAAAAATGTATCGGCAGGATATTTGAAGTGATGATCGAGGGCTTTTCAAAACGATCAGACAAGGAGATGTTCGGAAGAACATCCCAAAACAAGGTATGTGTATTCCCAGCAAACGGAGAAAAACCAGGCGACAAGGTCATGATAAAGGTAAATTCATGTACCTCCGCCACACTCCTCGGGGAAAGAATTGATATTAACCAATAAAAATTCGCGATATGACAAAGATGAGAACTACCTATCTCGGTAATCTACGCACGGAAGCCGAACATATCCAGTCAGGGAACAAACTGATTACGGATGCACCCCTTGACAATAACGGCAAAGGAGAATTCTTCTCTCCTACAGACCTTTTCGCAACTTCACTCGGAAGTTGCATGCTGACGATAATGGGAATGTCGGCACAGTCATACGGTTTCTCCATAGACGGAACGAGAATAGAAACCGAAAAAATCATGGGGACCAATCCCCGCAGGGTCGTGGAACTGATCCTCGACATATATTTCCCTGAGGGAAGCAATTATACCGACAAGGAAAAAAGGCTTATAGAATCTGCGGCACGCACATGCCCGGTTGCAAACAGTCTGAACCCTGAAATAAAGAAAACCATCAATTTCCACTATTGATAACCAAATAAAAACAACATATCCAAATTAAACAAGCTCATAAAATGATCAGAAAAAGTTTAGGATTCTTAACAATCATGTTCGCCCTGACATCATGCTTCAACTATTCAGGGCCTGACTACGAAATCCATTACGACGCGTTCGTCCTGAATCAGGGCAATTTTTCAGCAAAAAATGCATCGCTTTCCGTAATAGACGAAATAAACGGAGGCATAACAAACAACCTCTATGAAAGCGGAAATGCAGGGGCTACCATGAACTCCACCGCACAGGACATAGCTTTCAGCAGCTACGGTTCGATCTACACCTTGTGTGCGACTCCGGACATCATATACATGCTCTACCCTCTCACATACAAGAAGGCATACAGCATTACCGACGGTCTGAAAATGCCACGCAACATGTTCATCAAAGGCAACTACATGTATGTCACCAACTACGGAGATGAAATCGAAACGGATAACCAGACTTACTGGGACTATACAAAATCCTTCGTAGGAGTATATTCAATCAGCGACAACAGGTTCCTCGGCAAAGTAGAACTTGACCTTACAAACGCTGAAGACATCATATGCACCGACATGTACGGTTTCGTAACTACCAAGGAAGGCATAGCAGTTCTCGACATAACCAACTCGTTCGACCCGGGACAGATAAATATAATAAACACTATCAAATGCGAAGACTACGATCCTGAGACCGTAACGACTGCCCCTGCAGGAAGGCCTAAACACATGCAGATTCTTAACGGAAACTCATTTGCCGTTTCCTTCGACAACGGTATAGGTATAGTCGACATCTCAAAACGCAAGATAGTAGACTTTTTCCCGATGGAAGTCAGCTACGACGGTTTCATAACCACCAATACCGACGGAACGATGATTTACTCGATTTATTCCGACTGGGCCATGGCTACATCAAGAGTTGACGAACTCGATCTTGCCAACCGTACAATATCGAAGATATCAGACGGATCCAACATAACTGCCGTGGGTGTAAGTCCGTTTACCGGAAACATATATGTAGCAAATACCGATGCTTCATATTCTGCACCTTCAACAATCTATGTATACGGAAAGGACGGAAACAAAATAACCGAATATACAGCAGGTATAGCTTCCTACAGATTTCTTTTCATAGGATATCAGACTGAAAAAGAAGACTGACAAAAACTTGCAGAAAGATAAATACGGGCGTATCGGACAGAAGATCCGGTACGCCCGCTTCTTTCATGTTCCTGCCTAATGAAACCTGTTTCGACAAACTGCATTCAGAATCTGTAGCTTATGAACAGACCGAAATTTATTCCAGGCATAGGTCTTGAAAGTACGGAAACATATTCTTCGTCAAAAAGATTATATATCAAGCCTTTTACTCCAAGTTCTCCGAAACGGAGCGGAATTCTCTTCTCAAGGGAAATATCATTCATGTAATATTTGCCCAGTACGGAAAGTCGTGAATCCTTGTCATTGCTTGATGTCGTATAACGCTCGCTGTAATGATTGTATCTGTATACGAAAGTCCAGTTTCTCCATGACACGGAACCTGTCAGGCCGGATGAAAATTCCGGAATATATACCAGCTGCTTTCCTATCGATTCGTCAGCCCAGCTTGCCGGATCTCCGTAATTTATCGAACGCGTCCATGCCCAGAATCCGTCAAATCTGAAATCGAAGCAGCCCAATGAAAAGTTCAGACGTCCTCTGGTCTCCACACCGTAACTGTGCACCGAACGCACGTTCACAGGAGTCCAGAAACCTCTGAAATCAGGCAGCCATACTATCCAGTCAGTTATCCTGGAATTATATCCGGATACTTCCGCCTCGAAATCCCATTTTGAAAACTTCCTTGAAATTTCCACCCCGCCCTCGTATGTAAATCCACGTTCCGGCTTAAGGTCAGGATTGCCGCCCGGCTGATAATAAAGATCATTCAACGAAGGCATCCTGTAATTGGCCGACACGGAACCTTTAAGTACAAGATTATACTCCGGCCAAAGTACGAAATCGACATATCCGGCAGGAATAAGAGGTGTAAAGGTGTCCCCGTACATCTCTTCCCTCATATTCACGGCAAAGCCCAATCTCTTGAAAGGTCTGTATTTCACACTGAGCAATCCGGACAGTTCGGGTCTGATCTTGTCATAACCGGTCCTGTCATATTTCGAATAGGAACTTACATCATGGCCAGCCGCCCCAAGAACCGCAGAAAAACTCCACTTGTCGGAAAGGAAATATTCCGCTGAAAAACTGCCGTTGAGACTGTAGACCTGACTTTGGGCATTCACCATTTCCACAAGGGAATATCCGTTGCTGCCCTTGTATGAATACTCGGTAAAAGTTCCTGTATATCCCATATCGGCCTTAAGATTCCATTGACCGAGAGCCCTGTTCCATCCCGCAGAAATTCTGATTGTGGATTCATATTGCGAATTTTCGCTCTCATCCTCCTCGCGGTAATTGACATTCAGCATAGGAACACCTCTGTCCGAAATAAGCCCCCAAAGAGCAAACGAGAACCTGTTTTCCTTTTTATCCACGTAAGAAATCTCCTGCATAAGGTGCATGTCCCTGAAAGAACCGTTCTTGTTACGCTCCACGGGATATGAACCGTCTTCGTTTTTCTTGAAATAATTGGTATACTTGAAATCGTTTCTGGAAGAAGTATAGTAAAGTTTTGTGGACGCTGAAAAACGCTGGTTCGAATAACCGACATTCAGGAAGTCATCGAATGTCATAAAACTGCTTATACCCTGTACAAAATTCATATTCCATCCATTCCGGCCTGCGACAGGCTTTGAAACAAGCGATATGGCCCCGCCCAAACCACCTCCGGCAACCGCGATGGATCCTCCGCCATGATACAATGTTGCATCGCTTATGAAATATGACGGAATGAGGGAGAAATCAACCATACCCAACATGGGGGAATTAATCTTAATACCATTCCACAGGACCTGGGTATGAGACGGGGATGTACCTCTGAACGACGCGGTAGCCACGGTGCCTCTTCCGTAAGACTTGATGAAAACAGGCGTTTTCTGCGAAAGGACATCCGCAAGGCTGTTTGAAATATTTTCAAGAAGCACAAGGGAATCAAGCTCCGTCTTTGTTACACCCATATCGGAAAGTTTACGTTTTGCCGATATGGTAATGGAGTTCAGATCATAATTTTTTTCATCCCCGGCTTCTTCCGCCTGCGCTTCCGAAACTACAGGAAGCAGAAGAAAGGCAGCAGACAACATCGACAGTAAAAGAATTCTCATTTTCATAACAATAAAAAAGGGAAGCCCGCGGCAGAGATGCAGATGCCGAGGCGCTTCCCCAACAATTGCAATAGTCCGGAACACGACGGAATCCGTACATGCGGCAACTGACCGCATACAAGAATCCGACAACATCCACTTACGTTTCCGGAATATTTTACTTCGATTTCACAGCCAAGGCAATAATTCCACTCACCCATTCTCCGTAGGTTGCAAAACCAAAAGATAATGAAAGAGGCAGGTCTTCTGACTTGTTTCCTCCGAAACGCCTTCCCGGCATGTACCAGTGGCAAAGAGTGCACGGAGATACCCGCAAAATACGGGCAGAAACTTACAGCAGCGGGAACTGTTACCGATTTGCACGGTATTCCCTTTTAATCACAAAGAACCTCAATCCTTACAAAGGTCTGAATAAAAATTCACATTAGCAAATTTGCTAATTGCCGATTTATTATTACCTTTGCAATCCATTCGTTGGAAAGGTTTACCGCATTCAATGATGAGAACCATCAAAATGCCCGGATGGCGGAATCGGTAGACGCGCTGGTCTCAAACACCAGTGGCCGCAAGGCTGTGCCGGTTCGACCCCGGCTCCGGGTACAAGAAAAAGAGTCAAGTGATTGATTGTTCAACGCTTGACTCTTTTTCTTTTTGAGATTGTTCCCAATGGGATAATATCACTTGCGGAAATACTCAGCAAGCAGATTTATCTTGTCCTTCATGGATTCGCCCTCGAAAGTCTTATCCTGCATATACTTCACAATATCCTTCATTGCAGCGCACACTTTCTCATCGATTCTGATAGCTACCCTTAGTTCCGATACATTAAAGCCTGATACTTCAAAGTGATTTTCAGTCAAATACTGGTTCAAACTATTTATTGTATTCTGAAAGGAAACGCTAAAAACTATAAATATCCTATATATCCATAAATTGGGGCAAATTTTGATTTCACCTCTACTTTTCTTGCATCCTAAATATTTTCTATATATCTTTACGATATTAAAATGATATCACCAACCAAAACGAATAAGCCATGAAGGAATTTGAATTCAAAGGCACTACAATCAACGGGTTCGCGATTGTCGCCATCCAGTTTTTAATGCTTGCAGGAATTGTATTCACTGCATTGTCCAACGCATGTGAAGCCATAATCGGCACCTCCATAGCAGTACTTGTTCTGCTCTTCTCTTTCTTATGTGCCGGATATCTCAGACTGGAACCCAACGAGGCCAGGGTCATGATATTTTTCGGAAAATACAAAGGAACATTTACACGGACAGGGTTTTTCTGGGCCAATCCGTTTTATACAAAAACGAAACTGTCCCTCAGGGCAAGAAACCTTGATGTTGAACCGATAAAGGTAAACGACAAGGCCGGAAATCCGATAATGGTAGGGCTGGTTCTTGTATGGAAACTCAAAGATTCCTACAAGGCCATGTTTGAAATAGACGCACAAACAATGGCCGGAAGCACTGCAGGCAGACAGGACGTATCAAGCGTCATGAAAGCTTTTGAAGATTTTGTCAAGATACAGAGTGATGCAGCTTTAAGAAACGTTGCTGCCAATTACAACTATGACAACAATGAAAACACAAAAGATGATGAGGAAATCACTCTGCGCTCCGGAAGCGAGGAAATAAACGAGATACTTGAACAGAAACTGAATGAAAGACTTGAAATGGCAGGAATAGAGGTAATCGAAGCAAGGATAAACTATCTCGCATATGCTCCTGAAATCGCAGCTGTAATGCTCCGCCGCCAGCAGGCTGCAGCCGTAATATCCGCCAGGGAAAAGATAGTTGAAGGCGCCGTATCAATGGTTAAAATGGCACTTGACAAACTTGAAAATGAAGAAATAGTCAACCTTGACCAGGAAAGGAAGGCTGCTATGATAAGCAATCTGCTCGTAGTGCTGTGTGCAGACGAAAGTGCCCAGCCTATAGTAAATGCAGGAACCCTCTATTAGACAAAAACTACATGGCAAAAAAACAGAACAGCGACATAAAAAGTTTCATACTGCGAATAGATCCGGAAACGATGGTTGCCCTTGAGAAATGGGCAGCCGACGAATTCCGCAGTGTCAACGGACAATTGCAGTGGATCATTTCCGAAGCTCTCCGTAAAAGCGGAAGAAAAAAATAATTATCTTTGACATAATCAGTTATTACTTTCATCATGCTTATATAATTCCTGTTCGTAATGCTGGCCATAATAATCGGCGCACGCATCGGAGGTGTAGGGCTCGGTGTTCTCGGGGGACTCGGCCTTGCGGTTCTGACATTCGTATTCGGTCTTCAACCCACGGCACCGCCGATCGACGTCATGCTGATGATTGTCGCTGTCATTGCCGCAGCAGGCTGCATGCAGGCCGCAGGAGGTCTGGACCTGATGGTGAGGGCAGCGGAAAAGCTGCTCAGGAAAAATCCGCAACATATCAC
This sequence comes from uncultured Bacteroidales bacterium, assembly GCA_949296645.1. GTDB lineage: Bacteria > Bacteroidota > Bacteroidia > Bacteroidales > UBA932 > CALUPD01. Next base: position 36,736 of record CASFPH010000002.1, read on the forward strand.
GCTTCTAAGCCCACTCGTAACTTACACATTCACATTCGTGGCCGGTACAGGACATGTTGCATATTCCGTACTGCCCGTAATCGCAGAAGTTGCGGCGGAGACTAAGATACGACCGGAAAGACCGCTTGGGATAGCCGTAATAGCATCTCAACAGGCAATAACGGCAAGCCCGATATCAGCGGCAACGGTAGCAATGCTCAGCATGCTGGCGGGATTTGACGTTACGCTGCTGGACATAATGAAGATATCCGTACCTTGTACGCTCCTCGGTGTTATAATTGGGGCGATATGCTCGATGCATGTAGGCAAGGAACTGGAAGACGATCCTGAATTCAGAAAAAGGGTTGCTTCAGGAGAGTTCAAAAGCGCACACACAGAAAGCAAAGGCGTGGAAAACTACGGCAAGGCCCTCATTTCGGTAATCATATTCCTGCTTGCAACTGTAGGAATAGTACTTTTCGGATCAATAGAATCACTGCGCCCGGTTTTTGAAACGGCAAAAGGAAATGAAGCGATGCAGATGTCCCACATAATAGAGATACTGATGCTTTCCGCCGCCGCGCTCATACTTGTTCTAACCAAAACTAACGGAATCAAGGCTGCACAAGGGTCAGTTTTCGTAGCCGGGATGCAGGCGGTCGTGGCAATATTCGGTATCGCATGGATGGGAGATACATTCATTGCCGGCAACCTGCCTGAAATAAGAGCTGCTGTCGAAAATGCCGTAACTGAAATGCCATGGCTTTTCGGGATAGCCCTGTTCGTAATGTCAATCCTGCTCTTCAGCCAGGCAGCTACGGTAAGGGCACTGCTTCCGCTGGGAATAGCACTCGGCATTTCACCGTACATGCTTATTGCCATGTTCCCTGCAGTAAACGGATATTTTTTCATACCTAACTACCCTACTGTAGTCGCCGCCATAAACTTCGACCGCACAGGAACCACGAAAATAGGGAAATACGTCCTCAACCATTCTTTCATGATGCCAGGACTGATATCAACGATAGTTGCCGTAGGAGCCGGACTACTCCTGATACAATTCATATAAGCGGTCAGCAAACAGTTTTTCAACCGGCTACAGCAGTCCGTTCAGCATTATTACCCCAATCGCAAGCGGGGTTATGTACTTTATGGAGAAGAACGTAAAGTTCAGAAGCCATGTAGCCACACGTAGTTTCCCGTCATTGGTAAGTTCGCTTTCAAACGCCTTGCGTCCCAGTTTATAACCTACGAATATCACAATGAGAAAACCTCCGAGAGGCATGAATATGTTTGCCGAGAGTTTGTCGAAGAAATCAAAGAAATTCAAACCGAAGATCCTGACATCCGCAAGCACACCCTGAGACAGGGAACACAGGACGCTCAGGCAGGCCACACCGGCCACTCCAGCAAACACGGACCATGCACGCTTTATTCTGAACTCTTCGGAGAGATATGCAACGACTACTTCCAGAAGCGATATTGAAGAAGTTATCGCAGCAATGAAAAGTATGAAAAAAAATAATATGGCAAGCACACCTCCGAACGGAATCTGGGCAAAGATATGTGGCAATGTTATGAAAACCAGTCCAGGTCCTTCCGAAGGGGATATTCCGAAAGCAAATACTGCAGGCATGACGGCAAGTCCCGCTATCAGAGCGAAAAGAGTATCAGCTGCAGCAGTCATTGCTGAAGTCTTCATTATATGCTCGTCCTTTTTGACATAAGAACCGTAGGTTATTACGCACCCGCATCCGAGACTGAGCGAAAAGAATGCCTGACCGAGGGCATCCAGCACGGTATCGGTAGTAATTGCGGAGAAATCCGGTTTGAAAAGGAAAGAAATTCCCGCAGCCGCTCCCGGCAAAGTCACTGAACGGATTGCAACGATTATCACAAGAAGGAAAAGCAGAGGCATCATCACCTTCGTATATTTCTCTATACCGTTTTTCACTCCGGCAAGAACCACGAATGCCGTAAGCGCAAGAAAAACAGCCGTATATAACAGAGGCTCATATACGGATGATATGCTTTCGGCAAACATCCCCTCCAGCACGGCATTGTCCGTCACGGTAAATCTGAACTGGAAAGCCTTTACCATATAGTCTATTGTCCACCCACCGACAACACTGTAAAACGCCAGAATCGAAATTGATGCAAGCACTCCCAAAAGACCTACTATTCCCCATTTGCTTCCTGGAGCAAGGGTTTTGAAAGCACCTATGGCATTGGCACCGCTGCGCCGGCCTATGAGAAACTCGGAATACATCACCGGAATGCACAATATGAATACGAACACGAGATACAGCAGAATAAAGGCCGCACCTCCGTTTGTGCCTGCCAGATACGGGAATCTCCACAAATTTCCGAGACCCACTGCAGAGCCGGCCATCGCCACAAGGACGCCGAAACGATTTCCAAAATTTTCCCTGCCCATAACAATTAGAGTTTAAGGTCAATCACACTCAAGAAATTAACAATGTGTAAATTTAATAAAAATTTTCAGCAGGAAAGATGCTCTATCAGAATTCTTGTACCTATAGCAATCAATATGATTCCGCCGATGAGATCCGCCTTAATCCTGTCTGCATACCTGGAACCGAACTTTATGCCGAAAAAAAGACCGGCTATTGAAAGAGCGAACGAAACTATTCCTATCGCAAAAAGCGGATACCACAGCGAGTGGATATCGGTCATACCCATACATGAAAAGGAAATACCTACAGCCAGGGCATCTATGCTTGTCGCTATTGACATGGTAAGTATCACCTTCAGACTGCACGGGTCGAAACTTTTATCTTCATCCTTCTTGAATGATTCGGCTATCATCCTTCCTCCAAGGAAAAGCAGGATGGCGAACGCTATCCAGTGATCCGCATTCTCTATAAGATACCTGAAACGGTTTGTAGCTATCCACCCTATAAACGGATTCAAAGCCTGAAAAAAACCGAAAGAAAACGCCATCGTCAGAACAGGTTTCCATTTCACACGGCGCATGATAACGCCTCCTGTTACGGAAACGGCAAGACAATCCATTGCAAGGGCGAACGCAAGCGCCCATATCTCCAAATCAGTCATTATACAGTCCTCTCTTTTTGAAGTGGACAAAAATAAAAAATATATGGTATTTTTGCAGCCTCCAACAAAAAAATACAATAACAATATAATATGGAAATAACCCCACAGGAAAACATAAATGAAGCTGAAGAATTAGGTAAAAGAAGAAGACCGCATTCGATGAACGGAGTGCTGGCATTAAGTCCACTTATATTCTTCCTTGCCCTGTACCTGGGCTCGTCCCTCCTTGCAGACGACTTTTACAAGACTCCGATAATAGTGGCATTTCTGCTCTCATCGGCATATGCCGTAGCCATAACGGGCAAGATAACGGTAAATGAAAGAATATCCGTCTTTTCAAAAGGAGCTTCCGATCCGAACATCATGATGATGATCTGGATATTCATCCTGGCAGGCGCATTCGCCTCCACAGCGAAAGCCATGGGTGCCATAGACGCCACGGTAGCCCTGACGATGAATCTTCTGCCGGGGAAGATGCTGTATGCCGGCCTCTTCATAGCTTCATGTTTCATATCGATGTCCATCGGTACAAGTGTAGGTACGATAGTGGCACTCATGCCAGTAGCCACCGGAATAGCGGAAGAAACAGGCATATCCAACGCCTTCATGGCCGGGATAATAGTCGGCGGTGCGTTTTTCGGGGACAACCTCTCCTTCATATCCGACACTACAATAGCAGCCACAAGGACTCAGGGCTGTTCCATGGCCGACAAATTCAGGACCAATTTCAGGATAGTCTTGCCCGCCGCCGTAATAGTGACTGCCATCTACATATTCAAGGGTGCGGACCTCAACATGGCAACAACCGCAATGGCGATAGACCCGATAAAGCTCATCCCGTACATAGCGGTACTTGCACTGGCTCTTCTTGGGATAAACGTAATCACTGTACTGTTTTTCGGTATAATGACTAATGCCGTTATCGGATTCTCCACAGGAAGTTTCGGCTGGGACGGATGGCTTTCCGAGACAGGTTCCGGAATAATCGGAATGGGAGAGCTGATCATAGTCACTGTCCTTGCAGGAGGAATGCTGGAGATGATACGTTTCAACGGCGGCCTGGATTTCGTAATCAACAGGATGTCAGGACATATAAAAGGCAGAAAGGGAGCGGAGTCATGTATTGCGGCGCTCGTCAGCATAGCCAACCTCTGTACGGCAAACAACACTATCGCCATAATCACTACAGGCGGAATATCAAAGGAAATTGCTTCCAGATTCGGCATAGACCCGAGAAAAAGCGCGAGTATTCTCGACACCTTCTCCTGCCTGGTACAGGGAATAATCCCGTACGGGGCACAAATGCTGATGGCGTCACAGCTCTCAGCCGCAACGCCATCCGATATCATAAGGAATCTGTATTATCCGATAATCATGGGGGTTTTCGCCATCCTCTCGATAATTTTCGGATACCCGAGATTCAACATCAATAAGCATTCATAGGCATATCGTAAGGCACGCAGATACAGAAATCGGCGCGTCCCATATTCTCCTCATCAAGCGATTTGAGTGAATCCTGCCTTACCGTACATATTGTCACCACCTTTGCTTCAGGCCTGTATTTCAACAGATAAGGTACTATACCGCCCATGAAGTCCGAATGGTAATTGCCGTTGAGGTGATAGAACTTGCCACCTTTCGCCAGATCCAGATTTTGGGCTATGAACCATCCCATGACAGCATCCTTGAGGGCCTGGGCCTCCATGAGACGCTTTGAATCTTCAGGATCTCCTCCGTTAATAAGCTGCATCATCGCAAATGCTCCGTTGTCCTCACCCTCTATGAATTCTATCGGGAAAGGAGGAAGATATGCCCTTGCCTCATGAGGAAGTTTTTCCAAGGATGCCACACCACCCTTTCGAACCTGTGCCGCGTACCTCCTCGGCACATTGGTAGCTACGACCCTAAGTCCGTTCTCCTTTGCAAGCATCACCACAGGAGCGTAGTCGCTCTCGTAATTGGCCCACATCCTCATTTCGCTGAGATAATTGTCGAACGGGATGAGATTCTTCATGTATTCGTCAAGAATAAGCTGGTTGTCCGCTTCAAGCATTTCAAGACCGACCACGAGTTTTCCGCCATGTTTTTCAACAAGACGCTTGCCTACTTCCAACTCCATCCAGTGGGCAATGGGGCAATTGTGGTGTTCTCCGAAAAAGACCACATCCCCTTTTCCCAGAACCTTGACCATATCCGAAAACTCCACTTTCTTTCCCTTTGAATCGAAGATTGCATATGCCTCAGGTCCGGAAGCATGAAGATCGGCACCTGCAAAAGATAAAAGCAGCACGCAAACTGCAAAAGCGAATATTCTGTTTATCCTATTCATGGTTGAAATCTCCTCTATACAACAATATATATCTGTTCTCATCAAAATACTTCTTTACCGCATTCATTATGTCTTCAGCCGATATTGACGAAAGCACGGCGGAATAATTCTCGAAATCCTCAAGGGTCTCACCGTTACGGATTGTATTTTCAATATTCCTGCGCCAATCCACAGGCGAGAAATCGGTTAGCGTTTCCCTCTTGTTGATAAGGAAAGAACGTTTGATATTCGTCAGCAGAGCATCAGGAACAGGATTGCTCTTGAGATCACTCAATATTCCGTCAATGACTTTTTTCGCTCTTGCAGTATTGGAACGGCTGACGGAAGCATTTATATCGAAATAATATATACCGTAAGGCAGTCCGTTATAGTAAAGGTCTACATATGGGGAGTAAACCAGCGATTCCTCGCCCCTGAGGACCGAAATGACCTTATAATGTATGATATCCCTTATTATCTTGAATGTAAGCGTATTTTTAAGAGACGGTTCATAGTTGCCTGCAAATATATAGTCGAAAAGAGTCTGGGATTCGTTGTTGTTGTCGAATTTCCCGGTTACAATGCCTTCAGGAAGCTTGAATTCCGCCAAAGTGTATTTCTCAGGCAAGGATTTCGACGGCAGGGCTGAAAAGGCTGCAGCCAGTTCTTTCGCGGTCTTCTCCTGATCGAAGTTTCCGGATACGATTATCTTCATTCCTTCCGTAGCACAGAACAAGTCATTATAAAACGCCGCTATCTTGTCCAGATCCATATCCGCAATCTCGTCAGCAGAAGCGAAAGGACGTCTTACCGGACTCACATTCCCGAGAAGTTCATCCATTCTTAGACGAAGCTGACGGGCAGGATCTCTGGCTATCATTTTATCCAGCGGAGTTTCATGACCGAAATCATCGGCCATATCCGCCTTTATATCATCGAAGTCGTCATAGCACAACTCCGGAGACGTCAGTTTTCTGACTATTAGATTAAAGAACGGTACCGACCTGTTTGCTGGTGCGGATCCCATCATTCCATGCCAGTTGTTGTCGAACATTATTGCAAGGGAAAGACCGTTGGCATACATGTATTCGGATAGAAGATTCTGTTCAATACCCTCAACACCTCCGAGTTCCATATACCCTGCAACGCCCTCCATAGAAGGAAAATCCTCTTTCGAAAGCCAGGAAGAACCCCCTGGAGAAAGCATTGTAAGATTCACGGTACTGTCCTTGTCTATGGTACGCTTGAGTATAAGTTCTATTCCGTTCGATAGCGTGTGACTCGTGACACGCATTCCTGGATACTCTCTGGAGGATACGATCATCGAATCTTCGAATTCCGGAACGGACTCCAGTTCGGGCAGGGACACGGAAGCTTCGTCTTCGGCTGAAGAAGTTTCCTTTCTTGCCTCCACCTTTGAGAACGGTCTGGTTTCCGCCTCTTTAAGAGCAGCCTCGATCTTCGCCCTGTCTATTTTTCCGTCATTGCTGAAATTGTCATGGACAGCGACCAGCATCGTTTTCCTGCCGGCTGACAATATCTTTTTCAATCTGGAAGACAGGTCGCGCGAAGTTATCTTCTCCACCATTTTTCTGACTTCCGCTGCCTGGGCAGCATCACAAAGATAACGGTCTCCGGATATTATGTAATCTACAAAATTGTCACATAAATATGATGACAGTTCCTTTTCCTGATTTACATCGAGTCCTGCCGCGACGGATGAAACGGCAGCATTCACTTCCTCATCCAGGAAACCGTTTCTGGCCGCATTGCACAACTCATTATATGCCGAAACGAAATTTTCCATCAGATCAGCCTCATTATCGGCATCCACCGTAAATCCGAAATGGTTCTTGTCACTCAGATACCAGCTGTCGAAACTCATAGCATCCACTCCGGCATTTCTGAAACGTTCATAAACAGCCCTTCCCAACGCCTTATACACAGCCTTTTCATACGAATCTCCTATTGTCCTTTCCACTATGCACCTGTACGGGATCATAAGGTCGATTTTAGAATTTTTCTGCAACGTATCTCTTATCTGCATAACGCTAAGACCCTTCCCGTATTCAAGCGGATACACTTCGAATCCTTCTGCCTTCCTTTTCGGAATTCCGGAAAATATCCGGCGTATTTTTTTCTCGGTTTCAGCCGCATCGACATCCCCTACAACCACAACTGCAGCCAGTTCGGGAACATACCATCTCGAATAGAAATCCTGCAGGGAACCGACGGTAACCTTTTCTATGTCTTCTGCTCTTCCCAAAGGCATACGGCAACTGAAAATACCGTTTCCTATCTTCATGGAATAAAACGGATCGTCCTGAACGCTGCACCTGAGTTCTTCAAGTATGACACCTCTTTCCGCCTCCACTTTTTCCGGATCAAACTTCACTCCTGACAGCCACTCCCTGAGTATCATAAGAGACGTGTCCGCCACAGCCCCGAATTCCTCGTCTGTAGGAACTGAAAACATGAATATCGTTCTGTCATAACCGGTGAACGCATTTATGTCCCGCCCGTATTTCATACCCAGCGACTCAAGATACCTGACATGTCCCCCATCGCTGAAACGCCCTGCATCATGGAAAGCCATATGCTCGAAGAAATGGGCCACGCCCCTGTTGTCGTCGGACTCCTGGACAGCACCCACTCTCATTACAAGCCGGTACTCGGCTTTCATGGAAGGCAGATCATTTTCAAGTATGATATAATGAAGACCGTTTTCGAGGTATCCCTCCACCGTGCCGGAAGGAAGCCTGTTCAGCTTTTCCGGCGCGGCAAAAAGGATTGTCGATATCAGAAAAAGTACTCCTGAAACCCAAAACCTTTTCATAATATTCGATTATTTCTTATATGTAACATATATTCGTGCATATCCGCCTGCGCTATAATGGTCGAACGAGAATTGGAATGTCATCTCGCCTTTCTCGAAATCTATGGACGAAAGCGGTTCCACAAAGTCAGACGGATCATTTTCCCATGAATCATAACCTATGTCCGAATAACGCAGATAATAGACAGGATCCAGTGTATTTCCTTCTTCAATCATCTGTGATGCAGGAATATCCTGAGGTTTTCCACCCTCTCCTGATTCAATCCTTATGGATTCTCCGTCTTCAGCCATCTTCTTCAAGCGGTCCCATGCAGTATAGCTGTATCTGAAATCCACGCCTTTGATAAGGTAGCCGTAAGAATCGGCAACATCCCTGACAAATTCCACAGTCTTTTCGGAAGGATCTATGACAAGACTGTCGAGCATTACGCTGAATGTCTCTTCCGAATCCTTGTTTACACCTACGGCATCCATCATACATTCGAAATTGGATTTCGGGCTTTGTCCGACCTTATATTCAGTATCCTCAATGGTTTCGTCACGGAAAATTTCGTACAGATACTCGGTAAGACCCATAGGGTTGTCCACCATCTTCAGCACAGGAAGATCGGCAGTAGCCTTCTCGCTCAATGTTATGATTGTAGTACCTTCAAATTCCCTGGTATAATCTCCGATAAAAGGCGACAATGAACCGTTTCCAGGATACATAATCATCAAGGTGTACTTCACAGCCCCCATGAAATCATAAATGTCTATGCCGAATTTTTCCTTGTAACCTTCAATCATGTTTTTTTGATCCTCGGTAAGTTCAGGCACTTTCGGATCGGGTTTGAACCTTATCTTGAGTGTTTCCTTCAGCTGGATGTTCTCATCCGGGAACTGAGAAATACTTACCTCAACATATTTTTCCGTAACAAGTACGCCTTTATTGAGAGAAACCACCTTTATGGAGGCTGTCTTCTCTCCTGCCTTTATGGTAACCGGATTGCCCTGTATCTCCAGGGCGCCTTCCTCGTCATTCAGAATCTCAAAATTCAGCTGGATGTCCTTATCCAGGCTCGTAGTCAGCATTATGTCTACAGCCACTCCTCTATCTGCTTCGGATTCCACAATCACAGGGTCGTTTTCAGTTGAAAGATATATGTAATTTATCCCGCTGTAACCCTTGTCTTTCCCTTTCTCACAGGATGAAATCGAAACCAGCACCAAAAATGCCGTAAGAATAAAAATTGCAGTTCTTTTCATGGTATCAGTGTTTAAATTTTAATTTTGGTTATCAACTTCCTTTGTCCAGCCGTCGTTCTGGCTTACATTGTCATTGTACTTGTATTCTGATTTTGGAATCGGGAAAGTCCATCTGTAGTCGTCCTTTTTTATGGACACCGACGAACCTGTCCCATATGCGCTGTATCTCTTCAGAGTCTCCGGCCTGTTTCTCTTCATTTCGAAATAGTTTGAACCTTCCCCGGCAAATTCCTTGCGCTTTTCTTCAAGAATCCTTTTCACAAGAGCATCCCCTGACAAGGATATTTTCTCCTGAATGCCTCTGGCTGAAAGATATTCTTCAAGTATCTGCACCGCAGCCTGTTCTCCGGATGATCTGGCGTACGCTTCCGCCAGTATCAGATATGCGCCTGAAGCCCTTATCTTGCCTATATATTTTATCTGCAAGGATTCCTTGTTCATCTTGTTGTATTTGCCGAGCAACTTCCTTTCCGCCACATCACCCCTGTTGTCTGCCATTTCGAACGGAAAAACCGTCCATTCAGACCTTATGTCCCCTTCCTCAAAAACAAGATCGTCATTAAGCATAAAGAAATCTCCTGCTGCGGCATCATACTGGATATATGTATAATAGGAGTCTCTGAGATATTTCCCGAAAATTCTTTCGGGACAAGTTTCCGAAGACCACAGTTTCTGATAGGACGCTTTTTCCATGGTCTCCTTGCCATAGGCATCGACTACCCTTTTGGCAGCCTCTGCAGCTGCTGTCCAGTTGCCCGCATACAGCTCCAGCTCTGCGAGGAGATAATCAGCACTCAAAGAAGAATGCCATCCAGGAGCCGAGGGAGCTTTCTTGAAAGAAGAAGCTTCAGAAAGCAGAGTCCTTATTTCCGTAACACAGTCGGCAATTGATGATCTCGGAAGAAATTCCAGATCAAGTTTGTCCTTCAGAATGATTCCGTCCTTCTGATCTCCTTCAGAAAATGACGGGGCAAACAGGCGCAGCAGATCGAAATAACACGAAGCCTTTATGGTAAGAGCTTCAGCCCTTATTCTTTCGTATTCATCCTTCTCTTTGTCATCCGAAACAGTCATATCGTCCAGCCTCTCCAGAAGGACATTGGCGTTAGCTATAACATTGTAATATTCCTCCCAAAGGCTTGTCGAGAAATTGGTTATGGCATTGTCGGCCCACTGGTAAAGATTCTTCAGTTCCGCATCCCTGTCAATAAGGGATGTAGGCATAAAATCATCCGAAAGTACTGAAAGCTCGAAATCATAGTTGGGAACAAGATCATAAACCGATGCCAGAAGCTCCCTTGCAGTCTCTACATTGCTTATCGCATAAGGATCTGAAAACTCGTTTTCAAGCGGTATGTTCAAAGTACATGATGAAACATAAACCGAAAAAAGCGATATTGTAATATATTTAAGCGACTTTTTCATACATCATTCTCCGTTAAAATGTTACACTGAGATTAATGGTAAGCACAGGCTGCTGTGAACCGGCAAGGGTACCGCCTTCAGGATTCGACTCCTTGTATCTGGACAGGGTAAACAGGTTCGAAGCCTGAAAAGCTACGTTGGCATATTTGATAAATCTCAGGTTCTTTTCGAGGAAAGCCGAAGACAGCCTGTACCTGAGTGAAATCATTGAAAGCTTTATGTAATCGCTGCTTCCCACCGTAAGCGTATTCGGATACAGGGTAAGGTTGTCGATTGCCGCGGAAGAATAGAACGGCGTGTGGTATGTCTTGCCTTCATCGCCCTTCTTGAACCACATGTCGCTTATCTGATTCTTTATGGCATTCTTGTTCGCCGAATTCTGGTCCCTTACATAGGACTGGTCATATTGTTTCACACCTCCGAAAACATAATAGAAGTCTGCGTTGAAATCAAAGGACTTGTATGTAAAACTAAAATTGAGGGCACCGGAGAACGGAGGAACCATGTAACCCAATGCAACCATATCTTCCCTCAGCAAAGTTTCCGTAGCCTGGATTTCGCGTCCGTCCGAACCGAGGAATACCGGCAATCCGGTAACCGGATTTATTCCAAGAGAATGAGGTCCGTAAAGCATATCCACTGATTTCCCGACCTCGTAATCCGGAATAACAGAATTCTCGCTGGCATAAATTCTGTCGGCATCATACAGATCAACCACCATATTGTTGTTGTAGGCTATGGACCCACCTATTATCATATACAGTTCATGTTTGTCTATCACCCTCACGGATGTGCTGAACTCTATACCGTTATTATCCAGTATACCTATGTTGCGTTTCAGATATCCGTAACCGTTCGAAGAAGGGATAGGCACATCCAGCAGGGCATCCGTAGTCCTTCTTTTGTAGAGATTCAGATTCAGGTCCCACCTTTTGAATAGACCTACTGAAAGACCGACGTCTATAGAAGTTGTCTTTTCCGGTTTAAGGTCGGAATTATATATTCCGAGAAACTCCAGAAGTCTCTGGTCTTCGTAACTGTTCTGGGAATACATGAATGTTCCGATAGTAGAAGCGGCACTCACCCCGGCAAGACTTGCCGTAACCCCGTAGGAAGCCTTGAGGTTGAGATTGGTAAGAACTCTGTTGTTCTTCAGGAAGGCATAGTTGCTGATAGTCCAGCCGGCTCCAGCCGCCCATGCACTGTTCCACCGCTTGTCCTGCGGAAGCAGAGACGAAGCATCAGCCTTGTAAGTCCCGAATATATCGTATATTTCATTATACGTATATCCGAAAAGAAGACCTATCCCCATCTGCGCGCTTTTTTCCCTGAAAGAACCCACTCTCGGCTTTCTGTTACCCTCTATGGACTGGTTTATCGCAGACGGATTCTTAAGCTTGCCTATTCCGTAGCCTGTTATGGAAACGTTGTCCATAAGCGACATATAATAGTCATAGTTTCCTCCGACGGTCAGATTATGCTTTTCGTTGAAAGTATTGGAATATGTTATTCGGATGTTCGATGTAATGTTCGTCGAAGTGTTCTTGCTCTTTGTCAGATATCCGCGCTGGTTTTCAGGGACACCGCTGTTCTGTTCGGAATATGCGGTGGACGGAACTACATTCAGTGATTCGGAAAGGCTGAAGTCCAGTCCGGCGACAGCCGATATGTCAAGCCCTGGCACAAAGTTGAGATTTATACTTGCGCTGGCTCCGGCAGTCTTGTCCTCACTCTCGCTGCTGTACTGGTTTAGAAGATCCTGGTATGTTCTGTTAGGATAAGACCACAATTCTCCGACATCTGGCCGCTCGTAAGGATTAAGTTCATATACAAGCATTGTCGGGTCATATTCCGTACCAATCGGGCTGTTTGTCTTGGAATAGCCTCCGCTGACACTGAACATTGCATATCCCCAGTCTGAAATCTTCTGGTCAAGATTAAGACGCATGGATGTCCTGTACTTGTCATTTCCGGGTATCCTTCCTCCCTGCTGCGTGAAATTGGCTGAAAGATAGTAGACGGTCTTGTCATTTCCTCCCTTCAGACTGAGATTGTGTTTCTGATACATACTCATCCTTATCAATTCCTTGAACCAGTCCGTATTTATGGCCCTCAGCGAATCCAGCACCTCGCGCCCCTCCGCAATCATGTTTTCAAGATCAGGATCAGTAGGATAATATTTGCGGAAAAAATCCTCGCTGTAACGGTAACCCGGCGTAGCTGTATTCTGAAGAAGCCTCTCAAGTTCCAGTTTTTCTGTACTGTTCATCATGGCTATACCGCGTCGTCCCCTTGTCGTTACACCCATATCCATATTGTATGTCACAGACATGGGACCAGCATTACCTCGTTGCGAAGTTATCTCTATAACACCGTTTGCCGCCTTTACTCCATATAATGCACAGGCCGCAGCATCCTTGAGAACCTTTATATCGGCTATATCATTTGGATTGAGTTCAAAAAACACATCAGAACTAATTACCTGTCCGTCCATCACATACAAAGGCTCGTTTGCCGAACTTCCCTTACGTAACGATGAGTTCCCTCGTATTCTTATTTCAGGCTTGGAACCTAAGGCTCCGGTATTCGTAACTATCAGACCCGGGACCGATCCCTGAAGAGCGCTGGATATGTCTATGGTAGGTTTGGTCACTATCCTTGACATGTTCACCTGCTGAACCACTCCTGACTTGGCCCTTATATCAAGTTCATTGATGTTCTGCCTTGCTGAAACGACAACTGCATCCAATACAGTATTATCGTATTCCATGACTACGTCAATTACGTTATTCCCGTCATACTTTACAAGAACGGTCTTTAAGCCTATGCATGTATATTCTATTGAAAAACGGCCTTCGACTTTGGCCTTAAGGACATATTTGCCGTCACCGTCGGTAATTGTCGCATACTGCATCCCTTTTACGGAAACAGTCACTCCAGGGACCGGATCTCCGTCCGAATCCATGACGATCCCGCTTATCTCGTATTCCTTCAATGACTGGGCGTACGAAACCCCATTCACAAGCACAGTGAGCAAAGCTACTATCAAAAACAGTTTCTTCATAGGTAAAAGATTTAAAGATCCGTAAGCTTCTTGCCGAATGTTTCACAACATGAACCGTCCAGACATATTATGGTACGGAAAAATTTATCACATCTCGATTTCTGTTCTTCATTGCATATGGACCTGACCTTACCGTAGTAATTATAGACCTGCTGCTGTATATCCATATGCAGTTTTATCAGCATATTGTAATAACGTTCCTCCTCCTCTTTCCTGTCCCTGTTGGGATTTCTGGCAAAAGCATCATTGAGTTCCACCATCTGAATCCCGATATTCATCTTATTCCTTATATGGCTCTCGTTTATAACTTCAAAGAGATCCGTCTGCTCAGGTGTAAAATTCAGATAATTCACCAGAAAATGACTTCTGTAATCCGTTTTACCCTCATCCCCGGAATTGCCATTCCTGTTGATGTAAGTTATCAGCATCGTTACGGTAATGACAACGGATACTATTGAAACTATCGACAAAATTGCTATAAGCGTATCCTTTTTCATAATAAATGATTATTACAACCTGATATCAGGTCAACCGTTAAAAAAATAATTCTCGATCTGCATGTTTTCATAACAGAAAACGGCTTCCGCAGGACTGCCAGGTACAGGAAGGTTTTCACCAAGCAGTATTCCCAATATCACTCCAAGTACAACACATGCCGCTAGCGCCAGCATGTAATTTCTACCGAAACGGAAATCTGTCCGGACAATCCTTCCGGAAGCAACCGCAGCAACCATTCCCATAACGGATGGAGTAAATCCGCTGCTGCACACGGATTTTTTCTTTCTCAAGACAAATTCTTCAATAATACGATCCTTATCCATAATTACAACTTATTTTATCTCAACTATTCAAGCACATCTCCAAGCATTGAATTGATATTCCTTCTTGCTCTCTGCAGCAGGGAATCCACCGCTGTCTTTCCCAGCTCCATTATATCCGCAATCTCGTCAAGTGACAGATCATCGAACTTTGAAAGCACATATGCCGTTTTCTGTCTGTCTGGAAGCCTGGCCACGCTGTTGTTTATATGTACGAAAGTATCTTTTGTTATCATTGCAGACTCTGGAGTATACTCCTCCGTTCCTTTCAGCCAGGACGGTTCCACATCGTATTCCCGGTTCAAAAACATACGTCTGTGTCCCTTGCGCTTCTCATTAAGACATGTATTTATGGCTATCCTGTAAAGCCATGTAGAAAAATCTGCAGTTCCCTTGAACCTTTCCAGTTTTTCAAAAGCCTTCACAAATATGTCCTGCAACACATCCTCAGCATCCTCTTCATATGCAAAGAAGCCCAGACAAAGTCTGAAAAGTCTGTTCTTGTTCCTTTCGACTATTACCGAATACAATGTATAATCCCCGGTATCCTTGATTCTGGAAACTATTTCATTGTCCGACAATCCCGGCATTTCCATTCCGCCCGCATATGTCCCAAACATTTCATTCATACATATTAGACACATGAAATTCAAAAAAACATCGCATACTTTGCAAATTTTCCCGAATAAAATTAAAAAGGGACTGCATCAAAACCTTTAATTCTGATGCAATCCCCTTATATACATCGCTTTGCGCGAAAGACACTATCTATTCATTGCCTCTTTAACCGAATCAGGAGTATTAGGCAGGCGACGATTGCCGAGCAGTCTTGCTCCCGACTGGGTTATCAGGATATCATCCTCGATCCTTATACCTCCGAAATCATAGAAATCCTTCAGCCTGTCGAAATTGATGAAATCCCTGCAGGTGCCTTCGGATTTCCATTTTTCTATAAGGGCAGGTATGAAATAACAGCCTGGCTCTACAGTAACGACATGCCCGGGTCTGAGTTCCTTGCCCATTCTGAGAGAAGCCAGACCAAACTGTGAAGATCTTGAGATCTTGTCGTCATAACCTACGAAATTTTCGCCGTAATCTTCCATATCGTGTACATCCAGCCCCATCTGATGTCCTAATCCGTGAGGCATGAACAAGGCATGGGCACCTGCTGCCACAGCATCATCAGCATTGCCCTTCATAAGTCCAAGATTGATGAGTCCCTGCGCCAGAACTTTCGAACATGCCAAATGCACTTCCCTGTATGTAAGGCCCGGAGCCGACATGTCTACACCAAGCTGATTGGCAGTAGCCACAATCGTATAAATATCCTTCTGCCTCTGCGTGAACTTTCCAGATGAAGGGAATGTTCTGGTAAAATCCGAAGCATAACCGCTGTTAGCCTCGGCACCGGCATCAATAAGGAGCATTCTGCCATCCTCAAGATCAAGATTGTGATTATGATTGTGAAGAGTTTCCCCTCTTTGAGAAAGGATTATAGGGAAAGAAGGCATCAGACCTTCTGATATCGATATACCTTCCATGACACCGACGAGCTCCTGTTCTCTCATCCCGAGTTTTGCCATTCGCATGACTGTCATATGCATTGCATAACCTATATTGCATGCATGGTCTATTTCGGCAATCTCGCACTCTTCCTTTATTTCCCTGAGTGAAACACAGGCCTTGATAAGTTTTTCTGAAGCCCCGGCTTTCATTTCGGCAAAAGGAATACCGAGAAGTTCATTAAGTAAAATCTTGTTCACTGAACGATACGGGGGCAGGAAATGTATCCGGCGTCCGGATTTGAGAGCATCCGAGAGCACTTTGCCCAAGTCGGAAAAAGGCTTCGAACATGATACTCCCACCGAAGATGCTTTTTCCGCAACCGTAGGCTGAGGCCCCATCCATATGATGTCGTCCATAGTCACATCATTTCCGAAAACGGTTTCGTTTCCGGACTCCAGATCTATCACCGCCGCGAAATCAGGATCTTCAAGCCCGAAGAAATAACGGAAAGTACTGTCCTGACGGAATCTGTATGTATTTGAAGGATAATTGCATGATGCCTCGGAGTTGCCGAGGAACAATACCACACCGTCATTGCCCATAAGCTGCAAGAGACGGGCTCTTCTGTTTACATAAACTTCTTTTGAAAACATAGCCGTAAATTTTACTATTTGACAATTTCTATAAGTTCCACGTCGAATATCAGCGCACTGTAAGGCGGGATTGCTCCTCCGGCGCCATGTTCACCGTATGCAAGATCATACGGTATGTACAATCTCCATTTGGAACCTTCCGCCATCAACTGAAGGGCTTCTACCCAGCCCTGAATCACCTGATTCACTCCGAATACCGCAGGCTCACCCCTTCTGTATGAAGAATCAAAAACAGTGCCGTTTACAAGAGAACCTTCATAATGGCATCTTACCTTGTCTGTCGCAGAAGGTTTACGGCCTGCGCCTTCAACCATCACTTCATACTGAAGTCCGCTCGGCAATACCGTTACGGCAGCCCTCTCGGCATTTTTTCTGAGAAACTCCGTACCTTCCTTTGCAAGTTCGGCAGCCTGATCTTCCTTCAGCTTCCTGAAAAACGAATCGAGTATATTCCCCGCTTCCTCTTCCGAAATTTCAGGTTTTCCACCCGAAGTGACCGTTCTCACTGCTTCCGCAAACGAGTCCACATCAAGATTAGACACTCCGTTCCCTTTAAGATTCCTTGCTATGGTCATTCCAAGTGCATAACTTACCTTATCCATAAATATATATCCGTTTTATTAAAAAAAAATCTCCTATTTGACAAAGATAGTCAAATAGGAGATAAATTTGAACAGCATCCCTAATTATTTCAATCCGTCCTGAAGAAATTTTATGAATGCATCAACATCGAGATTGTATCCTCTCGGTTCTGCCTTAGGTTCTTCAGTGAAAGGATCAAGTATTGTATAATAAGGCTGTGCGTTTACGTTGAACCTTTCCATTGCGAAATGAGAGTTTATCTTGCCGAGCTGCTTCAGCACTCTTCCTGAAGGAAGTGTTACCCAATCCTCTTCAGCGACTTCTTTCTTGTCATCCGCATAAAGCGCCACAACTATGAAATCCTCTTTAAGCATTTTGAGGACTCTTGGATCAGCCCATACTCTCTGTTCCATCTCACGGCAATTTACACATCCGTGACCTGTAAAGTCCACAAACAGAGGTTTGTTTGCCTTTTTGGCAGCTTCGAGCGCTTCTCCATAGTGGAAATATCCCTGGATTCCGTTAGGAAGGTGAAGAAAATCGCTGTATTTTGCCGTATGGGCAGGCTGATCACTCGAAGTGGTTACACTGGCCGTTCCACCTGAAGTAAGGACAAAGTCCTGACTTGTAATAGGAGGAAGATAACCGGACAAAGCCTTGAGAGGCGCACCCCACATACCAGGAATCATATATACTACAAATGTGAATACTACTATTGAAAGCACCAATCTTGTAACTGACAGATGCTCTATCGGAGTATCATGTGCGAACCTTATCTTGCCGAGCAGATAAAGACCCATAAGCGAGAAGCATACGATCCAGATTGCAAGATATATTTCCCTGTCTATAAGGCCCCAGTGGTAAGTCTGGTCAGCAACGCTCAGGAACTTGAATCCGAGAGCCACTTCTATGAAACCGAGGACAACCTTTACAGAGTTCAACCATCCGCCTGACTTAGGAAGGTCTTTCAGCAGAGAAGGTGCAAATGCGAATATCGTGAAAGGAAGGGCAAATGCACATGAGAATGCGAACATGGTAATGATAGGCTCCCATATTTCACCCTGAGTAGACTTGATAAGGACAGTACCTACGATAGGACCTGTACATGAGAATGATACAAGCACAAGCGTAAGGGCCATGAAGAAGACTCCGATAAGACCGCCTTTGTCAGATTTGGAATCGGACTTGTTGACCATCGAACTCGGAAGAGTGATTTCGAATGCTCCGAAGAAAGACGCCGCGAAAATCATGAATATCGCGAAGAAGATCAGATTCGGAATCCAGTGTGTAGCCAGCCAGTTGAAAATGTCCGCAGTTACAGACTCACCGCCGGCAAAATAAGTAACAAGGATTATTATCGCTATAGGAAGCGTATAAAGAGCCACGATTGAAAATCCGAAGAAAGCAGCCTTGAATTTTCCCTGAGCCTTCGAAGCGCCCTGACTTCCTTTAAGAAAGAAAGACACGGTCATAGGCACCATCGGGAACACACATGGTGTAAGCAATGCAACGAATCCCCATATGATAGCTTCGATGATCATTCCCCAGAGAGAACCGCTTTCCTTGTCTGATGCAGCCTTGTCGGAAGAAGACTTTACTTCAGTCTGTGAAACTGCTGTTTCGCTGGCAGTTCCTGTTTCCGCAGCAGCTACGGCCTGTGCACCGGTATTGGCAGCATCTACGGCAGCCTTTTCTTCAGCCGGTTTTTCAGCAGCGCCTGCAACACCTGCAGCAGCACCGCTCATTGCAGGAAGCTTTATCTTGAATTCCTGATCGGTAGGAGGGAGACAACTTCCATTGTTGCATGCCTGCCATTCGATAACGGCAAGAATTTCCGTTTCAGTATCTTTAATAAGTTCTATTTTCTGTGCGACAACAACTTTCTCCTCACAATATCCTATCTCCATGCCGAACATTTCATCCATATGCTTGACAACCTTCGTCTTTATATAAGGTTTGCCAACTATTTTTGCATTGCCATTGGTCTCTACAGTAAGCACGGTAGGATTCGGACCTCCTTCATACGGACCCAAATCATAAATATGCCACTGAGTGTCGGCGATTTCTCCTTGAATCAGAACCTCATAGACATTTCCGTCTACTTTTTCCAGACTACTTCTCCAAGTAATCGGCTGTTCCATCATCTGTGCGAAAGCATTCACACTGAATAACCCGATAAGGGTGATTAATAACCAGAGTTTTTTCATTATTAATAGATGTATTGATTTTTGATTCTTGTTTTCTGCCAGTCGGTTATAAAATCGGTTATTTATAAAAATGTGCAAATATAATAAAAAAGTATAAAACACAAAGAGCATAATCAGCGCATCACTGCGCCGACTACTGCTCTTCTTGTGAACATCCTAAAAATTATCTACTATTATTAATACAAACGAAAGCCAAAATACCCTAAAAAAAATTCCAACTTTTTTATTTTCATAGTAAAAGAAAAAAGAACGGACCCGAATAAATAATGTAATTTAACCCCGGAAATGTGACATGCCCCAGAGTGCCTTCTGGCGGGGACTGGTTCAATTTTTCTTTCGCGGGCGCTGGCGAGTCTGTTCGCGGCGACGCGGTACTTTACTGATTATCAGTAATATATAAAAACTCGGCTTGCACACTCGCCCGAAAAACGCCCGAATTTGAGGCGAGTCCGCAAGAGACCTCCGCGTCAATCAGCTCATTTTCAAATAGTTCCGTACGACGCCGATTGCACACTCGATTTGGCCTCAGAAACGAGACATGCCTCAGAGTGCCTTCTGGCGGGGACTGGTTCAATTTTTCTTTCGTGGCGGCTGGCGAGTCTGTTGGCGATTCCGAGGTACTTTGCTGATTATCAGCAATATATAAAAACTCAGCTTGCACACTCGCCCGAAAAACACCAGAAATCCAGGTGAGTCCGTAAGAGTTTTCCGCGTCAATCAGTTAATTTTCAGATAGTTCCGTACGACGCCGACTGCACACTCGATTTGGCCCCGGAAACGTAACCTGCCTCAGAGCGCCCTCTGGCGGGGACTGGTTCAATTTTTCTTTCGCGGGCGCTGGCGAGTCTATTCGCGGCTTTGAGGTATTCCACTGACTTTCAGCAACTTATAAAAACAAGACTTGCAGACTCGCCCGAAAAACGCCCGAAATCGAGGTGAGTCCGTAAGAGCCCTCCGCGTCAATCAGTTCATTTTCAGACAGTTCAGTACGACGCCGACTACACACTCGATTTGGCCCCAAAAACGCAAAATGCCTCAGAGAGCTCTCTGGCGGGGACTGGTTCAATTTTTCTTCATCGGGTGCGGTCGAGTCTGTTGGCTACCTCGAGGCATTTCGCTGATTTTCAGCAATATATAAAAACAAATTTGTCCTGTGTCTGCACAAAAAGAAACAAGCACCTGCAAGGATTTTGCAAGTGCTTGATTTTCAAGTAGCGCGAGGCGGGCTTGAACCGCCGACCTCATGATTATGAATCATGCGCTCTAACCAGCTGAGCTACCGCGCCGGAATCGGATTGCAAAAGTAGACATTTTTTTTTATCCTGCAAAAAAAATAAGACAAATTATATTAACTTTGTCATCGGCAAAAAAACAAATACAAAAATGGGACTTAATTTCGGACTGTTCAAAACGCCAAAGCACAAGGTATTCAACTATCAGCCGCTGTTCTACGACGAAAGGAAAGAAGCCATGAAAGAAAGGCTGGAGAGACTCGAAGAAGAGAAGCTGATGGAAAAGGGAATATCGACATACAAACCCGGCAAACACATAAGAAGCAATTTCCGCAAAAACCTTTACGACGGGAAAAAGTCTTCAGGAGAAGGAGCGTTGCAGAGAATAATAATGATTATCTGCATTGCACTCTTGCTTGCCGCCCTGTTCTATTTTGCTGATCTGTTTTCATTCCTGCTTTCATTGTAAACAGTCATGCTCAAAATACTTCCCAGCCATATCTCCAACCTCATAGCTGCAGGAGAAGTCGTACAGAGACCGGCATCAGTAATAAAGGAACTGATGGAAAATTCGGTGGATTCAGGAGCGGACAGAATTTCTGTAATAGTAAATGACGCTGGAAGGACTCTGATACAGGTAGTCGACAACGGCTGCGGAATGACAAAGGATGAAGCAGTGCTGTCATTCAAAAGGCATGCGACCTCAAAAATCGATACTGAAGAAGACCTGTCCAGAATAATGACATACGGATTCAGGGGGGAGGCTCTTGCATCCATAGCCGCAGTGTCGGACATAACGATGAAGACAAGGTATGAGGGCGAAGAAACGGGCACAGAGGTCAACATGAAAGCATCAGAACTGATTTCCGTATCCGAAATATCCACTCCAAAAGGTACCAACATAATGGTAAGGAATATCTTCTACAACATACCTGCAAGAAGAAAATTCCTCAAGACGGACAATGCCGAACTGAAGCATATAATATCCGAATTCATAAGAGTGGCCATAATAAACAGCGGAATATCGTTTTCCCTCACCCACAACGACAGGACCGTCTACAACATACCTGCACAATATAATCTTAAACAGCGCATACAGGCCCTTATCGGAAAAGGCTTTGAAAAACAGCTCGTACCGATAAAGAACGACAACTCGCTCATAAAAATAGACGGATTCATATGCAGGCCCGAAGATGCGAGAAAAGGCACTTCACAGCAATTCTTCTTCATCAACGGACGTTTTTTCAAAAGCGCGTTACTGTACAAGGCCGTAATAAAAGGATACGGCAATCTCATACAGGAAGGCTATTCACCGTCATATTTCATTACTATATCTCTTGATCCAGAAAAGACGGACGTGAACATACACCCGAGCAAGACAGAAATAAAATTCGAAGACGAGATGACGGTGTTCGAATTCATAAGGGCAGGAGTAAGAGAAGCGCTTGGCGTAAACTCTTTCATGCCGTCAATAGATTTCGACACGAAAGGAGCTGTCGAAATGCCAAGCACGGCAGAGACAGTCAAGGAATTCAATGAAGGCAAACGCATACTGACGCCTCCGGAAATAGACTTCGACTACAACTTCAATCCGTTCAACGAAGAGATAAAAAGCGGAGCAGGATACAGCGATCCAGGAAGCGGGGAAAAGGAGGAAATAGATGAAGAATACCTTATAGAAAAGGAAAACAGGGAACAGAAGGAAGCCATCAGGGAAATATACCTCAATTCCGCCATTCCTGACACGAACATTCAGAAAAGTGAAATAAGAACCGTTCCGTCAAAAATATCCGGCAGAGGATACATTCCTCGAACAATGAATACGGCATGGAAGGAAAAGGAAGAAACTGCTGACGCAAACATGTCTTCCGGAGAAGAACAGCACAACAATTATCTCAGAAAGGAAAACGGATACGGAGGCATGTTCGAAGAAAGCAGCGTCACCGGATCACGTCAGATAATCAGGATCAGAAACAGATTTCTGGTCACCACCGTAAAATCGGGACTTCTTCTGATAAGCATCAGCAGGGCAAAGGAACGGATTCTTTATGAAAAATACCTCAAATCCCTGAATGAAGGAGAAGTGGCAATAGTAAGGACGCTGCACCCTGCAATAATGGACTTTTCTCTGTATGACTACTCCCTGATAAAGGACAATACTGAAATTTTCTCCAGGCTTGGATTCGACATATGCGAACCTGACCATGGGAACAAAGACGGAGAAAACCAGCTTGTAGTAAGAGGAGTACCGTTTGAAGGACTGCTTGATGACATCACTGACCTTTCGGAGGCCATTGCTTCCATTACTGATGCCATAACGGAAAATCCTGAAGCCGTATCCTATAAACCGGAAACCATATATGAAAAACAGGCCGGAAAGATGGCAAAGATAGGAAGCCGCAGCAGAAACGAGCTGACAACATCCGAGGCGCGGATTTTGATAGACAATCTTTTTGCATGCTCCAACCCGGGACATACGCCTTCCGGAGAAAAGACAATGAACATAATGACTATTGACAACTTAGAGAATATTTTGAAAAAATGAGAAACATTCCGCCAATCGTTAAGAACATAATCATTCTGAATGCCATAATGCTCGGCATAACATACATTACAGGGAATTTCATGTATGAAAAGTTCTCCCTTTTCAGTTTTGAATCGGAGCTGTTCAGGCCATACCAGTTCATAACTCACATGTTCATGCACGGGGATTTCCTGCACCTCTTCTTCAACATGTACACATTGTGGATATTCGGAAGCGTACTTGAAAACATCTGGGGGCCTCACAAATTTTTCCTTTATTATATGGTGACCGGACTTGGAGCAGCCCTGCTGCATAATCTGGTGATAGAAATAGAAATAGGCTCCGCCATGAAAGCAGCAGAAGCAGGTTCGATACTGGCCGCCCAGAAGGCATTCACACTGATGAATACACCTACCGTAGGTGCTTCAGGTGCAGTCTACGGACTGCTTTTAGGATACGGCATGCTCTTCCCTAACAATACGCTGCAGCTGATTTTTCCACCGATAGCGCTCAAGGCAAAATGGTTCGTCCTCATATTCGGAGCCATAGAACTCGTGCTCGGTCTTACCGATTCAGAAATCAACATAGCACATTTTGCACACCTCGGCGGAATGATATTCGGATACTTCCTGATTCTGTACTGGAAAAAGAAAAACAAAATGTACTATTAAAATTGCCGTCAAGCCCGATGAGAGGCAAAAGGAAATACCCCACAGTACCCGGCATATTCATCCGGATTGCAGCAGTCGCAATATCTGCCGCACTTGTACTGTCATACATATCGACTTTCATAAAGCCGTCTTCATCAGGCATCATCCATTTTTTCGGACTGTTTTTCATACCGTTTCTGCTTACGTCCGCAATAATCGAGATACTGCTGATAATCTCCCGTTCAAGGTTGTTGTGGGTACCTCTCATTGCAATGATTCCGTCCCTCTTCTACGTCAACCTGTTCTTCAGACCGGGAAAAGGCAGCACGGCAACCGGAAAGACTGAAGACGAAATAAGTCTTCTCAGTTACAACATAGGAATGTTATCCTCGTCGGAAAGCAATCTGACAAGAAGCCAGTGCCTCGACTCAATCAACAGTTTCATAAGGGAAATGGATTTCGACATAGTCTGCCTTCAGGAATTCTACAGCGAAGATCCGGAAAACGCCGAAAATGACTTTCCGGAATACGAATACAGTAAAAAACACATGTTCCGGATGAAGAAAAACGGACACGGATTCGGGAACATCATACTGAGCAGATATCCCATAACAGGAAGCGGGGTAATATCATTCGACAGAAGCACAAACCTTTCGATCTATGCCGACATCCTTATCGGCAAGGACACGATCAGAGTCTACGACAACCACCTCGAATCGTACAACATATCATTCACATCAATGGTAAAAAAGAGCGTAAACAGTGAAAAACTGGCATCGGAGCTTACGGAAATGACAGAAAAGATGCAGAAATCCTTCAGCAGGAGAACTTCACAGGTGGACACTATCGTGAACAATGCACAAAACAGCCGTTATCCGAGTTTTGTTTGCGGAGACTTCAACGACACACCCATGTCGTATACATACAGAAAACTGAAAGAAGGCAGAAAAGACAGTTTCAGGGAGGCCGGGACAGGATTCAGCGCCACATACTCGCAATTCTGGCCCATGCTGAGAATAGACTACATCCTCGTTCCCGAAAATGCAACAGTAACCATGCATACTACGGAAAGGAATGGTTTTTCCGATCATTATCCGATTCATATCAAATTCAAAATCTGACGATTATGGCAAATATAGGCTTCGATGCAAAAAGGGCATTCCATAATTTTTCCGGGCTCGGGAATTACAGCAGGGCTCTGATATCCGCAATGTCGATATTCTACGAAGACAACGACTACTATCTATACACACCTGATTATAAAGAGAACCCTCTTTTCTCATTTGCCGAAAAGGGGAACATATACATACGCAAACCGCACGGAATAACTGCTCCTGTTCCTTCGCTATGGAGATCGAAAGGCATTTCTTCCGACCTGAAGCGTGACAGAATAGACATTTTCCACGGACTGAGCGGAGAACTGCCAGCCATGCCGTCAAGAACCAGAAGCGTAGTCACCATACATGATGTCATATTCATGAGATACCCGGAATATTACAAAAGCATGGACAGAAGGATTTACGAATACAAATTCAGGTCAGCATGCAAAAAGGCCGACATCATTATAGCCATAAGCAGACAGACTGCAGACGATATAATAAAATACCTCGGAGCAGACCATAGAAAAATCGAAATCGTCTATCAGGGATGCGACAAGGAATTCTACGGCAAACCTTCCGAAAAGCAGAAAGCGGAAATAAAGGCAAAATATTCTCTCCCCGACAAATTCATTCTCAATGTAGGTACGATTGAAGAAAGGAAAAACCTTGCAAACATAGTAAGGGCCATGAAAAACACACCGGAGGAATACTGTCTCGTGGCCGTGGGCCGCGCGACTCCGTATATCGCGAAGGTGAAACAGGCAATAGCCGAGTGCGGAATGGAAAAACGAGTAAAAATGATTCACGATGCTGATTTCAGGGATTTTCCATCCATATACGGGCTTGCAGTATGTGCGACCTACATCTCCCGTTTTGAAGGATTCGGAATTCCGGTACTGGAAGCCCTGAACTGCGGCACACCGATCATAACGTCAAACATATCATCAATGCCGGAAGCCGGCGGAGACGCAGCCGTTTATGTCGACCCTAACAATATCGGTGAAATCAACGCCGCGATAAACATGGTCCTGAACTCTCCCACCGCGCGTGAAAGCATGATTAAAAAAGGATACATGCATGCGGAAAACTTCCGGGAAGAAAAAGTGGCCGGAAACATATACGACATATACAATAAATTGCTATAGACATGATACAGGAAATAGAGTCCGCACTTAAAGTGCTGAAAGAAGGAGGAATCATATTATATCCTACCGATACGATATGGGGAATCGGATGCGATGCAACCAATCCGGAAGCCGTTGAAAAGGTATACCGCATAAAGAAAAGAAAGGACAGCAAAAGTCTGATAATACTTGCAAGCGACACTGACATGCTTTCCAAATACGTAAAGGAAGTTCCGGAGGTCGCATACAACCTGATAGAAGTGAACGACAAGCCCATGACCATCATATATCCTGGAGCCGTAGGCCTGGCACCGAACGTCATAGCTGAAGACGGCTCCATAGGCATAAGGGTTCCGGACAACGAATTCTGCAGACAACTTATCCGGCGCTTCCACAAGCCCATAGTCTCTACTTCCGCAAATATTTCGGGACAGGAAGCTCCTCATTATTATGACGACATTACTGACAAGATTCTCGATGCGGTTGACCACATAGTTGACCCTGACCTTGAAGAAGAATGCAGCAGGGTCGCATCCTCCATAATTAAACTCGGGCTAAAGGGCGAAGTGGAAATCATCAGGGGATAGCTACAGTTCGGCTGAAAGCAAGATATGCAGCGGAGACTGCCACAAGAGCAGCAGTCTCCGTTCTCAATCTCGAACGGCCCAAAGACACAGGTACAAAACCGCTCTCCACAGCCATACGCACCTCTTCTTCCGAAAAATCGCCTTCCGGTCCTATCAGGACGGTAAGCCCGTCTTCGTAAAAAATTTCCTCATTCAACGAAATGAACGCGGAAAGATCATGTTTTTCATAATCGGTTCCGCAATACGCAATGACCTTCAGTCCGGAACAGGAAGACATCATTTCAAGAAAATTCCTGTACGGCACAGCCACGGAAATATCCGGCATCTTTCCCTTCAGAGACTGCTTGACAGCCGACAATGCAACTCTCTGCAACCTCTCAGTCTTTATGACTTTCCTTTCCGAACGAGCGGTTATTACAGGAATACAGGCATCTATTCCCATTTCCACGGCCTTCTCAAGAAACCACTCGTACCTGTCCATGTTTTTGGTAGGAGCGACAGCCATTGAAAGCCTGTAACCGTGACTTCCGAAGTCTTTCTTCATATCCACCACCTCAGCCTCGGCCCTGGAAGACGTCACCGTAACTATACGGCATTTGAAAAGAGTTCCCGAACCGTCAATGACATTTATGACAGCCCCTTCAGAATGCCTCATGACCTTGCAACAGTGTCTGAACTCGTCTTCCGCAAGGACAATCCTGCCCCCGGAAATTTCATCTGTGTAATACAGTTCCATAAATCAAAAACAGAGGGCCGTACCGGATAATCGATACATGCCCTCCTTATTTTAACATCAATAATATCAATTGTTGTTCATCTGCGGGATATCTACGGAATCCTGGGAATCACCAAGAAGATGTTCTGCAAAATAATCCGCCATCTTCCAGAAGAAATACTCGGTCATATTGCCGAATCCGTGTCTTTGGCCCGGAAGGATAAGCATATCGAATCTTTTGTTCGCCTTTATGAGAGCATCGACAACCCTCAGGGTATTTCCCGGATGGACATTGTTGTCTATATCACCGTGAACAAGCAGAAGATGTCCTTTGAGATTCTTCGCAAGTTCCTGATTCGTCTTTATACTGTATTTGAATGTAGTGTCGCCCTTTTCGGTTACCACTTCCTCAACACCGTGGTGCTGCTCGCTCCACCATCTGTTGTAAATCCTGTTATCATGGTTTCCGGCACATGAAACGGCAACCTTGAAGAAATCAGGATATTTTAGTATCGCTGCGGTTGACATGAATCCGCCGCCTGAATGACCGTGAATTCCGACTTTGTTTCCGTCTATGAAATCGTATCTTGCGGCAAGCTGCTGGGCAGCCACCTTTTTGTCCTCAAGTCCGTAATCCCTGAGATTGCCGTATCCGTAATTGTGATACCATTTTGATCTGCTGGGATGTCCGCCTCTGTTCCCTACGGTAACGACTATGAAGCCTATCTGTGCAAGACGGTCTATTCTGTCCATACCTGCGCTCCAGAAACTGTTGTTGGCTTCAGTCTGAGGTCCTGGATATACATATTCTATCAAAGGATACTTCTTTGTGGAATCAAAATCGAAAGGCTTGTACATCACTCCGTAAAGATCGGTAACACCGTCTCCCGCCTTTACCTTGAATATTTCAGGGAACTTGTATCCGGCAAGGAAAAGCTGGCTGAAATCAGCCTTCTCCAGATCCATTATCTTTACTCCGCGACTGTCATACAGAGCGGATTCAGGTATACAGTCAACCCTCGAATAGTTGTTTACAAAATATTTTCCGTTCTCTGAAATCTTCACCTTGTTGTCGAAATCCCCTTTGGTAAGAAGCTGCAATCCGCTTCCGTCGAAGTTGACCCTGTAAAGGAAACTATAGTAAGGATTGATACCTTTTTCCCTTCCGTTTGCCACGAAATAGATAACGTCGGCTGCATCGTCAACCGCCACTACGTCTTCCACATGGTAAGGACCTGAAGTTATTCTGTTCTTAAGATTGCCGTTGATGTCATACATGTAAAGATGCGCCCAGCCGTCCCTCTCCGACCACTGGATCAGGTTCTCCGAATTGTTCACGAAACGTACGGTGCGGTCCTCAACATATGTATTGAGTTCTTCATGAATAACCTGGCGGCATGAATCTTCGTCTACATGGACTACACAAAGGTCAAGACGTTTCTGATCCCTGCTCTGGCGCGAGATATAGAATTTTCCTTCATCACCCAGCCATACTGCAGGAACATAATCCGAATACATGAATTCTTTCTTATAAGGTCTGGAAAGAACAGAAAGGCTCTGATCCTTGTATTCATCTACATTTATCCTTCTGTGAGACTTGTCGTTCATGTCGAACAGATAAAGATATGTTTTCGGACCAGGCTCACCCGGCATCTGGTACTTGTATTCTTCAAGAGTTGGTCTCGGGCTTGAAAGCACATTTATTACCCACAATTCCTTGACATCAGTATAATCACTTCTGGTAAGAGCGAAATATCTTGAATCCGGAGACCACTGGGCCCATATGCTGAATCTTTTGTCCTTGTTCTTTTCAAGACCTTCCCTGTCCCTTGCCTTGATTCCGCCTCCGAAAGCGAAATTCTCCACTCCGTCTTCGGTAAGCTGATGTTCGACTATGGTAGAATCCTTTTCATCCTTCATCGCCTTCTCAAGATTTTCCCTGTCCATATAATATATGTTGAAATTTCTTGAGAAAAGCGCATAATTACCATCCGGAGAGACATTTGCCCATGAAGGATAATCGTCCTTCTTCTCTTCGTCCGAAATATCAGTCAGCTTGCGTGTATCTATGTCATACCTGAACTTGAAGACCTTGTTCTCCTTCTTTCCCTTTTCCACCTTGCCGTCCTTGTCCTTCTTGTCCACTTTCATCGTACTTCTTATCTCGAAAGTGAAATATTTGTCATCTACAAGTTTGAGATTCATGAATGGTATGTGAAGGGCATCGAAAGGATCCTTCGTTGCCAGAGTAAGCTCCGAAGCGAGCTCGTCAAGATCGAAGAGTTCGGTTTTAGTCCTTCTGACAGGATCTACGATATAGTATCTGACTCCTTCGGATGTCTTGTAACTGTACCAGAACCTGTCGGAATTCTTGAACCACTTCGGTTCTACCGTAGTCGAGAATACCATTCTCGACACCTTCTTAGGCGAAAACCTTTCAGCAAGATCGTAATTCGGAACAATACCAGAATCCGACTCTGCAAAAGATGGGGTCAACATCGCAAAAAATGCTGCCGCAATCAAAGTTAGTTTCTTTGTAGTCATACGATATTCAGTTTGATTATTAATAATTTTCAGAAGTGATTTTCCGTTCCCATTCCCCTACTTCCATATCATAAATGCGTCCGTCGTCAATCCTGAAACGCAGAGCTGTCCTTACATTATGGAATCCCTGGATTCCGGCAGCCCCCGGATTGAGTACCAGCATATTGTGGAATCTGTCATTGACAACCTTAAGGATATGGGAATGCCCGCATACAAAAATATCAGGGCGGTGAGCGTAAATGAGCTGAAGCGCCTTATGGTCATATCGTCCCGGATAACCTCCTATATGTATCATGAGCACACGCATTCCTCCGGTTTCCATAAGCTGTATATATGGATGGACACTGCGTACGAATTTGTCATCGCAATTGCCGTATACACCTTTTAGAGGTTTGAACGCCGCTATCTCATCGGCAGTGGCTAGATTTCCGAAATCACCGGCATGCCATATCTCGTCCACAGGCTCCAGAAACTTCCGGAGCTTGTCGTCAAAAAAAGTATGAGTATCGGAAATAAGACCTATGTACGGCATATCAAAGTTTGATTATTATTCTTTTTCTGTAAAGCACCATCGCCATCGCAATGAATATTGCCACATATATCAATGCATACATCAGCGAGGCATATTCGTTATTGCCGAATATGGAAACACAACAGTTCCTGTAGAACCAGCCCGAAAGGGAGACAACGCCGTCGGCAGTCTCCCACCGAATGATTCTCCCGAATATCTTGGCAAACAGACCCGCCATCACGAAAGCGAACAACGGGTTCATTCCGAGCGCCCTGAACGGAGTAAAGAAACGTACCTTACCTTTTATATCTATGAAATAAATGAAAAATGCAAGCATGAGTATAGTCCATCCACCGGCATAAAGCACATAGGATCCTGTCCATAATGGCTTGTTGACCGGCAGCCATATTCCCAGCACGCATCCGGCTCCGAGTACAATCATCCCCATGGTATACAGGTCGGCTACTACGGAAGTCCCGGAACCGGAACCCGAAAAACCTCCTTTTCTTATCACCATGCCTGCGAGATAGCCGAGCAATACTGTAGCAGAACCAGAAATAGCGCCGAGGAGACCTTCTGGATCGAAAGGCATACCGTATCCGTGGTAGACGTGACTTTCTCCTACCAGAGCCACATCTATCCTGCCGGAAATGTTCCCTTCCAGCGAAAACGGATCGCTTCCAGCACCGAATACAAGCAATACGGCCCAATGGGCAAGTATAAGCACGGCCATCGACAGGGCTATTCCCTTCATGCTCCTTACAGCCAAAGCGATGATTCCTCCCAGAACATAGCAGAGGGCTATTCTCTGCAAAACTCCGAAAATCCTAATCCCGTCAAGATAGGCAAGATAGTTTTCCCACCATGTCATATCAGGATCTGGAGAAACAGGGCAGAAAGGAAAGGCATTCAGTCCAAGCCCGACAAGGAATATGAGGACTCCCCTTTTAAGGATTTTTCTGATGCTTAATGCATTAAGACCGTCATTGTATTTTGCAAACGAAAAAGCCATCGCGGCCCCTACCACGAAAAGGAAAAACGGAAACACAAGATCTGTCGGCGTGCATCCGCTCCATGCGGCATGTTTTAAAGGTGGAAATATATGTCCCCAGGACCCTGGATTATTGACAAGTATCATTCCCGCAACTGTCATTCCACGCAGGACATCCAATGCGGCATAACGTTGAATCTGTTGCATTTCGTCGTAGGATTTCGTTTCACAAATCTTTCATCGTGACAAATATACGCTTTTTATCTTATATTTGCAGCTAAAAGCGGAACGAAAATGGCTGAAAAAATATCACCGGAAGAATTCATACGATTATCGGACCACATACCGGTAATAGACGTAAGATCACCTTCCGAATACGGACATGCACATATTCCGAAGGCCATAAACATTCCATTGTTCGACGATACGGAAAGAGCCAGAATAGGCACGCTCTACAACCATGAAGGGAAAATAACAGCCGTGCAGAACGGACTCAAGATTGTAGCCCCGAAAATGGTGGCATTCACAAAATCCGCCCTCAGGCTCAATTCGGACAAATTGCTTCTGCATTGCTGGAGAGGAGGCATGAGAAGCGCATCTATGGCATGGCTGTTTGAAACCGTAGATATCAGATGCATGCTTCTTGAAGGAGGATACAAGGCCTACAGGAATCATGTCCTCGACTTTTTCAGAACACCGTTCAAAATAGTGCTTCTTGGTGGAAAGACAGGGGCAGGAAAAACCGAAATACTTGCAGGACTGGCAAAAACCGGAGAACAGGTAATAGACCTGGAAGCCCTTGCGAACCACAAAGGCTCGGCATTCGGAGCCATGGGACAGGCTCCTCAGCCATCCAGCGAACAGTTCGAACATCTCATATTCGACAAACTCAGGAAATTCGATCCCAGGAAAATCATATGGATGGAGGACGAAAGCAGAAATATAGGCAAAGCATTCATTCCGCAACATCTCTGGGACCAGATGAGATGCGCCCCGATGATACGTGTCGACACCGACGATGAAATACGGGTAAGACGTCTGATGAGAGACTACACATGTTTCAGTACGGAAGAAATCGTATCTTCAATAAAGAAGATAGAGAAAAGACTCGGGAGCGAAAAATGCAGAAAAGCCATAGAAGCATGCTGCGGGGGCAAAACCGAAGATGCACTCCGGATATGCCTTGCATATTATGACAGGATGTACTCCAGCCAGCTCGAAAGCAGATTCTGTGAATTTCCGGAAAAGACTGGTTCAATAGAGGTTCAGAATCTGGAATGCAGTGACGAAACATTACATGAACTTATAGACAAAAGCAAATATTTTTACCATGAGACAGGAAAAAACGACACTGATCGTCAATAAAAACGGAATGGGAAATGCCGAAAGTGAACTTTCCCTGAAACTCATCAAGAACTTCCTTACCCTTACAATAGAAGACGGAAGCTATCCGACATATATCTGCTTCTATGCGGAAGGAGTAAAACTAACGACGGAAGGTTCTCCGGTAATAGAAGAGCTCAGGGAAATAGAAAAATCAGGATGCAAACTGCTTGTCTGCAAAACATGTCTGACCTATTACAACCTGCTTGACAAGGTAGAAGCCGGAACAGTTGCCACCATGGTGGACATCATGGGAGCACAGCAGAACAGCAACAAAGTGATAACACTATAACGGGATACCGCCCCTGAACAGCATGGAAGAACAGACTATCAGACTGACACAGTTCAGCCCGGGCGCAGGCTGAGGCTGCAAGATTGCTCCAAAGGATTTGGAGCGCATATTGAAAGGAAGCGTATCTTCACTTTCATTCCCGAACCTTCTTGTCGGCAACGAAAGCAAGGACGATGCAGCTGTATATGACATAGGAGACGGAAAGGCGATAATAAGCACTACCGACTTCTTCACGCCCATCGTGGACAATGCATTCGATTTCGGAAGAATCGCAGCCACAAACGCCATAAGCGACATATACGCCATGGGAGGAACACCGATCATGGCAATAGCGATTCTGGGATGGCCACTGGCTAAACTTGACGCTGGTGTGGCAGCTGATGTCATAAACGGCGCCAGAAACATATGCGACTTGGCAGGCATCCCGCTTGCAGGAGGACACAGCATAAACAGTGCAGACCCGATCTTCGGTCTTGCAGTGACCGGTATTGCCGGAACGGACAGGATAAGGAAAAACAATCAGGCCAGACCAGGCTGCATACTGCTGCTTACAAAGCCACTTGGAATAGGACTTGCAAGCACAGCAGAAAAATTCGGCTGCGTCAGGGAAGATGACAGACTTGCATCACTTGAACTTATGACGACCCTCAATTCCGCAGGCAAATACCTGTCTGAAATCGCCGGAGTAAAGGCAATGACAGATGTAACCGGATTCGGACTGGCAGGTCATGCCATAGAAATGGCAGAAGGTAGCAACGTCAGGGCGGTAATATACGAAAACAGCATACCAAGACTGGCAGGATGCGGATACTACATTGAAAACGAATGTATTCCCGGAGGAACATACAGGAATTTCAACAGTTACGGAAACAAAATGACACAGGTAAGCGAAAAATGCAAGGCCCTTCTATGCGATCCGCAGACAAGCGGAGGCCTGCTGATTGCAGCCGATCCTGATGCTATGGATGAAATAAGGAAAATTTCTGAAAAGGAAAGA
The DNA here is from genome assembly GCA_949296645.1 of uncultured Bacteroidales bacterium. GTDB lineage: Bacteria > Bacteroidota > Bacteroidia > Bacteroidales > UBA932 > CALUPD01. The sequence goes on from CASFPH010000002.1 coordinate 71,087, forward strand.
TTCCCTATATACGAAATAGGAAGGATTGAGGCAAAGGAAAATCCCGAAAGCAACATCTTCCTTGAAATCATTGAAAAAGACTAAAGACAGAAGACATGACAAGACTGATCATGATTGTCTTGATGACAATCGCTTCCTTACAGACAGTTTCTGCAGGCGACAATGGCCGAAAGGTTATAACCGGAGCAGAAAGAATCGGAGAATATCTGCCGCTGCTTGAAGGACGCAGGGTCTCGATATTATCGAACCAGACCGGCATTATAGGCGACAGCGGAACACATCTGCTCGACACGCTTCTGGCACTTGATGTAAATGTAGTATCCATAATGTCCCCGGAACACGGATTCCGAGGAGAGGCAGATGCAGGAGAACATGTGAAAAGTTCCGTTGACAGCAAGACGGGAATACCTATAAGGTCCCTTTACGAAGGAAATACCGGAAAACCGTCCGAAAGCGCAATGAAGGAAATAGACGTTCTTGTATTTGACCTCCAGGATGTAGGCGTAAGGTTCTACACCTACATAACCACGATGGCGAGAATAATGGAAGCATGTGCGGAAAACGGAAAGAAAATGATAATTCTCGACAGACCCAACCCCCTCGGATTCTATGTCGACGGTCCCATACTAGACATGAAATACAAAAGCGGAGTAGGCTGGCTTCCGATAACTGTAGTACATGGTATGACACTCGGGGAAATGGCTGGAATGATAAACGGTGAAAAATGGCTCAAAAACGGCATACAGTGCGACGTCACAGTAATCAAATGCCTCAACTATACCCATGCCACGAGGTATTCACTTCCTGTAAAACCGTCCCCTAACCTTCCGGACATGAGATCCATATACCTTTACCCTTCGATGTGCTATTTCGAAGCCACACCGGTAAGCCTCGGAAGGGGTACGGACAAACCTTTCCAGATGTACGGTCATCCGAACATGAAAGGTTACGGGTTCAGTTTTACACCGCGCAGCGTTCCGGGAGCCAAGAATCCGCCTCAGCTTGACAGGACATGCTATGGCGTAGACCTGCGGGAAAATCCGTCTGAAGACGAAATAAATGCAAAAGGTATAGATTTAAGCTATCTGATAGGCGCATACAGGAACCTGAATCTCGACGACCACTTCTTCAGATCGTTCTTCGAACTTCTCATAGGACAGAAATACGTAAGGGAAATGATAAAAGACGGAAAATCCGCCGAAGAAATCAAGATGATGTGGCAAGACGATGTAGAAAAATTCAAAAAACAAAGAGCACCTTATCTGCTGTATCCGGAAAACTGACATGAAAAAGATAACGATACCAGATCTCTCCGCACTTGACGATGCGGCAGGAGAATTCATGGAAATGATAGGCGACAACCGCCATATAGCCTTCTATGCCGGCATGGGCTCCGGAAAGACGACATTCATAACCGCAATATGCAGGAAACTCGGGGTACCTGACCTCGTGACAAGCCCTACATTCACAATAGTAAACGAATACAGGGACAGGAACGGAAACGACATATATCATTTCGACCTTTACCGCATAAACAAGATAGAAGAGCTCTATGACATAGGCATCGAAGAATATCTGGAATCGGATGCACTGTGTCTTTTCGAATGGCCTGAAATAGCGGAACCTCTTCTCCCGGAAGATACGCTCAAATTCAAAATAGAGACAGGGACGGACGGAAGCAGGACGATCATCCCTGTCGAATGACGCTAAACGGAAGGAACTCTGTAAGACAGAGCTTCGGCTACATGAACATCAAGAACCTTCTCCGATCCTTCCATATCGGCGATGGTTCTTGCAACCTTAAGTATGCAGGACACAGCCCTTACGGAAAGATTCAGCCTTTTCCCCGCAGCTGCAAGCATAGACGAAGCAGAAGCATCCGGCATACAATATCTCCGCAGTGCGGAAGCAGCCATTCCTGAATTGACATGGATCCCCTCAGCGGAAAACCTTTCAGACTGCACCTTACGCACCATACATACACGGGAAAGCACGGAAGAAGAATTCTCCGGTTTTTCCCTCGTATCCAGAAATGACCCTGCATTCACGGAATCCATCCTGACAAACATGTCGAAGCGGTCCAGCATCGGACCGGATATTCTTGAAAAATATCTGGAAACTGCCGATGCCGGGCACATGCATCTTCCGGTACCGTCACCTGAATAACCGCATGGACACGGATTCATTGTCGCCACAAGCATGAACGAAGACGGGAACACCGTCTTGCAGGCGGATCTGGATATCTGTACATGCCTTGTTTCCAACGGCTGTCTCAGGGCTTCCAGGACATCCCTCCTGAATTCAGGCATTTCATCAAGGAAAAGCACTCCATTATGGGCAAGGGAAATTTCACCGGGGACAGGATACCGGCCTCCGCCTATCAGCGAAGCCCGCGTCGCCGAATGATGAGGGGCTCTGAACGGTCTTGATGTCATCAGACCCGCACCTGCCGGCATTTCCCCTGCCACTGAATAAATCATGGTACATTCTACAGACTCCTCTTTCGAAAGAGGTGGAAGAATACCTCTTACAGCTGAAGCAAGCATACTTTTTCCGGAACCGGGAGATCCGCACAGAAGTATGTTGTGTCCGCCCGACACAGCTGTTTCCACAGCACGTTTAGCAAAAGCGTGCCCGACTATATCACTGAAGTCGGCATATTCCGTACATGAAGACTCATTGAAGGCACATGATGACATTCTGCCTCTTTCCACTCTGAAAGATATCCTGTCTCTGCCGGAAAGAATATCCAGTACATCCTTAAATGAAGAAGCTCCGTATACTTCAAGACCTTCGACCTCGGCAGCCTCTCCTGCGGATGCAATCGGGAATATTCCTCTGGAAAAACCGGACCTGACCGCATGCATGGCTACAGGAAGAACACCCCTGCACGGTCTCAGGGAGCCGTCCAAAGCCAGTTCTCCCATTATAACGAAAGACTCGATATCTTCCGCACGAATCTGGCCCGAAGCAGAAAGGATTCCCAATGCCATAGGCAAATCAAAGGAAGTTCCCACCTTTTTTATATCCCCCGGAGCAAGATTTATTATTATTTTCCTGCCCGGAATCCTGTACCCGCAATGAGAGAGAACAACGGCAATCCGCTGACGGCTCTCACGCACGGAACTGTCAGGCAGACCCACAAGATAAAACGAAATGCCGGGAGAAACATCTGTCTCCACTGTCACCGTTACGACATCCAGCCCCACGCAAACTGCAGAATAAACCCTCGCAAGCATCCGTACACATGTTTTAAATGCTGCAAATTTAGGCGGATGCCTGATGGAAGACAATACCGCGGAAACGAAAATATATGATTTTAAAAAAACGAAGTGTGCAGTCTGAAAAAAAACTACCTTATTGCATCGAAAATCACTTCCGTAGCACCCAGATTCGAATTAACATAATCAGCCGCCGTTTTTCCGCAATCAAGGCGGAAAGAAGGATCTTTATATAATTTTAAAAATATTTCATCGAAAGACCGTGCATCGCCGACAGAAAAGGCGGAACCGTTGCCTATCATGGAACACGCCTCCCTGAATTTTCTGTAATTGGGACCGAAAACCACAGGAATCGAGTATGTAGCGGCTTCAAGGATATTGTGGATACCGACACCGAACCCTCCCCCGATATAGGCAAAATCAGCATATCTGTATATGGACGACAGCATGCCGACATTGTCTATGACAAGAACGTGTGCTTCCGAGAGTTCCCGTTCCGCATCCGTGTTTCCGATGGCATCTGCGAAGTCACTGTACTTCACGGTACGCATTCCGGCTGAAACCGACAGACGTACCAGCCTTTCCACATTGGACTTCTCCACTTCATGCGGGGCTATCACAAGCTTGAAAGGAATTTCCTTCTCATTCTCTGCACATAACCTGCCCGCCGACGCGCATATAATTTCCTCATCCGGAGGCCATGTACTGCCGGCTACCATACACACCGAATCACCCTTGAAGTCAGAAACTACCGGAAGATCCGCAGGCGAAGAAGTTATCTCGTGCACCCTGTCGAACCTCGTATCTCCGCATACAGTCACGGATGTCACACCGATATTCCGCAAAAGTACAGCCGAAGCCTCGTCCTGAACGAAAAGACGTTTGTACAGATAGAGCATTTTCCTGAAAAACGATCCGTACCACTTGAAAAAATGCTGGTCCGGTCTGAAAATGGCCGATACTATATATGTATCCACCCCTTTTCTGCTCAATGTCCGAAGATAATTATACCAGAATTCGTATTTTATGAATATCGCCTTTTCAGGCTTTACAGCCTCGATGAACGCCTCCGCCTTCCCTGGCGTATCCATCGGCAGATAATAAACCTTGTCCGCAAACGGATAGTTCTTTCTCAGCTCATAACCGGAAGGGGAAAAGAACGTCAGCAGAATCCTGTGTTCAGGAGATTTTTTTCTGAACATTTCAATCAGCGGCCTGGCCTGCTCGAACTCTCCCACTGAAGCACAGTGAAACCATATTGTTCTGTCTCCTCCGGCATACTCATCCCTTATCCTACGCATAAGACCCTTTCTTCCGGATACGAACAGGGACGCCTTTTTTGAAAAAGGCGAGATAATACATGCCGCAAACCAGTAAATATATATACCCAGATAATAGATCAGTCTCAAAACGATGTCATTTTGCGGCAAAAATAGTGAAAATGACACTTAAATCAATAAAAAATAACCATAACATAGTATCTTTGTAAATTATTTACAGATAAATCATCGATATAAACCAGCAAGCGGATGAACATAATAGCCGGCATATTGAAAAGGATGGTGACCGTTCTGCTGTACGTTGTTGCAGTAACAGTTGCAATAGCACTGCTTCTATGCACAGCAGTCTGGGTGATGACACCGGTATACGAATTCAAGGAACCTGTCAGATTCAGCGGTAACGGATGGTACAATCCGTACAGGGGGCTTGACTCAAGCACGTGGTACAAAGCCAATTTCCATGCACATTCCAACTCGTGGGGAGGACTCACCAACGGTAACAGGAATTCATCGGAAGATGTATTCAAAGCATACAGGGAACTGGGATATGAATTCGCCACTCTTTCAAACTACCAGAAAGTCACTGAAAAAGCCTTCTGCGGGTTTCCTTACATTCCGGCTCAGGAATACGGAATCAACATTCTTAAGACCCATCTCCTGCTCATCGGCTCTTCGGCCCCGGTATACATAGACCAGCCCCTAATACAGGGAAAGCACACAAAGCAGTACAGAATCAACAGAATACGCGGGGAAAATGAAATAATAGTCCTTGCACATCCCGGATGGAATGAAGGATTCAAAAAGGAAGACATGGAAATCCTGGGAGGATACGACCTCATTGAGGTTCTGAATCACTTCCATAATTCCATCGAATACTGGGATGCCGCATTAAGTGCAGGCAAACCTGCCTTTCTTCTGGCCAGCGACGATGCACACAATGTATTCAGCAACAGCGACGTGGTGGACAGAGTGACGATGGTGCCGCATTCTGCGGAATATTCAAGATTCATATACAACACATTGAAGGAAGGTTCTTCGTACGGTATCAGTGTGGCGCACAAATACCAGAAATGTTCATTCAGTGAAAAGAAGGAGCTCATCGACGGATATCCCAGACCGTTGTCGATAAGCATGTCCGGAGATACTCTGTCCGTAATACTAGACAAGGAAGTTGCAAAACTGAGGTTAATCGGTGACGGAGGCATGGAAATGGCATCGTCGGAAAACTGCCGGACGATAAGCCTTGCCATACCGGAAGAATTTACATACGCAAGATGCGAAGCGCTGCTTGAAGACGGGAGTTTCATTCTGTTCAATCCGGTAATAAGAAGTACCGACGGCAGCAGACCTGAAATGCCCCAGGTAGAAAAATCAAGATGGAAGACAAACCTAAAGAGCATTTCCATCATAACGATCCTTGTAATAGGATACATCATGCTTAGAATAAGGATTATAAGAAAAAGAAGGAGAAGATGAAAATATTAAGAAGACCGATAGAGGAAACAGGCGCGTATTTCCTTCTTATGGGAAGGGTTTTCAGAAAACCTGAAAAAGGTTCCATTTTCAGAAAACAATTCGTAACCGAGACGGAAAAACTTGTCATCAACTCGATTCCAATCGTAGCCATAATATCAGTATTCATTGGCGCGGTAATCGTCCTGCAGACGGCATATAATCTGGAAAACCCGTTCATTCCAAAAATGTACGTGGGTTATATGGCAAGGGAGAGCCTTGTACTTGAATTCTGCTCTACCATGATTGCCCTGATTCTGGCTGGCAAGATAGGTTCCAACATAGCCTCTGAAATAGGCAGCATGAGGATAACGGAACAGATAGATGCAATGGAGATAATGGGTGTGAACTCGGCCAATTACCTTATTCTGCCGAAAATAACATGCACAGTGATTTTCAACCCACTGATAATGCTGCTCAGTTTCATGCTCGGACTTCTCGGCGGTCTGGGGATAGTTGCTGCCACCGGAGTCATAACCGTATCCCAATATGTTTCAGGCATACAATTTGCTTTCAATTCGTACTACATATTTTACAGCATGGTGAAGATGTCTGTATTCAGTTTCATAATAACATCGGTATCATCTTTTTACGGATACTATGCAAAAGGAGGCTCCCTTGGTGTCGGACGATCCAGCACCAGAGCGATAGTAATAAGCAGCGGCCTGATACTGATATTCAATCTTGTTCTTACCCAGCTTATGCTCAATTGAAAAGGAGGACACTATGATCAGAGTAAAAAACCTGTACAAGAACTTTGACGGCAAGGATGTTCTCAAAAACATAACCATCGACTACATGCAGGGGGAATGTTCACTGATTATCGGAGCCAGCGGTTCAGGAAAGACAGTTCTTCTGAAATCCATTGTCGGACTGCATGAACCTACTTCGGGGGAGATCTGGTATGACGGCACCGAATTCACCACGCTTCCGCTGGAAGAAAGGAAAAAGATGAGAAAGGACGTCGGTATGCTTTTTCAGGGAAGCGCATTGTTCGATTTCGCCACCGTTGAGGAAAACGTCATGTTCCCGATGGACTTCTTTACGGACTGGAGCAAAGAGGAAAAACTGGAAAGGGCGAATTTCTGCCTGAAAAGGGTCAATCTGGAAAACTCCAATAAAAAATACCCGTCCGAATTAAGCGGAGGAATGCAGAAAAGGGTCGGAATAGCCAGGGCAATCGCCCTCAATCCCAGATATCTGTTCTGCGATGAGCCGAACTCCGGTCTGGATCCAGGAACATCTATTCTGATAGACAGGCTGATAAAGGAAATAACAGAAGAATACGACATAACCACCGTAATCAACACACACGACATGAACTCGGTCATGGAAATAGGAGATAAAATAGGGTTCATATACAAAGGTGAAAAACTGTGGGAAGGTACCAGAAACGACATTCTCCATGCTGACTGCATGGAACTTAACGAATTCGTATTCGCATCGAACATGGCCAAGAAACTTAAATCATACATATAGAATCACAAAGTCAATGTCAAGAAACATAAAATACACAATCCTTTCCGTCCTGCTGAGCATCATATCCGCCGCAGTTTCATCCGCCGCAGACAACACGACAATGCCATCAGGACCTGATACGGCAGACAGCCTCTTCTTCAAGGCACACAACCTTCTCCTTAAAGGGGAAAACGAAAAATCGAAGGAACTGCTGACAAAAGTAATATCGGAATTTCCGGAATACGATGCCGCATATTTCTACCTCGCAAGAATGGCACTGTTCTCAAACGCTCCGTACGAAGCCGAAATGATGCTCAACAAAGCCATCTCCATAGACCCTGACAACTACTGGTACAATGTACAGCTTGCACAGATATACATATCGGAAGGTAAAATGGACAAGGCAATCGAAGTCTATGAAAAGCTGAAAGACAAGAATCCAAAGAAATATGACATATACTACAGTCTTGTCGACCTCTATATAAACAACGGCAACAACGACGACGCACTGAAGATTCTCGACCAGATTGAGACGGTTTCAGGTAAAAGCGAAGCATCGGTTCTCACCAGATTCAACATACTGTACAGAAAAGGGGAACAGAAGTCCGCATTCGAATATATAACCGGAGCAGGAAATGAAATAGCGACACCGAGAATCTACACTCTTATCGGTGACATATATGCGGAAAAATTCGCCGACACGCTGTCCATATCATACTACGACAAGGCCCTTTCGCTTGAACCTGACTATGCACCGGCATATTTCGGAAGAGCCGAAGTATACAGAAGCAAAAGTTTCTTCGCCAACTACTTTTCGGACATAAACAGGTTCCTGGCCTCAGAAAGCGTCATGTCCGATATCAAGGTGGAATATTTCAACTCCATCCTGAAAAACAAGAAATTCGTAGTAACATTCCTGCCGCAGGTAGACACCATGCTTATATCACTTATAGCCTCGGATCCTGAAAATCCTGCCGTTAACGAATTCGCATCCTCATACTACACTGCAACAGGAAGGGCTGACAAAGGGGTGGAACTGCAGAAAAAAGCAATCGAGAAAAATCCTGACAACCAGGAAGCAGCGGCAAGACTTCTCGGAATATATTTCTATGCCGAAGACTGGGATACGCTTATACGTGAATCCGACCCCTTCCTGAAAAAGTTCCCTGACAACCCAGTCATTCTCCAGATGAACGCAATAGCCGAATGGCAGAAAAAGAACGGTACAAGATCACTTGAACTGTTCGGAAAGCTTGCAGAAATACTTGCGGACAACGGAGACTCCACGGCTCTTTCCGGTGTACTGACATCCATGGGAGATATACATATGGAAATGGGTGACAGCCGCAATGCCTGGGCCAATTATAAGAAAGCGCTCAAATACAGTCCGGACAATATAGTAACGCTCAACAATTTCGCATATTCATATGCCACAGCCGGGAAAAATCTGAAGAAAGCCTACCAGATGAGCAAGACAACCATTGAAAAGGAACCAGACAATCCTACCTATCTCGACACATACGCATGGATACTTCATTTGATGGGCAACGACATAGAGGCAAAGGCGATGCTCAAACATGCCCTGCTTTATGGAGGGCAGGACAGCGCCGACATTCTGGACCATTATGCAGAAATACTGTTCTCACTCGGGGAATATGACATGGCCTTCATGTACTGGATGCAGGCAGACATGAAAGACAAGAGTCTGGGACTTAAAGACAAAATGGAACAGAGAAAACGGGAACAGAAAGAAATACAGGCAAAAAGCAAAAAGTAACAAGGTGATGAGTAGACTTGCCCGCATACTGACATTAATTCTGATGTCTCTGACTTCGGCATTGCCGTGGACGGAACTCTACGCACAGGATATTTCAAAACAGAAGAATGCCATAAACCGGCTTGAAACGGAAATAAAGAACATCGACAAGCAACTCGAATCCAACCGTAAGCAACAGAAAACCAACACTGCGGAACTTTCACTGCTCAGAAAAAAAACCGAAAGCCAGAAAAAACTCATCACCGAAATCGAATCGCAGATAAAGGGCTACGAGACACTGATAAAAAACAAGGAAGCTGAAATAGTAATTCTGGAAAACAGGATAGATACCATGAAAACCCGTTTTTCCAGACTGATAAGAGAATCGTACAAGATACGCGACTCAAAAGTATGGTTTTTGTACATAATAGCCAGCAACAGCATAAACGAAGGCTACAGAAGATGGAAATATCTGCAGAACCTTTCCGTTTCGCTGAAGGACAAGACAGAAGAAATCAAGGCAAAGCAAAATGAGGTCGAAACTGAAAAGCAGGAAGCCGACAGACTGAGAAAATCAGCCGAAGAAAGCAGAAAAAAACTCATAGCAGAATACGAGACTCTTAAAAAAGCCGAAAAAGAGTCTGAGAACACGGTCCGCAAACTGACTGCAAAGGAAAAAGAACTCAGGAATCAGATAGCACAGAAGCGCAGGGAAACGGAAAAACTGAACAAGGAAATAGAAAGAATCCTTGCTGAAGCCGTCAAGGAAGCAAATTCGCCTAAACAGGAGACATCGAAGATAAACTACAAACTAAGCGGAGAATTCGAATCGAACAAGGGGAAACTGCCGTGGCCTGTGGAAAACGGTGTCGTCATCGACAAATTCGGACAACACTATCATCCTGTATTCAAGAACATAAAACTACCGTACAACAACGGAATAAACATTTCCGCACCACAAGGAGCACAGGCAAGATGCGTATTTGACGGCATCGTCAAAAACATACTGATAATCCCCGGATACAATCAGTGTGTACTGATCCAGCACGGCGAATATTACACATTCTACTGCAAACTGAGGCAGGTCAGCATAAAACCCGGACAGCAGATAAAAGCAGGACAGGTCATAGGCATAACAGACGAAGAAGACGGAAACTCGGTCCTTCACTTTGAGATATGGAAAGGGACTGCAAAGCAGAATCCCGAACTGTGGTTACGATGAAAACATGTGCTACCATCTCGCCCCGCCTATGAATTCCCTCATGACCGAAGTAGGAGGAATCATTTCTATCTCCTGCGGTTTCAGGGCCGGATAGAAATTCAGGAACTTAAGAAGCCTTATGACCTCGGTATATGCCGGTGAATTCGGAGCGATTCTTCGCAGAAGAGGTTCCGCATAGTATTTCAGCATGGGCAGTTCGAATATGAGGGACGAGTTGAACATCGCATCAGCATTCTCCTGATACGGAAATATGTTCTCCGTCTCCCCTCTGCGTACGCTCGCCCACCTCAGGATCGTGTTCTCCGCACTTACGCCACGGAAATTGTTGTCCCTTACGATACGTCGGAGCAGACGGTTGTCGGAAGTGGATATGGTATTGTTTTCATCTATCGAGAGGGAAGTGAGTGCCGACGCATATATCTTGAACTTGTTTACGTCGGGCACCGATGAGGTAAGACGCGGATTCAGTCCGTGTATGCCCTCCATTATAAGGATGTCGTCTTCCTCAAGTTTCATTTTCTCACCGTCGAAGAAACGTTTTCCTTCCACGAAATCGAATTTCGGGACATCTATCTCCTCACCGGACATAAGCATTCTGAGCTGCATGTTCAGAAACTCCAGATCCATCGCCTCTATATGCTCGAAATCATATTCTCCGGATTCGTCCCTCGGCGTTCTCTCCCTGTCCACGAAATAATTATCCATTTCTATTACCTTCGGATTCAGTCCGAGCACCCGGCACTGCAATGCGATTCTCTTGGATGTCGTAGTCTTTCCACTGCTGGAAGGGCCGGCTATAAGCACAAGCCTTATATTATTCCTTCCCGCATAAATCATGTCCGCAATATCCGCATAACGTCTTTCGTGCAAGGCTTCGGCTATCTGTATCATCCTGTGCGTATTCTCTGAAAGTATGCATTCCGTTATGGAACTTATGCTTCTCACCCCTATAATCGAAACCCACCTTGCGTCTTCCTTGAAAACCTCGTAAAGCTTGTCCTGATTTTTCAATTCAGGAAGCTTCATGTTCCGGTCAGGAAGCACGAGAAACATCCCGTCCTTGTACTGCACAAGATCGAATACTTCAAGCAGGCCCGTAGACGGTACAAGGGGACCGTAAAAGGTATCGGTATAACCGTCCAGTGAATAGACGGTGGTAAAGAACCGTCCCCCCAACTCGACAAGCCGGGCCTTCTCCTTCTGTCCGTTTGCTTTGAAAATAGCCTCGGCATCAAGAGAATTCATCTTGCTCTTTATTATCGGAAGATTCCTTTCAACAAGCCCTTTCATTATGACCTTAAGGGACTCTATCTGGACCGGTTTCAAAACAAGAACATTACCTTCCTGATCCTGTACTTCCGCATAGGGTCCGTTGGGAAGATTATAATTGATAACCAGCGAATAACCCGGAAGAAGCGACACGAGCGCCCTCTGCAAAAGGAAACACAGAGACCTGTAATAGGTTCTGTTTCCGTCAGGATGGGAAATACCTATGAACCTCACCTTGTGCGGCATGAAGAGCTTGAAATCAAGTTCCTTCAACTGGTTGTCCACTATGGCGGCAAGAGGTCTTTCCTCCGGCCATGACTCAAATCCCTTCAAGACTTCATTCAAGGTCGAACCATAATCGCATGACATGTATCCGTTGTTGTTTTCGCAAAAAATCCTAAGTTTTTCCATACCTCGTGCCTTTATTAATAAAACATACTTTACAGATAAGCAGCCGTATATGACGCACTGCACTTCGCAACTTCTTCAGGAGTACCGGATGCAATGATTGTACCACCTTTGGCCCCTCCTTCAGGCCCCATGTCTATCAGATAATCCGCAGATCTCAACACATCGAGATTATGCTCTATCACGATAACAGTATTTCCCTGGTCCACAATCTTTTGAAGCACATCAAGCAATATCTTGATATCATGAAAATGAAGTCCGGTCGTCGGCTCGTCCAATATGTACAGTGTATTGCCTGTAGACTTCCTTGAAAGCTCACCCGCAAGTTTCACCCTCTGCGACTCGCCTCCGCTGAGAGAGGTCGCCGGATGCCCGAGCTTGATATATCCAAGGCCTACATCATCGAGAGCCTTTATACGCTGATATATAGAAGGAACGGGTTTGAAAAATTCCATGGCCTGCGAGATTGTCATCTCAAGGACATCGTTTATGTTCTTACCCTTGTATTTTACGGCAAGAATATCCGGCTTGTATCTTTTTCCTCCGCAGTCCTCGCAACGGACCATTGCGGATGGCAGAAAATTCATTTCTATCTCACGCATCCCCACTCCCTTGCAGGTCTCGCACCGGCCTCCCTTGACATTGAATGAAAAACGCCCCGACTTGAACCCCCGTATCCTGGCATCGGGAGTTTCTTCAAAAAGTTTGCGTATATCAGTAAAGACTCCGGTATAGGTTGCAGGATTGCTTCTCGGAGAACGCCCTATCGGCTGCTGGTCGATCTCTATGAGTTTGTCCACATTTTCCAGACCGCGGATTTCCCTGTACGGGAGAGGCTGATAGTTCGAGTGATAAAAGTACCTGCTTAAAATCGGCATCAGAGTTTCGTTTATCAGTGATGACTTACCGCTTCCACTCACCCCGCTGACTCCTACGAGCATACCGAGAGGTATCTTCAGGTCCACGTTCTTGAGATTGTTTCCCGTTGCGCCGAAAAGTTCTATGAACTTTCCGTTTCCCTTTCTGCGTGATTCCGGTTTTTCTATCTTCCTTATGCCGGCAAGATATTCCGCACTCAGACTGCCGAGTTTCCTCAACTCAGGGTCAGGCATTCCGAGAAGTTTTTCAGGAGTTCCGGAATAGATTATTTTCCCGCCCTTCTCTCCTGCGCCGGGTCCGAGATCGACCAGCCAGTCGGCGCTCCGGATCATATCCTCGTCATGCTCGACCACCATTACGGAATTGCCTTCGTCCCTTAGCTTCTTCAGGGAATTGATCAGTTTTATATTGTCCCTCTGATGCAGACCTATACTCGGCTCATCCAATATATAAAGTACATTTACTAGCTTGGAACCTATCTGTGTGGCAAGTCTTATACGCTGGCTTTCACCTCCGCTCAAACTCCTCGTCTCACGGTCGAGCGAGAGATACTCAAGTCCTACATTGAGAAGAAACCCCGCCCTTTCCCTGATTTCCTTGAGTATATCGGAAGCAATGGCTGATTCTCTCCTGTCAAGATGCGACGGAAGTTCCTCTATCCATGCCGCAAAGGCGGAAATATCCATTGCGGAAACCTCGGCAATCGTTTTGCCAGCAATCCTGAAACAGAGAGCCTCGTCCTTGAGCCTTGTACCATTGCACTTCGGACATACCACTTCATTGCTGTACGCTTCCCTCCAGTCCGTAACCTCCTCTTCTGAATGTTTCTTCTCCATTTTGGATATGACACCCGGAAAGGTCACCATCTGCGAACCGAACGTATCGTTTACGCGGAACAGTTCGTCTGAACCGTAAAGGATCAGATTGACTACATCCTCTGGCAATGAATTTATAGGATCGCCCAATGCAAATCCGTATTTCTGGGCAATTGCCTCCAGAACCCTGAAAGTGGAATTGTCCCTTCTCGCTCCCAGAATCCTTATACCGCCCTCTGAAATGGAAACCGTCGGGTCCGGAATCACCTTGTCCCGGTCGATTTCCATTATACGTCCGAGCCCCCTGCAGTAAGGACATGCTCCTTGAGGTGAATTGAAGGAAAAAAGGTGCGGAGCCGGTTCGGCAAATGAAATTCCACTGTCCGGACACATCAGATGACGGCTGAAATACCTGAGCTTTCCTTCAGAATCTTCGGCATCCATCACAGCCAACATACCCTTGCCTTGCGAAAGTGCAAGATCAACAGAATCGGAAACCCTTTTCATATCCGAAGCTGCCGGTCTGATCTTGTCGACAACAAGCTCGATGAAATGCACCCTGTACCTGTCAAGAGGTTCCACCTCAGAAAGATCGTACAGATCACCGTCTATACGTACCTGCCTGAACCCTTTTTTAAGAAGAGATTCGAAAAGTTCCCTGTAATGTCCCTTCCTGCCACGTACAAGAGGGGAAAGAAGCATTATCTTCCGCCCCTCGTATTCCCTGACGATAAGTTCCGTTATCTGGCGGTCCGTAAAACGGACCATCCTGCGTCCGGTAACGGGGGAATATGCCGAAGCTGCCCTTGCATAAAGAAGTCTGAGAAAATCATATATCTCGGTGATGGTACCTACTGTCGAACGCGGATTCTTGTTCGTGCTTTTCTGCTCTATGGCTATCACCGGACTGAGTCCTGAAATATTTTCTACGGCAGGTCTTTCGAGTATGCCCATGAACTGTCTGGCATACGCGGAGAGAGTCTCCATATAACGTCTCTGACCTTCCGCATATATCGTGTCAAATGCAAGAGAAGACTTGCCGCTCCCGCTCAGACCGGTTATCACGACAAGTTTTTTGTCAGGTATATCCACCGACACGTTTTTCAGATTGTTCTCGGATGCATTTGTAACCCTTATCATATACTCAAATCTATACTCAAAAACACCGTATCTACCTTGAAACCGGAACCCTGACGACAAATGTATCGCGGGATCTGTTCTTCAGGCCGTTAAGCCTTATCCACTCATTGTACCTTTTAAGCATTTTGAAATTAGTACCGTGCTCGGACGCAAAATCGGACCAGTTTTCCACAGGGCCCGCCACCGTCACTTCCTTCCACTGCTCCGGCCTGTACAGGTCCTTTTCCTCCAGATAAAACCCGTATTTTTCAGGATTTTCAAGCATTGTCTTGTATGCAAGCGCCCTGAATATATATCTTCCCGTCTCCACAGGGAACTGCATGTCGTAGTAATTCTTCAGTCCCTGATATTCTATCCTTTCACGGACATTTTTGATACCTATGTTATATGATGCGGCAGCAAGAGTCCAGGTCCCGAATTCATCATACGCCTTTTTAAAATAAACTGCAGCAGCCTCAGTCGATTTCTCCCAGTTATAACGTTCATCCACCTCGTTGTTCACGATCAGACCGTACTGTCTTGCCGTTCCTTTGAGAAACTGCCAGTATCCCGCTGCCCCTGCCGGAGAAACCACAGGCTGAAGGGCACTTTCTGCAATGCATATGTAATAAAAATCTTCATGCAGCCCGTATTTTGCAAGAAGAGATTTCACCATCGCACCGTACCTGTTATGCAGGAGTATTGTCCTCATCATGCTGCCGTGCTGATATGTCATTACAAGAAGTTCCCTTTGCAGAGACTCATATACATCGGCATACTCCAGAGGCACGGTCTCGCCTGCAAACGAAATCTGCGCCGGCACAGGTGGCATGGTCACTTTCTGAAGGATTTTACCTGAGACAGGAATCCCCTCTCGGGAAGATCCCGAAAACAGTGTCTTGCCCACCACATTTCCGGACACATCCTCTTCTGCAGAAACCGATGCAGCATTTCCGCCAGCACAGGAAATCATAAATACGGATGACACAAACAGAAAAAACGCCAATACGGCAAAAGACATGATCCGTCTGCCTGTTCCGGCAATACAGGTTTTACGGCCACCGATCTCATTCATATCTCAAAAAAGGATTAGTGTTCATCTCATGGGCAATCGTCGTTTCCGGACCGTGTCCTGGAAGAACGACTGTATCCGGCTCCACAGTCACGATTTTCTTGAGAAGACTCTCCATCAGCATGTCATAATCTCCTCCAGGAAGGTCCGTTCTCCCTATGCTTCCGGCAAAAAGCGAATCCCCGGTCAATATGAATCCGTCTTCTTTCGAATACAGTGCGACTCCGCCCATCGTGTGCCCCGGCGTATGCATGACTTCAAGGGATGAATTACCGAATGTCAGAGGTTCCCCCTCTGCCAGATCTTCCGTATCATAATAAGGAGCATCTATTTTGTAACCGAACATTTCACAATAACTTGCAGAACGTTCAAGTTGTCCCTTGTCTTCAGGATGGATATATGTTTTCAGCCCCCATTTGTCAGCAACGAACCTGTTGCCCATAACATGGTCGAAATGCCCATGCGTGTTTACAAGCTTCACAGGCTTGAGTCCGTTTTTCTCTACGAATTTCACAATACGGTCCTTTTCGCTGTCACTGTAGCACCCCGGATCCACGATTACTGCCTCTGACGTCCCGTCCCAAAGGATATAGCAGCACGTCCTCAGATCATTGAAATAAAAAGTCTTTCTCTGTATCATACTCGATTGTAATATTAACAGTCCTGTCAGTTGTCAAATACGCCGTATGCCGCCATCAGAGAACGTATCTCCTGTTTTGCAGCCTTCCACCTCGGTATATCCACCTTCGGCCCCACAACTTCTATTACCTTTGAAGCTATTATCGTCCCTACTTCTCCGCATACCTTGAGGGGAAGTCCGAGAGAATGGGCATAAAGAAAACCTGACGCATATATATCTCCCGCACCAGTCGCATCTATCCTCTCCGCCGGCCACGGCTCTATGAAATGATACTCGTTTCCGCTCATCACCATCGACCCCTCACGCCCGAGCTTGACCACGGCTACGCCGCACACGGCAGCGATATCTTCAAGAGCTTCACGCGGAGGTTTTCCTGTAAACACTTCCGCCTCGGTCTCATTTGCGAAAACTATATCTACATAATTCTCTACTATATCATGAAGAAATGCGGCATTCGACTCCACTACATTGTAGCTTGCCATGTCGAACGATATGGTCATACCGAGCGACTTCGCTATCTCGACCGCCCTGCGAAGAAGCTTCTGGTTCTGCACAAGATAACCTTCGATATGAAGATAATCATATCCGCGGAAAAATTCAGGATCGAGATCCTCCGCTGTCAGTTCTATCGCAGCCCCGAGATAAACGGCAAATGTTCTTTCGGCATTCGCACCGGTAACGAAAACCATGGCCCTGCCTGATGAAGCGGTACCTTTCAGAAGAGTAGCATGTATACCGTTCCTTTCCAGATCCGCCTTGAAAAGCGAGCCGAGTTCATCATCTCCGACCTTTCCTATAAAACCGGACCTCATTCCGAATACGGCGGTACCTGTTATGGTATTTGCGGCAGAACCTCCGGCCACATACTGCACGCCCATTGTTCTCAATGTCTGCCATATCTTGTTGCTGGTATGCATATCCACATGCTGCATGCTTCCGCATGGAAGATGGAAAGTTTCCAGCATCCTTTCGTCCGGCAATATGGCCAGTATGTCCGTAAGCGCGTTGCCTATCCCCAAAATCGATTTTTTCGTCTGCATTGCCTTATTTTTAACCTACAAATTTAGGCAAAACATTGGATATTCTATATTTCTTTGTAGGTTTGCAGAAAATTTCAAAAAAATGCTTGTAGCAAAAAACATCAACGAATTCAGAAAAGGGTACGAGACCGTAAGGCCGGGAATGAAAGTAGGGCTGGTACCCACGATGGGAGCCTTGCATCAGGGACATATCTCTCTGGTAAAGAAGGCAGTCGACAAATGTGATTTTGTAATAGTAAGCGTCTTCGTAAACCCGACACAGTTCAACAATCCCGAAGACCTCAGAACATACCCTCGCACACTTGAAGCGGACTGCGAGCTTCTCGGTTCCGCAGGCGCCGACCTTGTTTTCGCACCTCAGGTGGAAGATATCTATCCTGAAAAGGACGAACGCGTATTCGACTTCGAAGGACTTGACAAATACGGCGAAGGACCGAGAAGGCCGGGACACTTCAACGGTGTGGCACAGGTTGTGACAAGACTCTTCGATATCGCGAAACCGGATTATGCTTTCTTCGGTGAAAAGGACTTCCAGCAGCTTGCCATAATCCGCAACTTCACCAGAAAACTGGGAAACAAGATAGAGATTGTCCCTTGCGAGATATGCAGAGGAGAGGACGGACTTGCCCTCAGTTCAAGGAACATGCTCCTCAATGCTGCCCAGAGAGCAGCAGCTCCGCACATTTTCGCCACACTGGATTCCGAAACGAAAAAACTGGCTGAAGACAATTTCAACATGAGCGTGGATGAATTCCTGAAAAGAATAACAGACGGTATAAATTCCAATCCTGAACTCGAATGCGAATATGCGGAAGCAGTAGACTCTGACGACCTGCACAGAATCGCTTCATGGGACGAATCGGAACACATCAGACTATGGTGTGCCGTGTATGCAGGAAAAGTAAGACTGATTGACAATATCAAGGTAAGATAGTAGAAAGGCAAACAATAAAAACAATGTATCTGCAAATTCTGAAATCCAAGATTCATCGCGCAAGGGTAACCGAGGCGAACCTCAACTACATAGGCAGCATCACGATAGACATGGACCTCGTGGATGCTGCAGGGCTGTATCCCAACGAAAAGGTACACATCGTAAACATAAACAACGGAGAAAGGATTGAGACCTATGTCATACCGGGAGAACGCGGAAGCGGTAAAATCGGAATAAACGGAGCTGCAGCACACAAGTTTTCCGTAGGAGATCTCGTAATAATAATGGCATACGCTCAGATGACACCGGAAGAAATGGCATCACACAAGCCGAAGGTAATATTCCCGGACTCGGAAACCAACAGGCTCATAAAGTAACGCTACTTTATGAAATCGAAAATAGCGAAATATCTCATATTTTTTACAATAACAGTCATCCTTCTCTACTTCTCGTTCAGCGGAGTCGAGTGGGATGACTTCATTTCCGGACTTCACAGCTGCAATTTCAGGTGGATTTTACTATCCATGACAGTCAGCATCGCTGCCTTCGTTTTCAGGGCCGCCAGATGGAGACTGCTGATGATACCCCTCGACAAAAGTATCACATTCAGGGAATCATTCGACGGAATCAACATAGGAAACATAACTAACTTCGCACTGCCCCGGGCAGGGGAATTCGCAAGATGCGGAGTCATATCTAAAACAGGCAAGGCAAAATTCGAATCGGTACTCGGAAGCGTAGTCGTCGAAAGAGTATTCGACATGGTTACGCTTGCAGTAATATTCACTACCCTCTTCTTTCTCAAATGGGACGATTTCGGACTGTTCATGGAAGAGAACATCCTCGGCCCGCTCTCGGGTAAATTCGGAAAAGGCTTCATGCTGGCCATAGCAATTTGTGCCGCAGCCGGGATAGCAGCATTGTGGCTCATGAAAAAACACAGGAAAAGACTTTCAGAAAATTTCATACTCGGAAGACTGTACAGAGCAGTGGACGGACTTAAAAGCGGACTCTATTCAGGAATAAAAATGGAAAGCAGATGGGCATTCCTGCTTTACACAGCCATGATATGGACATGTTACTGGATGATGAGCTTCTGCACGATAATGGCATTCCCGGCAGTTGCTACACTCTCTGGAGAAGACGCCCTCTTCCTCATGATTGCAGGAAGTCTCGGATGGGTCGTTCCGGTACAGGGAGGTATAGGAGCATATCACTTCATAGTAAGCCTTGCGCTGTCAAGCGTTTATGGAATAAACCATACTGACGGCATAATATTCGCCACAATATCGCACACCTCACAGGCAATCACGATGATCGCGGGAGGCATATGGTCCATTGCAAGTATGGCCCTGTACGCAAGAAAGACATTATAGGCACACTTATTGCAACAGACATCAATGAATATTGACACAATAACGTTATGAAAAAGATAATCATACTAACACTTCTTTTCGCCTTTGCGATGGGAGAACTTTATGCACAACCGGCAAAAAGAAAAAGGAATGACTATGACGAATATATGGAATATCCGAAAAACGAAATATACGTCCAGTACGGCAGTCCGAGCATATTCGACTTTTCTTATTTCATGTCGGACAAAAAGGTAACCAACAACGGAAACACCTTCACATCCGACAACCGTCATTTCTACGGAATAGCCGGTGCCGGATACAACAGATACATAACTCCTTACTTCAATGCCGGAGCATATATAGGATTCAGCACCAGCGATATGGACGTGATGAACGACACGGGAAACAAACTGTTCAGAAGCTCGTTATATGACTATACCGTCATGGCATCCGGACATTGGATATTCTTCAAGGAAGGAGCGACAGAACTTTCAGCCGGACTGTACATCGGGGCCACATATCTTGACGAAACTATTTCCGGATACAATGGAACTGACAAATCCTTTACTCCCGTAGAATCGGACCGCTTCCGCGTGGCATACCACCTGACTGCCATAAAAGCGCGTTTCGGAGGCAATATAGGGGGATTCGTCGAACTCGGATTCGGATACAGAGGCCTTGTAAATGCGGGCCTTTCGGTAAGATTCTGACAATCCGACAGCACAGAGTCCCCATTGCATTGTCACTGCACGGGGAAAACACTGTTATAGCTACCACCTGAGTTGATTCCCGAACTTTATTTCAAACGAAATCATATAGCTTCCGGTCTGTATCCTGCTGTAGGTATTCATGACATACTGGTCGGCATACGTCGTGGTCACGAAGTTCCTGCTGTTGAGGATATCGTTGGCATTGAATGAAAGACGCGCGTTCCTCTCCTTGAAGAGGAAGACACCGAGCGATGCGTTCAGCAGATGGTTCGACAACGGGTCCGCACCTGTTCCGCTCAGATAGTACTCATAGTCATACGAACACTCCAGATTGACCCTCTTCGAGAAATCCCATCTCATTTTGGCAGAGGCCCTGTCGTAGTACGAGCCGTTGCGGAATGCCGAACTGTTTATGTAAACCCTGTACTCGAACTTGTTCGTTAGATCCAGCCGGAACTTCGAAGAGAAGTTGGTAGAGAACCCCAAGTCAGATAAAAGCGCATGGCTGCTCTCATTGCCGATTACCGAATTGACGGATGTCTCCGAGTCCCTGTAATTGTATTTGGCCGAAAACTTCACTATCGAACTCAAAGGAGCGATATTGGACTCCACATCCATGCCGAAATCGTAGTTCCAGGCCACATTGCCGTTCACGAATGTGGATACTGTAGCTCCGGGTGAGACTTCATACCCCGGAAACGCCTCCATCTGCCCTCCGTCCCTGTAATAGGTCCTGTCGGTTATCACCGGTGAAATCACCGCTGACACCCTTCCATCAAATGACATGGTAAAGGACCTGTTCGTAGAAAATCTCTCGGACAACAAGACGGAATAACTTGTCTCCGGACGCAATTCCGGATTCCCCACACTTATGAACATCGGATTCCTGTCATTAATCCACTCTCCGTAATTCCTGTAGGAGCCGGTGTACTGGCTCCCGCCCAGTCTCATTGAGAATGACCACTTTGCACCCTGCGCCAGATTATAGCTGATACTCGGTTCTACGGCATGAAAGAACCTATTGACAGTTTTCTTGTCAGGCAGACGCTCCTCGAGGTCGAACATGAGCATCTTGTAGTTCAATGTCAGGTAAAGCTGGGATTTCCTGCCTAACCTGTAGTTTGTATTGAATCCGGGTACTATTTCCAGTTCCGAAACATCCATGTCTCCGGAATAATATGGATTCTCGGTTCCCGAATCGAGATCGAATGCCATTTCCGACTCTGTCCTGGAAGAATAGCTGCTCCCCAGCGAAAATTCAATATTGCCTTTCCTTATATTCCGTATCCATGCCAAAGAGGAAGAGGCGGAAAATTCAGGATTCCCGTTATCTATTGAAAGTCCGAGAATCCTCGCAGACCCGAGTTCCTCTATGGTATCCCTCCTTATTTCCGTTCCGTCACTCTTCAGGTACGCAGCCGCGAGGATTGCCTTGAGTGAATTCCTGTCTGTCAAAGTCTGCCTGTAATCCAGCCTTGGTCTGATACTGAAGGTATTCGAACTCATACCGGCATTAAGGCTGTTGAACAGCAACTTCTCGCCGTCACGGTCAATATCGGATACGGACTGCGACATGGCCGATTCTTTTGAGAATCCCATATCCAGCTTTGATTCCAACAAAATCTTATCCGCCAGATATTTGTACTTCATATGGACATCATGCGAGCCGCTTCTGTTTTTGGACAGGGAACGGGACATATTCCTTTGGGAAGCCATATCTTCTGTCGGGTAATAATCCGCAACGCTTCTGGTTACATTATCCGACCTATCGGCCCGATATATGTATGAGACATCTATCATATTCTTCCTGTTCAGGTTTTTTGTCAGAGAAAATACACCGAACTCATATCTGCGCTCTCCACCTGAACCTTTGATTGAACCGTATGTGTTCTTGTTGCTTGATTCGAAATGTCCTGAAAACTGTATTTCCGGAGAAAAGACACCGGCATGCAGCATAGTAGCGTATCTTGCATGCAGCTCTCCCTGATCCTTTTTACTGTCAACCCCGCCCTCAGCTATTGCCATTCCGGAAACCACCATATCGAATTTCTTGAATGTCACGATATTGAGCACTTTCCGCTTTCTGGCATTCTTGCCGTAAAGGATCTGCTCCTTCTCATCATCCTCATCGTAGGCATATATCTGGCTCGCCTCATCAGCGGCTATCTCGGTCAGAGGCCTCATCACATCCTCCCCGAATATCAGCTTGCCGTTCACGTATGTTCTGGAGACTGTCTCTCCACCTATCGTAACCGTATTTCCCGAAATGCTGACTCCCGGCATTCTTTTCAGTACCTCCAGCACTGGGTCACCATGCATGGTCTTCACCGCACGGGGAAAGAAGACTACAGTATCACCCTTTATCCTGTACATCTCCATCCTCGCCTTTACCACAATCTCATCCAGCTTGGATACGTCCTCCACAAGCTTTATTTTACCTATATCCGCCTCATTCGCCCTGAATCTCGAATATCCGGACAGATCCAACATCTTGACCTTATACCCCAAGGACGAGAATTCCAGCCTTGACGGGACACTCCTCGGTACAGCAATATTGAAACGGCCTTTGCCATCGGAAAGATATGTCTTCACCGTCATGCCATTCTTGTCATGACATACCCTGTTTATTATGACTTCAGGAAGCGGTTTGCCCGTCAGGGAATCGACAACAGTTCCCTTGAATGTTATCTCAGGATTGTTCTGTGAATACAGATGTGTGGAAAAAAACATGATACCCAAAAGCATGGGCATCATGAATATATAGATTTTATTCATAATAATCAATATATATCTACAAATAAAATCTCTTTAAGAAAAACATCCGTACTATGTTCTCTTATTTCAACGGCAATATGCCCAGGCCCATGTATTTCAAACACGCCGCACAAATCACAATACTTCATATCTACTGGGACAAATTCTGATGGCTTATCTGAAATATTATTAGATGGAACCAATTTAGTGGGCCATGAAGTCAATACTTTCACAATAATAAAACTTTTATTGTTAATCTCTACAATCCTTGAATACACATCTGCATAAAGACCGTCAACGACCCGATCACAACCATACGAAGGTGATACAACAGTCATCTCTGCAACATTTTCATTTTTGAGTTCAGAAGATTTCGCCTGTTGACCGAATAAAATAAAACTCAGAGCTAAGGAAATAAAGAACAGTTTTTTCATAATCGTAATATTTAAAAGGTTAATTGACTCAAAAATAAAAATATTACCCCATAAAATCAACCCGAATTTGGTTCAATCCGGTTCAATTAACCGCACATTACGGCAAAAAAAGGGATTAACACACAACTATTTTTTCCTGATATGCCATACAAAAGAGATTGTGTAGCACCCTGTACGTATTTTACTGTAGGTATTCATAACATATTGGTCCGCATAGCTTACCATAAGGTAATTGCTGTTGTTGAGAATATCCTTGGCATTGAATGCAAGCCTCGCATTCCTGTCCTTGAAGAGGAAGACACCTACAGATGCATTCAGAAAATGGCCTGACAAAGGTTCACTCCCAGACCTTCCGAGATAATACTCATAAACATACGAACACTCCAGATTCAGCCGTTTATAAAAATCCCATCTTATTTTTGTTGAAACCCTGTCGTAAAAAGAACTGTTGCGAAAATCGGAACTGTTCACATATACCCTGTACTCCAACTTGTTTTCCATATCAAGTCTGAACCTGGAAGAGAAATTAGTCGAAAGGCTGAAGTTCGAAAGAAGAGCATTACTGTTCTCTTTGCCGATTACCGAATTCACCGATGTCTCCGACTCCCTGTAATTATAATCAGCCTTGAACTTCAAAATCGAACTCAATGGTACGATATTGGACTCAAGCTCCACCCCCAGAGCATAATTCCAAGCCATACTTCCATTCACAAAAGTGGATACCGTCGCTCCGGAAGAGACTTCATAACCCGGAAACGCCTCTATCTGCCCTCCGTCCCTGTAATAGGTTCTGTCGGTTATGACCGGATTGAAAACCGGGGATACTCTTCCGACAAATGTGACGCTGAATGACTTTTTTGTCATTATCCTTTCCGACAAGGAAAGGGAATAAGATGTCGAAGGCCGGAGTTCAGGGTTGCCTGTAGTTATGAACATCGGATTACTGTCATTTATCCATTCCCCGTAGTTTCTGTACGAGCCTATACTTTGAAGGCCATCAATCCTCACAGTAAGCCCGGAAATTTCTCCATGCTTCCAATAATAGGCGATTCTCGGCTCCAGGGCGTGGAAAAACTTTTTCACTGTTCTTTCATACGGCAACCTCTCGTTGAGATTGAACATTGTCAGCTTATATGCCAGGTCAAAATAAATATTAGTTTTGCTGCTTAAGCTGTAAGTACCTGATATTGCAGGCAATATTACCGCTTCAGACACATCCATATCTCCGGAATAATATGTATTCTTTTCTCCTGAATCCAGATCCACCGCCATTTCCGATTCTGTGCCTGAAGAATAGCTGACCTTTATGTTCGGAGAAATATTTCCCTTTTTCATGTTCCAAATCCATTCGAATCTGGATGATCCTGAAATTTTAGGTCTTCCCCTATCTATTGAAAGTCCCAGAAGTCTTCTTGCTCCTACTTCCTCTAAAGTATCGCGTCTCACCGTTGAACCATTGTTGTTTGAGTAAACGAAAGAACCTCTGATTGAATAAGAGTTTTCACCTGCTTTCCTGCTGTAATAAAGATAGGGGTTCAATGTATATCCAAATGAACTGGCATTGTAATACTGTTTGTTTGACAACATATACGAACCGTCACGCTCCACGGAAGACAAAGATTCCGACAACATTGCATTCTTACTGAACGCCATGTCAAGATTGGCCCGCAGAGAACTTTTTCCGCTTGTATTTTCGTAACGGATTTTTATATCATGGTTCGCTCCGCGGCTGGCGGACATGTTTTTTGAAGAATTTGTCTGCGAAGCAAAATCTTCCGTAGGATAATAATCGGTAACAACACGCTGTTCATCATCATACCTTTGGGCAGAATAATTATAATCGACACAAATCATTTTGTTCCTGCTGAAATTCCGGTCTAAAGAAACATATCCGAACTCGTTCCTGCTTTCGCCTCCTGAAGCTTTCATGGATGAATAATCGTTAAGGTTACCGGATTGGATCATGGCTCCCAGCCTAAGCTCTGGAGAAAAAAGACCGATTTCAGCAGACCCATCATATCTTGGTTTCAATCTGCCTTCATCCTTTTTACTGTCAAGACCGCCTTCCGCAATCAGGCGTCCGAAAGAAAGAGAATTGAATTTTTCGAATGTCACGACATTGAGCACTTTCCTTTTTTTGGCATTCTTGCCGTAAAGGATCTGCTTCTTCTCATCATCCTCATCGTAGGCATATATCTGGCTCGCCTCATCAGCGGCGATCTCGGTCAGAGGCTTCATCACATCCTCCCCGAATATCAGTTTGCCGTTCACGTATGTTCTGGAGACTGTCTCTCCACCTATCGTAACCGTATTCCCCGAAATGCTGACACCAGGCATTCTTCTCAACACCTCCAGCACAGGGTCTCCATGCATGGTCTTTACCGCACGGGGAAAAAAGACTACGGTATCCCCCTTTATTTTGTACATCTCCATCCTCGCCTTTACCACAATCTCATCCAGTTTGGACACGTCCTGAACCATTTCCATATTTCCAAGCTTGAATTCATCGGCTCGGAACACAACGTATTTATCCAGACTGAACACCTTGACCTTATACCCCAGGAACGAGAACTCCAGTCTTGACGGAACATTCCTCGGCACTGCAATATTGAAACGGCCTTCATTATCGGAAAGATATGTCTTCACCGTCATGCCTTTTTTCTCCTGACAGACCCTGTTGATTATGACCTCTGGAAGCGGCTTACCCGTCAGGGAATCGACAACAGTTCCCCTGAATGTTACCTCCGGATTGTTCTGCGAATACAGATGTGTGGAAAAAAGCATGGCAGCCATTGTTATGGCCGCCATAAATACAATGCATTTCATAAGAACTATTTACGCCTTACATTTACAAAAATAACTTCTTGAGGAATGTTATCAGTACTAATCTCTTTTATTTCAATTGCCACAGACCCTTCTCCTACTATTTGATATACAGCCAAGGCATCGTAATACCGTTTATCAACAGCCACAGGCAAAGTAGGTTCCACCAGCCCATTCGTCGGATAGAACTCTTTGTAACCTGAACCTATTATTCTAATTATCAAGATCTCTATTCCATTACTTATCCGGACCTCTGCTTGTACATGTACAGTAATTGGCTGTTCTTGAATTGAGCAGGTATAATTGCATTCTGCCATGTTCATAATTTCAAGTTGTGTCATATCACCTTCACTTTTGAGTTCAGAAGATTTCGCCTGTTGACCGAATAAAATAAAACTCAGAGCTAAGGAAATAAAGAATAGTTTTTTCATAATCGTAATATTTAAAAGGTTAATTGACTCAAAAATAAAAATATTACCCCATAAAATCAACCCGAATTTGGTTCAATCCGGTTCAATTTCACATTACTGTGACACCGCCCTTACAATTAAATCTGTTCGGCACTAAAAACACTGCCCTACAGATACAGCGGACCATCGAAACCGAGCGGCAGTCCGAGCAACACCCATGCTACAAGAATCAATATCCAGACAAGCAGGAAGAACACCGTGTAAGGAATCATAAGCGATATTATGGTTCCGATACCGTACTTCTCGTCATATTTCTGGGCGTATGTCACTATAAGCGCGAAATAGCTCATCATCGGGGTAATCACGTTCGTGACCGAGTCGCCGACCCTGAAGGCAGCCTGGGTAAGTCCCGGATGAAAATCCAACAGCATGAACATAGGCACGAATACAGGGGCGAGGATAGCCCACTTTGCTGATGCGCTGCCCATGAAAAGGTTGAGGAACGCCGAGAGTACCACGAACGATATTATCAGAGGTATTCCGGTGAAGCCCACGCTCTTGAGGAATTCAGCTCCGTCGATGGCCAGAATCAGACCAAGATTGCTGTAGTTGAACCAGTATATGAACTGCGCGGCGAAGAACACAAGAACGATATATCCGCCAAGACCTTTCATGGACGATGTCATGTGCTTCATCACATCCTTGTCGTTCTTTATCGTGCCTACGATTATACCGTATGTAAGGCCCGGCACGAAGAACAGGAGCATAAGTCCGACAACTATACCGGAGAAGAACGGGGACTTGAGTATACCGCCCGTCTCGGGATCACGCAGAAGCCCGTCTTCCGGAATTACGGTCCATGCCATAAGGGCGCAGAACAGAAGAGTCATGATACCGGCCCATCTGAGACCTTTTTTCTCTACAGGAGATATCTCCTCCACTTCAAGCGGCTGGGTATTTCCGGTATATGCCCCGAGCCGCGGCTCGATGACCTTCTCGGTAACCCATGTACCGACAATGACCACCATGATTGCCGAAACCACCATAAAAAAATAGTTGACCATCGGATTGATATGCATTTCAGGATCGATGATCTGAGCAGCGGAAGTTGACAGTCCGGCAAGAATAGGGTCTACCGAACCTATCAGGAAGTTGGAACCGAATCCCGCGCTCACACCGCAGAATGCAGCCGCGAAACCGGCCATTGGATTCCTGCCGAGAGCATGGAAAATCATGGCTCCAAGCGGAATAAGAATGACATATCCAACCTCGGAAGCAAGATGTGAAAATATGCCGGCCACTATGATTGCCGCAGTAACCACTTTTTTAGGAGCACCCAGGACAAGCTGGCGCACAAGCACTGTAAAGAGACCTGAACCTTCCGCCACACCTATACCTATCATTATCACAAGCACAAGGCCGAGCGGAGGGAATTTTACAAAATTATGCTCCACATTTGTGTATATCCACCTTATCCCTTCTGCGCTGAAAAGATTCTTGGCCTCTACCACTTCACCGGTAGCAGGGTGAACAGCTGAAAGATCACACAACGAAGCTATCCATGAAACTACGCCCACAAGCAGGGCCATCATAAGAAAAAGAGTTGCCGGATGGGGAAGTTTGTTGCCTGCTCTTTCTATTCCATCCAGCACCGATGCAAAACGGCTTTTTTTAGTCATACGGTAATATTTAGTAGTTGGTTAATAATGTCAGTCGTCTGCAAGTGACGCAAAGATAACAACCTGCTGAAAAATCTTTGCTAACTTAGCGGCTGTATCCTGAACAAAACTTAACTATTTAACAAAATCTTAACAATTATGGCAAAAACGAAGAGCGTATGGTTCTGCAGTTCATGTGGAAACGAAAGCAGCAAGTGGATGGGACAATGCCCTACCTGCGGGAAATGGAATACCATGGTGGAAGAAAAGATTGCCAGGGGGAAAAATGCCGGCGAATCAAGAAGAGGATTCATAAACGTCACGACACCAGCTCCGGCATCACTTAGGGAAATTGCTCTTCAGAATGAAAGCCGCATGTCTCTCGGAAGTGCTGAAACGGACAGGCTTCTCGGAGGAGGAATAGTAGAGGGCTCCCTTATCCTCATTGGAGGAGAACCTGGTATAGGCAAATCCACCCTTTCCCTCCAGATTCCTCTTCAATGTCCCTCTGTCAGGACTCTGTATGTATC
This sequence comes from uncultured Bacteroidales bacterium, assembly GCA_949296645.1. GTDB lineage: Bacteria > Bacteroidota > Bacteroidia > Bacteroidales > UBA932 > CALUPD01. The sequence continues at coordinate 100,386 of CASFPH010000002.1, forward strand.
GGGAGAGGAAAGTCCGAGACAAATAAAACTGAGAGCTCAAAGGCTTGGCGGAAACGACAGCAACTGCTATGTAATGAGTGAAACACTGATTGAAAACATACTTGAAAAGACTAAGGAAAACAAACCGGATCTTCTTATTGTAGATTCGGCACAGACCATCTACAGCGAAGGAATAGAATCTTCTCCAGGTTCAGTATCCCAGGTAAGGGAATGTGCTGCAATGCTGTTGAGATACGCCAAGGAAAGCGGAACTCCGGTCATCCTGATAGGACATATAACCAAGGACGGAATGCTTGCCGGGCCGAAAGTACTGGAACATATAGTCGATGTCGTGCTGCAGTTTGAAGGTGATTCCAGAAATACATACAGAATACTCAGAAGCATAAAGAACCGATTCGGCTCAACATCAGAGATTGCCGTGTTCGAAATGACAGGAAAAGGACTCAGGGAAGTCACCAATCCTTCCGAAATGCTGATTCCGATGCATGAAGAAAATCTGAGCGGAATAGCTGTAGGAGCGATGATGGACGGAACGAGACCTTTCCTTATCGAGACACAGGCTCTGGTCAGTTCGGCAGCCTATGGCACCCCGCAGAGGTCGGCCACAGGTTTTGACGTAAAAAGAATGAACATGCTGCTTGCCGTCCTTGAAAAGAGAGCGGGATTCAAGCTTGCGGCGAAAGACGTGTTCCTGAATATGGCGGGAGGACTGAAAGTAAACGACCCGGCAATAGACCTGGCCGTAGTCTCCGCTATCCTCTCCTCCAACTTCGACTTTGCCATACCAGCCGAATATTGTTTTGCGGCAGAAGTAGGGCTGAGCGGAGAAATAAGGCCCGTAAGCCAGATTGACAGAAGAATTTCCGAAGCCGAAAAACTGGGCTACAAAAGGATTTTCATATCGTCATACAACAGGGACGGATTACGAAAATACGACAAAATAGATATCATACCGGTATCGGCCATAACTGAACTGTGCCGGCAACTCTTCAAATAGAGCGTACCGGCACAATCATCTTGCATTCCCGAACTTCCACTCGAACGAAAGAGTATAGAAGTTAGTGACAACATTGCCGTACCTGTTCTGTATATACCTGTCGTTCATCACAGTAGAAACAAAGTTCCTGCTGCCTAAAACATCGTACGCATTAATGGCCAGACGGGCGGTCCTGTTTTTGAAAAGCCATACTCCTGCGGAAAAACCCAGCACGTTGTTTACAAAATCCTTTCCTTCAACAGCGCTGTGCTGCCAATGGAAGATATACGAACCTGTCATATTGACTCTTTTTAATATGTCCCATCTCGCATCCAGCGTCAGATATTCGGAATACATGGAATAATCATAACCGGAAGAGGTTCTGTTGAACATACCCTTGAAATCGCTCTTCAGGTCGGCCCTGAATTTTGAAGAGAAGTTGGTGGAGATGTCCATTCCGAATCGTGCATTGTGGGCACCGCTCTTCAGGAATTCCGAATTCACGGAATTCTGCTCGACAGAATACGAGTAGTCGGCATTTGTCCTTACGACTGACAGCGATCCGATTTTGAACGACAGGGAAAGTTCCGCACCTACGGAAGGCGTATTCCTGCCGTTGATCATCTTCAGTACGTTCCACCGGGGAGTACCTCGTATCCGTCATGCTCCGCAAGCACTGTCCCGTCCCTGTAATAAGTCCTGTCATATACGAAAGGATTCATCCTGAGTGCCGTAAAGACCCTGAGGGAAAGGGACGTACTGTTTTTGAACATGAACCTTTCACCTACACTCAACGAATAGGATGAAGAGGGTCTGAGTGATGGATTGCCTATTGTAACGGACATCGGGTCAGTGTCCTCTATCCACCGACCGAAATTCCTGTAATCCGTCACTTCACTTGAAGACGAGAAGTTGACCGAGAGTGTATTGACTCCGCTAAGCTTGCGGCTCCAGGAGACAGATGGCAGGAGAGAATGGAATATCTTTTCAGTACTGTTCTGTATCGGCAGGTTCTCTCCTACATTGAAATATATGCCGGAATACTCCAAACCGAACATGAGCCTGTTTACGCCGGACGTATATGCCGCTGATACCTTTTCCGAAAAGTCGGCACGTCTTATATCAATATCTCCGGAACGGAATCTGTCGGTTTCACCTGTAAACGCATCCACCGCCAGTTCATACTGTGAATTGTCCGAATATTTCACATCGGTCAGCAAAGAGAGCCTCCATCTTTCATAATTGAGATTGAACGCAAGGGACGGAGATACCGAATACGATGGGGTACCGTTTTTGATGGAAAGCACATCTATCTCCTTCACACCCGATATGACAGTATCCCTTCTTACTGACGTACCGAAACTCCTGTCCACATCCGAATAGAGTGAAAATTCCATTGAATGCCTGCCCAGCTTCCTCTTGAAGTCAAATGACGGTGAAATGCTGAATGCGGAAGACTTGTTTACGCTTTCATTCACTGTAGTATTGAGGGCAATGCCGTCAACACCTCCGGCTGCATTGAGCGAACCGGAAAGCATTTTCTCGAAATCCTTGAAAGTAACTACATTTATGACCCTTCTCTTTGAGGCGTTTTTTCCGTGGAGGATTTCAGCCTCCCCGTCCTCTTCTTCGTACGAATATATACCTGCCGCATCCTCCACCACTATCTCAGTCAAAGGCTTGAGCACATCGTCCCCGAAAAGCAGCTTTCCGTTGACGTAGGTCCTTGAAACCGTCTTTCCCGCAATCACCACACTCCCGTTGTCCGTGACCTCTACACCTGGCATACGTTTCAGTATCTCCAGTACGGGATCCCCGTGCATCGTCTTCACGGCTTTCGGGAAAAACAGTATGGAATCCCCCACCGGAAACGCCTTCACCTGCAGCCCCTTTTCCGTAGAGACAAGCCTGTTTATCACGGCTCCTGGAATGGGTTCACCGCTGAGCGAATCAACGACAGTTCCCGTATAGCGCGCCTCATAGCTGACATATGTCTGTGAAAAAAAAGCAGGGCAGGAATGAAAAGCAGAAGTACTACAGAGAATATTTTCATATAAAGCCATTATTTCTTAACCTATATGAAAAGTAACGACTTCATCTGGCCGGTCTTTTAAGAAAAATATATTTTAATATATGCACTTGAATAAACCTTAACTCCAATAGCTACAGGGAATTTTGCATCAACAGGGACAGTATCATGTTCCATAGGAACTTCACTATTAGGATCGTTAACAACCATCCAAGTATAGCCACATTCACAGGTAGGATATACACGAAATCTAACATAATAGCCATCTTCGGGATTACCACCTTCATCATAAATGTCTATAACAGCACACGAAGCCTCTATCTTTCTTGCGTCCGCATCATATGAAATAAACATTCCCAATACTACAAATAATAAAACAACAAACTTTTTCATAGTGTTAATTGGAACAAATATAATAATTTTCCTGATAAAATCCTATCTGCAGAACAGAATCCTCTCCTTGCCGAAAATATCCTTCCTTACTTCCGACCTGAGCCCCGCTTTTATGAAAAGCTCCGCAGTCCGTGCGCCAAATGCCTCGTTGATCTCAAAACATGCTATTCCGCCGGGTGCAAGCAGCTCTGCCGTGCAGAATGCGATGGCGCGGTAGAAGAGCAGAGGATCGGCATCAGGCACGAAAAGGGCCATTTCCGGCTCATAATCAAGCACATTCCTGTGCATCATAGTCCTTTCCGAATCACGTACATACGGAGGATTGCTGACTATAAGGTCAAATTTCCCCACACCGGCAACTGCAGCTATACTTCCGCTGAGGGTTGGATCCAGCACATCGGCCTTTATGAAATGCGGACGGTTGACACAGATGTTCTGCGTTCCGGCTATTTCAAGAGCCGCATCCGACAGGTCCACGGCAAATACGGAGGCACCAGGAAATTCGGCGGCAAAAGACCATGCCAGGCATCCGGAACCTGTGCACAGGTCCAGTATCCTCAACCCTTTGCCTGAAAGATCACCGGTTTCCGCATTAAGGCCGCGCAAACCGGATACAGCCATCATGAAAAGCTCCTCGGTTTCCGGTCTCGGTATAAGCACCCCTTCGCGCACCTTGAATATATGGCCTGCAAACTCCGCTTCACCGGTAACATACTGGTATGGTCTGTAAGAAAGCATCTGTTCCAGGGCGGAAACGAAATTCCTGCACTGCACTTCCGGAAGCTCCCTGTCCGGTTCGGTAATCAGCGTATAGGAAGGCATACCGAAAAAATGCGAGAAGAGATTTGAAGCCAGTGACTTCGCCTCCCTTCCCTCATATATCTGCAGCAGACCGTCTTCAGCCTTACGGAAAGCATCCTTTACTGTCATTATCCGATCAATTATTACTTTATATTATCAATCAGGACATTGAAGAACCCATCCAAATCCATGCCGCTTACCTCGACCTGTCTCGGCACAATGCTCATCTTCGTCATGCCGGGCACGGTATTCATTTCAAGGAAATATATCTTGTCTCCGTCAACAATATAGTCTATCCTCACAAGGCCGCTGCATCCAAGATACCTGTAGATTTTCTCCGATGCACTCTGTATCGCAGCCGTAAGCTCGTGTGAAATTTGTGCCGGACACACCTCATCCGATTTGCCGAGATATTTAGCCTCATAATCGAAGAATTCATTTCCTGAAATGATTTCAGTAACAGGAAGGACAACTACTCGGCCTTTATCACAATAGACTCCATTGGAAAATTCCCTTCCCGGTATGAACTGCTCGACAAGCACCCTGCGTCCTTCACGGAATGCGGATTCTACGGCGGCCTCAAGGTCTTCCACTCTCTTCACTTTGGTCACTCCGAAGCTGCTACCGCCGTCAGTAGGCTTCACGAAAAGGGGCAACCCGAGTTCCGACACAATATCCTTCGCACTCCAGCTGTCGCCTTTATTTATCAGACGTTCGCCTGCCAGAAGCACTCCTGACTCCTTCAGGTATGATTTGCATGCATATTTGTCAAATGTTATGGCAGAGACGAACGAAGAGCAGGTGTTGAACGGTATACCCATCATCTCGAAATAAGCCTGCATAAGCCCGTTCTCACCAGGAGTACCATGAATCATTATATATGCCATGTCGAATTTGATCTTTTTTCCTCCTACGGTTACAGAAAAATCCGACTTGTCGACCTCTACCGGTTCCCCGTACCCCTGAAGAGTCCAGCTTGCACCCTTCTGGAGAATCTCGAATACCTCATATCTGTTTCTGTCAATTCTTGAAGCGACATGCTTTCCGCTTTTTACGGAAATATCATGTTCAGAAGAATCACCGCCGTAAATCAAAGCAATCTTCTTTCTTTCATCACAGTTCATTTTCAAATATCTCCTTATTAAAAAACACTCATAATCCGGGACCTTGGAATCAATCGAAATACGAATCCCCGCCTGACGACTGTATGTCTTCATCGGAACCTGTACAGTCAAGATTTAGATTCACTCCCTGCGGAACGGTAAATCTGTCCTGTGAAGTGATACCCAGAGTACCGTCCTTCAGCACCTTCTGCATGAAAATACCCCAGATAGGCAACGCCATGTTCGAACCGCCTCCGAGAGAAAGAGATTCGAAATGCACCTGTCTGTCTTCGCCTCCGATCCATATTCCAGCAGTCAGTTTAGGGACATAGCCTATGAACCATCCGTCCGACTGGTCGTTTGTCGTCCCCGTTTTTCCGGACATCTCGCCTTCGATACCGTATTTATATCTCAACCTTACCGCGGTTCCTTCATTGACTACACCCTGCATGAGATTCACCATAAGATAGGCGGTTTCTTCACTGATTGCCTCTTGTTTTCTATTGGTAAACGTAGCCAGCACATTCCCGTCCTTGTCCTCTATTCTGGTAACGAACATCGGTTCCACGTGGACACCCCTGCTTGGGAAAGTGTTGTAGGCGCAAACCATCTCCATAAGCCCGAGATCCGCCGGTCCGAGACAAAGCGACGGGACCGGATCGAGTCTGCTCGTAATACCGAGCTTGCGGCACATCTCTACCATGGCCTCCGGGCCGAACTGTTTCATCAGATATGCGGAAATATTGTTGCTGCTCTTGGTAAGGCCCCATTTCAAGGTAACCTCCTGCCCTATCCATTCAGGCTTGTCTGTACTCTCCGGCGTCCATGTCGTATCTCCCACGACAAACGTCTGCGGCACATTCACTACCTTGTCACAAGGGCTGAATCCTTCCTGCATGGCAAGAGTATAGAGGAAAGGCTTTATAGTGGAGCCTACCTGCCTTTTGCTCTGTCCGGCGTTGTCATATTTGAAATATCTGTAGTTCGGTCCTCCCACATAAGCCTTTATATGACCGGTATGCGGTTCTACGGCAACAAAACCGGCCCTTAAAAATGATTTATAGTATTTTATGGAATCGTCAGGCGACATAAGCGTATCCACATACCCGTTGCTGTTCCATGCGAATACCCTCATCTGCGTCTTCTCCCTGAAACTTGCATCGATTTCCTTCTTGGAAGCTCCGGAACTGTTCATGTTGCGATAACGGTCACTCCAGCGCCTGGCATGCTGCATGATCTGGTCAACTACCGCCTTGGGCGCCGAATTGGAGAACGGCCATCTGACATTGCGCCTTATGTGCCTGTTGAAAGTCGGCTGCAGATCTTTTCCAAGATGTTCGGCAACGGCTTCCTCCGCATATTTCTGCATTCTGGAATTTATCGTAGTATATATCTTGAGTCCGTCCCTGTCCAGATTGTATCTTGTACCGTCCGGCTTGAAGTTTTTGTTCAGCCACCCGTAAAGAGGATCCTTTTCCCACAAGGTCAGGTCCGCCACATAATCTTCTTCGAAACGATAATCGGAACGTTTCGGTTCCCTGGCATTCATGGTACGCCTGAGCATGTCCCTGAAGTACGTTCCTTTCCCGGCATTGTGGTCCTGCTTCATATATGACAATGTAATCGGCAGTTTCACTATGGAATCATAGGTACGGTCGTCAAGATAACCGTATTTGTTCATCTGGGAAAGTACATGATTCCTGCGTTCAAGCGAGAGATCCGGATTGATCACAGGGTTGAACCTAGTAGGTTTATTGACCATGCCTACAAGCGTTGCACTTTCCTCTATGTTAAGTTCTGACGGATCCTTGGCAAAGAACGTATTTGCCGCAGCCTTTATACCGTATGAATTGCTTCCGAAAAAAACGGCATTCATATACATGCTGAGTATTTCGTCCTTCGTATAGTTTCTTTCAAGCTTTGCCGCTATTATCCATTCCTTGAACTTGTCCTTTGCAAGCACCAGATACTTGCCGCCTGGAATACCGAGATCTGCCGTATCCCTCGGGAAAAGAGTCTTTGCCAGCTGCTGGGAAATCGTACTTCCTCCACCGCCAGATCGCGCATTTCCCATAAGGAATGTCTTCACGCCCACACGAAGAAGGCTCCTGAAGTCTATTCCGGAATGGTCATAGAATCTTACGTCCTCCGTTGCCACAGCAGCATCCACAAGATACGGGGACAGTTCATCATATGAAACATATGTCCTGTTTTCGATATGGTATGTACTGAACACCTCGCCGTCTTCCGATATAAGTTCGGTTGCGAGATTGCTCTGAGGATCCTCAAGTTCCTCGAAAGACGGGATTTCCGCAAACAGTCCCACCAGAATCAACGCCCCGAAAATCATCACGAAAGGCAGAGCGGCGATTATCCACATCAATTTTATTATCTTCTTCCTTTTCTTCTGTTCCATAAGCTTTTCTTATTATTTGGCAAAAATAGCGATTAAGCGAGAGAAAAAGACAAATTCATTTGTCTTTTTCCGAGCGTGAGCTATAAATGCGAGCGGAGTGAGCAAATATAGAAATAAAAATTTGGAATATGTGTGGGATTATCACTTACTTTGCAAACTAATTACAAATTAAGAGAATAGAATGGGAGAGAATCTGGTAATTGTAGAGTCGCCCGCAAAGGCCAAAACCATTGAGAAATTTCTGGGCAAGGGATATACTGTAAAATCAAGTTTCGGCCACATAAGGGACCTTTCGAAAAAAAACCTCGGAATAGACATAGAAAACGGCTTCGAACCGGAATATCTCGTTTCCGACGACAAAAGGAAAATAGTGTCGGAACTTAAAAAGGATGCCTCGGCTGCCGATACCGTATGGCTCGCATCCGATGAGGACCGCGAAGGGGAAGCCATAGCATGGCATCTTTTTGAAACGCTCGGACTCGACAAAAACAAGACAAAACGAATCGTATTTCACGAAATAACCAAGAACGCCATACTGCATGCGATAAAAAACCCGCGGGAAATAGACATGAACCTGGTAATGGCCCAACAGGCAAGAAGGGTGCTGGACAGACTCGTAGGATATGAGCTTTCCCCGCTTCTGTGGAAAAAGGTGGCTCCTAAACTTTCGGCTGGAAGAGTGCAGTCAGTAGCCCTGAGACTCATTGTTGACAGGGAAAGGGAAATAATGAACTTCAAAAGTTCGATGTATTTCAAGGTTACCGGAGTTTTCCATCCGGAAGGCACATCTTCACAGACCAGGATAAAGGCGGCACTCGACCGTAATTTCGAAACGGAAAGGGAAGCGTCGGATTTCCTCAACCGCTGCAGAAACGCATCGTTCACAATAACCGGACTGGACACGAAAGAAGGGAAACGCTCTCCGGCAGCACCTTTCATGACATCCTCGCTTCAACAGGAAGCCGCAAGAAAACTCGGTTTTTCGGTAAGCCAGACCATGAGCATAGCACAGAAACTGTATGAATCCGGACTGATAACATACATGCGTACCGACTCTACGAATCTGTCTTCTCTTGCAATAGGCGCATGTGCAGCCTACATCAGGAACAATTTCGGGGATGAATATTCCAGAACACGGCAGTACAAGACAAAAACAAAGGGAGCACAGGAAGCACACGAAGCAATAAGACCGACATATCCGGAAAATGCGGCCATAGAAGGGACAAGCCAGGAAAAACGTCTTTACGAACTAATATGGAAACGGACAATGGCCTCCCAGATGGCAGACGCATCAATCGAAAAGACGGATATCGAAATAGGGGCTGCGGAAATTGCCGAAAAATTCGAGGCTGTCGCAGAACAGGTCAAGTTCGACGGATTCCTTCGTCTTTACATGGAATCTTCCGACGACGAGTCAGACAATGAAGAAGAAAACGGTCTGCTTCCTAAAGTGGAGAAAGGGCAGAAAACGGACTACGTATCCATAAACGCCACTGAAAAATACACACAGAAGCCTGCCAGATTCACGGAAGCCAGCCTTGTAAAAAAACTTGAGGAACTGGGAATCGGAAGACCGTCCACATATGCGCCTACCATATCCACAATAAGCCAAAGAGGCTATATAATAAAGGAATCCAGAGAAGGAACGCCAAGGGAAATCAAGGTACTTTCACTCAGGAAAGGAGAGATATCCTCATCTTCCGTGCAGGAAATAGCCGGTACGGAAAAAAACAAGCTCTTTCCTCAGGATATGGGTATTCTTGTAACGGACTTTCTATACCGGCATTTCAGCAACATTCTGGATTACGGATTCACTGCAAAAGTGGAACAGGATTTCGACAAGATAGCCGAAGGGAAACTGAAATGGAACAATGAAATCGAACGTTTCTACAGGGAATTCCACAAAAACATAGAACATACTGAAAAGGAAAGTTCACATACCAACAGCGAACGAATTCTCGGAACAGATCCGGCATCAGGCAAGATAATAAAGGCAAGACTCGGCAAATTCGGTCCTCTCGTGCAGAAAGGTGACAATGATGATCCGGAAAAACAGTTTGCAAGCATGAGATCCGGACAACTGCTGGAAACCATAACCCTCGATGAAGCACTGAAGCTTTTCGAACTGCCGAGACTGCTTGGAGAATTCGAGGGACAGAAAATGAGTGTCGCCATAGGCCGTTTCGGTCCTTATATCAAACTGGGCAGCACATTCATATCCCTCGGCAAAAATCATGACCCGTATACAGTATCCCCGGAAGAAGCGGTTGAACTGATAAGGGAATATCGAGAAAAGGAGGCAAAAAAACACATAAAAAGCTTTGATGAAAAAGGCATCGAGATTCTGAACGGAAGATTCGGTCCGTACATAAAATACAACGGGAGCAGCTACAGGATTCCGAAGGGTACGGACGCTTCAGGTCTGACACTGGAGGATTGTATAAAACTGATAACCGACACCGACAGCAGCTCAGGAAAGAAAACTGCAGGAAAAACAGGAAAAGCGAAAAAGAAGAATCCTAAAAAATAATACCGCCATGCAAAAATATCAGATAGACCAGATTGACCAGAAAATACTTTCATTCCTTGTGAAAAACGCCAGGATGCCGTTTCTGGAAATAGCACGCGAATGCGGAGTCTCCGGAGCCGCCATACACCAGAGAGTGAAGAAGATGGAAAACCTCGGGATAATCACCGGCTCAAGACTGCTGGTAAAACCACAGACTCTCGGCCTTAACGTATGCGCGTTCATAGGAATAAGTCTGTCGCAGTCCAACCAGTACCCGACAGTAATCTCACTGCTCAAGGAAATTCCGGAAATAGTTGAATGTCATTTCATTACAGGCAAACACGCATTGCTTGTCAAGGTATATTGCTTCAACCACGACCATCTCATGAAGATCCTGATAGAAACAATACAGAACATACCGTACGTTGAGCAGACGGAAACTTTCATATCCCTTGATCAGGCCATAGAAAGACAGGTCTGGGTAAAAGACGAAAACATTGCGGTCAGGAAATAGTCAACCGACCTACCGGCTCATTTCTCATCCGTTTCCAGAAGAAGGGAGACAGCTTCCGCCAATTTGAGATCTTCTCTGTCTGTTATTTTCATATTCAGACGGCTGCCCTGTACCAGTTCCACTTTGCCGCCGGCACTCTGGAATACGGATGCGTCATCTGTAAAATCCGGTCTGAACGCTCCGGAATAAGCCTTTTTAATAAGTTCCGACCTGAATACCTGCGGAGTCTGCACCGATACGAAACGGGAACGGTCCGCGGGAGCCGTACCTCCGTCTTCGGATACCGACCTTATAGAATCATAAAGCGGAATTGCCGGTATTACACCATCGTGTTTTTCAGCAGCCTCAAAAATCCTTTCCAGCAGATCCCTGTCTGCAAAAGGCCTTACTCCGTCATGTATGGCAACAACGGCGCCGTCCGGAACGTATCTTAACGCATTCCTAACAGAATGAAAGCGTGTTATTCCGCCGGAAACAAGTCTGTACCTCAGATTGAAATTTTCTTTCATGCAATAGGTTTTCCAGTATTCCCTCTGCGATTCTGGAAGGACGACAATCATCTCTATTCGGGAATCGAACTCCGTGAAGCACTCTATGGTACGACGCAATACAGGTATGCCTCCAACTTCAAGAAACTGTTTCGGGACATCTCCGCCCATACGGGTACCGGAGCCTCCCGCAACTATGATTACAAATATCTTCATTCCAAAAAAATATATCCGATAAATTGCTGTATTCTCCTGCAAAATTAGTAATTTTACACGCTATTAATTTAATCCTTATTCAGTTTTATGGAAGAGAACAGAACGGTCAGAAAAATCAAGAGAGCTCTTATCTCCGTATTCTACAAGGACGGACTGGAAGAGATAGTAAGAATACTTCATTCGCAGGGAGTGGAAATAATATCCACCGGAGGTACTGAAAAATTCATTTCATCTCTTTCAATTCCTGTTACGCCGGTAGAATCACTGACAGGCTATCCGTCAATACTCGGAGGCCGCGTAAAGACTCTTCACCCGAAGATTTTCGGAGGAATACTCAACAGGAGGGATAATGAATCGGACAGAAAGGAGACAACTGAGTATGACATACCGGAAATAGATCTGGTGATAGTGGACCTCTATCCTTTTGAAGAATATGTTGCGGCTGGAGCCTCACATCAGGAAATAATCGAAAAGATAGATATAGGCGGCATATCGCTCATAAGGGGAGCCGCCAAGAATTACAATGACGTGATAATCGTAGCAAGCAAGAATCAGTACCCTGAACTTGTCAACCTGCTCAAGACCCGCAACGGAGAAAGCATCCTTGAAGAAAGGGAATACTTCGCAGCCCGGGCATTCGAGACAAGTTCTCACTACGACACGGAAATATTCAATTATTTCAACAGGGAAAGAAAAATCCCGTCATTCAAGTTCAGCTCGTCGGATGCAGTACATCTCAGATACGGAGAGAATCCGCACCAGTCGGCATTATATTTCAGGAAAGGGGAAGGTTTTCCTGAACAGCTCCATGGAAAAGAGATCTCATACAACAACCTGCTCGACATAGAAGCTGCGATAGAACTCATTTCAGATTTCGACGAAACGACTGTCGCCATACTAAAACACAACAATGCATGCGGATGCGCCTCAAGGGAAAACCTCTGCGAAGCATGGAAAGATGCACTTGCAGGCGATCCTGTATCGGCATTCGGGGGAATCATAATATCCAACCGCAGGATAGACAAGGCTACTGCAGAAGAAATGAACAAAATATTCTTCGAAGTGGTAATCGCGCCCGACTATGAAGAAGAAGCGCTCGGCATCCTTGAAACCAAAAAGAACAGAATAATACTTAGACACAACTGCAAGGTGCCTTCCGACATCAAGTTCAGATCAATGCTCGGAGGAGCCCTGGTTCAGGAAAGGGATACCATGAAGGAAAGTGCGGATAATCTGAAACAGGTTACCGAAAAGGCTGTCAAGCCGGAACAGATAGAAGACCTGCTTTTTGCGAACAAACTCGTAAAACACTCCAAATCCAATGCTATCGTACTTGCCAAAAACAAGATGCTGATTGCAAGCGGAGTCGGTCAGACATCAAGAGTGGACGCCCTGAAACAGGCCATAACGAAGGCTGCTGGCTTCAAATTCGACCTGAAATCGGCAGTCATGGCATCGGATGCATTCTTCCCGTTCTCCGACTGCGTACAGATCGCACATGAAGCGGGCATAGACGCGGTAATCCAGCCAGGAGGTTCGATAAGGGACCAGGAAAGCATAGACTACTGCAACGAACATGGTATTGCCATGGTATATACGGGATTCAGACATTTCAAACATTAAAAACAACAGTATGGCATTCTCATTTCTGACACAGGAGATCGCAATGGATCTCGGGACAGCCAATACCCTCATATACGGCAACGACAAACTGCTGCTGGACGAACCGTCTATCGTGGCCATAGACAAAAATACCGGCAAACCGATAGCATTCGGGCAAAAGGCCCGAATGATGCATGGAAAGACATATCCGGGAATAGAAACCGTAAGGCCTCTTAGAGACGGCGTCATAGCGGACTTCAACGCCGCAGAAATAATGATCAGGGGATTCATAAAGATGATCGATACAAAAAAACGGCTCTTTACACCATCCCTGAAAATAATAGTATGCATTCCGTCAGGAAGTACTGAAGTTGAAATAAGAGCAGTAAGGGACTCCGCAGAACATGCCGGAGGCCGTGACGTATACATGATCTACGAACCTATGGCGGCAGCCATGGGTGTCGGTCTCGACGTCCACGCTCCAACAGGCAACATGGTCGTGGATATCGGAGGCGGTACCACAGAAATCGCCGTGATTTCACTCGGTGGAATAGTTACGGACCAGAGTATAAGGGTTGCAGGAGATGTATTCACCGGAGAGATCCAGCAGTACATGCGCCAGCAGCACAATATAAAAATCGGAGAACTGACGGCAGAACAGATAAAGATGAACGTTGGCGCCGCAATGACAGATCTGGACCAGACTCCGGATCCCTACATCGTCAGGGGTCCTAACCTCATGACAGGTCTTCCGGTGGAAGTGGCGGTAAACAGCCAGGAAATAGCCCACTGTCTTGACAAATCGATAGCAAAAATTGAAGCATCGATACTTGCCGTCCTCGAACAGACTCCGCCGGAACTGTACTCAGACATAGTGCAGAACGGAATATACCTGACCGGAGGAGGAGCCTTGATAAGAGGTCTTGACAAGAGGCTCTATGAAAAGATAAACATACCTTTCCATATTGCCGACGAACCTTTGAAATCTGTTGCAAGGGGAACCTGCATGGCCCTGAAGAACTCCAACAAGCTTCCGTTTCTTATGAGATAGCAGATGTTCAGGAGAAGAAACATACAGAAAACAATGACTCCAATACTGTTTGCAGTTTTGGAGTTATTGTCTGTTTGTATCATAATATTCGGAAACGAAATCATAAAGACAAGATTCTTCTCGGAAATAAGGAAAACAGAAGCAAAGGTTTTTGCCGTCTTCGAGAACATACGTTACTACCTGAGTCTTAAGGAAACGAATACCGAACTCGTCGAGGAAAACCTGAAGCTGCGCGAGGAGATTTTCGCACTGAAAGCGGAAATCGAGGAATATCAGGCAAAAGGATATTCAATGTCCGATTCGCTTGTATACGACGGATACAGCATAATTCCCGGAAAGATTCTAAAGAATTCGCTGACACAGAGGATAAACCACGTAATAATAAATAAAGGAAGCATGCACGGTGTAAAGCCTGACATGGGAGTCATCACACAGAACGGAGTGCTGGGGATAGTTACGAATGTCAGTGAAAATGCGAGCAGCGTACTTTCAATCCTCTCAAAAAACACAGGGATAAGTGCAAAGATAAAAAGTACAGGTACCATAGGACCAATGATATGGGAAGGCAGGGACACGAAACACATGTGCATGCCAGAAATCCCGCATCACATCGAAATAAGCGAAGGCGATACCGTATGCACCAGCGGATATTCTTCGGTCTTTCCTCCGGATATCGAACTTGGTACAATAGAAAGCATAAGCATGACGAAAGCAGGCTTCAAGAAAGCGGTAGTCAGACTGTTCGAGGACTACTCTTCCATCCATTTCGTATCAATAGTGAACAACGGAAAGACAGAAGAGATAAACACCCTTATGGAGGAAAACAGAAAAAAATGAACTCTGGAAGACTTTTCATACTCGATGCCGTAATGCTGATCATACTGCAGGCCATAATAGGCAGCATGCTCGACATATCCGTATATGTCGAAATAATAATCCTGCCCATTTACATTCTCCATCTTCCAATGAGGACCGGAACTCCTGTCCTGCTCATATCGGCATTTCTAACTGGTATTGCGGCAGACCTCATCACCAACGACATAATAGGGCTGTATACGGCTTCACTCGTTCCTCTGGCCTTTCTGAGAGGGACAGTCACACGACTTACCACATCAAAGAAAAGGATTACGTCATACAGCGACATAGAACTTGCCGAAATGCCGCCTGCATCGACAGTTCCCTATTATGTCGTTTCGACATTCCTGTTTTCACTGATCTATTTCGGACTCGAAGCCGTTTTCGTCGGCGACGACCTCATGTTTTTTCTCGGCAGAATGACTGCATCATTCATTGTAAACTCAATCCTGACAACGCTGTCGGGCCTCTACATTTTCAGAAAATGATATGGTACGGCAATCCGGAGCAGATAAGACAAAGAGACTGATCATCGGCCTGTGCATTACAGGAGCGATATTTGTCATTCAGCTTTTCAGACTTCAGATAGCCGATGACGAGTACAAGATATCCGCAGCCAACAACGCGCTCAGATATGAAACACGCTACCCGTCAAGAGGGCTTATTCTCGACAGGAACGGAAAAATTCTGGTAGGTAACAAAGTCACCTACGACATCATGGCAACACCTGCAGACCTACAGCCTTTCGACACTCTTGAATTCTGCAGGATTATGGAAGCCGACCCGGAGGAAATCAAGGCAAAATTCGCTGATTTCAGAAAAAGAAGAAGGAAAATAGGATACCAGACTGTACCTCTGATCAAACAGGCCGACAGTGAAAAATACAACCGTTTCGCAGAAGTATCCTTCAAGTTTCCCGGAATCACCGCCGTATCGAGAAGCACAAGGGATTATCCGTACAATGCATGCGGCAATCTTCTTGGATACGTAAGCGAAGTGGATACATCCTATATACGTAAAAATCCTGAATACAGAAGCGGAGACTACGCGGGAAAGACAGGAATAGAAGCCATCTGCGAGAAAGAGCTCCGAGGAGTAAAGGGATACAGCATATTCGTCAGGGATGTCCACAACAGGATACAGTCAAGCTTCGAAAACGGACTACATGATTCGAGCGCCGTTCCGGGAAACAACGTATATACGACAATAGATGCGGAACTGCAGAACTATGTAGAGGAAATAATGGCGAACAAGGTCGGAAGCGTAGTCGCAATCGAACCGGAGACGGGAGAGATACTGGCACTCGTTTCAAGCCCGGGAATCAGCGTGGACAAACTGGCCAACATAAACAGATACTACAATGAGATAGCATCGGACCCGATGAAACCGATGTTCAACAGAGCGGTCATGTCGCCGTATCCTCCAGGTTCAGTATTCAAGATACTCAACGGACTGATAGCCCTTCAGGAAGGTGTTCTGACTCCATCGACCACCTACAGATGCTCTAACGGCTACCATGTGGGCAACTTTACGCTCAAATGCCATTCCCACAAGCCGTCGATAGACATGACTGAATCCATAATGATGTCATGCAATGCATATTACTGTTATGTTCTCAGGGACATACTCGACAATCCTGCATACAGGAACATAGAGGAATCCATGAAGGAATGGCAAAGAATGGTCATGAGTTTCGGCTTCGGGAAACCGTTAGGATGCGACCTGCCATCCGAACAGGGCGGAACCATCCCGGGCCCGGAAACATATAACCACACCCACGGCAAAGGCAGATGGAAATCGCTTTCGGTCATATCGCTCTCCATAGGCCAGGGAGAAATAGGTGCGACACCGCTGCAACTCGCAAACTATGCAGCCATCCTTGCCAACAGGGGATACTACAGAATTCCTCACATACTGAAAGAACATGCGGATACAGCCGATGCAGCAAAATTTTCAGAAAAGAGATACACGGCAATAGACAGAAAACATTTCGATGAAATTATCCCCGGGATGTACTATGCTGTAAACAAGACGTCTGCAGACGGAGCCACCGCATGGAGAGCCGGTGTAAAAGGACTGGAAATCTGCGGAAAAACAGGAACAGCGCAAAATCCGCATGGAAAAGATCACGCCACATTCATAGGATTCGCACCGAAGGACAATCCCAGAATAGCCATATGCGTATATATTGAAAATGCGGGCTTCGGTGGAACGTGGGCAGCTCCCGTAGCTTCGCTCGCCATCGAGAAATACCTTACAGGAAGCATTTCCAGACCTGAAGTAGAAAAGCAGATGAAAGAAGCCGTGCTCAACCCGTATTTCAAGCCGGAAGAAAAAAATGACAACAGATAAAAAAAACATACTGAAAAGCATAGACTGGATACTGGTCGCGATATACATGATTCTTGCCATTACAGGAATCTTGAACATCTACTCCTCCGTGTATACGGAAGAGCACATATCCATATTCAGCCCTGCCACCAGGTCAGGAATGCAGATAATATGGTTCGGAATATCGCTTGCTGCCGCAGCCGCCATACTCTTCATCATAAATCCAAACGTATATGACGTAATGTCCTGGATGTTCTACGGGCTCATAATGCTGCTGCTAATAGCAGTACTTTTCATAGGAGACGAAAGCAAAGGTTCCGTATCATGGATCAGGATCGGTCCGATAAGGTTCCAGCCTGCTGAAATATCCAAAATAACCACATCGCTCCTTCTCGCATCAATAATGAGCAGATACGGATTCAGGCTCAATTCCATAAAGGACCTACTGAAAATACTTGCCGTCATCCTCCTTCCGGTACTGATAATAATAATGCAGAAAGAAACCGGAACCACACTCGTATACGCCGGTTTCATATTTGTCCTGTACAGGGAAGGAATGAGCGGATGGTTCATTGCATTCGGAATGCTTGTAGTGACTCTGTTTGTAATAACCATGAAATTCTCTCCGTTCTTCGGGATACTGGCGGCCCTTGCCATATTTTCATATATGTGGCAGAAAGCCAACAGATATTCCCTGAAAAAATCATGCATTCTTTGGAGCATAGTCATACTTTCGGCATTCATACCTATGCTGGCGGAAATTCCCGTAATCGAAAGAATCAACCCGCTGGCACCCGAATACTGGATGCTGGCCATATCCGTCGCGTGCATGACGGCATACGGGATAAACCCTTTAAGGAAAAGATTCGACAGAAGACAATACGCCCTTGTATCTGCAGCATTCGCCGCCTCTGTCATGATGGTCTTCTCCGTAGACATCTTTTTCCACAAAATACTCCAGCCGCATCAGAGAGAAAGGATAGAAAGTCTGCTGGGTCTCAAGGAAGACATATACGGAGTCGGCTACAATGTACACCAGTCCAAGATAGCCATAGGCTCAGGCGGTTTCTTCGGCAAAGGTTACCTCAACGGAACACAGACAAAATACAACTTCGTCCCGGAACAGAGTACAGACTTCATATTCTGCACAATAGGTGAAGAATGGGGATTTGCAGGCTCAGTGGCTCTTGTCGCGCTATATATCGCACTTATAATACGCATAGTACAGGCAGCGGAAAAAAGCAGGGAAAAATTCACGAGAGTCTACGGATACTGTGTGGCATCCGCGCTTTTCATGCACTTTCTGATAAACATAGGCATGACGATAGGTATTCTTCCGGTAATCGGGATACCCCTTCCTTTCGTAAGTTACGGAGGCACGTCCATACTTGCCTTCACCGTAATGCTGTTCATATTCATACGGCTCGACGCAAAGGAAAGGGGCTGACCCCAAGGCCAGCCCCCTTCCTATTGTAATTCACTCATGAATTCCGGACCGCAGTCATTCCTTATCGGAATCCAGATTGATCATAAGAGCATCCTTAGGCAACACATCCCCTTCCTTTACGTGAATTTTCCTCACTGTACCGTCAAAAGGCGCTGTTATCACATTATGCATCTTCATAGCCTCATAAAGCATCACACGGTCTCCTTTTTTAACCGTGTCGCCCTCTTTCACATACATTTCCAGAACAGTTCCTGGGATAACGGACCTCTGTTCGCTTCTGTCCGGCTCCTTCCAGACCTTGCGTTCAAGAAACTTCTGCGTAAGTACGGTTTCGTACTTCCTTCCTTCTGCATGAATCTGCAGTATTCCCATTTTTTCTTCCATAACGGCAGACAACTATTAAAATGGTGGGATTCCATGTTTCTTGTTAGGTCTCTTCAGGGTCTTGTCGCCTGAAATTTTCAGTGCATGGGCGATATATTTCCTTGTATCGCCAGGATCTATGACCGAATCTATGTACCCTTTTGAAGCCGCCACATACGGATTGGCGAATTTATCCTTGTATTCCTGTACTTTCTGCCGGCGCATTGCGTCAGGATCTTCCGCTTCCATTATCTCCTTTCTGAAAATAATGTTTGCGGCACCTTCAGGACCCATGACCGCAATTTCTGCCATAGGCCATGCAAATACGAAGTCCGCACGCAGATGCCTTGAATTCATCGCTATGTATCCGCCTCCGTATGCCTTTCTAAGGATAATGGTTATTTTAGGAACAGAAGCCTCGCTGTAGGCATAAAGGAGCTTTGCTCCGTGCCTTATGACACCTGCATGTTCCTGATCCACTCCCGGCAGATAACCTGGCATATCCTCAAGAGTAACGATAGGAATCTCGAATGCGTCGCAGTAGCGTATGAAACGTGCTGCCTTGTCCGAAGAATCGCAGTCAAGTACGCCGGCAAGGACAAGCGGCTGGTTTGCAACGAAGCCCACCGTCCTGCCTTCGATACGTCCGTAACCTATAACTATATTGGAAGCCCATTTTTCCTGTATTTCGAAGAATTCCGAACCGTCGGTGAGTGACCTTATCACATCCCTAACATCATAAGGCTTGGTAGGTTCTTCAGGCACAATCTCGCCTATCCTGAATTTCTTGAGAGGTTCACGGCTCTTTATCGGAGCAGGCTTTTCGCTGTTGTGCGCAGGAATATATGAGAGAAGATCCTTTATCTGGGCAAAACACTCTTCTTCCGATTCCGAAAAGAAATGCGCGTTTCCTGTTATTTCGCTATGCACTCTTGCACCTCCGAGCGACTCCATGTCGATTTCTTCTCCGAGTACGGACTTGATGACTTCCGGTCCCGTAATGAACATCTTGGAAATCTTGTCGACCACAAACACATAGTCTGTAAGGGCTGGCGAATATACGGCTCCTCCGGCACATGGACCGAGAATTACGGAAATCTGAGGAATCACGCCGCTCGCCATCGTATTCCTGAAAAATATTTCGCCATAACCGGCAAGGGAATTCACCCCTTCCTGGATTCTGGCTCCGCCTGAGTCATTGATACCTATAAGAGGTATACGCATCCTCATGGCATAGTCCATTATCTTCGTTATCTTTCTCGCATGCATCGAGCCCAAAGAACCACCGGCTACGGTAAAATCCTGCGCGTATATAGCGACAGGTTTTCCATTGATCATACCCGTACCTATAACTACACCGTCACCTGCCAGAGTCTTCTTTTCCATACCGAACTCACGTGCATCATGTTCGATGAAAAGATCGTACTCGTAAAACGAATCCGGATCCAGCAGTTTACTTATCCTTTCCCTCGCAGGAAGCTTTCCCATCGCTATCTGTTTGGCAATGGCCTTTTCGCCTCCCCCCTGAACCGCAATCGCCGTACGCTCCTGCAATTCAGAAATTTTTCTGCTTAATAAACTCATAAATCATAAAGTTTAATTTTTACAAATATATGCAAAAAAATAATTTTACAAATTCTTTAAAATTTTCATACATTTGTGGAATTAAGGTTACAATATAGAATTCAACATTAAAATATCTTTAAAAATGTCACTATCATTTGCTGAAAGACACAACGGACCAAGATCGGGCGAAATCAAGGAAATGCTTGACACGCTGGGACTGGGTTCGCTAGATGAACTTGTCAGAAAGACAGTTCCTGCCGACATTCTCCTAAAAGAACCGCTGGTCCTCTCGCCTGCAATGTCAGAAGCGGCATATCTTGACAGACTCAAGGACATGGTTTCCAGGAACCGCAAATTCCGCTCCCTTATCGGGATGGGATTCTACGGAACGGCGACAATGCCAGTCATAGCAAGGAACATTTTCGAAAATCCAAGCTGGTATACATCATATACTCCGTATCAGGCGGAAATTTCACAAGGAAGGCTCGAAGCACTCCTCAATTTCCAGACAATGATAATGGACCTCACAGGTTTCGATCTGGCCAACTGCTCGCTTCTCGACGATGCGACTGCCGCAGCCGAAGCAATGAGAATGATGTATGAACTCAGAAGCAGGGATGCCGTAAAAGCCGGCAAGAACGTTGTATTTGTCGACAACAACATCTTCCCGCACGTTGCAGGAGTACTGGAAACCCGTGCAAATGCCCTTGGTTTCATCATCGAACGCGGAGATTTCAACACATACGCTTTCAATGAAGCATGCTACGGCGCCATCATCCAGTATCCGGCAGCAAACGGAGAAATAAGAGACTACAGTGAATTCTGTGCAAAGGCACATGAAAAAGGCATTCTTGTCACCGCATATTGCGACATACTTTCACTTGCAGTGCTTAAGGAACCTGCAGCATGGGGAGCGGACATTGCAGTCGGCACCACACAGCGTTTCGGTATTCCTATGGGATTCGGAGGCCCTGTGGCAGGATACATGGCGACATCAGACAAATACAAAAGGAACATTCCCGGAAGAATTATAGGAGTGTCAGTAGACAGACTCGGAAACAAGGCACTAAGGCTTGCCCTCCAGACCCGCGAACAGCATATCAAGAGGGAAAAGGCCACATCCAACGTATGTACCGCATCCGCACTTTCGGCTTCAATGGCAGGCATGTTCGCCGTATATCACGGACCTGAAGGCATAAGATCCATTGCGGAAAACGCATGCAAATACGCCCACGTGGTTGCATCGAGACTGGCGGCTGCAGGATTCAGACTCACTACTGCCAATTTCTTCGATACCATAGAAATAAACGGCGTGAATTCGGCGGAAATAAAGGAAAAGGCCCTTGCATCGGGATTCAACTTCTTCTATCCTGACAGCAACACCGTAAGGATAAGCTTCGACGAACTGTCCAACTGCGATGAAGCAAGAAAAATACTTGCCGTTTTCGGAGTAGAAGTAAAATGCGGCGAAAAATGCGAAGCCATTGCGCCTACTGTGGAAATGAAGAGAGAAAGCGCATATCTTACAGACGAGGTATTCAACAAATACCACTCGGAAACCGACATGATGCGCTACATCAAGAAACTCGAAAGAAGGGACATATCGCTTACCCACTCGATGATACCTCTCGGATCATGCACCATGAAGCTCAATGCGGCAGCTGAAATGATGCCTTTGAGCTGGGCTGAACTCACGAACGTCCATCCGTTCGCACCTCAGGATCAGGCCGAAGGTTATCTTGAAATGATACACGAACTCGAACATGACCTTGCAGTCATTACAGGTTTCGATTCATGCTCTCTGCAGCCTAATTCTGGAGCCGCCGGAGAATATGCAGGACTCATGACAATAAGGGCATACCACCATTCAAGGAACGAAGCTCACAGAAACATCATGATAATTCCTACCTCGGCTCACGGCACAAATCCGGCAAGTGCGGTAATGGCAGGATTCAAGATCGTTCTGGTAGGCTGCGATGAACACGGCAACATCGACGTGGAAGACCTTAAGGCAAAGGCTGCTGAAAACAGGGACAATCTCGCAGGAATAATGATAACATATCCGTCCACACACGGTATCTTCGAAGTGAAGATACGCGAAATTATCGATGCGATCCACAAAAACGGAGGTCTCGTATTCATGGACGGAGCCAACATGAACGCACAGGTGGGTATTACAAACCCAGGCTTCATAGGAGCCGACGTATGTCACCTCAACCTGCACAAATCATTTGCAATGCCTCATGGCGGCGGCGGTCCTGGAGTAGGCCCTATATGTATGGCAAAACATCTGACCCCGTTCCGTCCAGGACATTCCGTAATGCCGCAGTACGGCGGACAGGGAAATGCAGTAAGTGCTGCACCGTTCGGAAACGCACTGCTTCTTCCTATTACCCATGCATATATCAAGATGCTCGGAGCTGAAGGTCTCAAAATGGCAACATCACTGGCAATTCTAAATGCCAACTACATCTCTGCAAGACTCAAACCAGAATACAACACATTCTATACAGGAGCGACAGGATATGTAGGACACGAATGCATAATAGACCTCCAGCATTTCAAATCAGAATACGGAGTAGACTCTACCGACATTGCAAAACGACTCATGGACTACGGTTTCCATGCACCGACACTGTCATTCCCGGTTCATGAAACCCTTATGGTCGAACCTACCGAAAGTGAAAGCAAGGGAGAGCTCGACAGGTTCATAGAAGCAATGCTTCAGATAAAGAAGGAATGCGAGGAGATAAAATCAGGCAAATACGATGCCGAAGACAACCCTGTAAAGAATTCGCCACATACGGCACTTGAAGTGTGCGGCAACGAATGGAACCATAAATATGACAGGGAAACCGCTGCATATCCGCTCGAATGGATAAAGGGCAACAAGTTCTGGCCTCATGTGGCCCGTGTCGACAACGGATACGGAGACAGAAACCTTGCATGCAGCTGCCACCAGTTCTGATAAAAGAAAATTAAATGAACTACTGAAACGGAGGGATGTCTGCAAATCGGACATCCCTTCATATTTTTAAAAATAAATCATAGCGGAAATGGTTGACAAGGAAAAAGAACTGAAACTCATCACCGCCCTCCCGGACGCGATACACGGCTTCATGTTACGAAACGGCGTTCCTGAAGCCTTTGCGGCATGGCTTGATCAGATAATATCCATGGCAATAATCATACTCATAGCCTATCTGATCGGTATTGCCGCCGACAGGATAGGCAACAGGATAATGTTCAGGATAATGAGGCTGACCAAAACCGAATGGGATGACATATTCTACAAAAACCGTGTATTCCACAAGGCAATCACAACCATACCTGCAATGATCATATATTCGCTCGTACCTCTGGCCATAAGATCGGCAGTCTGGATCTCCGTATTCAGAAAAATTGCGGTAATCTACATAATAGTCCAGATAATCAGGGCGATTTCCTCTGCAACAACATCGCTTACGGAAATATATTCCGCAAAAACGCATTATTCCACAAAGCCGATAAAGGTATTTTTCCAGATTATCAACGTAGTGTCGATATTCTGCGGAGGAATAATCATTCTCAGCGTACTGATAAACGAATCCGTCACTACTCTGATTGCCGGACTCGGAGCCTCCATGGCAATAATAATGCTCATATTCAAGGACAGCATACTCGGATTCGTGGCAGGATGGCAGCTTTCGGCAAACGACCAGCTCAGGATAGGCGACTGGATTACGGTTCCGAAATACGGGGCTGACGGAGACGTCATAGAGATGAGTCTCTATGCCGTAAAGGTCAGGAACTTCGACAACACAATAACTACAGTACCGCCTTACGCTCTGATAAGCGAGTCCTTCCAGAACTGGAGAGGTATGCAGGAATCTGGTGGAAGAAGAATAAAGAGATCCATCAACATCGATATGAAAAGCGTACGTTTCTGCGACAGCGAAATGCTGGAACGGTTTTCGTCAATCGGCATACTTAGGGAATACATAGAAACAAAACAGAAGGAAATAGACGAGTTCAACGTGAAACTGCCCGAAAAATCCCCGATATACAGAAGGCAGACCAACCTCGGCGTATTCCGCGCCTATGTGACAAACTACCTTAAAAACAATCCGGAACTGAACACATCGCTTACATACATGGTAAGGCAGCTCCAGCCCACGGAAAAAGGTATTCCTCTGGAAATATACTGTTTCGTAGCCGACAAGAAATGGGTACATTACGAAAGCGTGCAATCGGATATTTTCGACCACATCATATCGATAATCCCGTTTTTCGGACTGGAAATATTCCAGTACCCGTCCGACAACAGAACCGCTGTCATATCCAATTGATTACCGTCCCCTTGCGTTCCATACCCCTGAACCATGTCATCTGCCGTTTCGCGAACTGATGTATCGCAATGGCAAGTTTTTCCCTCATCTCCGCAAAAGATAGAGAGCCGGAAATATACATGGTGACGAATTTGTATTCGAGCCCGTAGTAGATAAGGTCCTCGGGACTTATTCCTGAAGAAAGAAGCGAACGGACTTCCTCAATCATTCCTCCGGCCAACCGCTGATCAAGCCTTATATCTATCCTGCGGTTTCTCTCATCCCTGTCTACTGAGATTCCGTAATATGCAACTTTCCCTGGAAGACGGCTGCTGTCGGACGAGACTTCAGGATCTATACCGTGATCCTGATAATATTTCGCTATTTCTATGGCCCTTATAACTCGTTTTTTTGAATCGATATCGGTAGTATTGTGAAGCTGCTTCATTTCCGAAAGCATTTCCACCAGAGTATCCATATCCAGTTTTTCAAGTCCGGCCCTCAGCTCAGGATCCGGTTCCACCTCATGAAGGGAATACCCCTTCGCCACCGCCTCGATATAAAGTCCGGAACCTCCGCACATTATCGGAAAAACTCCTCTTTCCTTTATATCCTCATACACTTTCCTGAAATCTGACTGATATCTGAAAATATTGTATTTCTCACCTGCATCGGCTATGTCTATAAGATGATACGGTACGAAATCCCCGCCTTCTCTGTATTCCGACAAATCCTTGCCGGTTCCTATATCCATACCCCTGTAAACCTGCCTGGAATCGGCGGAAATTATCTCTGCAGGCATCCCGTTCTCCATGAATTTCCGGCAGAGTTCGACGGCGAATCTGGTTTTACCGCAGGCCGTAGGACCTGTAATCACCGCCATATCAGCCCCTGAGGCAAGAATTCCGGACATTGTTTCAGACACTTCTTTCATAAGGCAAAAACACAATAATTCATTAAATATGATGTAATTCGGTAAAATTAGCTAATTTTGCGGGCCAATCAAACAATTATGCCGAAAGCAGGAAGCGAAATAGTAATAAAAAACAGAAGGGCATCCTTCGAATATGAATTTCTGGAGAACTACACTGCGGGAATTGTCCTGTGCGGAACTGAAATCAAATCGATACGCGCCGGCAAGGCCTCTCTTGTCGACAGTTATTGCTATTTCATAAACGGCGAACTTTATGTAAAGAACATGCATATTGCGGAATACTGGTGGGGTTCATACAACTGCCATGATCCAAGAAGGGACCGGAAGCTGCTTCTAAACAAAAAGGAACTCAGAAAACTGCAACGTGCGACAAAGGAAAAGGGGCTCACAATAGTAGCCACCAGACTTTTCATTGCCGGCAACGGCTATGCAAAACTCGACATCTCCCTCGCAAAAGGGAAAAAGGAGTATGACAAACGCCAATCCATCAAGGAAAAGGACATGAAGAGGGAATCATCCTACAGAATCAAATGACAATTGCGAAACATGTGGAAATATTCCACATGCACAATCACGTACAGGACAAGCACCACACAGCTTAACATGCTGTTTTTCAAACCTTTCAAAACACTCAACATAAAATACCTTCAACGGAATCATTTTTGATTCACCATATCTCTGCATACCAAGCTAATCAAACTACAAATGAACAGGAAAAGATACCTTAAAAGAACCTATCTCAGAATAGACAGACAATCCCATGACCTCGTCGTAAAAATCAGGCGCTCCACCTGGAAGACATGGCTTGCAGCAGTGCTTTCGGTCGCTGCGATATCCATAGCAATATACTGGTACACACGTCCGGAACCGCCTGTAGCGGAACTTCCTGTCGTAGGAGTGGAAAAGGTGGGAACGCAGGATGTTGAAATATACGGAGACTATGTAGGAAGGATACGTGCACAACAGTTCGTGGAAATACGTGCACGCGTGGAAGGATATCTGGAAAAAATGCTCTTCGAGGAAGGAACCTATGTAAAAAAGGGACAGGTCCTTTTTATAATAGACCCTAAACAGTACAAGGCCAAGGTCGACAAATCGAAGGCACAGCTTAACAAAAACAAGGCGCTTGCACTTAAGGCGCAGAGGGATCTCGAAAGGATAAGACCGCTTTTTGAACAGAACGCCGCAAGTCAGCTGGACCTCGACAATGCGATTGCATCGTATGAAAGTGCGACAGCGGAGGTAATGATGAGCGAAGCGGATCTGACGCAGGACGAAATAGCCCTGGGATACACGACGGTAACTTCTCCGATAAGCGGATACATAAGTGAGCGTCACGTTGACCTCGGAACACTTGTCGGCACGGGCGGACAGTCGCTCCTTGCCACAATAGTCAAGAGCGATACCGTAAGGGTAGATTTCAGCATGACCGGACTCGACTACCTCAGAAGCAAGGAAAGAAATGTCAATCTCGGGCAAAGGGATTCCTCAAGGAAATGGGACCCGTACATAACGGTCACCCTTCCAGACAATTCGAAATACCCGTACAAGGGGCTTGTCGATTTCGCCGATCCACAGGTAGACCCTAAAACCGGAACATTCTCCGTAAGGGCTGAAATGCCGAATCCGGACCACATACTTCTGCCAGGGCAGTTCACCAAAGTAAGACTTCTCCTCGACGTGCGCGAAGACGCTGTAGTAGTTCCCTCCAAAGCACTGGTAATAGAAAAAGGCGGCGCGTATATCTTTGTCGTCAGGAGAGACAGCATTGTGGAAAAAAGGTTCATAGAGCTCGGACCTGAATTCGGGAACAACAGGGTTGTGGAAAGAGGACTTGTCAAAAACGAATCAATCGTTACAGAAGGATACCACAAACTGACCCACGGGATGAAGGTAGCTGTAAGCGACGACAAGAGAAAGACAAAGAACATTTAACAGGAACCACAAAAGACACTTCACATAAATGAAATCCGATTTCTTCATAGACAGACCGGTCTTCTCGACAGTATTGTCGGTACTGATAGTTCTGGTGGGACTCATAGGACTGGCACTTCTTCCGATAGACCAGTATCCGCAGATTGTACCTCCGGTAGTGAAAATCAGTGCATCCTACCCGGGTGCCAGCGCACAGACCGTAAGCCAGGCCGTAGCCACACCTATCGAGCAGGAACTCAACGGAACACCGGGAATGATGTACATGGAATCAAGCAGCAACAACTCAGGAGGTTTCAGCGCGACGGTCACATTCGACATATCGACCAACCCGGATCTTGCCGCAGTGGAGATACAGAACAGGGTCAAACAGGCGGAATCAAGACTTCCCGCGGAAGTGGTGCAGAACGGAATATCGGTTGAAAAACAGTCTGCAAGCAGGCTGATGACTATAACACTCCTTTCTTCCGACTCGAAATTCGATGAAATATACCTCAGCAACTATGCTACGCTCAATGTCATAGACATGTTGCGGAGGGTACCAGGAGTAGGAAGCATCTCGAATGTGGGAGGAAGATACTATGCCATGCAGATATGGGTACAGCCGGACAGACTTGCCAACCTGGGTCTGACAGTACAGGACCTTCAGAATGCACTCAAGGACCAGAACAGGGAATCGGCAGCTGGAGTTCTCGGACAGCAGCCCATTACCGGAATAGATGTCACAATCCCGATATCGGCACAGGGAAGACTTTCATCCGTGGAGGAATTCGAGGACATAGTTGTAAGAGCCAACAATGACGGATCCATAATAAGGCTGCGCGATGTAGCCAAAGTATCCCTTGAAGCCGGCTCATACAACACTGAAAGCGGAATCAACGGAGGAAACGCCGCGGTAATGAACATAAACATGCTTCCAGGGGCGAACGCCATGGAAGTCGCCGAGAATATAAAGAAGGAAATGGAAGAAATCAGCAGGAACTTCCCGGAGGGGATAAGCTACAATATCCCGTTCGACATGACCACGTATATTTCCGAATCGATACATGAAGTATACAAAACGCTTTTCGAGGCACTTGTTCTCGTGATACTCGTGGTATTCCTTTCTCTTCAAAGCTGGAGAGCAACACTCATACCTACTATTGCGGTTCCGATTTCACTGATAGGAACATTCGGCGTAATGCTTGTCTTCGGGTTCTCGCTCAACATGATGACGCTGCTCGGACTTATCCTTGCCATCGGTATAGTCGTCGACGATGCCATAGTTGTCGTGGAAAACGTGGAGCGAATCATGGAAAGGGAAAAACTTCCTGCCTACGAAGCCACCAAGAAGGCAATGTCGGAAATAGGAAGCGCCCTCGTCGCCACTTCCCTTGTACTGTGTGCCGTATTCGTTCCGGTAAGTTTCCTTTCAGGAATCACTGGACTGATGTACAGGCAGTTCACAATAACGATAGCAGTATCTGTCATAATTTCAACCATAGTTGCACTTACGTTGAGTCCGGTGATGTGCTCCATATTCCTGAAACCGCAGTCGGCCGAGAACAAAAACTTGGTGTTCAGGACCATAAACAGATGGCTTGAAAAAGGAACGGGAATATATGAACGGATGATAAGAAGGAGCGTCGCAGAATCACACAGAATGATTGCAGTATTCGCAATAACCATAATAGCAATACTCGTACTGAACCGTCTTGTGCCGCAGAGTTTCATGCCGCAGGAAGACCAGGGATATTTCACAGTGGAACTGGAAATGCCGGTGGGCACCACTCTTGAAAGGACAAGGGTTGTCGCAGACAGGGCCATGGACTTCTTCATGAGACATCCGGATATAGAATATGTTCTGAATGTAACGGGATCCAGCCCGCGCATAGGAAGCGCACAGGGCAATGCTCAGTTTACCGTCATTCTGAAACCATGGAAGGAAAGAAAGGGACACGACATAACGAAGACGATGAAGGAAATACGTGATTCACTGTCACTGTATCCTGAAAGCAAGGTATACACCAGTACCCCTGCCGTAATACCGGGTCTCGGTTCTTCCGGAGGTTTCGAGATGGTACTTGAAGCAAGAGGAGATGCCTCCTATGAAGACCTTCAGGCAGCAGCCGACACTCTCGTAAAATATGCATCAATGCGAAAGGAGATGGCAGCCATATCGATATCGTCGCAGAGAAATATCCCGCAGCTCTATTTCGACGTCGACAGGGACAAGGCAAAGCTGCTCGGGGTCCCTATGTCGGACATATTTTCTACGATGAAGGCATTTACGGGTTCCATTTACGTGAACGATTTCAACATGTTCAACAGGGTATACAAGGTATATATCCAGGCAGACGCTTCATACAGGGCATATCAGGACAACCTGAACCTTTTCTTCGTAAGGGGATCCGACAACTCCATGGTACCCATAACATCTCTCGGCACGACTTCGTACACAACAGGTCCGGGAACGATAAAAAGATTCAACATGTTCAATTCCATAACGGTGACCGGAGAAGCGGCCCAGGGATACAGTTCGGGTGAAGTCATGAACATCCTTGAAGAAATAGCGCAGGAAAAGCTCCCGAACAACATAGGCGTGGAATGGAGCGGACTCTCATATCAGGAAAAAAAGGAAGGAGGAAAGACCGGACTTGTCATTGCGCTTGCACTTCTGTTCGTGTTCCTGTTTCTTGCAGCACAGTATGAAAGCTGGTCCATACCCGTTGCTGTCATATTATCCCTGCCTATAGCAGGTATGGGAGCATATCTCGGAGTATGGTTATGCGGAATGGAAAACAACGTATATTTCCAGATAGGACTCGTTATGCTCATCGGGCTTGTGGCCAAAAACGCCATACTTATCGTGGAATTTGCGAAAGATGAAGTGGAAAAGGGACGTGATGTGCTTGAAGCGGCTACAGAAGCCGGCAAACTGCGATTCAGACCTATCGTCATGACATCGCTCGCATTCATACTGGGTATGATTCCTCTTGTCCTCGCAAGCGGACCCGGATCAGCCAGCAGACAGGATATAGGAACAGGGGTATCCTTCGGAATGCTCGTAGCGATAACGATAGGTATCGTATTCGTACCGTTCTTCTTCGTGAAGATCTATAATCTCAAAAACAAACTGGAAAGGAAAAGGAAATGAGACAGAGTATAAAGACAGCAATAATCTGCATGACAGCCGCAGTCCTGGCGGCCAATGCCTGTTCCCCTGCAAAACACTGCACGAAACCGGAACTGGAAATTCCGGACAGAATTGCATACGAACGTACGGATTCCAATACCATTGCTGACATGAAATGGTGGGAACTGTATTCGGACACCCTGCTCCAGAAACTGATAAGGAACACCCTCGAAAACAACAGGGATTTCCTTGCCGCATCTGAGAAGATAAAGGAACTTCAGGCAAAATACCGCATAGCCAATTCTGCGCTGTACCCGTCACTTTCCGCAAAAGCGGGAGGCGACCATGAATTCTACAACAGAGGAAAAGGATTCACCAGCGAACCTGAAGCTCAGCTTTCTCTTGTAATAGGCTGGGAAGTGGATTTCTGGGGTACGTTGAGATGGGGCAGGAAAGAAGAATTTGCGAATTATCTGGCATCGCAGGAAGCCATGAGAGCAATGCAGATGACCCTCATTTCAGAAGTCGCACAGGCATATTACGAACTTGTCGCCCTCGACAACGAACTTGCAATAGTCAAAAGGACACTTATTACAAGGCAGGAGGGAGTGCATCAGGCCAAAGTAAGATTCGAAGGCGGACTGACATCAGAAACATCATACAGACAGGCGCAGGTTGAACTTGCCACAACCGCATCGCTTATACCTGACCTGGAAAGGAAGATTGCACTTAAGGAAAGTCAGATATCGCTCCTTGCAGGCGATTTCCCGAAGAGAATAGAAAGGGAAAAACTCTCTCTTACTCCAACATTGTCGGACGACATACCTGCAGGGATTCCCTCGGAACTCCTGAAACGCAGACCGGACATCAGGGAGGCCGAACAGAAACTGAAAGCGGCGGAAGCAGCGGTCGGAGTAGCACAGGCGGACAGATTCCCGAAACTCGTAATCAGCCTTACCGGAGGCACTGAAACTGAAATCATCGAAAACATGCTTAAAGCACCCATAGCAACAGCCGTAGCAAGCCTTACTGCCCCTATATTTTCTTTCGGAAAGAAAAAAGCCGCTTTCAAGGCCTCGATAGCGGCATACAATCAGACCAGACTTGCATATGAAAACAAGATCCTGCAGGTATTCAAGGAAGTCAACGATGCGGTCATAACATACAGAAGCGCCCGCGAAAACACAAGGCTCAAGCAGAACCTTCTGGAGGCATCCAGAAAATATGTAGAACTTGCAAGGCTGCAAAACCTGAACGGGGTAACCATCTACCTGGACGTTCTCGACGCACAAAGGAAGTATTTCGATGCTCAGATAAGCATGAGCAATGCAATCAGCAATGAATACCTCGCGATGATAAACCTGTACAAGGCACTCGGAGGAGGATGGTCATGACAATATGTGCCGGCAATCATTCCGGCACATATATTATCTCACCGTTTTCAAGTTCGTAAGCGGTTCCCACACGCCGGCCTCTTGATTTGCTTTTATCGGAAGAATCCTCGGAAGGAGTATACTTCTCTATCCTGTCCCCTTTTTTTGTTATGATTTCCATCCTTTCGGTACCCGGATTCTTCACCATGGTAAAATCCTCTCTGGAAAACATTTCCGTCATATCGAAACGTGTTACCAGAGCCACCATCAATGCCACGGCAAAAACCATGGCTACGTCAAACAGGTTCGTCAGTACTGCCAGCGGATCATGGTCATCCGTATCGGTAATAAGTCTTCTGCGTCTTCCTGCCATGACTACACCTCCTTTCCGATAGACGGTTTAGCCGAAAGAGAACCAGCTGCATA
The DNA here is from genome assembly GCA_949296645.1 of uncultured Bacteroidales bacterium. Lineage (GTDB taxonomy): Bacteria > Bacteroidota > Bacteroidia > Bacteroidales > UBA932 > CALUPD01. The sequence continues at coordinate 133,133 of CASFPH010000002.1, forward strand.
TTCGAGAATATTCATATCATCCGCAAACCAGCGTTGCTTCACCTGAAGGGTAATGAAACCAATCGCTCCTATTATGATTCCTACAACAGTAGTTGCAAAGGCCACCTGCATATTATCTGCCATGGAAGCTACATCTCCTGTTGCAAGACCGACAAGTGCAGGTCCCATCGGGATAAGGGTACCCATAAGACCAAGCATGGGCCCTATCTTGACAAGAAGCCTGGACTGACCCAAAGATTTGTCGGAAAGAATCTCATAATCTCCCAATATTTTATCAATCATAACTCTATTGTACCTGTTCTGCCTTATTCTTTCAAGAGCCGAAATGAGGGGAGTCCTGTCGTCCTTTTCCACGGAGACAATGAAATCTTCCGGATTCATCTCCGTTATCCGTCTGTTCAGCCTTACATTTATTTTGGTACGGCTTATATACTGTCCGTAGAACCCGCCTATCATGATAAGGGACTTAAGAAAGAAAAATAACAAAAACACTACTACCGGGACAAGAAGCCCGGTTGAAATCCAATACAGTAAATCAGTTATAAATTCCATTTTATTATTTTTTTAATTGTTGATACTACACCAAACCTGTATAAGGCATATCCGGTAACAGCAGAAATCAGAAACAGGGCCGACACTGCAAGAAGTGCGTTCCAATCCGTTTCAGACACCGAATTGGAAACATTATAGTCAGCCACAGAAGAATTTACAAGAAGACCGCCAATAAGAATACCAATATTGAGAAGGATTTTCATTTCCAGCTTAACACTTTCTGCAGGAACAGCAAAAAAAATCAGCAGTGAGAATGCAAAAACGGCAACGGCTGCAATCAATGCAAAGATTAGAGCCGTAACAAGAAAGTCCGTTCCAGCCATCTCCCTGAAAAACAACAGCTCAAAATATCCCAAAGCAAAAAAGAACATTGCTCCTGGTATTATTTTCAGAAGGAAAATGCTCCTGCGTCTTTTAGATTCCGGCATGAAGTAATTATCCAAAAGGAAAACGGAAACGAAGATCCCGGCAACAGCTTCCACCGTAGTGACAAGAGCGCCATCGGAAAGAAAGGATACATTGGAAAGAAAATCCTGCAGCAGCGTACCAGGCTGCCTGATTACCACAGGATAGACAAGCAATGAAAGCAATGCTGGAAAGAGTGCGTAAAGCGATATTCCCGCAAGACTGCCGGAAAGGGCAGCCTTGAGAGAATATTTCATAAAAGCGAGAATAAAAATTACCTGAACATATATTTCCATCATTTCCTCCTTTTGAGTGCAACCCACAATATACCGATTACCAGGACAGATCCCAGTATATAGAGGATGGTATATGAATTTTCCTCCTGCACCGCGGAAGATTTCCGGTCGGTACGCCGTTCCTCCTTTCTCAGAACGACATTATTCTCGATATCCTGATTTTCCAGAACAACTTCCCTTGCACTTTTCACTGCGTCTTCATAACGTTCCGCAGCATTTTCTCCAAGTTTTGAAGATATGAAATCCTTTAGTTTACCGTTGTCGCAGACAAAGCCGCTGCATCCTGCCTGGTGATTGGACACAAGTTCTGCATGAAGTTCCGCAACATTTTTCAACTGCTCCGGATCGGCTTTCCACATCCCTTTACGCGCCGATTCCAACATTACTGCTGTCATTTCCTGAAGAGCATACGGATTCTTTGAGACGAACTTTTCCTTTACGCCCATACCGTACTCGTCCTTTACGTAGATATCGTAATATCTGTCCCATATATGATCATCCACGACAGAAGGTTTCATCACGTTCCATCCATATGTATTTCTGAACGATTCCGCAAAATGTTCCATTGCAGAAGCTTCCCCTTCCATCATGTGACTTATATATTTCGGATTGAACAATGTCGAACCGGCCTCTACTCCTATTGCTTCCTTCAAGCCCTGTACTCTGGCCCTGGACGTATTCCTGAAGTCATTGAAATAAGCAGAAGGATCATTACCTGTGACATGTTTCACGGAAGCTGAAAGACCGCCCATGAATTCATATACATGATCCAGACTCAACGGTCCCCATGTATTGCTCGAACGCGGCTGCACCACTACCGACGTATTCAGAAGGGCGGCTTCGAAAACCCCTTCCCTCATTTCACCCCAGCCTTCTCCGCCGTCAGCCGAATAAACAGCTCCCATATTACTTATGTACCTTTCTGCTATCTCATCTGCAGATTCCCATGAATCACCTTTTTCCACCATACCCATTATGCCTGTACCATAGTTTCCGCCTGCGCCTCCGAATATTCTTTCCTTTGAGTACTTTCTTGCATCCACCGGAGAGAAACCTTTTTCCAAAAGCAGTTTTTCGGCATCGGTAAAGCCTTTCCTGACATAATTATCATCCGAATCATCCGACGCCGCCATCTGTATCGCCTGATTCAGAAGAGCCAGTCTTGAAGCGGCGATATCCCTCAACTGACCGGAAGTCTGTATCACTACATCAATTCTTGGACGCCCCAGTTTTTCAGCAGGAATCAATCTCAAAGATCGTATATAGCCGAACCCGTCTCTTAAAGGCTCTACACCGAGAAGGTACAGAATCTGTGCAACGGTAGCGCCCTCCGACGAAATAAAGTCTGTAGACCACAGCGTAAAGCTTACCTTTTCAGGATATTTACCGTTTGCCGAAAATTCTGATTCAAGGAGGGACTCTGCCAATCTTCTGCCTGTCTTCCAAGCCTCAGGAGATGGAGTCGCTTCAGGATTTATAGAGTAGAAATTGCGGCCTGTCGGTACGGCAGCCGGATTGACGACAGGATCACCTGCAGAACACGGCTCAACATAACCGCCAGCAAGTGCATCAAGCAGGGCATCGGCCTCCATACCGGTAGATTTCTTAAGATTATCATAAGAAGACCTTACATTTTCAAGTGAACTGTACAACGACTCAATGGCATCCATAAGTCCGTCTTGTCCGACACCAGTACCCTCATCCGCCATAGGTTCTGCTTTGGACATCCTGTCCATCATACTTGCCATGGCCGACATATCCGTCCCGGCAGTCATCATTCTCCCCCCTTCAGTTTTCTTTGCAGCAACATGCTCCTCAAAAAGTTTTCTGTCGGCTGCCGAAACAAGACGGTTGAACACATCGGCGGCAGAAACACCTGACAGGAGTTCCGAGATTGCTTTCTGTGCAACAGGAGTATAATGGTGCGACATATATGACGGATCATCCATCCTGTCTTTATCCATTTTCCCGTGTGCGGCATCAATAGAAGCAAGTGCATACCTGACAGGATCCAGAGACATGAGCCTTGCCGTATTGGAAAGCTGCTCCTTTGTATAAGGGACACCCAACGTATAAAGTCCGTCACCGACCTTTGCCCCATCGACTTCTTCAAGATAATGATGTATCTTTTCTATACCTGCATCATCCAAAACCTTCGTGGAATCTATCGACAGCACCGAAAAAAGATTCTCTTTCTTCGCAAGTCCGGTAATGCTCACCCGGTAATTATCCTTTATCTCCCCTTCCTCCATACCTTCCATTCTGTGTATACGATCTTTCAGCATTCTTAAATTATCATATAGTCCGCTCTGCATGAACGGTGCGGTAAGATGAGTGATCAGAGTGGCATAACTTCTTCTTTTTGCTATTATTCCTTCTCCTATGTTGTTTATCGTATATATATAAAAATGCGGCACATCTCCGATTATAGCATCCGTCCAGTCATAATCGGACAAAGCGACCTGCTTTCCCGGTATAAACTCCAGACTTCCGTGCGTACCGAAATGAATCAGGGCATCGGCATTGAAAACCTTCCTCGTCCACAAATACGAGGCGATATATGGATATGCAGGAGCCCCATCCTGACCATGGATTATCTTTTCCACATCATCTCCGACCGAAGCCATGGGCTGCGGCAGTATGGCGATATTCCCGAACCTCAAGGCAGCTACAGCCATATATTCCTTCCCATCCTTTTCACAAGACATGTAATCTCCGGGAGCTTTGCCGTAGCGTGCTTCCAAAGACTCAATGAGCGTGGATGGCAATATTCCGGAAACCAAGACATTAAAGGAATCCACAGGCATGAGAACCGGATTACCATCCTTCAGGAATCTGTCATATGCACCCAGGGCATAAGGTCCCAGCACGGATCCTGACGTCTGTATCATTTTTTCCAGCTTCTCCGCCGAAGAAGGAAGACCGTCCACATTATATCCTGCCTCGGAAAGCATCTTCAAAGTATTGTAAAGAGACTGGACGCCTTCAATATCGGCTGCATTGACGGCAGCTTTGCCGGTTCCCTTGTAATAATACAGTGCAATCCTTTTCTCTGAAGCTGGCTTTGTTCTCAACTTTGCAAAATTGCAGACCAGATTGCAGAATTTGTCCGTATGTCCCGGTATTGCATCGAAAATCTTCATTCCGTTTCTCTCAAACTGTGCGGCGACAGCAAAAGGAGCTATGGCACCATCCAGTTCAGGAAGTACGACACTCATAGATGTCATCCCGCCACCGGACATACCCTGGAGATCTTCAATCCACTCATCATACAGTCTGCTGACTGTAACCGGAGCAAGCAAAGGAACATTCATTTTTTTCAATAGAGCCGTACCGCTCTCTCCACCACCCATCACAAGACGTCCGTGAGGTCTGTTTATCACAATGTCGGGACGGACCGATGCTATCATCCCCAATTTTTCCATACCAAATGAATTTACAGGATAGACATTCATTCCCCTCTTTTCAAGACCGTCCACAAGAGCAGCAAAATGTTCTTCGTTCGAATTCTGCATATTTATGTTTCCGGCAAGAAGAACCACCCTGGGAGCACCATCCTTATACTTTCCAGAACTGCGGTAGAACCTGTCATATTCTTCATAGGTAGCAAAGAATTCATCCTCGCCAAGATGGAAAAAATAATTGTCGGGAACTTTTACAGGCTCGGAATATGTACCTCTATATATGATTTTCCCTTCTGCCTCTGATCTGAGAAAATTGAAAAGACTTCTGTAATTTGCCGCACACCCGTTGTCCATAAGTTCAGACACATATGCAAGGGCACTGTCTTTCAAGGTATTTATTTCGGCATTATCCGATTCCGTAGAGAACACTATTCTACCCTTTTCAGCGGCCTTTCTTATGGCATCGAAATGCTCTGCAGTAAGGGAACTGCCATGAATTCTAACAAGTATGACATCATAGGATGGCAGAGTCCCGGTGTCATCCAGGGAGACCGGAGTTATCTTTACAAAAGGATTGTTATTGGACCTTATGAATTTCTCCACCGTAAAGTCAGGAAAATTGAACGCAGCTATATCGGTCACAGATAAATACTTCCGGTAGAACACGGCAAAAGCCGCAACGGCGATTGCGGCAATTGCAGAAAATCTTATATATCTGGCTATCATCTCAATTCAGCATAAGAAAAGACCACATATCCTGATTTTCCTCCTTCATTCTGATATCTGGTAAACTCGACCTTGAAATGACCTTTTCCGTCTGCGGTTCTGAAAATATAGACCGGAGCCTTCAGATATACGGGAGGCATCACCAGCGAACCGTCGCTGTTCGTCTTGAAAACGATTACCGTCGCATCGGATTTGACTGTAGTGACCGTTCCCGACATTCCCGTAGAAGTCACTGCCTTGTCCTCCTTGAAAACAGCCCCTGAAGGAACTTCGGATACAGAAGAGAATGCGATATCCGATGACATGACATACACGCCTCCCTTAGCATTCTTCGAAGAAGCCTCTCCGCTGTTTGTTCTTATGGAATATTTGCATACTGCAAAATCCCAATCCGTTCTTGCAGCCCACTCCGCATTCGAAGCATCGTTTTCTTCACCGACACCTATAAACTTCCCGGAAGCGAATGAAAAATAATGCCATGTCGTGGAAGATGTTGCCTCTACCGAAACCTGTTCGACTGCAGGAGGCTCTTCCTTCCCTTTTTTATCACATCCTGAAAACATAAGCGAAAATATCGCAAGGCACGAAAAAACAAGTATTGACGATCCATACATCATCCGCATACTGCCGCAGTGTCCGTACACCGCTTCTGAAACAAATTTTTTCATATAATTTTTTTTTTTGAATTATCTGAATGTATATCTGACTCCGACAAGGAATTTCCTGCCAGGATCTATAAATGATTCTTCCCTGAAATTAAAAATATTGTCACACTTGAGTGAAAGGTCTATACTGTGATCCTTACCCAACCGTACAGGCTTGGAAAATGTTATTTTCCATATATTATAAGGTTTGGACTCATTTTTTTCCACAATTGCAACACCATCGCTGTCCTCTGTCACCGACTGGTACAGTTTAGGAGAGGTAATGCGTCCAGCCATCTGAACGGAAAACGGACTTTTCATGATATTCCCGTTCCACGTAAGGGACACAGTGGCACTGTGCCTGACATTGCTGCTCAACTGAAGACCTGTGGCATTGTCCCTTGCATCACAGAAACTGTAGTTTCCCTTCAGCATGAAATGTCTGAACAGCAAAGTGGAAAAATTGAAATCCACTCCTTTCAGTGTCGCACTGCTGATGTTCTCATAATACTTCTCGGATCCTCCGGATGAATTTATCACATCATACTGCGTGATCTTGTCGGAGATATTATTGCAGTACCCGGTAAGTGAAGCATTGAAAGGGCCGCTTGAATACTCGGCGGAAAGAGAAACGTAAAAACCGTATTCAGGCCTCAGATCAGGGTTCCCGTAAACCCAGAACATTCCCTGATGATCGAAGTCATAATAAAGTTCCTTTATATCAGGAGCCCTGTAAGAAGTACCTGCGGTTCCCCTGAATTTGAAACCTCCTGCAACATACATCATGGAGACAGTAGGAGTAACTGCAGAATGAAACTGGGTATTGTATGTATACCTCACTCCTCCGGTAATGTCGAACGATTTGAACGGTTCATATTCCGCATGCACAAAAGCATTCAGATCATCTATATGTCTTGAAGCCGGTACACTTCCGAGAGTTCTTGCCGAAAAGACATTCTGTCTGTTGTATTCCGCCCCCGTTACCATTTCCAACCTGTCGGAAAATCCGTGATTGTCGGTTATTCTTACCGAAAGGATTTCGGTCGTATTGTCAAGTTCCGTATTTCTTCCACCCTCATAAAGGTCTAGATCAAAATACTTGTCAAAACTGCCTGTCAATTTAAGGACATTCCTTCCTCCATGACTTCTGTATGAAGAAGCGAACGACACGGACATAGTATGGGAAAGAGGATGAGTCCTGTTCATGCTGTTTTCAGGATTGAAGGTCTCATGTCTGAAATAGCGCCCCGACAAATTCATATCAAACCTTTCTGAAAGATTGAAACCCACTTTGAGATTTGCCCCGTAATCGGCATATTTTGCAGCATAAGGACCTGTATCTCCGCTTGCCCCCCCGAAACCGTCGGAAGAATTTCTGAAGGCTCCGGCATAAACGTTGAATCTTGAAAGAGAGGAAGCCGCAGAGATACTGCTACGCAAAGTATTGCATGTCTCCCATGAAGTACCTGCTGATGCCTGAAAGGGCGAGGAAGGACGTCTGGTAATTATATTTATCACACCTCCTACTGCATTGGAACCATAAAGAACGGAAGAAGCGCCGTTTACTATCTCTATTTTCTCCACAGAATTGAGATCCACCTGATCCAGATTCACATTTCCTCCAGCACCTTCGGAAACCATACGTTCACCGTCGACCAAAAAAAGGACATAACGGCTGTTCAATCCGCGTATCCTCATGTTGTTACCCATTGCATTGGGAGAAAAGACTATTCCAGGTATATTGTCTTGCAGGGATTCCAATAACGAAACCGTACCGGACTTCTGCATTTCCACCCTTCTTATGATTGCAGTAAGCACAGGTACTTCAGAAAGACGCTTCTCTGACCTCGTTCCGGTAACGACAATCTCGTCAAGATCAAGATTGCCCCCTGCTTCTGCATTTACGGAATCCCTCTTTTCCGTAAATATTGCAGAATATTCTGCAGCAGAGACGGACGAAATGCCTGAAACTACCGCCAAAAGAAAAAATAAAAGCACCACTTTTGAAAAATCCATCTTCTGTAATTTTTAAAAACGATGCAAATGTATGCAGGCCTGCCGCCCTGCAAAATACCCATAATCAGGTAAAATTCACAATCCGAACCTGATCATGCAAGGCCGAGGCTGGCGAAGATATCGGCCACACTCTCCTCTTCCTTCACGATGGAGGCAATCTGGCCTATCTCCAGCATACCCTCCTGAAGGTTGCCTTCAAACATGCCGAGTTTCGCCCTTCCCTTCGCCACAAAGGCTTCAAGTTCAGCTTTTCCGGCCCCTGCAGCTTCCATTTCCGCAATCTTGGCCGAAAATTCATTGTCCACGAGCCTGGTCGGTACCATCTTCTTCAGAAGCAGTCTGGAACCGCCCTCCGCAAGACCGCGGCAATATGCCTTGAATTCCTCGCTTGCGGAACTTTCCCTGCAGAGTGCAAATCTCGTACCCATCTGCACACCGTCGGCACCAAGAGCAAATGCAGCCCTGTACCCCCTTATGTCGGCTATACCTCCGGCTGCAATCACCGGAATGGATACCGCATCCCTGACTGTAGGTATCAGAGCCATCGTGGTAGTCTCCTCTCTTCCGTTATGGCCTCCTGCCTCAAAGCCCTCGGCAACAACCGCATCGACACCTGCATCCTCGCTCTTCCTTGCAAGCAGGGAACTCGCCACAACCTGGACAACCTTGATCCCGTGATCCTTCAGGTATGGAGTCCACTTCTTCGGAGACCCTGCCGACGTAAACATGACAGGCACTTCCTCTTCAACTACGATTCTCATAACTTCCTCTATTTCCGGATACATAAGAGGCACATTCACCCCGAAAGGTCCGGAAGTTGCGGCTTTGGTCTTTCTTATATGTTCCCGCAAAGTATCTGGATGCATGGATCCCGCACCCAAAAGGCCGAGGCCTCCGCAGTTGCTTACGGCAGAAGCGAGCCGCCATCCGCTGCACCATACCATTCCACCCTGAACAAGCGGATATTTTATACCGAGAAGTCCGGTAATTCTGTTGTTTTCCATATACTTGTGAATTTATAATTTATATCTGGCCCGGTTTGCCGACCCTTTTTCTGATTTCGACACCTATGACGCCGAGAAGGAAGAGAAGAAGAAAACCTGAAGCCATCCTCGAATAAAGCGCCCCTTTCACTATGGATTCCGGTCTGAACACGAATTCTATCTCATGCGATCCGGCAGGGAGCCTCATTGCCCTAAGCACATAATCGGCTCTCAATATATCTGCAGGCTCGCCGTCAACCGAAGCCGTCCACCCGTCAGGATAATAGATTTCACTGAAGACGGCAAAATTATCCGTTGAAGACGAATATCTGTATGTCAATCTGTTCGGAGAATACGAAGACAGACTTATCGTTGCCGCCGAATCAGCCGAAGCGAGGTCGAGACCATCCAACGCACCCTCAAATGCTGATGAAACCACGGCTTCGTCCGACAGATCGACCGAAGCCAGTCCCAGAATCTCCTCGTCCGGGGAAGATACGGTCATCACGTCCTTAACAAACCATGCATTTCCATTGCGGAACCTGTTTTCTACAGGAGGCATATCCGGATTGAGTATAATGTATTTGGTGTTCAGCATCGAGAGGACCGGATAATATCCCAGGGAATCCTCTGCATCCCCAAGAGAACGTACGTTCCTAAGGCTTTCCGCATAAGCGGATATTTCAGGAGTTATATAATACTGTATCAGATCCTGATAACGCTGCAGCTTAGCCGGGCTGTATCCGCCTATGGTCTTGTGATAATAGCTCGTATACGCATCATTGAACGTGTTTACTGACAAATCGAGCACCCTGTAGTCAGGATCCGTATCTTCCAGAATAATTTTGTCCACAGTTCTCAGCGGATACTGGTTTTCGAATCTGTTTCTGTCCATAAAATGGCTGCCGTTCAGATAACGCCTGTCCACACTCCACAAATCGGCAAGCATAAGGGCAGTCAGCAAAACAAGCGCATGAGTTCTCCTCAGCGTACGGTTCCATCCAAGATACACTATCAGGGCAGCGGCTATTATCATGGAAAACGACCTCCATGCATCAGATACAAGCAGATCGGCCCTGTCTTCCCTCAACGACTGTGAAAGCATATCCGGAAGAGATGAGTCGGCCTGGGATATGAAATCTCCGGCAAGCGAAGGTATCACCGCGAACAGCAGACAAAGGCCAGCCGTCAATGAAAGAGCTGTCATATATGCCCGTTTGAACTCCTTATGCCTGTAATTATCCTTCAATATGTTGTCGAGAACGAGGATTCCAAGTACCGGTATGGTTATTTGCAGAATCACAAGAATCATGGAAACTGTCCTGAACTTGTTGTAGAGAGGGGCATACCTGAAGAAGAATTCTGAAAAGAACATAAGATGCGATCCCCACGCAAGCAATACGGCAAGAAGAGAAACTCCTGCCACCCACCATTTTAGTGCCCCCTTGAACAGAATGAGCCCGAGAACGAACAGAAAAACTGAAATAGCACCCATATACATCGGCCCCGCGGTAAACGGCTGCGGTCCCCAATAAAGAGGAAGCTGCTTTATTATCTGACCCGCTCCCTGGTAACCGCTTTGCGACAGGACCCTGTATGTTTCGGAATCACGGTCCAACTCACCGGACGAAGCTCCGCCGTTGAAATCCGGAATCATCAGATTCATCATTTCTTCCGGGCCGTATGACCATGCAGTTGCATACTCCATGTCGAGTCCGCCGTCCGTCTTCGTTTCATTTCCTATCGTAAGTTCCGACCCCCCCCTCATGGTATGCCCTGCATACTCATACGTAGGCCACAGATGATTGATATTGGTGGCTATTCCGAGCAGACCGAACACGAGAAGAAGAGCAGATCTTCTGAAAAAGTCAGGAAGCGTCCTTTCCTTCAATGCAAGAACGAACTTCATGACTGCATAGCCCAGAACCATAATGGCAAGATAATAGGTGATTTGAGGATGGTTGGCCTTTATCTGGAAACTGAGGGCAAAGGCAAACAGCAGTGCGCCTGCAAGGGTCTTCTTCCTATATGCATATACGAGAGCCGCCATGACCCAAGGCATAAGCGCTATGGCAACCATTTTCGAATTATGGCCTACCTGGATAATCTGCATGTTGTAGGAACAGAATGTGACTGCAACAGCTCCGAGAACGGCAAGCCACACATCCGTACCGAAAGCAAGGAACATGAGAAATGCACCTATCATCGAAACAAGCAGATAGCTTGCTGGTCTTTCTCCCACAAAAAGAAGCTTGTACAAAGGGTCAGTAAAGTCCCCTTCATACACCACGGATATCGGTATTGCAGGCATCCCTGAAAACATGGAATTCGTCCAGTATGCCGGATCGTCAGGATGCTCCCCGTTATGTGTCAGAATCTCGTTCGCCATCCCTTTCCATGAAGAGATATCGGACTGGTTAACAACCTTTCCCTGAAAAACCTCAGGCGTATAGGCATAAGCCGCAACTGCAAAAAACAGTACCGCAAGCAGATAAGGCAGTATTTTCTTTATATTGTCCATATTTTTCATGCTATTATGTCATGCTATTCCAGCATGTTCATTTTTTCCACGAGAACACCTGTCAGCGATCTTCTCGAATATGCGTTTATATTTTCATTTTCATTGTTTGAATTGAGACGTCCCGAAACAAAATCCCGATATCTTGCCACAAGCGCCTTTTTCACTCCCTCCTTGTCGGAAAAATCATATATTTCCCCGGCCTGGCATTTTTCAAGAACGGCTGCAAGATCCCCGTCGCACGGGCCTATTGCAAGAACAGGCCTTCCGGAAGCAAGATATTCAAAGAACTTTCCGGTAAGTATGGCACCCGCCTCGGGCTCGTTCCTCAAAGGCAGGAGAAGCACGGAAGCCCTGTCCTGCTCCAAAACGATATCCTTGTGCGGTATATACGGGACATGTTCGAGATAATCTCCCAGACCGGCATTTCTGACGGAATCAAGAACATAATCGTCGGTTTCTCCTATAAGCCTTATCCTGAGCGCCGAAGAGAAACCGTCTATTTCACGGAGCATCTCAGAAAGAGCCAGCCACACGTATTCAGGATTTCCATCCCTGACCATAAGTCCGGTGTGGACAAGAGTGAACTTGTCGGAAGGCGCCTCATCCACCCTTACGAAATCATCCGGATCGAATCCGTTGGTTATCACGGATACCTTGTCCGGATCCACGCCAGACACTTTAAGGAAATCCGTTCTCATCCTGTCGGAAACCACAATCACAGCATCGGCCTTCCTCAACACATCCGCCTCCATACGGCGGTGCATACCCCTTACGAAGGGCAGCATTTTCAGATGCTTGAAATAAAACATCCCTGTCCACGGGTCCCTGAAATCAGCAATCCATGCACACGGTATTTTCTCAACAAGCTTTCTCGCGATAAGATGCATGGAATGCGGAGGGCCCGTACTGACTATCACATCCACCGGGTGATTTCTGAGATATTCCCTTAAATAATTCACAGATGAAGACACCCATACCCTGCGCGGATCGGGTATGAACAGGTTGGCCCTTATCACATTGGTAAGCCATGACTTGAATCCTCCACCCTTGCCGTGGACCCTTGTCCCCGCCGCCTTGTCCTTTCTTATTCCGAACATGGACCTGTATATCCCGTAAGGCTCCCTTATGGGAGTCTTCAGTATTTCGGTCCTCACATCGATATCTGCAAGAAGACTCTCGTCCGTTACCGGCATGTCCGGATTTTCAGGGGTATATATAACCGGCTGCCATCCGTACTGAGGAAGGAACTTACTGAATTTCAACCATCTCTGAACTCCGGAGCCTCCGGCAGGCGGCCAGTAGTATGTTATCACAAGAACTCGTTTCATAACTTACAAAGATAATCTAATTTTAATTAATTTTGCGGGAACGAACCATTTGTCTTGAATATTTGATATGAGTGAAACAGCATGTGACAAAAAAATAGCCGAAACCCCGCTGATGAAACAGTATTTCGCTGTAAAGGCCCAGCATCCGGATGCACTCCTGCTCTTCAGGGTGGGAGACTTTTATGAAACGTTTTCAGACGATGCCGTCATAGCGAGCAAGATTCTCGGCATCGTACTTACAAAACGGGCCAACGGATCGGCCACACATGTTGAACTTGCCGGATTTCCGCACCACGCAATAGACACATACCTGCCCAAACTGGTAAGGGCAGGATACAAGGTTGCCGTATGCGACCAGCTCGAAGATCCGAAGCTGACAAAAAAAATCGTCAAAAGAGGCATAACCGAACTTGTCACGCCTGGCGTGGCATACAATGAACAGCTGCTGTCAAACAAGGAAAACAATTACCTCGTCTCAATGTGGTTCAGCAAAGCCACTACAGGTGCAGCGTTCCTCGACATATCTACCGGCACGTTCAAGATAGCACAAGGTTCGAGACAGTACATAGAAATCCTGATATCAGGATTTGCACCAAAAGAAATACTGGTTCCACGCGAATACAGGAACGAATTCAGGGAAAAATACGGCAACTCCATCTACATCTCCACAATGGATGAGTGGGCATACGTGACGGAATCCGCCGTGGAAAAACTGAAGCAGCACTTCGGCACCAGCACACTCAAAGGATTCGGAGTAAGCGACATGACTGTAGCGCTCACGGCTGCAGGAGCGGCCCTGTCATACCTCGACCTAACACATCATACAGGACTATCGCACATAAGTTCCATCTCAAGGATAGACGAGGACAGTTTTGTCTGGATGGACAAGTTCACTGTCAGGAATCTGGAGATATTCAGATCGCTTTCAGAACACGACGGAGGCGTATCACTGACGGACGTGATGGACAGGACTACCTCTCCGATGGGAGGCCGCACCCTGAGGGAATGGCTGGCCACCCCGCTCAAGGACGTGGCAGCCATAAATGAAAGGCTTGATGCCGTCGAATATTTCACAAGCGAGACACTCGCAAGAGATGAAGCAAGAAGCAGGATATCCGAAATCGGAGACATGGAACGCATCGTATCAAGAGCTGCGGCAGGCAGAATCGCCCCAAGGGAAATGCTGCAACTCAAACGCGGTCTGGAACAGATAGCTCCGATAAGGAAAATCTGCGCCTCCAGCGGCTCTGCCCCGCTCGGACGTATCGCCGAAGAAATGAACTGCTGCGAAGATCTTGTAAAAACGCTGAACATGACACTCCTGCCGGACGCTGCGGCACAGATAGGCAAAGGCGATGTCATAGCGCCAGGCGTAAACGAAGAACTTGACAATCTCAGGAAAATAGCGCACAACAGCAAGGGATTTCTGCAGGAAATGCTTGCATGTGAAACCGAAAGGACAGGAATATCCTCCCTGAAAATAGGATACAACAATGTGTTCGGCTACTACCTTGAAGTACGTAATACACACAAGGACAAGGTTCCAGAAGAATGGACAAGAAAACAGACCCTGGTAAACGCGGAAAGATATATCACCCCGCAACTTAAGGAATACGAAGAAAAGATTCTCGGAGCTGAGGAAAAAATACTGTTCATAGAACAACAGATTTACAACAACCTAATATGTCGCGTACAAAGCGAAGTGGTACCTATCAGACGCAATGCATGCAAGATAGGGGAACTCGATACTCTTGCAGGATTCGCACTGCTCGCGGAGGAGAACCGCTACTGCAAACCTGAAATGAACGGAAGCAACATTATCGACATACGCGGAGGAAGGCATCCTGTAATAGAAACACTGATGAATGCCGGCGAGGAATATATCGCTAATGATGTAAGACTTGACAGCGACGGACAACAGATAATAATACTCACAGGCCCGAACATGGCCGGAAAATCCGCATTGCTGAGACAGACGGCGCTGATCGTGCTTATGGCACAGACAGGATCGTTCGTACCTGCCGCAAAGGCTGAAATAGGATATGTCGACAAGATATTCACCAGAGTCGGGGCATCCGACAACATATCCAGAGGTGAATCTACATTCATGGTTGAAATGCTGGAAACCGCCACCATCCTCCACAACATGTCTTCGAGATCACTCATACTTCTCGATGAAATAGGCAGGGGTACAAGCACATACGACGGCATGTCGATAGCATGGTCCATTGTCGAATACATACATGAGCACGGGGAACGGGCAAAAACCCTGTTCGCCACACACTATCACGAACTCAACGAACTGGAAAATATCTTCCCGCGAGTACGCAATTTCCATATATCCACCAAAGAAAGCGGAGGAAAGATAATCTTCCTTCGCAAACTGTGCGAAGGAGGAGTCTCACACAGTTTCGGCATCCATGTAGCCAAGGCGGCAGGCATGCCTTCAAGGGTAATATACAACGCGGAAAGGAAACTGCAGGAACTTGAAGAAGCCGACGAAAGGAGGGCATCTGCGAACTGCGGGGAAGAAGGCAAAACAGAAAACGGTACTACCGGAAGCAACGCAGCCGGCATAAACCTCAGAAAGAGAAACCGCAACAACGGAAAGGATGAAGCGGTACAACAGCTTTCATTCTTCCAGCTCGATGACCCAATGCTTGCCGAAATACGTTCAGAACTTGAAAAGGCTGACATCAACACCATGTCCCCTCTCGACGCATTCGACAAACTGAGATCCATCAAGGAAAAACTCGGCATGGAACGGAATTGACACCGTTTCATATACTTTCATACACCCGGGAAGCATTTCAAACAATTACAGGGAAACAGCCATCGCAATCCTGAGAATGGGACTATCTTTGTATAAAACATACAATAAAATAAAATGTCATGAATAAAGTCATCAGAAAATCAGGAAGTCTGCTCACGGCAGCATTTTCAGCAGCACTGTTCTTTTCATGTTCGGAAGCTGAAATCAATCCGGAAAAAATCAAGAACAATGAAGAAAACGAAAAATACAGAATAAACACCGAATACACCGTATTCTCGTCCGAGGGCAGGACTGCCGGAACCGCATGTGCAAAATACAACGAACTTGCCGGCAAATACATGGAAAACAGAATATCCTCGACAAAAAAGGAAGCTGATGAACTGTTCAGATCATTATCGGAAAGCGAAATGGAAATGCCGTCGTGGAAATGCGAACTCTGGATAAGCGACAGTACATTCACTGCCAACAAAAATATCATAAGCGTACGCTTCAAGACATATTCCTTCCAGGGAGGCGCGCACGGAATGACAATGTTCAAGGCATATAACTTCGATATGGAGCAGGGAAGGCTGCTGGAGAATGAAGAAATCATAGACTACTCGAAAGCCGACGCCATAAACAAGGCCCTCAAGGCACATTTCGACAATCCGGAAGGATGTTTCAGCACCGAACCTACTCTGGACCTTGTCAACTGCATCAACATTACTGAAGATTCAGTATGCTTCACTTTCGAACACTACGTGCTCGGAGCATACGCCTGCGGCTACGCAGAAATTACAGTGCCAATCTCCGAAATAGCAGAATGTATATTAATTAGATAGACTTATAAAAATCCCCGCTAGTACACATTCTAACGGGGATTAATTTGTTTTTGATAAAATATTTTCAATCTTTTTTTACTAATAACCGATCCAATACAGCTATTTTATCATTAAATGCATTTATCACATAAACTTGATCTGATGTAAGTCCCATAATATTTTGGCCACAAGTAATACAATATTCTTCATCTTTATCATTCATATGGCCATTCGGACACACATATTTCTCCTCCAATTTTGAAGATAACAACCCCTTTTTTACTTCTGTCTTTTTTCCTTTAATAGGAAGATTCCCAATTATTGAAGATATTTCCTTCATTTTCGCCAAATCATCTTCACTATACTCTAATTTATTAATTTTCAATAAATCTATTGCCAAATCAATATTTCCTTCCTGTAACAATTCAATTATATTTTCAGGGCTAAATAGATTGTTGGAACTTATATAAGTATAGATATAGTTATGCCTTTTAGGATAATCTTTGTATACAACTTCTACAGACGATCTATAGTCTGCTGCTGATAACAATTGTGGAAAAAGATGAATAGTTGGATGTTCTTGATTGTTCTCTGAAGCATAGATAAAACACTCATATAGATATGGTAATAACTCAACTAAATTATGAGATAATATAAAATTCCACTCTTCATGAGTTGGCAGCTTTAATATACTTCTACTTAACCATTTGTCCTTAAATATTTCAACATCTAAATCTTCTAATAACACAGTTGATGTCTTAAATATATCTGGATTCTCTTTATTGAACCTAATTTTCACTGCTGTACCTGAGACTGATACCATAAACATTGACTTTCCTTTTCCAGATACTTCATCAAAATCAATCTTAAATCCCAATATACAATTTGCACCAAGAAGTTGAGCTTTACGAGATATTGTAGATTTAGCCATCTCATATAATTCATCCAATTTTGATTGGTATGTACCTGACAAACCACCAAAAAAGTCTGAGAACGAAGCTATAAAATCTGAAAAAAAATTTGTTCCAATCACCAAATTGGATGTTACTACTCCAAGATATTTTTCTATGGTCGTATTTTCTATTGAGTTAGTAGTAGTAATAATAACATTTTTCATAAATCATAGTTATTAGGTTCTAACTTATTGTTAAAAGTTATTCCATTCGGCAACGGCATTGGTGAGCTCCACGAACTCCTCCACACCGAGCTGTTCCGGACGCATCGACAACAAAGGATGATCCGCCTCTTTCGGAAGCTGCGGCACAACCGCCCTGATGGAGTTGCGGATCGTTTTTCTTCTCTGGTTGAAGCAGGCCTTCACCACCTTCCTGAAAAGCTCCTCGTCACAACCCAGTGATGTCCTTGAATTGCGTTTGAGTCTGATGACGGCTGATTTGACCTTTGGCGGCGGCAGGAACACATGTTCCGGTACGGTGAAGAGATACTCTATCTCGTACCACGCCTGAAGAAGTACGGACAATATGCCGTAAACTTTCGAACCCGGAGGGCTTGCCAGCCTTTCGGCCACCTCTTTCTGTATCATACCCACCACCTGAGGGACACTTCTGCGATAGTCAAGTATCTTGAAGAATATCTGGGAAGAGATATTGTACGGGAAATTGCCTATCACACAAAACTCCTCACCGGAGAAGAGTGCATCCAGGTCCATCTTCAGGAAATCCCCGAATATCAGGTTTTCCCCGAGTTCGGGATAATTCAGTCTGAGATATTCAACAGATTCGGAATCTATCTCCGCCAGTTTGAGCGCCACGTCATTCCTCCTGTAAAGGAACTGCGTGAGCACGCCGGTACCGGGACCGACCTCTATCAGATTATGACGCTGCCCGTCGGTAAACTCAAGACTGTCCGCAATACGTGCGGCTATATCCATGTCTTTCAGAAAATGCTGCCCGAGGGCCTTTTTTGCTCTAACTTCCATACAGCCGCAAAAGTACTGATTTTTTGCATTCCGGACAATTATTTCGCCGCATGTCTAACTCACTCTGCACCACATGCTTTTTAATATATAATTATATAATTATATAAAATTTAAGTACCTTTGCAGGCCGACGTAAAAAGACGGCAGCATACAAAACAACCGGAAAGATAAATCAGTAATTCATATAATCATGTACAGGACACACACTTGCGGAGAGCTCAGACTCTCTGATGCAGGAAAACAGGTAACTCTTGCAGGATGGGTACAGAAAGTAAGGAAGATGGGCGGCATGAGCTTCATCGACCTGCGCGACAGATACGGCATCACCCAGCTTGTGATAGAGGACACCGCATCAAAGGAACTCAACGAGAAAGCTGAAAAACTCGGAAGGGAATTCGTGATACAGGCTACCGGCACGGTATCGGAAAGAAGCAGTAAGAACAGCAGAATCCCTACCGGTGACATCGAGATAAAACTCTCGGAAATCACAGTGCTGAACGAAGCACTCACCCCTCCATTCACAATAGAGGACGACACCGACGGAGGAGACGACCTCCGCATGAAATACAGATATCTCGACCTTCGCCGCAATGCCGTAAGGAAAAACCTGGAACTCAGGCACAAGATGGCATTCGAGGTAAGGAACTACCTTGACAAGCAGGGTTTCCTCGAAGTAGAGACCCCTATCCTCGTGAACTCCACTCCTGAAGGAGCCCGCGACTTCGTGGTGCCTTCAAGAATGAACCCGGGACAGTTCTACGCTCTGCCGCAGTCACCTCAGACCCTCAAGCAGCTGCTCATGGTATCCGGCTTCGACAAATATTTCCAGATAGTGAAATGCTTCAGGGACGAGGACCTTCGTGCCGACCGCCAGCCTGAATTCACACAGATAGACTGCGAAATGAGCTTCGTGGAACAGGAAGATGTGATAAACACATTCGAAGGCATGGCAAAACACCTCTTCAAGACAATCCGCGGTATCGAAATCAACGAGGCATTCCCGCGCATCACATGGCAGGATGCAATGAAATATTACGGAAGCGACAAACCGGACATCCGCTTCGGAATGAAATTCGTCGAACTGATGGATATAATGAAGGGACACGGATTCCCTGTATTCGACTCTGCTGCCTACGTCGGAGGTATCTGCGCCACAGGTACCGCTAACTACACCCGCAAGCAGCTCGACCAGCTGACAGAATTCGTGAAACGCCCTCAGATCGGAGCCAAAGGCCTCGTATATGCAAGGGTTGAAGCCGACGGCAATGTCAAGTCAAGCGTAGACAAATTCTATACACAGGAAGTGCTCCAGCAGATGAAGGAAGCTTTCGCGGCACAGCCGGGCGACCTTATCCTGATCCTCTCCGGAGACGATGCCATGAAGACCCGCAAACAGCTCTGCGAACTCAGGCTCGAGATGGGCAGCAGGCTCGGTCTCAGGGACAAGGACACTTTCGCACCGCTGTGGGTAATCGATTTTCCACTCTTCGAATGGAACGAAGAAGACGGAAGATACTACGCGATGCACCATCCGTTCACATCCCCTAACCCTGAGGACATTCCTCTTCTCGACACCGATCCGGGTAAAGTCCGTGCAAACGCATACGACATGGTCATCAACGGAGTGGAAGTCGGCGGCGGCTCGATCCGCATCCACGACAGCAAGCTCCAGAACAAGATGTTCCAGCTGCTCGGATTCACTGAAGAGAGCGCGAATGCAAGGTTCGGCTTCCTGATGAACGCATTCAAATACGGTGCTCCGCCTCACGGAGGACTTGCATACGGTCTTGACAGATGGGTATCCCTCTTCGCCGGTCTCGACTCCATCAGGGACTGCATAGCATTCCCTAAGAACAATGCCGGAAGGGATGTGATGCTCGACGCTCCGTCAATAATCGACGACTCACAGATGGAAGAGCTCTTCCTCAAGAGCACTTACGTTGCAAAAGAAAACAACTGAACTATATAACGATATGGGACTTGAACAGGAAATAATGGCCGGCATCAAAAGCGCGATGCTTGCAAAGGAAAAAGACAGACTCGAATCACTAAGAGCCGTGAAGGCAGCCATCCTGCTTGCAAAGACAGCAGAAGGCGGCAACGGCGAAGTGACTGACGACGAAATAATTAAGATAATCCAGAAGCTCGTGAAGCAGAGGAAGGAAAGTGCTGCGATATATACTGAGCAGAACCGTCCTGAACTTGCGGAAAAAGAGCTTTCCGAAGCGTCATACATGGAAGTGTTCCTTCCGAAGCCGCTTTCCGAAGAGGAACTTGTTGCAGAACTCAAGGCCATAATAGCCGAAGTCGGAGCATCCAAACCGTCCGACATGGGCAAGGTCATGGGCGTTGCCACAAAGAAACTTGCAGGCAAGGCTGACGGACGTGTTATCTCCGCAAAGGTCAAGGATATTCTTAACGGCGTGTCATAATAAGGTGCGTCATAATATGCAATCTGCGGCGTTGCTTTCAGGATTCAGGCTCGGTCATTTACGTAAGTAAACTCCCATCGCCTTCACCTTCAGCGCCTTGCATCTTACACATTCTGACACACCTTAAACAAGATAGGTAAAAAAACAAGGGCAACCCAAAGGCATTAAAAGCCAAAGGGTTGCCCTTTTTCAATAACGGAAGTATATTCCGTTTTGTTCTTATTTTTTGTACTTATTTTCTTTTTCCACCTCCGAACGCATATCCGAGAGTAAGGGCGAAATGGTTGGAGCATTTACCTGTAATATCACCGTTACCTTTGTAGAATACCTTGTACTCTGCAGTCAGCCTGATATGGTTGAAGAATTCGGCTCCTATTCTCGGCGCAACCGATGCACCTGCCCCTCCTCCACCGAAAATCACTGTACCTTCATTGTTGCTTGACTGGTCAACCATGCTCATTCCGATACCTATACCGGCAAAAGGGGCTATGTTTTTCCAGCATCTGAAATTCCAGTCGGCAAATGTAGTCAGACCGAAAAGCTCCCTGAATGAATACCGGCTGTCTCCGGATTTCTTTTCGTGATTGGTTACCGAAATCTGGAATCCCAGATCCAGCGGAGAGTCCTTGAGGTTGGTACGCGCTTCAAGAAGCATCTTTATTCCGGGATTGGCCTTGTCGAAGCCGTTACGTGCCCCCATCGTCATCCCTGCACCTACCTCGAATTCGAATCTCCTGAAATCAGTATCGTTTTCAGCTTTCGCATTGACGGATGCAAGCAGCATACCGGATACAAGAAACATTGTAAACAGATTTTTTCTGACAGTTCTGATAGAAATAAATTTCATAAAAACAATTGGATTTTTGTTGGTTTTCGTATTGTAAAGATACCACCTATCCTTGAATTATCCATTTGTAACCACATTATAGCAGTTTGTAAAGCAAAATTGCAATCATCTGATTATCAGGTATCATTCATTATTATTTTTGATAACGGCGATTTACTTACCAGTAAGTACCATCTGATGTCTGCCTGAAGCCCTCAAATACATGTGACTATGAGTCATTTTTGATTATTTATTTGCTTTCTTTTCATTATCTTAGCAGAAGAACATATGACAATCTGCTGCTGATAAGGATACAGTTCCGGTTCTCTTCAGGCAAGAAAGCAAAGGCCATCAGAAACAGTTTTGAGTTCGAAGACGAAAGCAGAAAGGGTAACGGGCTACTGTGAAACCAGAAAATTTCAAACACCAACGAGGTTGACAAATTCAACAAAAACAAGTATATTTGTAACCATAAAACAGGTAAGCCATGAAACAGGTATTTTCACAGCGACTAAAAAGTGCCAGACTTATGAATGGTCTGTCGATGGACAGTCTTTGCGAAAAAATGAATAACATCGTATCAAAGCAGTCTATCTCAAAATATGAAAAAGGCATAATGATGCCCGACAGCACTATACTTATAGCTTTATCCAAAGCGCTTAATGTAAGCGTGGATTTTTTCTTTCGCCCCTATAATGTGACTATAGAAGATATTGAGTTCAGGAAAAAAAGCAAACTTAAATCATCTTCATTAAAAGGGATAAAGGAAAAGGTAATAGACGAAATAGAGAGATATATGGAAATAGAAAATCTGTTGGATATGGATAATTCTTTCCATATAGACTATAATGACATTATTATAAAAGAGAAGAATGATGCAGCCGCTGTAGCCGGTAAATTACGTAATGACTGGAAATTAGGAGAAGATGCAATCAGCAATATTACTTTCCTTCTTGAGGAAAATGGTATAAAGGTAATACATCTGGATGCAGAAAGTGAATTTGATGGATTAAGCGGATTTATAAATAAAGCAACTCCTGTTATCATTGTCAACAAGAATGCTACTGCAGAAAGACAGCGTTTCACTGCTTTGCATGAATTAGGGCATCTATTGTTGAACTTTGCTCAAGAATTACAGGAGAAGGAAATAGAAAGATTATGTAACATTTTCGCTAATGAAATGCTTATACCGACCTCTGAATTTATCAGACTTATAGGTGTATCCAGAAAAGATATATCATTGCAGGAACTTATACCTATCCAGATACAGTTTGGCATATCCATAGATGCACTCATGTACAAAGCAAAAGAAGCCGGTATTATCACTGAACAAAGATATAAAGGGTACTGCATCAAAAAAAACAGCTCTGCCGATTTTTGCGAACAGACCAAAGAGACCCGTTATCCTCAAGAGCAAAGTCATCGGTTTTCAGGATTGGTTTATAAAGCTATTTCTCAAGAGATAATATCCATCAGCAAAGCTTCTTCCCTATTGAATTGCTCGGTAAATGAAATACGCACATCATTAAACTTTATCTGATATGGAGACAATTGTTGTTAATGACACAAATATCTTCATAGATCTTATATCTGTAGATTTATTGGATGAGTTTTTCAGTCTGCCCATAGATATTCATACCACAGATTTTGTCATCCATGAGCTGACCGAGCCTTTACAGCAAAACAAAGTTGAATCATACATTAAACAAAATAAACTGACAGTAAAACTCCATTCTGCCGCTGAAATCATAGAAATAGCAGAATTTCAAACTACCTGTGACAATAACGTGTCCATCACCGACTGCTCCGTTTGGCTTTATGCCCAAAAGAATAACTTCACTTTATTGACCGGAGATGGCAAGTTAAGAAAATCTGCAAGTAAATCAGGGGTCGAAGTTTGTGGAATACTTAAAATATTTGATATGCTTGTTGAAGATTATCAAATTATATCTAAACAGAATGGAGCGGAAATGCTGGAAAAACTATTTAAAATCAATAACAGGCTTCCTTCACGTGAAATAGAAAACAGGCTATACAAATGGCGCAAATAATCTTCCATAAGAAGCACATTCCAAATCACCTGAACCGCTCCTTCAGGAAGGCGACGATGTCGCTGCCGGAGTCCATGGATATCTTCTTGCGTATGCCGGTCTTGTATTTGTACACGGAATATACGCTCATCTGCCATATTCCGGCTATCTCGTCAGTCCGCATACCGGCCACAAGCATGCAGCAGAGCTGAAGCTCCCTGTCGTTCAATGCCGGATAATTCTTCCTGAGTGAAGAGTAGAAACCGTCATAGCAGATATCGATATGCCTGAAAAAGACATCCCAGTTACGGCTGATAAGGTCATTGCCCTTGAGCGAAGGATCCCGCTTCATCTCTTCAAGGATATGGCGGTCCCTTTCTGGCAGGGCATACTCCTTCCGGGCAATATTCTTCGCCGACTCTATATCCCTCATTATGTATGACTTCTCGGAATTTTCCAGTTCAAGCATCCTGCCCTGCATTCCGATGATCTTTTCGGCAATCCTTTTTCTGTAGAAATAATATGCTGCGAAGAGAGCCAGCATCATGAGCAGGACCAGAATTATGATATTCTTGTAGATACCGCTTCTGTAGTCGTACATCCTTTTCTCCCGGAACTTCTCGTAAGATGAGAAGACGTCGTCCATGACCCTTGACCTGAATTCGGACATCATGCCGGAATATGCCCCGTCGAGCTTTTCCAAAAATGCAATCTGCCCGTCCCTGTCCCCTGTTCTGCAGGCCTGGGACGCACAGTTCCTGTAGAAAGCGAGTTTATGGTAATATGACGGTGCATCATCCGCAAGTACGGCAGCGGAATCCCTGCAAAGCAATGCAAGCGAATCCTCGCCGAGGGCGAGATACGAAGACATAAGTACTGAATATACCGTAAACCTGCCCTGCACGGACTTTTCATGCGCCAGCGATTCACCGAGTTTGCCCACTGCAGCCGCATAATCGCCGGATTTGTACATGCACAACCCCAGAATCCTCTTGCAACGCGCCTGCAAAGAACTTTCTGCGGAAACCATCTCACGCTCCGCCGCACCGGCAAGTGCCATCGCGTCCGCAGTTCTCCCCATATAAAGATAATTTTCCGCAGCCGTGAGTCTGGTGACAATATGGTATGCCGCAATATCCTCCCCCTGCACCGACTCCTCAGCCATAGCCTGATATTTGAAAAACGGAACGATGCTGTATGCCCTGAGATAAAGGTTGGCAATATGACTGTACAGGAAGAACTTCCACTCCGCATTTCCATACTCTTCAGCCACCTCAAGGCAGGAAAGCATCTCTTCAATGGACCTTTCCGTATTTCCGCTGTTCCTGTACATTTCCGCAATAAGGAACCTGGCTTCCATTACCGGAATGAAACGGCCGTCTCTGCCAAGGGTTTCAACCGCACGGTACAGGGACAATGATTCCGGAAAGGCGGAAGCATCAATATAATTGAGCGCAAGCGACCTGAGGACGAACTCTTCCGCATCATCCGCCCGGTTCAGATCAAGCACGGTATCTGCAGAATGTGCATCAAGATACTTTGCGGGAGAAACCGCAATCCCTGAAAGCGTATCGTTGAAATCCGGATGCCGCTCCTGCCTGCCGCAGGAGAAGACAAATGTCAGGGACAAAATGAAAAAAATAACGGAAGTTCTCATATAAATGCCAATATACAAAAACTTCCGTTACAAAACTCTGATTATTTTCTTTTTCCACCTCCGAAAACAAATCCCACATTAAGTCCTGCAAACGGATTTCCCGTCATGAGGTATTTGAATTCGGCAGTAAGCCTGAGATGGTCAAACAGCTCTATCCCTGCCCTCGGGTTGAGAATGAATGATCTGTCAAACGATGTATCCGACCGTTCGAACACATTTTCCGCGTTCTTGTTGTGGAATGTGGCATCTATGGCTCCGTAACCGAGCCCCATACCGGCAAAGATGCTGAAATTCTTCCACTTGCGCCAGTTATAGTCCACAAATGTCACAAGCAGAGACTTGTATCTGACATCATAGGAATAACCCGACTCATTCTCCGCCCAGTCGCACGACCCGAGCATGAACTGGAACGCCACATCGAAATTGTTGGTAGGGATATTGTACCTCAATTCGGACATAAGGTTCAGGCCGACCGGCGAACTTCCCCAGTTACGGTTGAAAGCCACGGTCCCACCCGCACCCAACTCGAATTCGAAAGAACGCACATTGTCATAGTCATACCGTGCGAAGAGCGGACATGCCGCAAGGAACATAACAAACAGTATTACTGTTTTTTTCATGGTTAAGATTTACAGTGTTTTGTTCAACTAAAAATTATTTACTCTTCGGATACAAAATTACGGCAAAGCATCCAGATTCCTGTTTGTAACGCACATTAAAAACTTTGTAAGACTAAGGCTCAAATTACTGATTATCAGTATCGGCTGAAAAATATTTTTGATAATTGCGTTTTGCGTCCTTGTAAGCAAATTTTTTACTCAGATTATTTGCAAATCCGAGAGTTTTTTTAATTTGCGACATTCATCCTAAAAAGACTCTATTATGTATAAACTTCTTCTCACGGTGCTGTCAATGATGATTCTGCACACCCTCTCCGCACAGAGCATCGTCTATTCCTACATGATGGAAAAGCCGGATTTCATGCTCAGAGCTCAGAAAATCTCGGAATTCACTGTTCTGGACACCTCTTTCATGAATATCACGTACGAAGTCAGGAGCAGGAATGCCGCAAGCGGCTCTGATGCCCTTCTCGAAGACAGGTACACACTTGGAGTAGGTGCGAAATACTCGGTATTCCATTCGGACAATATCCGCAGGCTCGACTCCCTTTCGGCGGCAAAGCCCATGAGACTGCATCTGGTCGATACACCCAACACATATACAATAATACGCGACAATCTCAGCGGTGAAATGGAGGTGATAAACAGAGTACCCTACCTGACGGACATATACCTTTACAACGACAGGGCTGAGATCAAATGGAAGCTGACGGAAGAGACTGACAGCATCCTCGGATACAGATGCTCCAAGGCAACCGCTTCGTTCAGGGGCAGGGAATATACGGTCTGCCGGGTATGATAATGAAAGCTTCCGATGCAGACGGGGACTATCAGTTTACGGCAATAGGCATAGACAGCAGAAAGATACCTCTTGTAAAATACGACTGGAAATACAAGGAGGTATCACACGAGAAATGGCAGAGATTCGACAAATACTTCCACGAAAGGGCCGGTGAGATAATCTCCGGTACTGCCGGTGTAAAAGTATTGATAACCGGCAAGTCCAATGACTTCAGCAAGCTTTCCGAATCATGGAAGGCAGCATACAATCCGATGGAGAGATAACAGGTCCAACATAACGATATTGCTATGAAACACTGTACAGGGAGACTGCTTCTGCCGTTCCTGCTGGTTGCGGCATACCCTGAAGCTATGACCGCATATCCGTCAAGGGAGGCGGCAAACGAAACAATAACCGCACCTGCAATCATGCAGCAACGCAAAAGCATGACCGTAACCGGAAAGGTAATCGGCAAAGAGGACGGACAGCCCGTCCCGTTTGTAAATGTCATGCTCAAGGAGAAAGATGCATCAGGGATAATCGACTACACCCTCACCGGTGATGACGGGGCATATACCCTCAAATACGGAGGGAATGCCGATTCGGTCATGGTGACGGTATCCGGCTTCAACATCACGGAAAAGAGCGTCATGCTTCCGTTCGGGGATGCGGAATACAATTTCATGGTCAGCACAGGGGCCCTGGAACTCAAGGAGGTCAGGGTATCATACGAACCCGTGAAAAGAAGGCGCGACACAATCAGTTACAAAGTGGAGAGCTTCATATCGGGAGCGGACAGGAACATTGGGGACGTGCTGAGGAAAATGCCGGGAATAGAGGTGAAGACCTCCGGCAAGATCCTTTACAACGGCAAGGAGATAGACAGGTTCTACATCGAGGGAATGGACATGCTGAGAAGCAGATACGGTGTCGCTACCAATACAGTGAAGGCGAACGATGTCGAATTCGTGGAGGTTCTTGAAAACAACCAGCACATAAAGGCGCTTGCGGACAGGAAACTTGACGGAAAAACGGCCCTGAACCTCAAGCTGAAGGAATCCTCTAAGGGTACATGGGGCGGAACCGCTACCGTAGGGGTCGGCTACAGTCCTTTCCTGTGGAATGCGGAAGCGGCAGCTCTGTTCTTCGGCAGACGGTTCCAGAGCATAAATACATACAAGACCAACAATGAAGGCCTGGATGTTTCAAAGGAGAATTTCGACAGGGAGGCCATTTCTCCTCTGCTTGACGGGGTGTCCTCCCCTGCCGAACCGCCGATAGACGAGAACCGTTACCTTAAGAACAACATCCACTCAGTCTCGCTGAACACGATCACAAAACTTGACAGCAAAAACTTCCTCCGCGCGGACGTGCAGTACGCACATGACGAAAGGTCCGCAGAAGGGAAATCGGAACGGCTCTACCACTTCCCGGACGGGACAGGCATGGAGATAACCGAACTGATATCCAACTCAATGGTGGATGACAAGGTTAGCGCAGGGATAGATTTCGAATCCAACTCGGAGAAAATGTATATCAAGGAGCAGTTCAGCTTCAGCGGATTATGGAACAGCGACAGGGGAAGGGTGCTCAACGGCGGGCAGGACATAATGCAGAAATTCTCGTTCCCCGACATAAATGCCGAAAACAATGTCTCCGGTTTCTTCAACAGGAACAGGTGGAGATGGAGTTTCAACTCCACCACAGGCTACAGCAGCAGGCCTGCCGTATTCCGTACAAGCCCGCTCGTCACTGACGGCATATTCGGCGGAACGGCGGGCACGGCGGCAACCGGAGCCGTACAGGACTTCAAATCGTCCGAATTCTATACAAGCAACAGCGCAGGTACTTCGTACAGGCTCGAAAGATGGTACTTCCATGTCAATGCTTCACTGAACTTCAGGACAAGCGGATTCACTTCCGCCCTGACACCGCTTTACGGGGATTCCGGAACTTCCGGAAGCAGCGGCAGTACCGCAGACCCGGGCTTTTCCAACGACATAAGGACCACGCAGGGGGAAATCAGGCTCTCGCCGGGAGTGACATACGGCCTGTTCGACAGGTTCTCGGCAACCGTATCGTTTTCGGGAGGTGCAAGGCTTTTCATGACGGACGACAGGATTACGGGCGGAAACATCCGGGAATACATCCCTCTCATACGTCCGGTGCTTTCCGTCAAAGCAGATATAACCACCGACCTCAAGTTTACGGCGAATGCACTGTATGACATGTCAGGAGGTTCCATGTACAACAACTACAGCGGATACATCATGAGCGACTACAGGACCGTATCCAGAAAGGAATCGGATGTGTTCTACGGCAGGATGCAGAACTACAATGCCGAACTCTCGTACGCCAACGCTTTCAACGCCATATTCGCATCCCTCGGGGCCACATGGTGGAAAAGATGGAGCAACATCACATTCGGTACAAGATACGAAGGCGACCTGAGCATAATCGAAGCTGTACCGGAAGCATCCTCTTCGGAAGGTTACGACATAACCGGCAAATTCAGCAAAAGGCTGTTCGCCGTCAACACGACACTGACATTCTCACCCGGGTACAGCAGCTCTTTAAGCGGACTCTTCAGGCAGGGCGAATTCGTCAACATCAGATGGCGCAAGGCCTATGCTGGATTCAGTTTCAACTCCGAGCTCGGACGCTGGGGAATCCTCGCCTACGACATCACTTCATCCGGTAACTTCACCGAATTCGGAGAAGGAGACAATGATGACGGGACGGACTCATTCATCTCCGTAAGCCAGAAATGCAATCTAGACATCATGGCCGGCAGGAAAGTGGTCATCAGGCTCGGAGGCGAGCACTACTACAATGACGCCATCGCCGGAAACAGGAACATGTTCTTTGCAGACGCTTCAGTATCATGGAGCATCGGCAGCAGCGAGCTGATCATTGAGGGACGCAACATCCTCAACACCAGGGAGTACAGATCCGTTGAATTCAGCGATATCACCACCTATTACTATTCCTGCGCACTTAGACCGTGGAGCGTAATGGCAAAAATAAGGTTCAACTTCTAAGTTTTACGAAATGCACCGGCAATGAAACGGATTCAGAACCTACATATCACGGCAGTCCTGCTTTCGGCACTTATTACGGCAGGCTGCTCCGTACAGAGAATCACCGGCAGGATAACAAGCGGTTATGCCGGCTCCAACAGCATGATAGAGGGGACATACACCCACTTCTTCAACGACAGCCTGAAGATATCGGAGGACCTTTACAGCGGTTTCGAACCAGGCTCGAAAGCCTACTCCATATCCGGCCCGGACTTCTCAAGGGAGAGCCGTATCATAGAGAAAAAGCTGGGAGTGCTTCCCGGAAAAGGCGACTTCGTCTTCAGGCTAACAAGCGGTGCGCTATACAAGGACAAGCATGCCCTTGCCACAACCATGTACTACCTCAAAGGCCGCAATGCCGGAGACAGGCTGATACAGTCATACAGGAAAGGCGGCCGGATATACCGCATTTACTCCCTTGCCAATGGAGATGACGGCATAATCCAGGTCTTCAGCGCCTCAAAGAGGCTGCGCAAAAACAGGGACCTGTACGAAAACTTCAACAAGGAGGGGGACGCCACTATAAGGATGCTCTGCTACGGGAACTATTACAAGATTTCGTACTGGGACCTGTCCAAAATAGCGATAGACCTGACTTCAAGCGATTTCCACACCCGCAATATAAAGAAGGAGATGCTCTCCGACCCGTGGATACTGCAGACGCAGAGTAAGAAGATAATATCCATCCCGGACAACAGGGAGTCAGTATCGATAACATTCAGACTGTCCGGACATGCGGCGGATGCCGTTACGGGGAAAATACCGGGACACGAAGCCTTTGTCGCCGTTTACAGCCGCAGCGAACTTATGAAAGACCCTCTTGCGGCCACTCCTGTGATAAGGATTAAACCCGCCTCGGGCAGGTTCATCCTCAACATAGACATATCGTTCAACGACTATGTGCTTCTTGTGGAAGACAACTCCAGCAACATCCACGAAGCCTTCTGTCTCAACATCTGGTAGAACTGGTAGAATCAGAAATAGCGGCTGTAGGAGACGGCCGGCATTATCGGCATTGTCGTAAAGTACTTGTAATACTCCCCGTCGCGATATACTATATTCGGGTTGATATGGTTCGTGGCATTGAGAAGTGAGAACTGCCATACCCTTCTGCCCCGCTTTTTCCTGCGCTCCATGCTGTAACTCAGGTTCATCTGAAAATACGGATTCATCCTTTCATTGGGATATTCCGGATAATTCACCACCCCTATGACATCCGAAGGCCCTGAAATTTCATCCACGACAGTGCCTCCCGGCAGCGGGAACTGTTCGTTCGAGAAAGAGAACGGCAGCCCTGACCTGCATATGAGATTGAGCGACAATGTGTGAAGACGGCCCGGACGCTTGAGTGTCGTATAGCTTGAATAGAGATTCAGATTGTGCGGTATATCATACACGAACGGGAAAGTGACGCCACCCACCGTACGCATGGACCTTGAATACGTATAGGAAAGGGAAACGGAGAAAGACGGGAGGGAATACTGCCCCATAAGCTCTATGCCGTAAGCATGTCCTGTCGCATTCCTTGGCTGTTCGTCACCTGTAAGATAATCGTCGGAAGAACGTATGTATGACAGATTGCTGTACTTTTTCACATATATCTCAGCCGACAGTTCAAGGTTGCGGATGTTCCTTGAATCAGCTCCGAGCGATATCTGGTCGGAAGACTCCAGCTTGCTGCCCATGAAAGGCAGCCAGAACTCCACCGGGAAATACATGAATGTGGACGCTACCGATACAAGCGGCTGGGTATTGCGCGTATAGGTCAGCCATACAGCATTGTTCCTTCCGGGACTGGCGTTCAGAGATATGCGCGGCTCCACAGAATACATGGTCCGGCTGCCGTTCCTGAACAGGGAAGCCCTGGCTCCTATATCGAACCTGCATATCCCGAATCTTATCCTGTCCTCCAGAAAAAGGGAAACCGAATAAAGGTCCGTGTACTCCCTGCTCCATTTCCTGACATTGCCGGAATAATCGTTCACCTTAGAATACGGGGTAAACCTCGTCAATGAAACGTTCGTACCGTAAACAAGCGTGTGCGAACGTGAAACGCTCTGCTCCACGACCGAACGCAGACCGTATTCCGACAGGCCGGAAGTGGTCAGCGAGGTATTGGAAACATTCCCGTCGTATGCCATGGCATAAGCGTTTTCCCTGTTGCCCAGAAAAGAACAGTAAACCACATTGTCCATCACCGCACCGCCTCCGAATACAGTACTCAACCTGAGCGATGCCGAAGTGTTCATCCAACTGAAACTGCTTCCGCTTACCGATGACTGTACCATACCTCCTTTCTCCGCATCGAATGAATATGACCGGCTGAGTTGCGACACCTTGTCCTTGCCGTTGTAGAAGCTGGCATAAAGCGTATTCCTTTTGTCAAGCTTATAATTCAACCTTGCATTAAGGTCATAGAACCAGTAGTTCATCTCAAAACCTTTCTTTTTGCGCAATGCCCAGTAAGGACGCAGGAAAAGCAGATCGGGCATGAACCTGCGTGCCGAAACCAGATATGAACCCTTTCCCTTGACAATCGGGCCTTCCGCCATGCCAGATACCGCTATGGTACCGACGGAAATGCTTTGGTGATGTTCGTATTTGTTACCGTCCCTCATACGCAGCGCAGCCACGGAAGAGAGACGCCCTCCGTACTGCGACGAGATGTGGCCCTTATAAAGTTCGGCTACATTCACCGCATCGCTGTTGAAGACGGATACATAACCGAATGCATGGTTCTGGTTGAATACCGGAGCGTCGTCAAGCATTATAAGGGTCTGGTCCCCGCTGCCCCCGCGTACCGCCAGCTGCGAGGAACCGTCCCTGCCGGAGACTACACCGGGCATCAGCTGCATGTATTTTATAATATCCCTTTCCCCGAGAAATGAAGGGGCATACTTTATCTGTGAAGAATTGACAGTCATCCTGCCCGCCCCCCGGGAAGAGAAGCTTTTCTGCTTTGCAGTAAACACGACCTCACCGAGCATCTCGCTCTTCATGGACAGAGATACGTTCAGTACAGTATCCTTGATCAGGTCAAGTTCATGTATTGCAGTTTCATATCCGCCCATGGAGAAAACCAGTGTAATCCTCCCCTCAGGCAGTTTGAGTGCATACCTCCCTGCAGCATCCGCCAATATGCAGGGCGTTGAAGCACCTTCAACCTGTCCGGAGGCACTGCAGACAATGCTCACACCCGGAATGGCCTCACCGTCCGCGGCATCGGTCACAATCCCGCTCACCGTCAGATGTCTGGCATAAAGTCCCGCAGGCATCAGAAAAGAGATCACCGCAAGACACAATATCGATTTTACAATTTTCATAATCCTGTTCCGTTAAAACCCGTTATCATCCTCCGGTATCCTTATACCGAATGACGCCTTATACTGGCTGTAGCCGGCGAAAATGCCCAGTCCGTTCCTTACGTTCGAATATACAGGCTCTCCGGCAGGCGTGAACGGATTGGAAGAGACATCCACCATCTGCTGCCTGTAAACGGAACGGCAGTATCTGTCATAGTCCGTACTCGGTGTTATCAACCTCAACGAAGCCCCTGATACTTTCAGATCCACTTCCTCGCCTCCTTGAATGAATCCCGTAGTAATCCAATAAGTCTCCGAACAGACCGTAAGAGGTACCGCACTTGCGAATACTGATGCGGGAATCCTGACAAACCCGTTGTTGAAAACCATGTTGCTCTCCTTGTAATCGGTCTCCGAAGAGATGAATTCCATATTGATATGGTCAACATAGTTGCTGTTTGCATAGAGTTTGTCGGCATTGCGTTTCAAGCCGTTTTCAAATTCGTTTTCAAAAGTTATATACAGGCCCGGAGACACCACCGGATGGAATGCCGAAATGTCCGCGAACAGGAATGCCCTGTTGCCGAAACTCACATCCTTCTGTCTGAAGGAGAAATCCGCCGTAGAAACTTCGGGAATATCGGTAGATGCCGTCATCTCCCTGCCGTCAGCCTTAACGACCAGACTGTAGCTGCGACCTGTCCTCGGGTATACATTGCCCCTGGCTATACCGTTTTCGTCCGTTGTTCCTGAGAATATGAGGGAACCTGCCTCGTACATTTCGACTTCAGCACCTTGCACCTTTTCAAAACTGTTCTCTACATCAGACACGGACTTGCTTCTCATGACACTTACACTTACTGTAGAATCGGGTGTTATTATGGAATTTACCACAACCTGAGACCGGACATTCTTCATGTCCAGTCCAAGGTCGTAGATTCCGAAACAGCCGGCATTGAACAGTGCCGCCGCCAGCAATATGAAAAACCGCCTCATCATAATTGTCCGTTTCCGGTTTTCTCCACTGGTATCAGACGTACCACCGTTTCAGGACACGGTTCTGATTTAGCCGAGAGGGTAAACTGTACGGTGTCCTTTATATTTTCCGGATATATACATGTAAACAGAAACCACGAGTGCACAGAAAATGGTAAAGTTAGTGCACAGAAAACGGTAACAACAGTGCACAAGAATCAGTAACAACAGTACACAGAAA
>CASFPH010000003.1 GCA_949296645.1 uncultured Bacteroidales bacterium
TTGGTTCAATTTTTCTTCTGCGGGTGCAGGTGAGTCTGTTTGCAGCTGCGCGATACTTCACTGATTATCAGCAATATATAAAAACGCAGCTTGCACACTCACCCGAAAAACGCCTGAATTTCAGGCGAGTCAGTAAGAGCTCTCCGCGTCAATCAGTTCATTTTCAGATAGTTCAGTACGACGCCGATTACACACTCGATTTGGCCCCGGAAACGCAACCTGCCTCAGAGTGCTCTCTGGCGGGGATTAGGTGTTTTTTCCTTCTGCGGGCGCGGGCGAGTCTGTTCGCGTCTGCGCGATATTTTACTGATTTTCAGCAATATATGAAAATACAGCCTGCACACTCGCCCGAAAAACACCAGAAATCCAGGTGAGTCTGTAAGAGCTCTCCGCGGCAATCTGTTCATTTTCAGATAGTTCTGTACGACGCCGACTACACACTCGATTTGGCCCCAGAAACGCAACATGCCTCAGAGTGCCTTCTGGCAGGGATTAGTTGTATTTTTCTTTCGCGGCGGCTGGCGAGTCCGTTGGCGTCCCCGAGGTACTTTATTGATTATCAGCAATATATGAAAACTCGGCTTGCAGACTCGCCCGAAAAACGCCCGAAAAACGCCCGAAATCCAGACGAGTCCGTAAGAGCTCTCCGCATCAATCAGCTCATTTAAAAACCTCACCGGGAAACCTCACCGGGAAACCTCACCGGGAAAACTCACAGAGAGAACTCACAGAGAGAACTCAGCGAGAAACCGGGAAACACAGGACTCACAAAAATTGCACTGGACAAGCATTGATAAAAATGTGGCACGGCTATTGCATATATAAAGATGAAAAGAGTAAATATGGTTTTAGTTTTAGGTTATTAGTTTGTAAAAACGGGCGGCTCGTGAGGGTCGCCCGTTTTACATTGTAACTTCATAAGATACTGTATTAATGCATTAATGATGCACAAGCGAAGCACCGAAAGCACCGAGAATCTGAGGGTCTTCAGGTGTTATGACCCTGCATCCGGTTGCTTCGGAAAGGAATTTTCCTATAGCCGGATTATAGGCCACACCACCTACAAAAACAATCTCTTCAGAAGCTCCGATCTTACCAAGCAACGTTTTTGCCCTTGAGACCACGGACATGCAAATGGCACGGGCAACATCTTCACGAACAGCCCCTCTTGCGAGCAATGACACGACTTCACTCTCTGCAAAAACGGTACACATACTGTTTATTTTTTCTATTCTTGAGGCAGACAGGGCCAACGCGCCGAAATCGGCAAGCGATGAACGCAGCGCCATTGACATTACTTCCAGAAAACGTCCAGTACCGGCTGCACATTTATCATTCATCTCGAACTTTCTGATAGAGCCGTCAGAAGCCAATGAAATTACCTTTGTATCCTGACCTCCGATGTCCAGAATATACTTGGCATTCGGAAAAATCTGATGAACTCCCAAAGCAAAAGCCTTTATTTCGGTAACGGTACCTGCTTCAGGATAATGCTCCTGAAACAGATACCTTCCATATCCGGTTGCGGTTATCGAATCATACGACAGACCGTCTAGAAGTTTGCGGCATTCACCAATAGGATCGAATGAATTCTCCAATTTTGATGAATATATCATTTCTCCATCTTTGGAAAGCACGATTTTAACTGTTCTTGACCCTATATCTATACCGGCACTTACCATACCGGTACATGTATTCGTGCAACCTTCCGTTGATTTCATTTCTGCCGGCATCACTTGGCTATCCTCTCCTTGAAAGCTTCGATTCTCGTCGAAAGCTGGCCGGCATCTTCAGCACTGTAATCTGTTTCCACAAGAAGTACAGGTATCGATTCTTTTTCGAGCGCTTTCTCGTAGGATATGGCCTCTGTCGTATACGGCTGGCAACACCTTAAAGAATAATGCACTACTCCGTCCGCCCTGTAATTCTTTACCATTTCCTTTATATGCTGCAGTCTGTCAGGATTAGGTGTGAATATGGCACAGTCTATTCTGAAATACCTGTCAACTATGGCATCAATCATGCCGTCCACATCGGAAGCAGATGTTTCGACACAGTTTCTCGTACCTCTTTCACCGGTACATGTTTCTTCCCCTACTA
This sequence comes from uncultured Bacteroidales bacterium, assembly GCA_949296645.1. Classification (GTDB taxonomy): domain Bacteria; phylum Bacteroidota; class Bacteroidia; order Bacteroidales; family UBA932; genus CALUPD01. The sequence continues at coordinate 2,101 of CASFPH010000003.1, forward strand.
TCACGACTCCGGATTTCTCTATAATATTCGGTAGCTTCCAGTTAGGAACAGCCATAGGACAGCCTGAAATAAGAACCCTCGGCGTTCCGGCTGGCATTACGCCCTTCTTTTCGCGTATTCTCTGCTCAAGTTCGTCACAAAGGTCATTTACTGCGGCAGTAAATCTCTCAGGATCATCCAGAAACGAAATCTGATTTATAAGAAGAACATCGAGACCTGAAATAGGAGCAGGATCCGCATACCTCAAAGAAGCGAGACGGGCAAGCGCCTTTCTCTTCGCGTTCACGATCCTTATACCTTTTGACAGATTCTCTGCAGTAATTTTTACACCGGTAAGTTTTTCAAGTTCTGCGGCAAAACGCCTGTACTCCGTTTTCAGTAAAGCCTTTCCGGACTCGCTCTTCATCTGAGGAAGATCCATTACATAAAGATTCCTTACAAGACCTGCATAGCTTTCGTAAGCTTTCTTTTTACCGTCACAGGTATTTTCCCCTACTATCATATCCGAAACCTCGATATAAGGGCACACCTTGGCCCTGTTGAATCCGAAAGCTGATTTTATCAGAGCACATGTATTTCTCGGAACATACTGCTCCGCAGCCTCATATCCAACCTCGGCTCCGGCACACAAACCGACCTGGAATGCATTGGCTGCAATCACAAGCTCCTCCGGAACAAAAACGCAGAACGTACCTACCACCTTCCTGCCCTCTCGCTGACCCTCCATAAGCTCGTGGATACGCTTGCCATGCAGTTCCGCTACGAATGCATTGAAATAATCCATTTTTGCAGGACGGTCTTTCTGACTGAGATAGACTTCTCCGAATGCCGCACCTACCACGTCGAGTATCACATCATGAGTTGCGATGTCGATACCCAGCTTGCTCCAAGCCTGTTTGTTGTCTCTCATAATGATTTGAATTGATTGGTTAGTTATTGTTGTTCATATGCCCCGTTTCGGATATGTACCGCTCTATATCTTCCGCCAGGCGACGGAAAAGAAAACAATCCGTATAGTTTTCATTGTCGAGAAGCACTTCCCTTATGGGGCGCAAAGTATTCTTGTAGTTCGAAAGTTCATTCTTAAGGGCAGTACCCTTCTTCCTCGATTTTGCGATTTTTGCCAGCGTCATCTGCCTGAGCTTGTCGCATACGGTCTCCAGAATAATCATGACAACATTGTCCATAAGGGTATGACCGTGCATGAAGAGATAAGTGTTTTCGGGAAGCACACCCTTGCGTATAAGTTCGTCGCCGAACCTGTAAACAGAATCCTTATGCAGAATATATGAATTCTCCAGAGATTTGACCCGGTGCTCTACATTCCTTCTAAGCCAGTTGAGAGTTTTCCTCCCGTTATCTTCTATTTCAAGATAATTAATCTTGACGCTGTTCCTGAAATCGGCCAGTATAAAGATATGCTGCTCGCCCAGTCTTGCCGAATAACTGTACCACAGAAAAAGGGGATATATTATTTTCGAATACTCAGCCATGAAATATTCGAAATCGAATATGCGCGTGTCATTTTTTGTTGCCTTTACACATACATTATGCAATGACGGAGCATAACACAAATAATTTTCAGTAGCATAGGCGTATGTATGGAACATTTTACCGCATTCAAGCAGCTGTCTTGACTGTTCGGTCGTACCGTCGAAAAGATAATCGAAGTCAGAATCCACACAAAGCATCAGATCGTCATCCGCTGAACCGGTCATGCTCAACAGCACTTTTTTACCTTTCGGAAGATCATCCCTGTTTGGAACAGAAATTTCAAAACGCACATATGGATTTGTAAAATGGTCGAATACACCCCTCCAGAACGCGACATCCTCATAACCTTCTACAAATACCCTTACCAGTTTCTGTCCGGTTTCGATTTTCAAAGGCTCTGGAAGGACAATACTCTTGGCTGAAAACGGATTCATCGACTGCAAAGTATCCTTGAAATTTATTGCCATACCTTAAAATGCTAAAAAAAAGTGTCCCGCACATAATCAGGACACTTCAAATTTAGTAAAATTAAACCGTACTTTTCCAAAAAAACATGATTTATGCTCCATGCTCCGGACAATGGTGACCATCACCGTGACCGCCGCATCCGACACCTGAATCCTGAAGCTTTCCTTCAAGATAGGCATCAAGGACATTCCTGACATCGCCTGAACAGCCGCGTATCACGTTAATTCCATGGGAAGACAGCACATTGAGTGCACCAGGGCCCATATTGCCGGCAAGCATGACACTGACTCCCATTTTCTGAAACACAGAAGCTATATCCGACTTGCACCCGCATCCCTGAGGAGAAGGCAGTATTTCAGAAGAAAGCAGATTGCCGCTATCATCCAAAGTAAAGATCGTGTAGAATTCACAATGACCGAAATGGTCATCCACCGCATTTCCGCGGGTAGGAACTGCAATTTTTTTCATATTCAGCAAATTTTTAATGTCTAATGTTTCACTTCCTTGAATACACCTCCATATACAGCCGTAACAGGAGCAGTCATCATGAATACCTTTTCATCTATTTCCTTCACCGCCTTCATGACTTCGTTAACCTCGCTCTTTCTGACAACAACCATAAGCATGTTACGCTCTTCCTTGGTAAACCATCCTCTGGAGTTCCATGAAGAAACGCCTTTTTTCATTTCAAAGGAAAGCCTGTCCGCTATTTCGTTGTATTTGTCAGACATGATAAGAATCTGCACGGACTGTTTGGTTCCGGTGAGATACGCATCCAGAGCATATGATGCGGCTATTATCTCGATATAGCCGTAGACCACGTCCTGAAGTGACTTGTCCGGCATAAGGAGTATGGAAGAAATGATGATAGTATCACACGCCAGATATATTTTACCCGGGGATATGTTTTTATACTTATTGATCGACAGGGCAATTATATCCGTACCGCCGGTACTTCCGCCCTGAGTGAACACTATTCCTATACCAAGACCGCTAAGTCCTCCGCCGATAAGCGCATTAAGGAGATTGTCTTCTATATTGGACACCCATGGTATCAAAGGAAAGAACTCGAACATAAGGGAACTCGCAGCGATACAGAAAATCGTCTTGAATCCGAACCCTCCACCCAATATGAAGAACCCTGCAATAAGAAGGACTACATTTATTGTAAAATATGAATATGAAATAGGTATGCCGGTAGCATACTGTATTACCGAAGACAGGCCGGCAATGCCGCCCCCGGTTATCTCATTTGGAATAAGGAACGCAGTCCAACCGAAGACAAAGACCATAAGGGCCAGAGTCATTATGACATATTCTCTAAAATACCTGTTCATCATATTTTCAAAACGTAATTTTCACATTAAAATTAAAGTTTATGAACTACCTGCATAAGCTGGTTGCCCACACCTACCGTATATCCTCCGGTAAAGAACACAACCCTGTTGAAAGTATCACCGACAAGAATAAGAGGAGAAGCTCCCCTGTACTTGAAAGCATCCTTTACAGCTTCGCGTATTTTGCCTCCTTCATCTATTCCGAAAATCACATTTGAAGGTATGTTTTCAAACTTGTCCCTTCTGAATTTTTCATAATCGGCCTGATCCTCGAACAGGAAAATTATGCCTCTTCCCCATTCTTCAAGCTGATCCTTCACGAGTGCAATGTCCTTTATCGCATGATTCGTAGGTTCTTCACCGGCTCCCAGAAGCGCCACGACAAAATAGCCTCTGCCCGTCTGAAGCAGAACAGATGTTTCCTCACCGCTTTCAGCAAGCCTGAACCTCGATTCGGAATTGAATGAACCTATGACCTCCAGATCGTTACCGCCTTCTCTCATTACAAGTAGAGACCTTCTGTCCTTGTCAAGATTCACAAAAGTGGATCTTACAAGAACGGTACCGCTGGCAAGTCTTGTTCCGGAAGTTATCATATAATATCCCTTGTCCAAAGACGTTCCCTTATCGAGAATGTTTTTCCACGAGCCTCCTTCCCCATCTGGGAAACCGAGAGTGGCAGGTACGGACCAGCCGCCCATATCCCTTATTTCGGCTATCGAATAATGATATGAATACTGGGGATTGGTATTCGATTTCCTGACCCTGTAGTCGGCGCCAAGAACATATCTTTCGGGAACTTTGGCTTCGGAAGAATCGAATTCGACTACATTCCATATACCATCGGCTGTCATATACTCAAGAGCGGAAGTCACCTGATTTATACGCGCAGGTATTCCGAGAGACCGGAGCACCGCAACATAGAATATTTCACGTGACTTTCTGTCGGATGCCCTGTATTTCAATACCGAAACCGGAGATATCTCAACCTGCTGCATGTTTATGTCATCCACCGGTCTGAGATTCTCAACGCACCACCTTGTCAGCACATCCGGATTGTCGGCAATACGCCCGCACAGATCAGCACCAAGCATGTCAGGTATATCATAACGGAAGCAAGAAAGCATCTCATACCCCACCCTCTGCGACAGGACATAATTTTTCCATATCCCGTCAAAATCTTCGACATCGGCATAATCATCAATATCTCTGTATGCATAAGTCATCGCCTGATTGCGTCTGAGAAAATCCTTTCCGAATAAGAAAGCTTCATCGAGCACTTCCGGAACTACATCTCTCCAGTCCTTTTCTGCCAGAACCTTAAGAACCTCTATTGCAAGATTGCAATCGTCTCCGTTGCGGGAATTCTTCTTGAGAAAATTCTCTATCACCTGATGATTTCCGTACGATTCCACCAGAACATGTTTTACAAAGGCAAGGTTTTCAGCAGTCACTTCGGAACTTACATTCACCTTGCAGAAATAATCCGCCCTCTCAGGTGTAAAGAATGTGGAAGTATAGGCAAGCCTTACCGAATCTTCCCTTGCCATAAGTGCGGTATTCATGGCACGCTGCTCCTCAGTCACTTCAGGCAGTACAGGATTCTCGACAGGAGGAACAATATCAAGCTCTACTGAAAATTCATCCCCTATCCGCCTGTCAAGCACAACATTTACGGTAGTATCTTTTCTGAATGAAACCGTAGAAATACCGAACATATCATCCTTCGAAGCCCATACCACAAGATCACCTTTACCTGCCCTCAGAAATGCCCTGCCGTCAGATGCAGTCTTCATGGCCTTGACCGTAAAATATTCTGCATAATTGTATATCTTGAATTCCACATCGGCACCTTCCACAGGTTTTCCGGATTTGTCGACAGCAATCACATTTACATCGGAAGCATCGACATAATTGTCTATTACATTGATTTCGGTAAAATTGGCATTTCTGCTCATCACGTCTTCAGGACCGTTATAGTCTCCGAAGACCTTGGTATGCATCAACATTGCCCTGCTGGCAGGAGCGTTGAACCATGCAAGATTAAGTACAGGCTCCGGTTCGCACGCACCGAGGAAGCACCATTCCCCGTCTACCCATGCTTCAACCCATGCGTGATTGTCATCAGTATGTGCCCATCTCGGAGTATATACCTGTCTTGCCGGAATACCGACGCTTCTCAAAGCCGCGACGGTAAATGTGGATTCTTCACCGCATCGTCCGAAAGCCGTCTTTACGGATGCAAGCGGAGACGAAGTCCTGGGATCCGAAGGTCTGTAGACAACTTTTTCATGACACCAGTGATTCACTTCAAGAACAGCATCCCTCATTGAAAGTCCGGCTACACGGTCCTTGAGTTCGTTATAGAATACCATCCTGCTGCTGTCGAGATTCTCGTTGTTGACCCTTACCGGCAACACAAAATGCTTGAATTCCCTGGCAGGAACGGTCTTGCCCCAAGGCATGTTTTCCCTTGCCTCAAAGGAGACTCTTACATTTTCGAGATAATAATCCGGAGTATAATCCATCACATCGCTTGCAGGCATATATGCATAGAGGAATTCCATCGCCTCCCTTTCCTGCTCCGTCATACCCTCCGGCATTGAAGATTCCATATCAGGAAAATTTTTCATTTTTTCTGCATATGCAGATGAGATTGCAGCCCTTTCAGCCTCGTCGGAAAGCGCAACGCCCCTTACGCACGAAGAAAGAACAAAAACACATAAGGAAAATATAATTATTCTTTTCATAAATATTGATTATTGCATTCAACAAGATACAAAAGCGGTGCAAATCTACACAAAATTCCTCCAATAGTCTTTGAAAACAAAAAATTAAAAGCACTATATTTGTACGACAAGGTTAAAAAATTTCATATGGTTTTCTATTTTTCAGGAACAGGTAATTCTTTATGGGTGGCAAATGAACTGAAAAGAGTTTTCGGAGGAGAAATCGTATCGGTTGCCGAAGAGCTCAGGAATGTGACACCAACAGTTGAAAGAAATGGTTTTCATCATAAAATTGAAAACAGGGAAAAGATATTTTTCGTCTTTCCTGTACACTCGTGGGGTCCGGCTCCACTCATGAAAAAATACATTTCCAGACTTAACATAGACAATTACCTGGATCAAGACGTATATGCCATATGTACTTGCGGAGACAACTGCGGCAACACCGACAGGATAATAAGGAATGCTCTGAAAAAAAGAAATATCAGACTCAAGCGGTGCATGTCGATAGTAATGCCAAACAGTTATATTCTGATGAAAGGATTCGGAACCGACGACAGTGAAACGGAACAGAAAAAACTTGCCGGATCCGTCGATGCGATAAAGGAAATCTCCGAAAACATACGGACAGGCAAGGACACCTTCCCGTATATTAGAGGAAACAATGCATGGTTGAAAAGCGGCATCATATACAGGCTTTTCTGCCGCTTCGTAGTCGGAGGCAAACAGAAATTCCATGTAGAAGACTCATGCACGGGATGCGGACTGTGCGCCGGTATATGCCCGACAGGAACCATAAAAATGAAAGAAGGCGCTCCATCATGGGGCACAGGATGCGTACAATGCACAGCATGTATAAACAGATGCCCTGCAAAAGCCATCCAATACGGAAACATAACACAGAATCAGGGACGTTACAGCCATCCGTCCCTGCAGTAGCAGTTACATTTTAATACATCAATATTAAAAAAATGAATATAAACGGTCTGTTGATAGGTCTCATCACCTTTCTGGTAATAGGATTGTTCCATCCGCTCGTGATAAAGGCGGAATATTACTGGGGCAGAAAAAGCAGCTGGATATTTTTTGCTGCAGGCATTGCAGCTTCGGTTTTTTCATTATTGTCGGAGAACGATACCGTTTCCATAATTGCAGGTGTCATCGCATTCTCATCCTTCTGGTCCGTCAAGGAAATATATGATCAGGAAAAACGGGTCCGCAAGGGATGGTTTCCCAAAAATCCCAAAAGAAAATACGATTTCTGACCTTTCCGTTTTCAAAATTGCAACAATAAAGGTCAGTATGAATTCTTTCCGCTCCTCCTGTACTCCCCTGGAGTCATGCCCGTATGCATTCTGAAGAATTTGCAGAAAACTGACTGGTTCGAAAAATTGAGCCGGTCCACTATTTCCTTCACCGGCATTTCCGTAAACCTCAACATGTTCTTCGATTCCAGTACAAGGTACGCATCGATCCATTCCGAAGCACTTCTCCCGCTGATACCGCGTATAACACCTGAAAGATACTTGGGAGTCAGACACAGTTCGGAAGCATAGAATCCCACATTATGTTCTTCAATATGATGTTCCGAGAGAAGATCCATGAAATCATCGTATATCTTTCTGCCACGCGAAGCCGGCTCATGAACGGAATATTCCCCCATACGCTCCAATACACTGCCGGCAAAATAGAAAATAGACGAAACCAGGGATGCTATGCAGTCTTTTCTGAACATGAAGTCCTTCGCAAGAATTCTGTCGGCAAGATTCAGATAATCATAAGCTACCTCTATCTCACCTGGAGTAAGTTTCATGCACGGATTCCGCATTATTGAATTGCCTTTGGAGAAAACACGGCGCACGTCCATTTTCAATGAGGACATGAAATCCGCAGACACCGCAGCCACCACAAATTTCAGGTCGGAAACATCCGCTCCTTCCGCAAGTGAAATACGCACGATATTACCAGGCAGATTGAAAAGCAGCATGCCAGGAGAAATCCGGTAATCGGAGAGGTTCACCGACACCACAAGCTCTCCGCCAATACAGAAGGCAGCCATATATCCGTCTATACGGCACGGATACCTGAGAATGTCCAGATACTCCTCATATCCGAAATCCGCCACGAAAAAATCCTCACCGAAACCCAATGTTCTGCCTGGAGGCAACATTTCCTTGAATCTCTTCAATGAAATCCTGTTCAATCCGTCCGATTGCATAATATTTCACGTTTTTACAGGTATAAAATTGGCAAAAATTCGACTTTTTGACAAAAAATACCACCACACGGATAATTCTGCAAATATTATACATTATACTTTTGCATCACTAAAGTATAAGAAAATCATGATAATTGGAAGTTTAAAGAAATTTCACGTAACAAACTGTACGGCAATTACCGCACTTCTGCTGGCACTATCTACGACATGCCTTGCAGGAGAACCCGGGGATGGCAGCAGGAACAGGTATCTTACCCTCGAAGAATGCAGGGAAATGGCCCTGATGAACGATTGGAATCTCAAGGTTTCGGAAGAAAGAATCAGATCCGCCGAATATGACAGAAAAACGGCAACTTCGTATTTCTTTCCCGAAATTTCTGCAGCCGGCACATATATGTACAACAGCAGAAACCTGTCTCTGATCGATAACGGAAAGTCCGAGGCCCTCAGGCAAATCGGAAGCACTGTGGACGGAGGAATAAAAGGATATATCGGCAATCTGATGAAAGACCCTGATTTTCTGGCAATAATGGCATCCGACAAGACCCTTCAGTATTTCATGCAGCATCTTTCGTCCGCCGACATCGCCACTCCTCTCAACATGATAGGTGCGGAAATTGCCAATGCCTTCACTTTCGATATCACCAACGTAACCGCAGCCGCCATAACACTGAAACAGCCGGTATTTGCCGGTGGAAAAATCGTAAATTCCAACAGGATGGCAAAACTGGCTGAAGAGCTGGCGAAGTCGCAATACCGTACAAGCTGTCAGGAGACAGTTCTCAACGTCGACCAGACATACTGGCAGATAATCTCCATTGCCAACAAAGTGAAACTGGCGGAAGAATATGCTTCCATGCTGCATAAAATGGAAAGCGATGTAAGCTCCATGGTTGAAGAAGGCGTTGCCACTCTCTCCGACGAACTCTCGATAAAAGTAAAAGCCAATGAAGCGGACATGTCGTTGCTTAAGGCGAGGAACGGACTTGCGCTTTCCAAGATGCTTCTTTGCAAATTGTGCGGAATGGACCTTGCTTCCCCGGTTACGCTGGCAGACGAAATTTCGGAATCCGCACCTGCCGGAACAGCTGTGGAAAATCTCGACAATGAGACCGTTTTTGCCAACAGAAGCGAAATACGCTCACTTACCATCGCATCGGAAATATATAAACGGAAAATAGCAATAGCGAGGGCGGACATGATGCCGCAGATAGCCATAGTGGGAAACTATTTCGTCACCAATCCGTCATTCTACAATGGTTTCAAAAATGAATTCAACGGGATGTTCAATGCCGGAATAATGATACGCATTCCTATTTTCCACGGATTCGAGGCCGCAAACAAGGTAAACAAGGCCAAATCCGAAGCTACTGCGGCAGGATATGCCCTGGAAGACGCAAAAGAAATGATAATCCTACAGCTCAACAGCATACGCAACGAACTTGCGGAAGCCGGAAAAAGGAAACAGATGGCCGAATCGAACCTTGAAAGCGCCGAAGAAAACATGAGGGCTTCAGCCGAAGGTTTTGCCGAAGGGACAATCAACACGACCACAATGCTTGCCGCACATACTGCATGGATGAAGGCTAAGTCTGAATGCATAGATGCAGAGATAGAAATAAAATTAGGTGAATCTGCCCTCAGAAAAGCACAGGGACAGACGAACATCGATCTGCAAACAAAAACATATTAAAAACAAATAAAAGTATTCATTAATCATGAAGGAAAATAAGGTAAACGGAACAGAAAGGCACGGTTTGCTGTCCGGTATTGCAATAATAGCGGCACTTATTCTGATTGTCTGCATAACAGGATGGATTTCAAGCAGACCTGCAAAAGACGTGCTGCAAGGGGAAGCTCAGGCAACCGAATACAGGGTTTCGGGCAAAGTACCGGGACGTGTGGAAAAAATATATGTAAGGGAAGGGGATTTCGTAAAAAAGGGAGACACGCTTGCCATGATAGAAAGTCCTGAGGTCAGGGCCAAGCTTGCTCAGGCCATGGCTGTGAAAAAAGCTGCCGAAGCACAAAGAAACAAGGCCGTCAAAGGTGCAAGGCAGGAACAGATTGCAGCAGCCTACGAAATGTGGCAGAAAGCGCTTGCAGGGGAAGACATAATGAAAAAATCGTTCGATCGTACAGGCAGGCTCTATGAAAAAAAGATAGTTACGGCACAGAAATATGATGAGGTGGAAGCCGCATACAAGGCTGCAAAAGCAACGACGGCAGCGGCGAAATCCCAATACGACATGGCAGTGAACGGGGCAAGGGAAGAGGACAAGGCGGCAGCAATAGCTCTTGTAGACCAGGCAAACGGAGCTGTAATGGAAGTAGAGGCATATCTGAGTGAACTTTACCTTACATCTCCTTCGGACGGTATGGTTTCGGAAATTTTTCCCAAATGCGGAGAACTTGTCGGGACTGGCTCCCCCGTAATGACTGTTACGGACACGGACGAAATGTGGTTTACGTTCAACATCAGGGAAGATTTTCTGTACGACATAAAAAACGGAACTACGCTCAAGGTCGGAATACCGGCTCTCGGAAACGGGGAAAACAATGTCAGGGTAACATATATGAGACCTATGGCTTCATATGCCACCTGGCGTGCCACAAAGGCAAGCGGAGACTTCGATGCCAGAACGTTCGAAGTTAAAATGGTACCTGAAAACAAAATAGAGGGTCTGCTTCCGGGTATGAGCGCCTTGATTATCATGGAGAAATAAAAATGGACATTTTCAGAAAAACCGGACCAATAGTCGTAAGGGAGCTGGAATTCATAAGGAAAAGGCCTGCTATAATACTCTCTTCCTTGGTAGCGGTAGTGTTCTGCAGTTTCTTTTTCCATACCATGTTCGGCGAGGGACTGCCTGAAAAGCTTCCGATAGGAGTAGTGGATATGGACGGCTCCTATATTTCGAGAAGGTTCATACGCGAAATAAATTCGACGCAATCTGCGGAATGCATAGAATACACTACATTCAGGGAAGCCCGCGAGGCACTTCAGAAAGGTGAGATATATGCTCTGTTCAACATGCCTGAAAATTTCTATCAGGATATTCTGTCGAACAGGCAGCCCGAACTCTCCTTCTACATAAACTCATCGTATCTCATAGCCGGCTCCCTAAGCTACAAGGAACTGCTTACAATGGCGAATCTTGCATCTGGAGCCGTACAGAGGGAAGTCCTTAGAGCAAAAGGTCTGAATGAAGATGCCATTATGGGAATAATACAGCCCATAGTGATAGATACCCACCAGATAGGCAACCAGTATGCAAATTACGGAATATACCTGCAGAACACCCTTCTGCCTGGAGTTCTCGAACTTTCGATATTGCTCATAATTACCTATGTTCTGGGCATTGAGCTCAAGGAAAGAAAGGCATCAGCACTTCTTGAAAAAGCAGAAGGATCGATAATCAGGGTCGTCACAGGCAAACTTCTGCCATATACCATCATGTTCACGATACTCGGGACATTGTGCTGTCTGTCGCTTTATGGTATTGGGAGATACCCCGTCAACGGATCGGTCTGGAACATGATGCTGTACATGTTTCTGTTTGTACTTGCCTGTGAAGGGATGGCTGTCACCATAATTTCCATCCTGCCGGTTCTGCGCGACGGAGTATGCATATCTGCACTTACGGGAATTCTTGCATTTACCTTTGCAGGATTCACATTTCCTGTGGAATACATGCCGGGGCCCGTACGCGGGCTTGCCTGTCTTTTCCCGTTGAGACACTATTACCGGATATTCGTGAACGAATGCATTTACGGCACCGGCCTGTCTGCGTCATACATGGAAATTGCGGCAATGCTCATGTTCCTTCTTCCACCGCTCATTCTTGCACCGCGGCTGAAAAATGCATATAAAAAACAACATTATCCGATAAACTGACTCATTTATGAAATCATATTTTTTCAAGGAATGCAGGCGTATCTTTCATGACAAAGGCGTGATGATAATCTTCTTTGCCGCAGGCATACTTTATCCGCTGCTTTACGGATACATATATTACAACGAAACGGTAGACTCCATGCCCGTATCCGTTGTAGACCTGTCGGAATCGATGGAGAGCAGACGTTTCTGCAGAAAACTTGATGCCACAAAGGAAGTGGACATCATATACAGATCCGCCTCCCTGCATGAAGCCAAGCAACTGATGAAAGAGCGCAGGATAAACGGCATAATAATGTTTCCTGAAGATTATGCAGACAGACTTGCGGCAGGTATGCAGACGACAGTCTCCACATACGCCGACATGAGCAGTTTCATGTACTACAAGAATCTGGTAATGGCAGTCAATTATGTGATGCTCGACGAGATGCATTGCGTAGGAGCCCCAGTCAAGGTCATACCGTACAAGGAAAACATACTGTACAATAAAGGACTCGGGTTCGGCACATTCTTCCTTCCGGCAGCCTTCATGCTGATAATACAGCAGACACTGTTCTTCGGACTCGCAATGATGAACGGCACATTGCGGGAAAACAGGAAATCTCCTTTTCTGTCGGTGCGCGAACTTGCCGGCAGGTCACTAGCATATATTTCGGTTTATACAACACTGGCACTGTATATTGTAACTGTCGTTCCGAGAATTTTCGGCATTCCGCATGAAGGCGGATTTATTCCGCTTCTGATTTTCATGACCATATTCGTTACGGCATGCGTAATGTTCACAATGGTCTTCAGCTATTTCATCAGGCACAGGGAGACAGGACTGGTATACTGTCTGTTTTTCACCCTCATAATGCTTTTCCTGTCAGGATTTTCCTGGCCTCTGTCAAACATGCCGGAAGGATGGAAACTGCTGTCTTACCTGTTTCCTTCATCCTTTGCCATAAGGGGATATATTAAAATCAATTCTGCAGGAGCGGACCTGCACCTGCTGGCTCCGGAGATTGCCGGTCTGTGCATGCATGTCGCCGCATACGCTATCATATGCATGTGGCTTGTCTATATGGAAAAACGGAAATCCGCCGCCTTGCATACGGAATTCATCTCCTGATAATCCGTTTCAAAGGCGGATGTTTCCGCCACGGGGAAATATTTTTCCCGAACATATCCGCACATTTTAGTTTTGCCGCATAAAAAATGACGGGTATGAAAAATCATGGTTCAATTACTGATTTTGATAGTCAGATATGTTTTTATAAGTTTGCAGCCGCTAAAAAATACCGTACATCATGAACAAGGCAAAAGGATATCTGGCTGCAGCAATATCATCCATCACATACGGGATGATACCTTTGTTTACATTTCCGCTCATGGATGCAGGGATGAGATTCGAATCAATACTGTTCTACAGATTTCTTGTTGCTGCACTGATAATAGGTATCATTCTGGCCTGCAGAAAAGAAAGACTGCTGCCGTCTCTCCGTGAAATACCTTCGATAATACTTCTCGGGCTGATTTATACAGGATCATCGGTATTCCTTTTCTGGAGTTTCAACTATCTTTCCGGAGGGATTGCTGCAACCATTATGTTCCTGTATCCGGTATTCGTAGCACTGATAATGCGAATATTCTACGGAGAAAAAATATCACCCATGACACTTTTCGCCATCGCAATAGCGATATACGGAGTGTTTATGCTGTACAAGGGAGACGGAGAAGGGAGCCTCAACCTGCTCGGTGTCATTCTTGCCCTGCTTTCCGGTCTGTGTTACGGAACCTACATGATAGTCGTTAACAAAAACCGCAGGATATCCTCCATGTCCGGACTCAGAATCACGTTCTTCGCGTGTGCAGGAACCGCATTTTTCTGCGGGATAAACTCGTTTTTCAGCACCGGTATCCAGAAAATCCCTGACATGAATTCCACTCTGAACATATCCCTTCTGGCTCTTCTTCCGACAGCTTTTTCGTGCATAGCACTGGCTGCAGCGGTAAAGTCGATAGGATCCACCATCACATCCATTCTCGGTTCGCTGGAACCGCTTAGTGCCGTATTCTGCGGGATAATGTTTCTTGATGAGCCGTTCACACCTTCACTCGCACTGGGAATCTTCATGATTGTGGTGTCTGTCATAATAATCGTGCTCGAAAAGGCAAAGGACAGGCTGATTGCCAAACTGAAATCAGGAAAAGACAAATAAGACAAAAACGGAAATGCATCCCGTTCCGCAAAGGGATCCTGGATGCATTTCACCTTTTTCGCAATAGCTTATCGATTGTTCATTACCAGTCTACCAGTTCAGTATCTTCCTGAAATCGAATTCCTCAGGATTCTTGACATATTTCTTGGCAGCCTCATATTCATTCTCGGTAATATAGTTCATAAGATGCCTGAACACTGCCTGTGATTTGTCAGTATATATGTTCACCCCTCTCGGAGGTATTTTCCCTGTAGCAGGATCCTGGATATCTTCAAGGAAGAGCGGTGAAATGCTGCCTTCCTGGTCCATGAATACCATACAACCGGAATGTCCTTCGGTAAATAGCTGGTAAACACCCATCCCAAGTTCGGAACAATACATAAGGTCATATGCTATCGGAGTACCGCAGCGCACTTCGTAGCCTATTTCTACAGGACGAGACTTTATCTTGAGCCCAAGTTCCTTTAGCCTTACCTCAAGTACGTCATTGAACAACTGTGCCTTCGAAATCTTCCCGAGTTCCGGATGACCGTGCTCGTCATATGAGAAAGTCACTCCCGTACTTATCAGATCCTCTTCATTCAGTTCATGAAATACGCCCTCAGATACCATTATGGCACCATAATCCAGTCCCATGAGCTTTCTTTTGAGAATGGAGGAAATCGCCAGCTTTATTATCTTGTCCACAGTAATCTCTGTCTTGTTGAACATTTCCGGTATCACAATCATCGGATAATGGCAGGCCGCACCTATTTCCATGGCAAGGTGTCCGGCAGAACGACCCATGGCAGCCACAACAAACCAGCTTCCGCTCGTCCTCGCATCTTCATATACCGTAGAAGCAATGCTTGTTCCGCCTGCTGCGGCAGAATGGTAACCGAAAGTCGGGGCATTCTTCGGAAGAGGTATATCGTTGTCGATCGTTTTCGGGACATGTATATTCTTTATATGGTAATTGTGCTGTTTCATGAACTTGGTTATCTTGTTGGCCGTAGATGCGGTATCGTCGCCTCCTACCGTAACAAGCAGTTCAATGTTGTTCGACTTGAAAAACTCAAGATTGAAATTCTTTTCATAATCTTCTTCGGAAGGCTTGTACCTGCTCATTCTGAGGAAAGAACCGCCCCTGTTGAAAATAGAATCAGCCAGGGAGAAATCGAACACAACATAATTCGGATTAGGCATGAAAAGACCCTTATATCCTCCGTGCAGTCCGAGCACCCTGTAACCGTTCACCATGAAAGTCTTTGCAATACTGCCTACAACAGTGTTCATTCCGGGCGCAGGTCCGCCGCCTGTCAAAATAACGATTGATTTTTCCATTTTTCTATAATTTTCTCTTCAAAATTTTCAAATAGGCGAAAAAACTTTGCAAATATCATGCAAAACATTTTATTATGCCAATAATTTTTGATTATATTTAATAATGAAGGCTCCCTGCTTCTAAAATTCACCTACAATTTGTATCTTTGCAGGTTGATAGATATGGAAAAGAATCAGGCAAAAAAAAGGATTGAAGCTCTTTCAGAAGAGCTCAGGACACATAACCGGAATTATTATGTGCTCAATGCCCCTGTCATATCCGATTATGAATATGACATGCTGATGAAGGAACTCCAGACGCTGGAAAAGGAATATCCGGAATTCAAAGACAGCAACTCTCCTACGGTTATGGTGGGAAGCGAATACACCGGGGAGAACGGAGACAAAACCGGTGAAGCCAGAGTAGGAAGCTTCTTCCGCAGGGAAAGGCATCTTTTTCCCATGCTCTCCCTTTCTAACACCTACAATGCACAGGAACTGTACTCATTCGATCAGAGGATACGGAAAAGCGTGGGGGAAGACAGAAAGTTCAGCTACATATGCGAACTGAAATTCGACGGTACAGCAATCTCCCTCACATACCGCAACGGAAAACTTGAAAGGGCAGTCACCAGAGGAGACGGAGAGGTAGGCGATAATGTCATAAACAATATTATCGGCATAAAATCCGTACGGAAAGACATCTCACGAAAACTTATGGAAAAACTCGGACGGATACCTGAATTAATGGAAATCCGCGGAGAGATATACATGCCTTATGATGCATTCGACCGCCTCAACATCGAGAAGGAAAAGGAAGAGGAACCTCTTTTCGCCAATCCGAGAAATGCCGCGGCAGGATCCCTGAAACTCCAGGATCCTGAAATCGTAAAGGAGCGCGGACTTGAAATGACGCTTTACCAGATAGCATCCGAAGAAGAAATATCGGACACCCATGAAAAGAACCTCGAACTGCTCAGATACTGCGGGCTGCCGGTTTCGGAATATACGTCAAGATGCGACGACATCAACCGGGTGATGGAATACATATCCATGTGGGACAAAAAGAGGTCCGAACTGCATTTTCCGACGGACGGGATGGTGATAAAGATAAATGAGATTCCATTGCAGGAAGAACTCGGATTCACTGCAAAATCCCCCAGGTGGGCGGTTGCATACAAATTCCAGGCAGAGAGGGCGCTAACGAAACTTGTATCAATCGATTATCAGGTAGGAAGAACCGGCGCCATAACGCCTGTAGCGAATCTGGAGCCAGTACTTCTTTCCGGTACCACGGTAAAAAGGGCCTCCCTGCACAATGCGGACCAGATAAGGCTTCTGGACATTCACATGGGCGATTTTCTTTATGTGGAAAAAGGAGGAGAAATCATACCGAAAATAACAGGTGTGGAAATCTCGATGCGGGACAATAATGCTGAACGCCCCGTATTTCCTGATACATGTCCTGACTGCGGAACTCCTCTGGTAAAGCCGGAAGGGGAAGCCAGACACTATTGTCCGAACAGGACAGGCTGTCCTACCCAGATAAAGGCATCGTTCGAGCATTTTGTAAGCCGGAAAGCCATGAACATAAATGCAGGCGAATCCACAATAGCCAAGTTATACGAAAAGGGATTCATCAGAAAACTTTCCGACCTCTACAGACTGACAGAAAATGAGTTGCTGCAACTTGAGTCATGGAAGGAAAAATCCGCAAGAAATTTTCTCGACAGCATAGAAAAATCGAAAAAGAGACCTTTCTCAAGTGTACTGTACGCATTGGGCATAAGACATATAGGAGAGACTACGGCCAAGGTGCTGACAAGGGAATTCGGGAATATAGACAGGCTAAGCGGAGCCGCAAGGGAAGATCTGCTTGCTGTCGATGAAATAGGTGAAATACTGGCCGACAGCATAATGGAATATTTCAGCAACGTAAAGAACCTTGAAGTAATAAAGGAGTTGAGGGAATACGGACTGACATTTGCAGAAGAAAGCGCAAATGCAGTCTCAGGCAATGGACCGCTTTCCGGAAAGAACGTGGTCATTTCAGGTGCATTTTCCATACCGAGGGAGGAGATGAAAAACCTGATCGAAACAAACGGAGGTAAAATACAAAGCTCCGTGAACTCAAAAACAGACATATTTGTTATCGGAGAAAAATGCGGGCCGGCAAAAATAGCCAAAGCCAGGGATCTGGGCAAAGAACCGGTTTCCGAAGAAGAATTATATTCATTAATAAAAAACAATAACAGTCATGAACAACGTTAAAATTTCAGAAAGAGTATTCTATGTAGGCACAAATGACAGGAAGAAACATCTGTTTGAGAACAACTGGCCTCTTCCTAACGGAGTTGCCTATAACTCATACCTGATAAAGGATGAAAAATCCGCACTTATCGACACTCTTGAATTCGGTTCAAAGGATGACTATATCGACAATATAAACTGCATTCTTGAAAACAGGCCTCTCGACTACCTGATAGTAAACCATATGGAGCCTGACCACGCAAGTATGATCGGCGAGGTAATAAGAAACTATCCGGAAGTAAAAGTGGTGTCGAACTGCAAGACATATTCCATGTTGAAAGCCTACTACAAATTGCCTGAAGAAAGATTCCTTGAAGTAAAGGAAGGCGAAACCCTAGACCTTGGGCACCACAAACTGACCTTTGTCCTGACCCCGTGGGTACACTGGCCGGAAACCATGGTTACCTATGACACTACGGAACAGATTCTGTTCTCATGCGACGCGTTCGGAAGCTTCGGTACTCTGGACGGCGGTATTTTCGACGACGAAATAAACTTCGACAGATACTACGAAGATGAAATGAGACGTTACTATTCGAATATCGTAGGCAAATACAGCAACATGGTGCAGAAAGCGTTTGCAAAACTGGCAGGAGTACCTGTAAAATGTATCTGTCCTTCCCATGGTCCGGTATGGAGAAAGGAGCCTTCAAAGGTTCTTGCACTTTATGACAGATGGAGCAGGAACGAAGCGGAAGAAGGTGTCGTAATATGCTATGCATCAATGTACGGAAATACCGAAAAAATGGCTGACACAATAGCAAGACTCATAGCCGAAGAGGGTATAAAAAACATCCGCGTATACGATGTATCCAAGACACATGTATCATTCATACTCAGCGAGATATGGAAATACAAGGGACTGATTCTCGGAACATGTGCATATAACGGCGACATGCACCCCATGATGCATATGTTATGTCACGAAATAAGTGTCTCACAGCCTAAGAACAAGACATTCGCAGTTTTCGGATCCTCCACCTGGAACGGTGCAGGTGTAAAAGCGCTCATGGCTTTCGCCGAAAAACAGGGACTAGTACCGGAAGGAGAACCTGTACAGGTTCTCGGAGCGCCTGATTCCGAAAAGATGTCAGGATTCAAAACGCTTGCAAAGGAATTCGCCGCAAAGATCAAATAACGGAACTGATTTATGAACATAGGAGACAAACATAAAGAAAGCATAACCGTATCAGACAAGGATACGGCGATCGCACACGGTTCCGGAGGGCTTGAAGTATACGCTACCCCGGCAATGGTTGCATTGATGGAATCGGCAGCTTACCGTCTTCTCAAAGCTGAAGACACGGACAGTGTAGGCATAGAAATGAACGTAAGGCACACGCGTGCCTGCAAGACAGGGACTCTCGTAAATGCCGAAGCCGAAATCACCTCAATTGACGGGAAAAGGGTAACGTTCAATATAATTGCATCTGACGACAAGGGTGAGATAGGCAGTGCCGTCCATGTACGTTACATAATAGACCCGGTAAGATTCATGGAAAGACTCGGCTGACAGGATACCGACCGGTAAAACCGCAAAACACATGAAGGATTGAAAAAGGCAGACAAAATAAGGGAAAACTACGAAAGGGTAAGCAAATTCCTTACGCATGACATCTGGGTACTTGACTTTACTGAAATCAGCAGGGTCAAGGCAAGATTCATGCGCTATCTGCAGGTTTCCATCCTGACAATAAAGGGAATATCTACCGACAAGATAGGGTTGCAGGCCACGAGCCTAAGTTTTTTTGCCGCTTTGTCGGTAGTACCTCTCGTAGCCCTGCTGTTTGCTGTTACAGGAGGGTTCGGCCTTCACAAATGGATGGAGAATCTCATGCTGGCAGCTTTCGATGAAAACGGAGAAGTTGTCGAATGGATTCTGACATTCGCAAAGAACATAATAAATACGAGCCGAAACGGGCTGTACGGATTCATATCCCTGTGCGTATTTCTGTGGACTGTAATCTGGCTGATGCTCAGCATAGAAAGATGTTTCAACGAAATATGGAAAGTGGAAAATCAGAGAAAATTCGTAAAGAGGATTGCATATTATGCAGGAATACTTCTTCTCAGTCCGTTTGTAATAATAGTATTTCTATGGACGTCCCTGCTCTTCACGGATACATTGGACGCCATAGACACAGGAATAGACCTGACTTCGATAAAGACATTCATACTGTGGCTTATAGCCTATGGAGTGATAAGTTGCATCTTCACATTGCTGTACAAATACGTACCGCATACCAAAGTCAATTTCACAGCCGCTTTCAATGCGGCCATTGTAACTGCAGCCGTCTTCACGGCTACACAATACATATACTTCGAGACGCAGCTGTTCGTATCCAGACTGAACAGCATATATGGAGCATTCGCAGCCATACCGCTTTTTCTGATATGGATAAACACAAGCTGGTGGATAATCCTTCTGGGAGCCGAACTTTCGCACGCATTCCAGAATGTAGACTCGTACCAGCCCAATAATATGACAAGAATTGAAAAACTGTAAAAAAACTGCATCATGAACAATGCAACAAGAAACAATATAAAATTGGATATGAGTCTGTCTGACAACGCAGTGGATTTCATTGATGATGACAGGCTGACTTATCTCATTGAAAACACGGAAGAAAACGAAGCGGAGATAGAACGCATTTTCGAAAAGAGTAAATCCAAACAGGCCCTGACACTCGAAGAAACCGCATCGCTGCTGGCAATCAGATCAAAGGAAGGGCTTGAAAGGCTCTATGAAACCGCCAGGGAAGTAAAACGCTCGATTTACGGGAACAGGATAGTTCTGTTTGCACCGTTGTATATCGGCAACAGCTGCGTCAACAACTGCAAATATTGCGGATTCAGGGCAAGCCTCGGAAACAAAACAATCAGGAAAACCCTCAACCATCAGGAACTTGTCGATGAAATAACGAGCCTTGAAAATGAAGGGCACAAAAGGCTGATACTTGTATTCGGGGAACACCCTAAATACACTCCTGAATTCATAGCGGAATGTGTAAAGACATGTTATGAGACAAAATCAGGCAACGGTGAAATAAGAAGGGTAAACATCAATGCAGCCCCTCTCGACATAGAAGGTTTCAGAAAAGTTAAGGAAGCCGGAATAGGCACTTTTCAGGTGTTTCAGGAAACATACCACAAGGCTACGTACCGTAAGTTCCATCCTGAAAACGACATAAAGGGGGACTATATGTGGAGACTGAATGCAATGGACAGAGCATTTCAGGCAGGATGTGACGACATGGGTATAGGAGCCCTGTTCGGACTGTACGACTGGAGATTCGAGGTATTGGGACTTGTTTCGCATGCCATACATCTGCAGAAAACCTACGGAGTCGGACCTCACACTATAAGTTTTCCGAGGATACAGCCGGCCAACGGTCTTGACAGAAAAGATTTCCACTTCGTTTCGGATGAAGAATTCAAACAGCTTGTAGCAGTACTCAGACTTGCCGTACCGTACACCGGACTCATAATGACAGCAAGAGAAAGTGAAGCCATAAGAAACGAGGTGATGGAATTCGGAGTATCGCAGATTGATGCCGGAACAAGACTTGAGATAGGTGCATACAGCAAGGAAAAGGACGGCAGTCAGGACATAAGCAGGGAACAGTTCATGGTCGGTGACACAAGGGAACTCGACAGTGTGATAAGGTGGCTGATGAACAAGGATTTCATACCGAGCTTCTGCACCTCATGCTACAGACTTGGAAGAACCGGAGAACACTTCATGGAATTCGCCATACCTGGATTCATAGGCAATTTCTGTACTCCGAACGCCATCCTTACCCTTGCGGAATATCTTGAAGACTACGCATCTGAAGAAACCAGGAAAGACGGATATGCCCTCATTGAAAGAGAATTGGAGAAGATGAAGGACAGTTCGAGGAGAGATGCCGTCAAGGTCAAGCTTTCCAAGATAAGAGAAGGAAAAAGAGACATGCTTTACTAGAACCTAAAAATTTCGGACTATGTTCACACAGGAAGACATCGACCTTATAAACAGGGAATTCGAAGGCTTGAGACTTGCCAGCCTTAAACGCTGCGCCAACCAGAAAGAATACGAAACCGTCCTGAAGGCTTTCGAGTTTGCAAATGAGGCCCACAAAGGAGTAAGGAGAAGATCCGGGGAACCGTATATCCTGCATCCTATTGCCGTTGCAAAGATAGTGGTCACGGAAATAGGACTCGGTTACAAGTCTATTGTAGCCGCACTGCTTCATGATGTCGTCGAAGACACGGACTATACTGTAGAAGACATACAGAGGCTTTTCGGTGACAAGATTGCTTCTCTTGTGGACGGTCTGACAAAAATAAAGCATACAATAGACACTACCCATAACGAGAACAGCGAAGGTAACCAGTACGAAACTACCATACAGGCCGAGAACTTCAAGAGAATCCTGCTAACGCTCAACGACGATGTCAGGGTAATTCTCATAAAACTTGCCGACAGGCTGCACAATGTAAGGACAATACAGTACATGCCCGAACATAAGAGAGCCAAGATCCTGAGTGAAACGATGTATATATTCGTACCGCTTGCACACAGACTCGGACTTTACAGTCTGAAATCCGAACTTGAAAACATATGGCTCAAATACTGCGAACCTGACGACTACAAGATCATAGACGAAAAACTCAAGCATGTAATAGAAGAAAGAGGATGTGCGATAGATCAGTTCATCGAACCTATATCAAAGAGTCTGACCGATGCCGGATATACCTTCACCATAAACAAACGTACAAAAACCCACTACTCCATCTGGCATAAGATGAAGACCAAGGGAGTGACATTCGAACAGATTTACGATATTTATGCCGTGAGGATAATCTTCGAGCCCAAGGAGGGTGAAACGGAACGCTTCCAGTGCTGGCATATCTATTCCCTTATAACTGAAAAATATCTGTCAAAGACAAACAGACTCAGGGACTGGATAAGCACGCCGAAGCCTAACGGCTATGAAGCACTGCATTGTACTGTTATGGGACCTTCCGGAAGCTGGGTGGAAGTCCAGATCAGAAGCGTAAGGATGAACGACATAGCGGAAAAGGGAGTCGCGGCACACTGGGCATACAAAAAAGGCGGCAAGGACAACAATGAAAACGATATGGACAAATGGTTCGAAGTAGTCAGAGAGGTACTTGCCAATCCGGATGTGAATGCACTTGAATTCCTTGACAAATTCCATGCAGGCCTCCTCATTCCGGAAATGTATGTATTCACGCCCAAAGGAGAATCCAGATCAATTCCGAAAGGTGCCACTGCACTGGACTTCGCATACAGCATACACAGCGAAATAGGCAACAAGGCCATAGCCGCTAAAGTAAACCTCAAACTCGTACCACTGTCACATGTCCTCAAAAACGGAGATCAGGTGGAAATAATCACCGCCGAGTCACAGAGGCCGCAAAGGGAATGGCTGCAGTTCGTAACCACCAGCAAAGCCAAGAACCTCATATACGAATATCTGAAGGCAGATGCAAGAAACAGCATACGCACCGGAATGAAGATTCTTGAAGATAAACTTGCCGAAATGGGCATACAGCTTCAGGCAAGAGTGATAAACAAGCTCATGACGGCATACAAGACCGCCAACAAGGACGAACTTTACGGCAAGATAGGCACGAACATCATAGATCTCAAGGACCTTGAAAAGGTTCTAAAGAAAAACAGCGAGAACAAGTTCGTAAAATACTGGAACCTCTCATTCTCAAAAATCACCGGTAATTCCCAGAACGATGAGAAATCAGGGAGCGGTGAAAAGGAGGACAAAAAGGACAGTCAATCAAAAATACCGGACAAGAAAAAGGATTATCTTCTGGAAGAGAATCCTGTAGACAAGACACTGTCATACAGGGTGGCTGACTGTTGCAACCCCATACCCGGCGACCCTGTCATAGGTTTTATTGAAGACGGAGGGGTTGTAGTGCATAAAATGAACTGCCCTACCGCCACCACTCTGGCTTCGATGCAGGGAGACAAGATTGTCAAGGCAAAATGGAGCAAGCATACGATCCTTTCATTCCTTGCCCGCATAAACATAAGGGGGATAGACCGCATAGGTCTTCTAAACGATCTTACAAAATGCATAACCCTGGACTACAGCGTAAACATAAGGAAAATATTCGTCGAAACCCATGACGGAATATTTGAAGGATATATAGATCTGTATGTCCACAGTACGGACGACCTCAACAACCTCATAAGCAATATAAAGAAGATCAAGAGCATCGTAAACGTGGTCCGTGCGGAAATCAACAATGAAGATACGACTGTCAGCCAGATCGTATAAACAAATGCGCTTAATGACAAAACAAGTAAAAATGAACATCAGGAAATCAGGGAAGCAGATAAGATACGTCCTTACAGCAGCCGTTATCGTATATATGCTTTTCAGCAATTCATGTGCGAATACGTCCACACCTCCGAGCGGGGGACCGAAAGATACCATTCCGCCCGTCATAATCTCCACATTCCCGGATTCGGCATCCACAGGTGTTCCTGCGGTAAAGACCAGACTGGAGTTCAGGTTCGACGAGTACGTGGTTCTCAAAGACCCCAATTCCAACGTTTTCCTCTCCCCTCCCCAGAAAAAGAAGCCTCAACTGAAAATAAAGGGGAAATACGTAATAGTGACATTTGAAGAACCTCTGGATTCGGCAAAGACATATAATATCAACTTCGGAGAATCCATAACGGACAACAACGAAGGGAATATTTTTCCTGCATATTCATTTCCGTTTTCTACGGGAAATGAACTCGATTCAATGTTCTGCACCGGAAGCGTTCTAAATTCCCAGACATTGTACCCTGAGGAAAAGGTAACAATCGCATTCTACAGGAAGGACACCTCCATTGTGCCTGCAGATTCTATATTGTACAAAAAACTACCTGACGCCATAAGCGTAAGCGATAAATGGGGGCATTTCATAATACGCAACCTCAAACCGGTACCGTATCTGGTATATGCATTCAAGGACGAGAACCTGAACAGCATGTACGATCCGTATGTGGAAAGCGTCGCCTTCCTCGACTCCATGTTCATACCGAAGAAAATAATGAGGAACAACTCCCCCGAACTCGCATACTGCGACATAAAGGACACATTGAAATGCCTTTCAAGAATAAAGGAATTCGAACTTCTCACGTTCATGGAAATATCTCCCGTCCAGTTTCTCAGGGATTACAAAAGAAGCGGAGCAAGATCGATGTACGTCAAATTTTCGGCTCCGGATGCAGTAATAGACACCATCTGGTTCAAGGATCTTGCCGATACAAAAATCATAAGGGAATTCAACAGCACCGGAGACAGCCTGTCAATATGGCTGGACAATCAGGGTACGATACCGGACACTCTTTTCATGGGAATGAAATATCTCGCTACCGACACTCTCAACAATCTGTCTCCTAAACTCGATACCTTAAGATTCATCCTGCCTAAAGAAATGAGAAAAAATGATGACGGCAGGAAAAAATTCGAAAAAAAAGACAAGGACGAACCGAGGGAAGACCTTCTCAAATTCAAACTTTCGGCTGAACCGGACATGGTCGAACAATACGGCATAAGGCTTGAATTCGATTCGCCTCTCAAGGAATTCAGAAAGGATTCGATAATTTTCACATATACAACACCGAGGCAGCAGACAGGCAGCATGGATTTTACCGTGGAACAGGATTCTCTTACCATAAGAAAATATACCATACGTCCGAAAACCTCCTTCATGAAAGGATACGATTACAGAATTTATTTTCCATATCTGACATTCATGGATATCAACGGTTTTACTAGTGACAGTACAGCTCAGGAGATAACTTTACCCAAGGACGACAATCTGAGTTCCCTTACCCTTAATATAACCGGAACTGAAGGCAGATATCTGGTAGACCTCGTAACGGAAAAAAGGGACAAGGTAATCAGGGGATTTGCTATAACCTCGGACACCACACTTATATTCCCTTACATCAAGGCAGGCAGATATTCCATCAGGATCACGGAAGACCGGAACGGAAACTCGCTGTTCGACACAGGTTCCGTACTCGAACGGAAACAGCCTGAAAAAGTGAGGTTCTTCAAGCTGCAGGACGGAAAAGACATCATAGAAATAAAAGAAAAAACCGACCTTCTGCAGGACATCGACATGAAATCCATTATGTACGAAGGAAAAGGTTCTTCCAAAAATGCGGAAAATAATGAAAATATCGTGGAATAAAAGCGCAAACATAATAGGCGCCGGGAACATGGGATTCAGACTCGGACTCGCACTGGCTGAAAGAGGTTATGAAATAAAGGCGGTATGGAACAGAAGCCGAGAAAACGGAGAGAAACTTGTACGTGCGCTCAATAAAAACATTTCAGGGACAATATTCGCAGACGAAATGGAAAATCTGCCGCATGCGGACATTACCATAATAGCTGTATCGGATGACGCTATCCGCAACACGGCGGAACTGCTGCACAAGGCAGGAGCCGCGGACGATACCATCCTTGTCCATACATCCGGTGCAACGGATATCAGTGTTCTGGATTTCGGTCACAACAAATACGGCGTCCTGTATCCCCTTATGACTTTAAGCAAGTCAAAAAGCATGGACTTCGGACTTGTACCCTTCCTGCTGGAAGCTTCAGACAATGAAACAGGAGACATACTGGCCTCAATAGCAACAGACCTGAAAGCGGAGTACAAATTCATGTCGTCTGAAAAAAGATTGAAGATGCATACAGCCGCAGTATTCAGCTGCAACTTCACCAGCTATATGCTCAGCCTTGCATATGACCTGACAAAAGAGAATCCGGTATTTCTTCTGCCGCTTACGATAGAAACCGTAAGGAAATTCTACCTTATGCTGAATCCGGATCTTACCGTAACAGGTCCTGCACGACGCGGAGACATCAAAACCATGGAACGGCACATCGAGCTGCTCCAAAGGCTGGGCAAGGAAGAACACAGGGAAGTATACGAATTCCTCTCCGGAAAAATATACGACAATTATAATGTGAAAAACAAACAACAGAACAAATAAAGACAGACATGGCTATTCTGAAAGAAGAAAAGAAACCCAATTACAAAGCATATCTGCATAAAATAAAGGCATTCGCATTCGATGTGGACGGAGTTTTCACTGACGGTCTGGTTCTTGCCACGGACAACGGAGACCTTCTTAGAGCCCACAATTCAAAGGACGGATTCGGAATAAGGATGGCCGTTCTGAACAAATATCCGATTGCAATCATAACCGGAGGCGGTTCAGAATCGGTCAAAAAAAGATTCAGGGGACTCGGAGTCGAAGACATATATCTCAAGGCCCGCAACAAGGTACCTGTTTTCCTCGAATTCTGCGAAAAATACGGACTGAAACCGGAAGAAGTCGTATATATGGGAGATGACCTTCCGGATATAGGCATACTGAACATATGCGGACTTGCAGTATGCCCTGCCGATGCCGTTCCTGAAGTAAAGGAAGTCTGTGATTTCATATCTCCGTACGGAGGGGGAAAAGGCTGTGTAAGGGATGTCATAGAACAGGTCATGAAAATACACGGCAGATGGATATTCGATCCGGTAGCCTATTCCGGATAACAATTCGCCAGAAACGTAAAGACAAAGGAAAAATGCTTGACAAGAATTCAAGATACATACTTGCATCCGCATCTCCGAGAAGAAAAGAACTGTTCGGAGGACTCGGAGTGCCGTTTACCGTAGAACTCTGCGGGGAATGCGACGAATCCTATCCTGAAAACATGGAGCCTCACGATATTCCGGAATATATCTCCGGCAAAAAGGCTGATGCTTTCACAAGACCGCTCGAAGAGGATGAAGTACTCATAACGGCAGATACGATGGTATTGTGTGAAGACAGGATATTGGGCAAACCGCACAACCGTGAAGAGGCTCTTGAAATGCTCGGATTTCTCTCCGGAAAAAGTCATGAAGTCCTGACTGGTGTAACAATCCGCACTGCTTCTTCAGGGCGAAGCTTTACCTCATCCACTATGGTAAAGTTCAAGAAACTGTCCGATGAAGAGATAGCATTTTATGTTGACACATGCAAACCTTATGATAAGGCCGGATCCTACGGGGTACAGGAATGGATAGGCTATATAGGCATAACCGGCATAGACGGTTCGTTCTACAATGTAATGGGACTCCCCGTACAGAAATTGTACGAGGAGTTGTCATCATTGTAGATTTCATCGGAGCTCTTCCTGTATTTGCCGCCTTGTCAATCGTCAATTTTATCCATATCTCCGCTTCCTCACGCATCCGGCAACAAAAAAGGCTGCACCTGCCGCACTGCAATGTGCATTATGATACAGCCTTTTGAACTTTGTCATATCTTTATATGTCGGACGTTGTTTTCAGCCTTTTGCAACTCTTGAGCGCTTCCTCTCTTAATCTTCCGGAAATAGTGGCATCAACGGACAACGGTTCGAGAATGCCAATGATTTCATCCTTTGCAAACGACATGTTGAACCACCCCAAAGCCTCACACATCACAACCCTCAAATTCTCATCCTGCGACGGATCAGCAACGAAAGACGCTAAAACCGAAGCATATTGCGACATCGGATAATTTCTCAATCCGCGAATAGCCGACTCTCTTCTGTCATAGGATGCGGACTTGTCAAAAATAACATCGATATCTGCTTTTAAACGCTTTTTCTGGGCTGCAACAGACTTGTTGAATACATCCACAGCATAATTGACATCCATAAGATTGGAAGCCTCAAGCAGTCTGTTACCCGTCTCCTGCACTTTCTCCATGTCAAACAGTTTAAGATTCGTTTCGCTGGCATAAATTACACGCTGCGCCTCATTATGAAATAAATAATTATTTAACACGGGCTCTATGAAAATATCCTTGCCCACCCTGCATGCATGATATGTGGAAAGCCTTCTTACCAGTTCCGAATTGTCTTTCAGTGCCAGCAGAAGCAGACTATCCCTGTCGGAGTTTCCATAGTTCATCATTGCATCCAGAATCTGGAGTTTGACCGCAATGGATCCTTCTTTTCTGAACATCCGCAGCAGTTCATGAGAATAATCCTTTCTCAATTCGGAAATTCTTTTGACAGCCAAAGCTCTTCCGGTACAGGATTTACTGTCCATCAGCCCGCTCCAGTAATCAATATTGTCTTTTTCCAAAACAAGGGCATTTGACATGCATACCGAATTATCCACTCCATCCTCGGAAACGAATCTGTATGTCGGATCTCCTGTCATATGTGATTCAAGGGTATTTACTTCACGCTGCCACTGTCCAACCCTGAAGCCGAGGGCAAGCATCCCGATCAGCTCATCAGCCCATTTGTCCTGCAGGACATTGACAGTGTTGCCTTGTGCTACAATCGTTTTCCCGGGATTGAAAATATGATATGCGGCCACATATCCGTCTTCACGATGAAAAGAACCGTTATAACAAGCATTAAGCATCACGAACCTGGAACCAAGATTCAATTCAGCAAGCTCTTCCTGATAAATATTTATACTCCTGGACTTTACGGAATCGGCTTTTCTGTATTTTTCCAACAGTTCGTCAGTAAACAATCCTGCATCTATGCCGGTTTCTTTCAGATATGCAAGAAGATCATTCCGTCTTTTCTCATTATTTACGCTTTTTCTGAATTCTTCCCTTATCTCATACATCAATTCATCAAGAGAGGACTGAAGAGAGGATGTCCGTCTTTCCCCATTGATATACTGTATATTGAAAGCCCCGTGTTCATAAAACATGAAAATATCCGTATTATCTTTCTGCAATTGCGAAAAGAGCTGGTATTTCATGTCAGGATACTGTCTGAAATTCATGAATTCATGATTATCCGCAGAGTAATAGCAATCCGGGAAATATTCCTTGAACATGAAATATTGCTGCCTCCATGCCGTCAGGCAATCTGAATTATAACCATGACCGGCAAAATATATGAAATTGTCAACAGGATTGAAAACCTTATGTGCATCCACGACTTTCCTGAAATAATTGGAAAGTATTTCATATTTCTGATCTTCTGACGAATACATGCTTTCCGGAACTTTTATTCTAGCCGAATAAATATCAGAATCAATATGCTGGGCCCCTTCTTCAGACAGATTATAATAATATATCAGCGGATTCAGTGAATCTCTTTTAATGAAACTGAATTTCAAATCAAAATCATCATAGAACCTGTCAGAAGGTACGGAAGATTCTTCCATCGGGAAAGTTCGTTCGTTCATTTTAAAGGCCGTAGTAAGATGCTGTCCTCTCCTTACCCTCACTATCGGGATATCGCCTACAAGGACGACACCTTCCAAAACGGGTTTTCTGAAAGCGTATTTTTCGATTACGGACTTCACCTGTTCCGGCGAATTCCATTCATCTGCAATAATACAGGTATTCAACCCCTCGGACTGCAAAACGCTCCTGTACTCATCAATCTGCTCCCTGCACATCCGGTATGTCATGTCATCCACTATTATTGCAAAAGAAGTCCTGCCGCCTCCACCTTTCACAAAAGTTCCGGCATTAAGAAATGGTATACAGGAAAATGACAATATAATCAGCAATAAATACCTTTTCATAAAAAATAATACATTAAATATCGAATATTACCTCAAATAAACTTCAAGTCTGTTGACAGTACGGATAAGTTCTTCCGACAATTCAGCAGGCAAGGATTCCGTTTCGAGAATAGATCTGCACCAGTCTGCAATATAGTTCCTTTTACAGGAACGTACATACCATCCGAGAGCCTCCGCCAGCGCAACCCTTACTTCCAAAGGTGCATTTTCATCTTCTATTTTGCATAATATGTCATCAACCATAAAGGATACCGGCTTGTTTCTCAACATCGAAATATAGAAAAGTCTGCTTTCCAACTTTCTTGATTCGTCCAGAACAGAAGAAAGGCATTCAGCTACCATGTCAGAAGAACTCTTCAGTTTGGATTCAAGTTCGTTTCTGAAAAGCGAGTCATCATAAATGTAATCCCTCTTCTTCATTTCATTATAAAAGACCTTCGAAAGGAAAAGATAATCAAAATGGTCTGTCACGAAAGAAACATTGAATGCTACCCTCTTGGAATAATAATCGTCGAAATAGAGCCTTACGATATCGTAAAGCAAGTCAGAGCGGCCCACTTTACCCATGTAGAAAACAGCTTTTCTCCTGATGAACTCATACGGATCATCCATAGCGGATTTCAGGATTTTCACATAATTCCCGTCATTATAGTATGGAGACAGATGAAGAGCCTGAAGTCTCATAGTGAAATCTTCGGAATTTTCATAAACGTAATACAGGAAATCCGACATCCTTTCATATTCCAATTCATGAAGTTTATAAAGAGCAAGAGATCTTATATCTGCCGGAAGATTATGGGAAAACACCGCCTTCCAGTACGAGGTATCCCTCTGATTGAGTTTTATTTCAGGCAACTTATCCGGTTTTGCGAACCTGAAAGTGGGATCCCCTATTATGTGGGATTCCAGAATATTGATGTGTTTTGTCCATTCACCCATTCTGAAACCGCAGGCAAGTAATCCCATAAGATCCGTGGAAGACTTGTCCTGCAGGACATTGGCTGAATTTGCAAAGCATGCTACGGTTCCGCCTTCAGACATTATGTATCTTCCGGCTATGAAATCCCTGTTCCTGAAATCGCCGTTATAGCAGGCATCGAAAATTACAACCTTTGCTTCAGGTTTGATATCATATATCTCATCCGTAAAAATACCGGTTCTCCTGTCCAGCAGTGAATCATTTTCAATGACCGCCTTTTCACCATATTGAACAAACCATGAAGAATCCAGACCGTACATGCTTGACATCTTTTCTTCATATGCTTCAATCTCATCCCTGTTTCCGTCCCTTTTTCTCAGGGCCTCATTAATTCCTCTGCGGATTTGCAAAACCCTGCTTTCAATATCGCCTGCAGAAGGCAATACTGACAGATATTGCCTTTCCGGCATTCCATGTTCATGAAACAACATCAGATCCAGATCCTTTCTTCTCAACTCGTCGACAACGACATCCTTGACATACGGATACATGTCATAAAGATAAAATTTAGCTCCATCCGAATCCCTGAAAGCTGAAGGAATCTGTTCTCTCATGGTTACCGATTCATCCTTCCATGCCATAATACTGTTGGAAAAAGATCCCTCTCCTGTATATGAAACCACTCTGTCCAGAACATTGGCGGACTTATGAGCTTCAACAGCTTTTCTGAGATATGCTCTTATCTCCTCATATCCGGCAGCACCTTCCGAAACGGCCTTAATTCTTCCAGTATAAATGTCGCATGCAAGATATTGAGGCGAATCGGCTGCAAGATTATAATAATATATGTTATCATGAAGCGAATCCCTGCAAACGAAATCGAATTTCAGATCAAGATCGTCATAATACCTGTCGGAGGGAACAGATGATTCGAACATCGGGAAATTCCGTTCATTCATTTTGAAAGCGGAAGTCAGATGCTGTGCCTTACGCACCATTACAACAGGTATATTGCCTATAAACACAGCACCTTCGAGATTCTGCTCCTTGTAATATTTGTCGATAAAGAACTTGACATGTTCCGGAGATTCCCAATCAGCATGAAGCAGATATACGGAAAGTCCTTCATCGGCAAGCACATCCCTGTAAGCCATAAGCTCATCCTCACATTCGTTGAAAGTAGGGGTATCTACGAAAACAGCAAAAGAGGAAGATACCCTCTTTTGAGGTTGCAGGATATGCTGTTGCCCTGCCAAAGACAGGGCTGACAGCATTGCCAACATTAAAAACGATAGTCTTGTCATAAAACTCTATTTTCTAAAAAGAAAAACCTAAGGAAACAGATGTTCTCAGCATGTCAACCGATGAAGACAATGCCTTAAGATAAGCACCGTAAGCAGACAGATAAACTGCGTACTTCTTTGCAATCGGAAGAGAATACTTAAGGGACAGACCTGCTTTGATAAAATCTGAAGTTTTGTAATTCAAATCTGAAGCATAAAAATCTGTAATTACAGGAGATTCCACATCCTGACCCGCATATACATATTCACCTGAAATATTTGCATTGTAACCGCAATCAATTTTCGCCAGCAAGGAAGATTTGCTTATGGCGAAATTATAACCGGCATTTACGGAAGCATACAGATTCCGTGCAGACATTTTCGATTCCGGCATATAATACACATCATATGAATCCGTATATTCTACTCCGGCTCCAGCCTGCCAACTGTAGCCTCTGTCATTTTTCCTGTAATAGACATAATCTGCCCTGGCACCCTTCAGGCTATAGGAACTTTTTATGGCTGAGGCCAGCGTAACCCACTGTTGTATTTCATAGGTATTGTCATAAACCTGGACATATTCTATTCCGTCACTTTTCCTGCTGTCGGTAAACAAGGATAATTTGTTTACCGAACGGTCCATGTCGAGCATCAACTGGAAAGCTGCATTACAGTAAGTCTGCACAACGGTTCCCATATGTTGCGGTTTTGAAGGTGTCTGGAAGACGTCTTCAACCGAATAATTGTAGTTCAGATCAAGCAGAAGAGAGACGTTACCATTGTAACCGTACTGAAAGCCGCCCCCTACCCTGTTCATTTTATAATAGAACGTACTTAGTCCGCCTACACCTCCTACTATACCGTTGGAATAATTGCCGAGACCCTTCATGACATATACGTTCTGGTCCGTCTGCAAATCGCTGTTTGTAGGAGAAACACTCTCATAATAATTTACATACAGCCCGTTCAGGCCGAAGAAATGATCTCCCGTAAAGTTGTACACGACAGCCGGCATTACCGAAATGGAATAATTGAAATTCGAAGACCTCGGATCGTTTTGTTTGGCTGCATCCGAAGAATAGTATCCGGCAGTACATCCGAGAAGGAGCCTGTCGAAAATATACGGAGTAGCCACTTTGGCCGTCATCTCGTATTGCTGCTTTTTCCATCCGCTCACGACCGGATCGGCAATATAATAAGGCATGACCCTGTCAGGTTCGGCGAGTATGGTATTATACTGGCAGCCTCCCATGGTTACGTTACGGAAATTGAAATCTCCCCATAACGCATATCCGTCCACATTCAGGGCTCCATTGGTATTGAACCCGAAAGTATTCTCCAGAGAAGCGTCCTGCTTCAACTTGAAGTCACCCTCATTGTGATTCATGAACAATGAGACATCATTATGATTGATCAAAGGAGTAACATTCAGTCCGGCTGCGTTATTGCTGTTGAGCCACAGCGATTTCGCCTTGGAAAGTTCAATTTCCGCTGAATAAGGCGCATTTGAAACCCCTTGTGCTATAAGGCCGGTAGAAGCCAGCACTGCTGAAAATAGTGTTATATATTTTAACATGATATACAATTCATTACTGTTAATACTCTATTTTGCCCATGTATTCCATGAAGGAATCTTGGAACCGTAGCGTCTTATCTGCGGAGTGGTCATCACCTCGAAATCTTCCGATGTATTGTTCGTATCCATGAATATCACACGTCCGTCATCCTTTGTCTCCTTTATTTTCCTGCACACGCTTTCTGACACATATGACCCTGAGACATATATCGCACCGGCATCAAGGACTGCCGGCACCCTCTTCAGTTTCATTTTCGTTTCGTCATTGACTAATTCGACAGCATCGATTATATCATCGATAGGAATATTCTTGGCTTTCTGCTTAGTACCGACAGGGGTTACATAAGTATTCGGGTCTATCTTTTCAGACGGGAAGAACATCGCATACGCGCCTCCGAACACGGTTACAAGCCATTGAGCAGTCAGGGAAGGTGCAAAGGCGACCTTCATATTGATAGCCGGATTATCTTTTATAAGCGATGTCGTATTTATCAATGTCTCGAATTCTGCGGAAATCAGATTTACAGGAGATGTAGGGTTTAGATGTTCCTGCTGGTGGTTGTCCGCCATCTGCGCGATTATTATTGATTCTCCAGGAGCCACGGGATAATCGTCACCGTCTCCGGGGACCTGCCATATGGTCTGGAAATAGACGTATGAATCAGCGTTCTCAACGTCCCATACAGGTAATGAAGCCGTAGCTGTCATAGGAAGCATGTTGCCGAAACAGAGTCCGTCCACATATACCACAGATTCGCTGTTGTTATATATTTCATAGAACTGATCCCTGAAATACGAGCCGCCGCTCGGTGTCCTTGAACCGCAATAGAAAATCTCCTTTATAACCAGGTTACCGGATCTTGATGCAGCAATATCTACGGTAATGTTCTTCCCGTTTTCCACAATTCCCGTATTTACCACATTACCGTTGAAATTGTAGGTAAAATCCTGTGTTACGGATTCACCGGAAACCGATACGGTATATATTCCCGGTACTATATCGGATACGGAAAATTCAGTCTGGTCAGCCGATACTTTCTTTTCCACCTGAAACTTATCATTATAATTGATCAGTTTCACTGTATATTCTTCTGGTGCAGGTACCCCATCCTTTACAACAACATTCAATTTCAAATTGACGGAAAGAGGTTCTACCTTGCCGATACTCTTCACATCGCTGAATTGCTGACAAGAAGCAAGCAATACCAGTGACAATATGCTATAATAATATTTTTTCATAAGATAATATTTTTGATTGACGGACATCTACTTGATATTCACTTTCAGATCAAATCCGAAATAGATTGGAATTCCTAGTTCAGTAAATGAACCGGGATTTTTCTTGCTTTCATATAGAGGTCTGCTTGAGAAAATGTTGTTTACATAAAACGAGGCGGTAACTACATCGCTGATTTCCTTAGTCAGCTGCAGATTGAACAATACGGTAGGGAAATATGATTCCGCAATAAACCTGTTGTCATTCAGGGCCGGGAAAAGATATGCGAATTCAGGATCATCTTTCATTGCAGGATCAAAATCATAAACCTTTCCATCCTTATATGAAATATATTTAATGAACATGTCATCCATTCCATATTCTGTCCAAGTCTTGTCCATCCAGTTCACCTGCGTGGTAAGAGTCACTACAAAACCTATCTTAGGAATATTGTGGGTGATTCTGAGGGTGGAAATCAATCTTTCTCTCCAGTATTGTGTCACTCCAGGTTCATATACACCGATATTTCTCTCCAGTTCATTACCGTTTTTAGCAGTACTGTATGAATAGTTGCCCGATTTTCCCATTCCTTTCATCCATGCACCGCTAAGATTTACGGAAGTCCTTATTGCATCGAATCTTCCGAGATCAAGTTCATACTCGATTCCCCTGTCTCTCGAATACGAAGTATTCATAGGAGTATAATAGGAGACGAATATGTTATGCGTTCTGTCAAGAGTCAATGATGGAATACCTGCCTCAGGATATGAATCAGCCCTGTATACATTGTATTTTATAAGTTTGAAGCAGTCCAGACTACGTCCCAGTTCGTAACCGTTTTCCATCAGTTCGTCATATGCCGTTACGGACAATCTGTATCTGTGGACCTTTAAATCCAAACCTAATTCTATCTTTCTGTTAGTGGCTATTTCCAGATCCGGATTCTCCGTACTGAATACGCGTGTAGTACCCACAAGCAGTTGCTGTGAAACAGGAATACTCTCATCACCGAGCGTATTGAAATTAACGAAATCGAAATATGCATTGTCCGGATACAGATACATTGCCGTCGGAGCCTTTGCTGTTATACCGTACCCCCCTCTGAGAGTCAATATTTCGGGAACAACATCCATTGAGGCATTTATCCTCGGAGCAAGAACGCTCTTCGAATTTACATTGTCATACCTCAGACCGGCAGTAAGGTTGAACAGGAAACCCTTGCCGAAATCATGCTGATAAGAATCTTCGATAAAAGCGCCGAACTGATGCAGGAACGGAATATCGGAATATGTCATCGGCCTGTATGCCGAATTCGAACCCGACGCAGGCCTGTACGGAGGAGTCGCAGGATCGTAAACCTGCCCTTTACCGTTGTTTCCGTCCATCTTGTAATCCGCACCGACAATTATTCTGTTCGTGATGTTGCCCCATCTCTTGCTGAAATTGGCAACCACTTTAGCATAAGCATTAAGTTCCTTTCCGTAAATATCGTACCTGCTGAAATACTCATTCGGCAAATATGTGGCATAATTAGTCATGTCTGCAGCTGAAATATTCGTGATTTCATTGCCATCCGTATCATATACCTTCTGGCCGGAGATATTGGAGAGTATCGCTCCGTCTGTCGTAGACATGAAATAAGGCGCGAATGCATTCTCGAGAAGCTCTTCCTGGAAAGAATGTTTGTCGGTATAACTGAACGATGCGTTGTAACGTATGGATTTGAACCAGCCCCAGTTTATAGTGGCAATACCGTTCGTGGTAAATCTGAAACCTATATTTTCGGCACCTGTACTGTACCTGGATCTCAAATCATCAGGATTCATTTTTCTCGTATCGTTTCCATATGTGAAATCCAGAGATGTATTCGTATTCAGATTACCAAGAAAATTCTTCGAATACAAAGCCTTGAAATTCAGCCTTTGATAATAAGCATAAGCCTCTGTCAATTTTGTAGTGTTATATGCATAGTCTCCGCTGAGATTGAGATTTCCTGCTTTCTCTCCCAGAGAGAAACCTTTTGAAATAGATGCCTGATATGTTTTTGGATTGATTTTCACCCTTATGCTCAAAGGCTGTCTTCCGGCCTTTGAATTTATTATCACGGCACCTGAAGTCAAATCACCATATTCGACTGAAGGTATTCCCCTTATAATCTCCACAGATTCTATATTATCCGTAGCTATCGATCTTATGTCGACACCTGAAGATGCGGAAGCGCCACCTCCTACCGCTTCTACAGAACCGGAAATGACAGGCGCAAGGGTCTGGAAATTGGCATTGTTCGAAACAGGTGCGCCATCAACAATCACAGATGTACCGAGACTGTTCATTTCCGTAGATCCGCCTGCCCCCAAAGTTCTGAGAGTTATCACATTGGCTGTACTTAGATCCGAATTGGAAAAGGCAACTCCCGGCAACAGAGACATCAGGTCACTCAATGAACTTGTCTGCAAATGGTCCATCGCCTGCCTGGAAATATTGGAAGAAGTAGAACTGCCGGCCTTGTTAGGCGAAGCCGTTACCACGACATCATCCAGTCTGAAGTCCGCACTATGCATAACAAACTCCATTCTGTATACCTTGCCAGCAACAGAAACACTGACTAGTGTATCAATTGTCGTCATTCCGATAAACTGCAGAGTTATTGTACTCTTGCCAAGATCGACATTATCGAATCTGAATTTACCGTGTGCATCGGTCGTAGTATAATCTCCGGATGGAGACAGCTTGACTACAGCAAACTCAATAGGTCTGCCGTCCAGTTTCTCTTCATAGACTACTCCTTCTATAGTGGCTCTCGCTCCCCCGGAAGAAGTATTCTGAGCAAAAGATGCAAAGTATGCAACCAGCATAAGCATCAGAGAAATAATCTTTTTCATATGCAGAATAATTAATAGGTTGTAAGTCTGTTCTTTGATTTCAATATTTCATTTTTCACAGCTGTATCTTTCTCTCTGGGAGAGATGGAATCAAGAAAATCCAGTATCTCCTCTCTGCGGCAGGAATGCGTATACCAGCCAAGAGTTTCCACGGCAATAAGTCTCAAATCCTTGTCATCCGAACCGTTTATCAGTTCAAACAGATAGTCCAATGCACTCACAGACGTATTGTTTCTTTCGGCCTTTATTGTAAATTTCTTTTCTTTCTTCGTTACATTGTTTTCTGCAAGGCCTTTGAATTTGTTCAGATTATATTCGTAATTCTTTTCTATTCTTGATAAAAGTCTTTGGTAATCATTATCGAGAGGCCATGTTTTATTGTACTTTCTGTTATTTTCAAAAGCAGATTTCATTATTTCCGGATCGAACTGTGCAAGCGCAGACTGCAGCTGGAACTGGACACGGCTTCCGGTGGTCGGATCGCTATAGATTCTTGCCACGGCATCTGCCAGTTCGGGTGCACCGTTTTCAGCTGCAGTAATCGCAGCCATTCTCTGAGTCAACTCATAATCATCTCCAAGTGCAAGTATTATGGACTCCGGAAGATTATCTGCAGCAAGCCTTTTGATTGTCATGAATGCCTCAAGCCTTACAATCCGGGACTTGTCTGTCTTCTGTATCTCCAATAACTTTTCAGTGGATATCGCCCCGGCACGCCATAACATTTTGATCGAAAGAGCTCTTATCTCATCAACCTCATTTCCGAGCATCTTTTTCCAGAAAGCAACGTCATCTCTCTTATTGAAGATATCAGATGAAATATCAGCATTATTCTCGGGCGCAAACGAAAATGTAGGGTCACCTATGACATGCGATTCCAAAGTATACTGCAGTTTGGTCCAGTTGCCGATGGATACGCCATAATTCAGAATGCCTGCCAGTTCCGTAGTCCATGTATCCTGAAGGGTATTTACACTGTTTGCCTTTACGGCAACAGTAGAACCGGGATTGAATATATGATATGCTGCAATATAGTCATCAGTATGGAAGGAACCGTTAAAACATGCATCCAGAATCACGATTTTGGAACCGGACACATAACCCTCCATATCTTTTATCGTCATGTCCATCGAAGCAGCGTGTATGCTGTCCTCTTTGGCTTTTACAGGATCAAATGCATCCGATATCCAATGTTTTGGCACATCATAATTTTCCGAATAGTACCTGACTGCAGCATTGAAGTCCCTGGCATCCCTTGCCTTTGATCTGAAGAAATTTCTTGAAAGTTCAAGCCATCTCTTGGGATCGGAGGTTATCGGGGTTCCGTTCAGATATTGTGTATCCTCGGAGCCGTGATGATGCAGTATGGCAATATCCATCGAAGGGTCGGAGAGTGCTGAAAACAAACGATATCTTACATAATCGTCAAAAGTATAGTCTATATACTCAAGTCTTGCGCCAACCCTGTCTTCAAGAAACGGAAAATGTTCTCTTAACGCTGTAGATTCGTCTATTCTGGCAGTCATGGATTCCGAGTTATATCCATGTCCGGCAAAATGAAATACATAGTTCATCGTTTTCCTGTTCTTTTTCCATTCTACGGTCTTGTCCAGATAATCGGACAAGGACTGGTCCCCGCACGGTTTTATCCTTCCGCTATATATGTCAGACTCTATATATTGCGGAGAATCCGCTCTCAGGGAATAGTAATAATACAACGGAATATCGCCGTCCTGCTTGAGAAAATCGAATTTCAGATCAAAATCGTCATAATATCTGTCGGAAGGTACGGAAGACTCTTTCCAGTCTCTGTTCTGATCCATCTTGAACGCAGTTGTCAGGTGCTGTGCATCCCTTATCATGGGTACGGGAATGTTTCCTATAAATACTGCACCCTCAAGATTTGCATTTTCATAATAGAACCTCAATGTATCCCTTATCGTTTCGGGTGTCATGCCGTCCGCTATGATCAGTAACCCGTTCCTCCCGTCGAGTTTCATCGACGCCACATAATTGTCGACACTTGCAGTTGATTTTCCGTAAGACTCAGAATCTATTACTACAGCCACTGAAGGCTTTCCATTATTCACACATGAGAATGTCAGCATCAAAAATGCCGCAAAAAGTGACACTAATACAGTTTTTTTCATATAATAAAATTTATAGGTTTGCAAACCGGACACAAAATTAGAATCCGGCATAATGATATATATACCCTGTTATAGGTATATTCTAATATTCAAGGCCCGATGATATTCCCTTCATATGAGCAGGCACCCCGTTTTTCATCCATACAGGTATGGGAGCCCCCTTCAGGTAATGATCAAAGAACTGATACAACCTTATGGAGAAGTCCTTCTTGTTTATATCCTTTACGAGATTATGCTGTTCCTTGTTGTACTGCAGCATCCAACCCACCTTCCCGAGCCTTCTCATTGCAGTAATCAGTTCAATACCCTGATACCACGGCACAGCTCCGTCTGCATCATTGCATAAAACAAGAAGCGGAGTATTCATTCTGTCCAGATGGAACAAAGGCGAATTCTCAATATAAAGTTCCAGTCCTCCTTCATCCCAGAGGCTTTTTCCAATTCGACTCTGGGTATGTTCATACTGGAATTGCCTTATTTGTCCGGACCCCCAGCGTACACCTCCATATGCACTGGTCATATTCGAAACAGGGGCACCGGCACACGCAGCCTTGAAAAGATCCGTCTGCGTTACGATATATGCAGTCTGGTAACCTCCCCAACTCTGACCCTGTATACCGAGATTTTCCTTATCCACCCACGGGAATCCGCACAGATACTCGACTCCAGAGACTATACAGTTCATGGCACTTTTCCCTGGATGTCCGGTTTCATAATGGATATCAGGCATGAATACCAGATATCCGTTGCTTACACAATGTGTTATATTTATTGTAGAAGCACTCAAGGCCGGATTTATATAAGTATTTTTGAGATCGGATCTCTTTTCATAAAAATATGTTATCATCGGATACTTTTCTTTCGGGTCAAAATTTTCAGGCTTGTACAGAAGGCCTTCAACATTACGTCCGTCCCATGCTTTCCAGTTTACAAGTTCACATGTACCCCATATAAAGCCGGACTGCTGAGGATTAATATCAGTCACACGCTCATACGTCTTGAAATAATCTTTTGTTATATACAAATCCGGACTTTCAGAGAAAGAACTCCTGACAAAAGATATGATATCCGAATCCTTTGCCTTGAAAAAGTATCCGAGAGAATAGTCATCTTCCATTATCAAAGGCTTGATCCTGGCACTGTTCCCTTTTCTGAAGCTTCCTTTCCAGTAACCGTTTCCCTTGGTTTTGACATTGAATGACGTATAATATAAAGGTTCCTTTTTCGAAAGCGGTCTGACAGTAATACCCGGCGTACCTGCAGGATATTGCATCTGGTCCACTCTGAGAACCCTGAATACCAGTCCGGACTCTCTCCCCTGCGTC
Organism: uncultured Bacteroidales bacterium; assembly: GCA_949296645.1. Classification (GTDB taxonomy): domain Bacteria; phylum Bacteroidota; class Bacteroidia; order Bacteroidales; family UBA932; genus CALUPD01. The sequence goes on from CASFPH010000003.1 coordinate 43,985, forward strand.
AGTCTGTATGGTTTTTCCATTCCCTCCGGATCAACAGCCCAGACATCGAACTCATCGTAAATCATGAATATCTCATCGTTTTCGAACCAACCGCCGTCTCCATACGGGAATGCCATCTGCGGAGTATCATGTAATCTTTTTGAAAAGTCCGATTCTATGCCTCCCGAAATAACCGATATCCCGTTATCCTTATGATCATAGCAATACCATCTTCCGTCGGACGGATCGTACCATGTAAGATATCTTCCGCCTGGAGATGCGGAAAATGAATAGAAAAACCCGCCGTCTACAATTTTGGAAGAACTTCCGTCATGCAGGTCTACTATGTAAAGATCATTTTCAGGATTTGCATTCCATTGGGACTGAAGCAGATACTTTTCATCAGAAAGACAATACCCCCATGATGCATTGAAATTGTCAGGCACACTTACGACACTGTAACCCGGTCTTGCAAGCATTTTCATTTCAGCATCTTCTTCCTTCAATGAAATACAGGACAGATATGATTTCCTCTTGGAACGTTCTACATTCTGAAGCTGTATTGTCTGAGGAAGATCTTCTGCATAGTGCCAGATATCAAGAGACGCAATCTCGTCTGCAGTAGAATCCTTTACAGGCATCAGTCTGCCTACGCCGAAAAACAAGGTGGAATTGTCATCACTTATATGCAAAGCTCTGTTCCGGCTTATTTTCCAATCTTCTTCAAGACCTTTTACATTGTTGGAAACAACTTTACGCAATCCGTTCCCGTTCACATCATAGCAGAATATCTCCACATTGGCATCAGACCGGAGTTCCGGATTCGTATTTGCATAAAATACGAACATGCTTCCATCTTCAGAAAATGTCACCGACCTTATATCTGCCTTACCGGATACACTGAGAAGCGTATCGGTTAAACCGGTTGCAAGATTCCTCGAGAACAATGTAGAGTCATCAGAAAAAATATACAGAGAACCGTCCGGACTGAATGTCAGATTGGATTTATCATATAACGTATCGCATACTCCGGTAACCATGTCCCGTATAACGGAAAACGATTTTTTCCGGTTCTTGTTCTTCGGCATTCTGAACGAAACAAACCGGTCCGATTTTTCCGGAAACTCGACAGAAGCCGCTCCGGGAATAGAAAGTAATCCGAAAGAAGAAAGATCCAGTATACATAATGTGTCCACTGAAGACTCCTTCTTTTTCCCTTTCCGCTCTTTTTCAAAAGGAGGTTTGACAACAAATGTAAAATAACGGTTCTCCGGAGAAAAAGAAGGAGAGGAAGCCCGTCCGTACTTATATACTTCATTGTTTTTTCTTGTATCGACAAGATACAAGGTATCATTTCCTGCTGCAGCATCCGCATGACAGGAGATAAAACGGCCGTTATCCGTCATCCGGAAACCGCCGATGGTTTTCCATTGTCCGTAATCATCAATGGATATTGCACGCTTCTGACCCCACAAGGCCAGCGGCAATAAAATCGCGACCAAACATAAATATTTTTTCATAACAGTAATTTCAGTTAAGCTGTAGTGTAGGTAAATAAACACACAATACGCCATCACGACATATATATATATCTATATTGCCGACAAAAAACTGACTGTTATGAATCAAATTCTAAGACAAATATTATAATCTACATACGATACGAAGCGATCTGCCGCACTGGTCCGATGCCGGTATTTTCCGACAAGGAAAACCATTCTGTCACGGAAAATATCCTTCTCAGTAAAAAGATAACAACTGTTCAACAGATCATAGACGAACTGGAATACATCAACATGATCCACTATGTCCTGTGCCCCGTGCTCGTCATCCATAACGAACGATTTCGTAAAACAGCATTTCATCTGTCTGAAGGTAGGCACCTTGCATTCCTTGTACTCCTTGGATCTTTTCTCACAATTATGAATATGATACGGGAGATATGCTTCCTCTACGGAAGTCATGACGTGATACATTCTGTTACAGCAACAATGATGCATGGTTAGCCCCATACATCCGATCATATACTGACACATGATCATAAAAAGCAATATTGCTGAAACAATTTTTTTCATAGCCAATTTCGTCCCCAAGCAAATTTATAAAAAAATTTAATTATTCAAACAATAAAACATTAAAAAATGAAACAGGCAGCCACATGCATTTCAACATATGACCGCCTGAGTAAACGCCATTATATATGTATTTTCTATTCTGACTTGATATATTCCAAAGCCTTATCAAGTATTGCAGTATCATCAAGCCTTACCAGACCGCCTTCCGGACCGGATTCAATATGCATGCCCGCACACTTGCCTCCGTCATAATGATCTCCGCCGAAATAATTTCTGACCATATCGGCATCAACACCAAGCTCGTCCGCTATTTTCTGCATTGATCCGTGAGGCAGCGAATCCTTGATTCTACGCAACTCATTGAAGGTTATCGTTCTTGCCATAATTAATTGTTTAAGATGTTTGTAAATTTATTTTCGTGACGGTCAATCACCTGTTTTCCGTCTGCTTGACCATTATCAATTTCCGGATATCATAACCGAGGTCAGATGCCTTTTTCTTAACCGATTCCAAATCCGCTGCATCCATGACCGGTTTTCTGCTGAGAATCCACAGATATTTGTCGGACTTGCTGCCAATGAGTGCATAGGAATAATCGTCAGCTATGTCCATTATTATATAAGGCGTATAGAACCACAGGAAAAACGACACCTCAAGTCTTTTAGGATCTGCAGGATCAACGAGCCTTGCCTTGCCTTCCGCAGTCTTCAGTTTGCCGGATCTTATTCCTGAATTCAGAACCTTTATCGTTCCGTCCTCTTTCATGGAGTACTCGGCCGTAACATTGTCCATTCCCCTTTCAAAACTGTGATCGAATCTGGCAATCTCATACCATTTGCCGAGAAATCTGGACAGTTCAAACGACACTCCGGAATCGGCGGCTGTGCCTTCGGACATATTAGAGAAAAACATAAGTGGAACAAGAGAAATTAGAATTGAATTTTTCATAGCATCATAATTCTGTTTCCTACAAATATACCATAAAATAAACGTAAATGAAAGTAATAATTACATTTATTTTATATATTTGTCCGCTACGCGGCCATTTATAGCTCACGCTCGGCATAGCAAATAAATTTGCTCTGCCCTCGCTTACTCGCTATATTTGAAACATAATTATGATTTGGCGGCCCGTTTTATAACCGCTGCAGACTGGAAATAACTATAAAATAAAAACATATGACAGAAAAAATTCAAAAAACACTTCGTGACTCGGCTGCTGCAAGATGGACGGCACTTGTTCTTCTTGCATCGGCAATGTTCTTCGGATATATCTTCATGGATATATTGTCACCTCTTCAGGAACTTCTGCAGACGGAAAGGGGATGGGATCCTGCAGCCTACGGCAGATACGCCGGTTCGGAAACATTCCTGAACGTATTTGTATTCTTCCTCATCTTTGCAGGAATCATACTTGACAAAATGGGAGTGCGGTTTACAGCCATTCTCTCCGGTGCGGTTATGGTAGCAGGTGCTGCAATAAACTACTATGCCGTATCTCCAGCATTTGCAGGCAGCAGCATGGAAACTTTCATGACCAACAATTTCAATCTTCCTTCCGAATGGTGGAACATAACTCCATTCTTCGAAGGCATGCCTGCATCAGCCAAACTTTCAGCAATAGGATTCATGATATACGGCTGCGGAGTTGAAATGGCTGGGATCACGGTTTCAAGAGGCATAGTGAAATGGTTCAAAGGGAAGGAACTGGCACTGGCTATGGGCGTTGAAATGGCAATTGCCAGAATAGGCGTGGCAGTTGTGGTACTCGGCTCTCCGGTATTGGCAACGATGAATCCTGTAGACGTTTCAAGACCGGTTGCAATTGCGGTAATACTGTTAATAATAGGACTGATTTCATTCATCGTCTATGCATTCATGGACAAGAAACTGGAAGTACAACTCGGAACGAACGATGAAGAAAAGGACGATCCGTTCAAAGTCAGTGATCTCGGAAAAATTTTCTCTTCAAAGGTATTCTGGATAGTGGCACTGCTGTGCGTACTCTATTATTCGGCAATTTTCCCGTTCCAGAAATATGCGATAAACATGCTGCAGTGCAACCTTGGATACACAGCCGAACAGGCAGGACGCATATTCTTCGTATTTCCTCTTGGAGCGGCAGCCATTACACCTCTGCTCGGGAACTATTTGGACAGAAAAGGCAAAGGTGCATCCATGCTAATGCTCGGAGCCATCCTGATGATAGTATGCCATCTTTCTTTCGCGCTCCTTCTGCCGGCAACGCAATCAACCTTAATAGCATACGCAGGCATCATTTTGCTCGGAATATCATTCTCACTGGTTCCTGCCGCACTATGGCCTTCAGTACCGAAGCTCGTAGACGGTAAACTTCTCGGTTCAGCATACGCCGTGATATTCTGGATTCAGAACATAGGGCTGTATTCATTCCCGATGATCATAGGCTCCGTACTACAGTCATCGAATCCTGGAGTGACAGATCCGCTAAAATACGATTACACAGCCCCGATGCTGGTATTCACGTCACTTGGAGTCCTTGCACTCTTCCTCGGAATATGGCTCAAGGCCGTAGACCGCAAGAAAGGATACGGACTGGAACTTCCGAACATAGAAGACGAAAGCAAGAAACAATAATATCGGTATACCTGAATTAAAAGGGCCGTGCAGTTTCAATTTCGACTGCACGGCCCTTTTTTAATTCAGAACGATACTAATCAGTGATTTCCTGTCACATTTCTGTACTCACGGCATTTCAGCACATACTCTATAACTGCATCGCTTCTTTTGTTTTCACTCTCGACCTTCTTCATCTGGGATTCCAGCAATTCACTCATTGACAACAGGCCTGCATCAAAACTTCTCCTGTTGAGCTCATAATTCTCGGTAGCGATCTCTATCGCCTTTTCAGCAAGTTCCACATTCCTGTAGGCCTGATACAGTTCGTTCCATACCTTCTGCATTCTGAGGAGCAAAAGCTGCCTGGCATTTTCCACCTCATTTTCATTCATTTCCATCTCCCTCTTCTTCTTCCGCAATTCATATGAACCTTCCCACCATCCTGACAAAGGCACGGTAACGGTTGCAAAAACGGATCCGAAATCATGGTTCGTATTGAGCAGATTCTGATACTGATAACTTACGCCTATACCAACTGCCGGCATATAGTCCCCAGCCTTCAGGACATACTCAAGCTTTTTAGCCTCCACGCTTTTCAGAAGCATCTCATACTCGGGCAGAGAAGCAAGAGCCGACTCATGATCGACGAGATAATATTCCGGCTCCATAATCTCCGTCACAGGCATGGTATCAACGTCGAAGGAATCCATGGATTCCATGCCTATATATTGTGCAAGAGCCATTCTGGACAAAATGATACCGTTTTCAAGCTCGTTTTTTCTTGACTCAAGTTCATTTTTAGCGTACAGTACATCCAGCATGTCATTTCTGTTTTTCACACCTGCATCAATGAGATTGCCTAAATCCTTCTCAAGGTTGTCGACCAGCGTTTCCGAACTTTTTACAATCTTCATTTTTTCCTTTAGTGAAACAAGAAGCCAATAGTAACGTTCAACCTCCGCAGTAACATCACGCTCCACGGCTTCAAGTTTCAAACGACCGACCTCAGTCCCTACTTTGGCCAATTTGTTGCCGGTAATTATCCTGCCTCCGGCAAAGACAGGCTGAACAGCCATCACCCCTCCTACAAGTCCGTCTTTCCCGACAGGAAAGGAAATTCCCGGCAAAATGACGAACTTCGCAGCACCGTTATCGGTAGTAAACCAGGAACCGACGGCATTCACCTGCGGAAAGTATCTGGTAAAAAGTGCTCTTTTCGTATCCATGGAATTTCCGTATTCAAGAACCGCATTCTTCATCTGATAATTGTTTTCCATGGCAAGTCTGATACAATCATCCACAGAATATATTTCCGTGCCGTTGTCGGCATGAAGAGACGGCATACAGCATATAAAGACCGGCAATAACAGCAATATTCTTTTCATAACATGAATAATTTATTTTTTATCAGGAAATATCTTCCAGTATAATACAGGCAGTACGGTAACAGCCAGGAACGTACAGAATATGGTTCCGGAAAATATCACTACACCCATAGGTCCCCACAGGGAAGTATTTGAAATAATCATCGGTACAACCCCAACGGCGGTGGTTGCAGAAGTAAGGAAAATCGGAAGCATACGCCTTTTTCCGGCATCATACGCGGCATCCCTCGCAGTATATCTGCAGTTAAGCCTCAAATTCTGGGCGTGCTCGAACATGATTATCGCATTACGGACAACAACACCTATAAGACCTATTATTCCGAGTATGCACGTGATACTGAAATCATGCCCGCTGATCATAAGTCCTACGGAAGCTCCTACCAATGTAAAAAGTACCGATGACATGGCTGCAACAGCGAGACCTATTTTCTTGAAATTGAAAAGCAGGAAGAAAAACACGATGAAGACGGATGCGGTCAGTCCTCTGTAAATCGGGGGCATAATATTATCATTGGCTTCCTTTTCGCCTCCAAACGATATGGAGATATTTTCAGGAAGAGATGGAAATATTTTTTCCTCAAGCAGCCGTTCAACCTCTTTCTGGGCAGCATCCGCATTGGATCCTATTAAAATCTCCGCCATTACGCTTATGGTCCTTATTCCGTTTCTTCTCACTATCTGCCCTTCGTTCCATTCAGGTTCAATATCGGCTATCTGCCTGAGAGGAACGGATACTCCTGGGATAACTGCAGATATGTAATCGTCGGACAGGGAGAAAGCACCGTTTCCTTCCCCGGCATTTCCCTTAACCGATACCGTAACCGGATAATTGCCTTCCCATACGCTTCCCACAGGAAGTTTACCATACAGAACGGAAAGTTCTGAAGCTACCATCGAAGAAGTAATACCTGACTTGGAAGCTTCCTCGCCATGAAGACTTATCTTTACGGAAGGAAGAGGTTCTTCAAAGTTCGTCCTTATCCATCTGAGTCCTTCAACATCCCTCATCAGGACCTTGACGGAATCGGCAATATCCTTTATCGTCCGGATATCGTTCCCCGCAATACGTACTTCCACAGGAGCCTGTGCGACCTGATAATCTATCTGTTTGAACTTGACGTATGCATCTGGAAACATTTCCGAATACTTATTGGAGAACTCACGTATCAGATCTACGGAAGCATCGTTGGAAACAGTGTTTACAATGAACTGTGCATAATTGTTTCCTCCTATCTGAGGAGCATATGTAGCATGGAACCTTGGTGATGACTGCCCTATGAATGAAGTTATCGAAACGATTCTGCCGTCCCGGCTCATACACCTGTAAAGCGAATCACACACATCCCCCGTGCGCTCAAGGGAAGTACCCTGAGGAAGATATATCTCTACGGCGAACTGATCCCTGTCAGCACATGGCAGCATTCTGCGACTCAGATTCATAAGCAGATATGCTCCCAGAACGATACTGAACAGCCCCATTCCCAAAGTTGCATAAGGATGTCTGAAATTGAAATCAAGCAGTTTGTTGTATCCCCGCTGTACAACGTCAAGCAGGTTGAATCCTTTTTTAGGTTTATTGCGTCCAAGCCCTTTTTTTATCACCAGCCTTTCCATAAAAGGTATGAACACCATTGCCACAGCCAATGAGGACATGAGCGCTATGGATATCGTCCATGGAAACATTTTCAGGAAATCCAGCATTATACCGGACAACGTAAGCAACAGAGGGAAAAATATTATGCATATGCAGAATGTCGCAAGAAATACAGACCAGAAATAATCCTTTGCACTCGAAATTGCAGCATTCCATTTGGACATCCCCATATCGAGTTTTTCAAGATATGCATCGATAACTATAATCGAATTGTCTACAATCATACCCAATGCGGCTATAAGAGCGGCAAGTGTCACCGTATTCAAAGGGATGTTGCAAAGGTACATCACTGCAAGCGATATGAAAATACTTATAGGAATGGATGTAGCTGCTACAAGCGCCGATCTGAAAGGGAACAGCAGCATCATTACGACAATCACCACTATTATGGATATGAAAAGATCCCTGATAAAAGATGTCACGGAAGTATCCACGACTTTCGGCTGGTCCGCAATACGCCTTATCCTCACACTTTCAGGAAGTGTTTTCTGGAATTCATGAAGCACCTCATCCACTTCTTCACCGTATTCCACTATGTTTTTTCCAGGTCTCATCTCCATCGAGAGTACAACAGCCCTGTTCCCGTTATCCTTTATATATGGTTCCGAATCAGGATACTCACGGTACACCTCCGCTATGTCCTTTACCCTTACTATATTGCCGTCCTTGTCCGAATACAGTATCTGATCGGCTATCTCCCTTTCCGAGATAAAATTCGCAGATACATGCAAAGGCATATCATGATTGCCGCTCCTGATTTTACCGACAGACATATTGAAGTCCTGTACCGCAAGTTTCGCCATGACTGCCTTCACGTCCAGCCCGTACATTGCAAGTTTGTCCTTGTCTATCTCTATTACAATCTCCTCCTTCAAAAGCCCGTAGCGCCTTATATTGGAAACAGAAGGTATCCGCCTGAGCTGGCTCTCAAGATTTTCGAGATATAATCCGAGCTCTCTGTAGGTTTTGTCAGAAGATTCTATGGAAACAAGGAGTGCGGAAGTATCTCCAAAATCGTCCTTTGCCACAAGGGCAATAACCTCTTTAGGAAGAGTCATCTTGAACTCTTCCAGTCCGAGCCTTATTTTTGACCATACTTCGTTTTTGTTGTTCACATCATCATTCAACTCGATCATGAAATAAAGGATTCCATCCCTTGATATGGAATAGGAACGCTCCCTGTTCACTTCATTGAACGTAAACAAATAATTTTCCAGAGGTTGTGCCACACGCTGCTCCACCTGCATCGAGGTAGCTCCAGGATAAACGGCAACAACCAGCCCCTGCCTTATCGTATACTCAGGAAATTCCTGTTTCGGCATTCTTTCCAGGCCATAGATTCCCATTATAACCAGAAGTGCTATTATAAGAAGCGTAATCTGGCTGTACCTCATGGCCGAACCTATAATCCCCCTGTTGATCTTACCCATATTCTACTCCGCTCCATTTATCCTGACATCAACAGACATACCGTTACTGACCTTATGACCTCCGCCCACAATAACGAAGTCGCCTTCCGAAAGGCCTTCGCATATCTCCACCGAATCGTTCTGCAGGGCTCCTGTACGCACGAACTTCATTACCGCAGTACTGTCGTCTGATACTGTCCATACATACTTCCTTCCATCATTCGAAATTGCTACCGCCCCTACAGGCAGGGAAAAGCCATCATGTACGTTCTTTTCCACAAAAACATTGACAAGCATGCCTGGCAGCATCCTCCGTCCGGGATTGTCGAGAAGAGCCTTTACCTCATACGTATGTGTCAGAGGATTCGCCTTTATTCCCTTTACATCCACTTTTCCGTAATACACTCTGTCATCCAAAGCAGGGACAGTCACAACGACATTCTGCCCGTCAATTGCATCTATCTCTTTTTCAGGTACTGATATCTTCACATATAGTCTGTCCAGATCAACTATTCTGAAAACCGTTTCTCCTGGAACTGCAAGTTCCCCCTCTCCGCACTTTCTCATGGAAACCACACCATCATAAGGAGCCCTCAATCTGGAATCATCCAGATTCCTTGCGGCGAGCCTTTCCGCAGACTCCGCTTTTTCAAGTTTAGTCTTAATGTCCACCCACTGTACATCAGGCAGTGTACCTGCGTCATGAAGCAGTTTCATACGCTCATATCCGTCCTTCGCCTGCCTCAATGTCGAAGCGGCTATCCTGTATGAATCGTAAAGGGATGCAGTATCCAGAGTGGCAAGTACGGCCCCCTCGTGTACGATATCACCTTCCGTGTAATTGACGGACTTCAATTCTCCTCCGACCTTAAAGGCCAGTGACGAGTACCTGTACTCCTCGACCTGTCCCACATAACTGTCCCCTGTAGATATGACCGTCTTCCGGACCTGAACGGCATCTACCGGAATTTTCATCTTCGTTTCCGAATTCCGGCTCCCGCTGTTCCCGCCGCATGATGCAAGCAGCAGAAGCGAAAAAGCGGAAATGGTTTTTAGCAATGACATCATCATGACACAATATCTTTTATTCAAAATTTCCACTAACATGAGATATTCTGCAAAAAGGATTCCATCAAAATGCTTTTTTAGGTTAAAAAGTCTTCATTTTTAGTCAAAAAGTCCTTATTTTAGCAAAAAATACCGATATGAAAAATCTGGATATACCAAGGATCGACGTTTTGACAGCCTGCAAAATTCTCGGGGCTGATTTAAACGAACGCGACATATTGCTTCTCGACGAATCGGCAATTGTGGAAACAACGGCAGAACCGATAAGGATGGGCGCTTTTGCTGCCGTACTCTGCAAGGAAGGGACTGCGGAGATTTCCATAAACATGACGCATACGGTACTGCATGAAATGACACTCACCATAATCCTGCCGGAACAGATAATATGCATGAACGGTGCAAGCATGGATTTCAAGGGAAAAATTGCGGTAATATCTTCCGAAGCAATAACCGAGCTGATTCCTGAAATGGAAAATATAAAGGAACACCTTTTCTATCTAAGACAAAACAACAGTATACGCGTATCTGCCGAAGAAGTTGAAACCCTTGAGCAATATTACTCCATACTGATCAGGAAGCTCGACGACAAGGAAAACGCATATACAAACAAAATATGCCGGAAACTGCTTGCCGCACTTTTTTACGAATTCTGCAACATAGCCAAAAAGGACCTGATACATATATCCTACAACAGAAAGAATTTTATCTTTTCCGAATTCGCAAAAGCGGTAAACAAATATTGTAAAAGCCACAGAAAACTGGCTTTCTACGCTTCAGAGCTATGCATAACACCTAAGTATCTTTCCTCCGTCATAAAGGAAATATGCGGAAAAAGCGCAGGAGAATGGATAGATGAAGCCATAATCATGGAAGCGAAAAACCTTCTTGTACACAGCTCCATGGGCATAGGGGAAATATCGGACGTACTTCATTTTCCTGATCAGTCCGCTTTCGGAAAATACTTCAGGAATCTTACCGGTGTATCGCCAAGCGGATACCGTCACATGAAGAACCGTCAGGATTTATGAGATTTCATATACTTTACAACCAGTTCTATGGTAAATACAAGCGCCACGCCTATAACTCCGAATAAAACCGCATAAGCAAGTTCAGAAGAATTTCCGGTCTCCATCTCATATACCGAAGGGAGCACGGGACGGTCAAATCCGTCTCCCAATACCTGTTTCCACGGCCATACCTTTATAAGCGACCCTATCATGAACCCCGAGAGTACGCATATCGTCTGCATGTAGAATCTGGAGAGCAGCCATGAAAGGAAATGCGAAAACGCTATTATGCCGATAAGAGCTCCCAAACCGAAAACAACTATGACCGGAATATCGAAATCCGTAAGAGCTTTCATTATAAAGGCATATTTGCCCATGAGCAAAAGGATGAAACTTCCAGAAATGCCAGGAAGTATCATTGCACAGATAGCAATCATGCCGGACACAAATACAAACCACAGGGCATCCGTTGTCTCGCCCGGAGTTACCATACAGATCCAAGCCGCAGCTGCAATTCCGAATACTGCCGAAATCACATATGATAACTTCCACTTGTCCACTTCCCTCAATACGTATATTGCAGAGGCGACTATAAGACCGAAGAAGAAAGACCATACCTCAACGGGATGGTGAACCAGAAGATACTGCATAAGCTTCGCAAGGGAAAAGACACTTATCAGAATTCCGGCAAAGACAGATATGAGAAAATTTCCGTTTATCGAACGCCAGAATCCTGCTATGTCGAACGAGAGCAGTTTCTTCAGTGCAGCGCCGTTTATGGATTTTATGGAATTTATCAGTTCAGCGTATATTCCTGTAAGGAAAGCAATGGTTCCACCTGATACACCTGGTATGACATCGGCAGCCCCCATGCAGACGCCCTTTACCGCCAATACAATATAATCCGAGATTTTTCTTTTCATCTTTTTTAAATTTTTACGCCGGCAAATATAACACATTCCTCAGGAAAACAAAGATTCTGTATCATTTATCCTGAACATCATTATTTTTCTCCCTGATTCCGGAAAGGAGCCTGTTCATCTTATCATACTCATTGACAAAAGAATAAGCTTCCGCAAGGGTAATTTTGGAGAAGTTGTCTTCCGGACATACCTTAAGATAATTTTCGAATTCTTCAACCGCACCCTCATAATCCTTGAGGAAAAACTTGGTAAAAGCTATGTTTCTCCCTGCTGCTACTGAATCTGGCTGCAGCGTTCTTGAGAATATGAACGACCTTAAGGCATCGTCATATTTACCTGACACATTCTGTATCTCTCCCAAAATATTCCAGCCCCATGAGTCATAAGGATAACATGAAACAAGCAATCGCGCCACCTTCTCTGCATATTCATTCTTTTCTTCCTTGAAAAGCGCAAGTGTCATTTCGGAAAGTATCGTCATATTCGTTTCATCATATGCAGGATAATACAGATTTCTGTTATAACCATACGCCTTCAGATAATAACCGACAGCCTCATGAAAAAAGGATTGTTCAGACATGTCCCCGGCATAGACCATAAGCATGTTTACACGGTTGAATGCTGCATCCGAGAATACATCGTCATACCATCCGTCAAGCATATCTTCACTTTCACATTCGCTTTCGCATTCCTCTCCCTGGAAATCCCCATCATAAAATGCAGGAAAATCATTCGAAAAAGAATCGTCCACATTAGCTTCTCCTATAAAATCGGAAAGCATAGACAGTCCTTTCTCAAAAAAAGAGGAAGAATCGCGTCTGTTTCCGCAAAGAAGTTCGCATCTGGACAAATAAAACCAATACAACGGTTCTTCTGAAACATCATGCGCCATGGCTGCCTTCATATATTTTTCCATAACGTTGCAATCCGTCATTTTTCAGATCCGCTCATTGCAGTCAGATATTCCGACAGCGATTTGATAAAATATGCCCCTGAAAGTCTTTCACCGGAAGGTCCGTTTATCACGAGATCTGCTGATCCGTCATTTCCTCCGGTCGAAACCTTGAAACCTGATGAAGACATCAGAATAAAATAACATGCAGTAAAGCTTCCTACAGAAAGGTCTATAAGCATATCGTACTTTACTGAAGCCAGCTCCTTCACCTTTGACGACGAAGGTATACCTGAAAAATTCAGGTCCTTATACGGAAAAACATATGCTCCGTCTTCAGGTACGCATGCTGACTTTGCAAGTTCCTTTCTTCCGGTTTCAAAAACCGCGACATCAACCACGGCCCTGGCCGGAACAATCGATTTAATCACGGAAACCGCCTCCAACGTCTCTTTTTCCAATGGTGTGTCCACAACTGCAAGAACTGATGAAACACCAGACAGGTTCACCAGTCTTGCAGTCCTGTTCCCATGGGAAACTTTCAGTTTCTCCAAAGCCTTGCGTCTTGCCCTCCTTATAAAAAAACCGAATAACATCTGAAATCATTTAATCAAAAAAACACTCAATAAAGTTCGGTGAACTCATACGAATTTCCAACGCACGACAGATAACGTTCGAAATCCTCCATACGCAAAACCACCGTAGCCCTGTTGTCATTGGGATGAAAGCTCACCTTTCCGTAATTCTTCAAATTTCGGTCCAAAAAAAGGTAAACATGATTTTCATGGTCATTTATCAGACCGAAAGGTGATACGGAACCCGGTCTCAATCCAAGATACCTTTCCATTCTCTGTTCCGAAGCAAATGAAAGTTTTCCCTGTTTCAAACGGTGCTCAAGATCATGTATGTCAAGATTCCTGTTGCAGTCAAAACATACCAGATAATGTCTGTTTCCTTTGTGGTTCCTGAAAAACAGATTCTTGCAATGTACCGATCCGTCATTTTTCCAGTACTGCTTCGCCACATCTATGGTCGGAGATTCCGGATGATGGTAACATTCAAAAGGTATTCCGTTCTTTTCAAGATAATCCAATACGCATTCTTCTCTTTCCATATCGATATTTTGTTCCGCAAGTTACAAAAAAAGAGACATATGAGACAATTGAAAAAAGCGTGTCGAATGATATGGATTCGACACGCCCTTCTCTTGTAAAAAAGTATATTCTCCAATATTACCTGATACCGAGTTTTGCCTTTATATCCGCAGGTATGGCATCCTTATGAAGAACTATATTCAAAGTCTTGAATTTTACGAATGCTTCGGATGCATACCATATTCCCTGGTATTTGCTGTTGGTTCCCCAAGAGTTCTTCACCATATAATATTTCTTTCCTGTCTGATCTTTTGCTATACCGAAGATATGCATGCCGTGGTCATCAGTAGTAAGCTGATTGTCGAATTCTTCCTGCCTCAGTTCCTGAGTGATTTCCTTTTCAGGACCAGGTTTTTCGGTCAGCATTGCAGTTTTTTCGGCAGCAGTCGCACCAAGCCATCTTGCCTGATCCGAACCGCTGGTTTCTACAGCCTCGATATCAGGAACTACAGCGATTCCGTTTCTTGTAAATCCCTTTTCGCTGACATCGGAAGCCCATGCAAAAGTATATCCCTGCATTATCGCATTTTCCATTACTTCCATGAATTCATCAAGAGGAAGGTTGTATGACATATCGCTTCTCCAATTGTCAGGTACTTCTATCGCGAACTGCGTATAGAAAGGATGATGAGTAAATGAAGTCAGCGAAACATAATCGTCTGCATTCAAGCCTATTGACTGCCAGTATGATTCTGGAGTATATTCTTTTCCGTCAACAGTAAATTTCTCAGGTCTTTCACCGAGATATGCGGAAAGAATACCTTCAAATCCAGCATGCCAAGCAGGAGAAAGCTTTCCGAGAGGCTTTTTAACCAACGCCTTGAGATATGCTGCGGTAACTGCATCAAGTTCACCGTGTGCGTGGGATTTTTCCCCGTAATTCAGGCCTGGCATGGCTGATTCAGGAACAATACCGTTTTCCTTTATTACGGTAAGTACGTCACCGAAAGAACTTCCAGGACCATAATTGAATATACCGTACATCCTCAAATATTTCACAGCCTTGTCTGAAAGGGCCTTGGACACTACGAACATTTCCGACAGATCCAATTCCTTGTTTGAAACCCTCAAAGCTTCGGATTCTATAAAGGACAATCCGGAGAAACACCAGCAGGTACTTGATCTGTTCTGGTTCTTTACCGAAGTAATAGGATTCTCCTTGATTACCGTAAACTGGAATCCTTCAGGTTCAGCATTCTTTTTCTTGTCTTTTGCAAAAGAAAAAGAAGGTACGATCATTGCCGCAGCCATGACAGCCAAAGATACTTTCTTAATATACATGATTTTAAAATTAAAGTTATTAATAATAAATGTTCAAATAAATTCAAATGTACGAATAAAAAAACTAATTCCTATGGAATGTTCATAAATTTATGGGTCTGCAATGAAATGCACCACTTCGGGTTATCCTTCACATATTCTATAACACGCGGCAGGATATCCCGGCTGCGGCTCCATTCCGGCTGCAGATACAACCTGCATTTCCCGGAAACCTTTTCTGCATTGTATTCAGCCCACTCGAAATCATCTTCCGATTCTATTATGACCTTCAATTCGTCCGCATACCTGTAATTTACGTCAAGCGGGGCCTTCCTGCGTTTCGGAGAAAGACATACCCAGTCGAAACTACCGCTGAAAGGACGGGAACCAGATGTTTCAAGAAGCAGTATCTTCCCTTCCTTCCTTAGCATGGAACATAATTTTTCCAAATTGTATTTCAGGGGTTCGCCTCCGGTAATAACCACATATTCCGATGGAAAAACTTTTACCCTGTCCACTATTTCCTCTACTGAGACCGGAGGAAAACGCAACGGATCCCATGTCTCCTTAGCATCACACCAACTGCAGCACACATCACAGCCTCCAAGCCTTACAAAACAGGCAGCACGCCCGGTATTATATCCTTCGCCCTGCAATGTATAGAAAATCTCAACCAAAGGAAGCGCAAGACCTTCCTTGAAAATTTCCATTTCTTCACCTCTTGACATAAAAGTCCCCCATATAGATCATTTGTACAGATATCTTTTTATTTTCTGCGTTGCTGTCTTTTCAAACGGCACATCCTGTTCCTGTATTTCCAGAATACGGGAAGCCTTGTTGACTCTGGAATTGACATATTCAAGCAATTCATCCTTGAGTGTCCTGAGCTTTTCAGCCATGCTTTTCACTCCGTCAGAAAGATGGTGCATGGACTCTATCTGATCATAATTGAAATATATCATGGCTATCAGCTTCTCCTTCTTCTTGACCACCAGAGACTCTACCACATAGTCATTTTCATTTATGACAGCCTCGATTTCTTCCGGATAAATATTCTCCCCGCTCGCCCCGAGAATCATATTGTCCACCCTGCCCATGATATAAAGATTGCCTTTTTTGTCCAGACGCCCCAGGTCCCTTGTTCTGAACCATCCGTCTTCCGTATAAACCGATTCGGTCTTGACCTTGTCCCTGTAATAACCTTTCATGACATTAGGGCCCTTCACCACTATCTCTCCGATACCGTCAGCGGTAGGATTGAGTATTTTCAGGTCAACTCCGCTTATTGCAGGTCCTGTGGATCTGAAAGGCACTTTTCCAGGTATTGCTCCAGCCAGAAGCGGGGCGGTTTCCGTAAGTCCGTAACCTATGGCATACGGAAATCCGGCATCAACAAGAAATCTCTCTACCATACTGTCCAGTTTCGACCCGCCGATACCGAAAAAGCGGAGATTACCGCCGAACATTGCCAGAAGTTTCTTGCCTGCTACCTTGTGGAACATTCTCCTGACAAGAGGGATGGAATACAGGAACTGCATATAGAAATTCTTCGTAAACACAGGTCTGACCTTGTTTTTGTATATCTTTTCCACTATCAAAGGCACACTGAGCATTATCGAAGGTTTCACAGCCTGCAGGGCAGGCATCAGTAATGAAGGAGTCGGTGCTCCGCTCAGATACACTACTGAAGAGCCTCTGGAAAAAGGATAAAGCATGCCTATGCTGCATTCATATGCATGTGAAAGCGGCAATATTGAAAGGAATACATCATTTTCATCGACAGGAAAAAGTTCGTATGCCATTTTCACCTGGGAAACAAGATTACGGTGTGTAAGCATGACCCCTTTTGATGAACCGGAAGTTCCAGACGTATAAATGATCGACGCGACATCATCCTGATCCGGAGATCCGGCCATCAGGACTCCTGTTCCGTATCCGTCGCTTCTTGCCACATTCATCTCGTCAGAATTTCCTTTAACTATGGAGAGGTCGTCAAGAACAGTTACGGACCTTATACTGTCGAAAACTGATGGAGAAAGCTTGTAATACAGTTTTTTTGACACCAGTACATCCTTTGCTCCCGAATGTTCTATTATGTTCGCAAGTTCAAATGCGGTAAAATCAGGCAAAAGAGGAACAACCACACATCCTGTAATACATATTGCCAGATAGGCTGCAGGCCAGTTCGGCATGCTGCCCGAAAAAAGTATGACCTTGTCTCCCTTTTCGACACCGCATGTCTCCAGTACCGACGCAATCTTCCGCACCCTTTCTCCGAATTCCCTGTATGTCAGGGATTCACCCTTTATCTGCGAAAACGACGTTCGGTCCGGATATTTTTGTATATTCCCGTCAAATATATCTCTTAATGTACAAATTTCCTTTTCTTCAGACATAACAAATAATATTGAGTCTTGATTGTCGTAATACAAAGTTATCAATTAATATTAACTTTGCGAAAAAATAACGGGCCATGACAACATTACAAAAGATGAATCCATTAAAATATATACCCAATACCATTACTTGCCTAAACCTCGCATGCGGCGCCGCAGCTACTGCAATCTCTTTCCATCAGGACTACAGGACGGCTATAATCCTCATCCTTGCCGCTGCCGTATTCGATTTTTGCGACGGTCTTGCCGCAAGAGCGCTGAATGCATATTCAGCAATCGGAAAGGAACTGGATTCCCTTGCAGACCTGATAAGTTTCGGGACAGCTCCGGCCATGATACTCTACAACATACTTGCACCTGTACACGGAGAGATATCCATAGTATCCATGTCCCCTTTCGTAATAATCATAGGTTCGGCGCTGAGACTTGCAAAATTCAATACCGACGACAGACAGAGTGACAACTTCAGGGGTCTGCCGACACCGGCATCGGCTCTGCTTATAGGCTCCGCGATATACTACGTTTCCGACAATCCAGCCTCTCTCAGAAACATGGGGGAAAGCATTTCCCTTATACCTCTGGCATCCATAGCGATATTCGCCCTGCTTATATCGGACATTGAAATGACATCGCTGAAGTTCAAGGGATTCGGATTCAGGAAAAACCTGAGAAGATATATGGTACTGTTTCTTGCAACCGTAACGGCAATACTTTTCTATATTCCTTCGAAATCGGTTTCGCTTGCACTCTTCGCAGCTATCTGTTCATACATAGCTCTGAATATCCTTCTGGCAATAATATCCGTTATCTACCATAAATTCATAAAATAGCAGACTCCGCGGTTTGCAACGGACAAGACATAAAAAAGGTTGCGTCATAATGAATCGACAGTCATTTTGACGCAACCTTTATTATTGTTTGTTCCACTCGACTATTGTCGGGCGAAGACTATTTTACAGTAGCCATATGCGCTATCATTTCAAGAACCTTGTTTGAATAGCCCCATTCATTGTCATACCATGAAACAACCTTTACGAAATGAGGGTTCAAAGATATACCTGCAGCAGCATCGAATATTGAAGTCCTTGGATCTGAGAGGAAATCACTTGAAACGACAGCATCTTCAGTATAACCGAGAACACCTTTGAGCTCACCTTCGGAAGCGGCTTTCATTGCAGCCTTTATTTCATCATAGGAAGCGGCTTTTTCAAGACGGCAGGTAAGGTCGACTACGGACACGTCGACGGTAGGCACGCGGAATGACATACCGGTCAGTTTTCCGTTCATTTCAGGAATAACCTTGCCTACAGCCTTTGCAGCACCTGTACTTGACGGAATAATGTTTGCACCTGCGGCACGTCCGCCTCTCCAGTCCTTTGCAGACGGAGCATCCACTGTCTTCTGGGTATTGGTGGTGGCATGTACGGTAGTCATCAGACCTTCAACCACACCGAAATTCTCGTTGAGGACCTTTACTATCGGCGCCAGACAGTTGGTAGTACATGATGCATTTGAAACGATATCCTGACCGTTGTATCTGTTATGGTTAACACCATATACGAACATAGGGGTGTCGTCCTTTGAAGGAGCTGACATTATGACTCTTTTAGCACCGGCCTTGAGGTGAGCTTCCGCCTTTTCCCTTGTAAGGAAAAGACCAGTCGATTCAACTACGTATTCGGCTCCGACTTCTCCCCATTTCAGGTCTGCAGGGTTCTTTTCGGCAGTTACTCGGATTTCGTTTCCGTTTACCACGAGTTTGCCGTCCTTCACATCCACAGTGCCTTCAAAACGTCCGTGTGCTGTATCGTATTTCAACATGTAAGCCATATAGTCAACATCGATCAGATCATTGATAGCAACAACCTGAATATCATTTCTGCTCTGTGCAGCCCTGAAAACCAAACGGCCTATACGACCGAATCCATTAATTCCAACTTTAATTTTGCTCATACTTTTAGTATTTTATTTGTTGATAAAATCAATTTAATGCAAATGTAGGAAAAAATGTGCCAAAATCACTACCTTAGCGGACAAATTTTTTGCTGTATGGAGATATTGATAACCAACGATGACGGATATCTTGCAAAAGGTATCCGGGAAATTGCGGAACTCATGAAAGAATTCGGAAATGTCACCATCGTGGCACCTGAAAAAGGGCATTCGGGAATGTCTGCGGCATTCTCGCTGGGAAAGACATTGACACTCGAAAAAGTGTCGGAAAAAGACGGATTCAGAGAATTCTACTGTACCGGTACTCCGGCAGACTGCATAAAGACAGCCCTTGGAACATTATTCCTGGAAAATAAACCTGATCTGCTCATATCAGGGATAAACCACGGACTGAATTCAGCCGTAGCGTCAGTCTATTCAGGCACACTCGGCGCCGCCCTGGAAGCTGCGATAAACGGAATCCACGCAATAGGCCTTTCACTTGACGACCATAGTCCTGACGCGGATTTCTCCGCGGTAATATACTATACGCGAAAAATCGTAAAACAATATCTTGAAAATCCCATACCGGAAAACATATTCCTCAACATAAACTTTCCTGCATGCGGGAAAAACGAGATAAAAGGAATCTTGGCCGGGCATCAGGGATCGGGAAAATGGATAAACGAACTCGTTATTTCGAAGAATGACGGCAGCGGCAACATGACATACTCGTTTGCAGGAACTTTCCATGACACTGAAGACGAGTATGGACAGGGCACGGACGGAGCGGAAATGGCAGACCACAGGATACTCGGACGAAACTGCATTTCAATCGTACCGATGACCGTAGACAGGACTTCATACAAAACACTGGAATATATCAATTCAACCTGGGACATAATTGAAAAATGAAATACTATATAATAGCAGGAGAAGCATCAGGAGACCTGCACGGTTCCAATCTGATAAAAGGTCTTAGACACGAGGATACTGAAGCGCAGATAAGATTTTACGGAGGTGACATGATGGCGGAAGCCGCAGGTACCGCACCCGTAAGACATTACAAGGAGACTGCCGTCATGGGATTCGTCGAGGTACTCGGCAATCTGAAAAAGATACTTGGCAATCTTTCGGAATGCAGAAGGGATATCATGGAATTCCGCCCGGACATCATAATATTGATAGATTATCCGGGATTCAATCTTAAAATCGCAAAATTCGCAAAGGAAAACGGATTCCGCGTATTCTATTACATCTCCCCCAAGGTATGGGCATGGAAAGAAGGACGTGTGAAGAAGATGAAAAAATACATTGACAGATTGTTCATAATATTTCCGTTCGAAATCGGATATTTCAGAAAAAAGGGAATAGATGCCGTTTATGAAGGGAATCCCCTTCTCGACAGTATATCCGAATACAGAAAAAAAATGGTTTCGGAAGAAGAGTTCAGGAAAAGAGCATCAATAAGGGAAGGCATGAAAAATGTCACCATACTTGCAGGCAGCCGGAAAATGGAAATAAAATATCTGTTGCCGAAGGCCCTTGACGTGGTAATGATGAACCGGAACATGCATTTCACCCTTGCAGCCGCACCGTCAATTGATGATTCCGTCTATGAAGAGATTATAGTAAAGCATTGCGGCAGGATTCCCGGGAACATGAGCATAGTCAAGAATTCGACATACGACTCTCTTGTATACTCGCAAGCTGCGATTATATCGTCCGGAACTGCAAGCCTTGAAGCGGCAATACTGAAAGTCCCGCAGGTGGTATGCTACGGAGGAAACGAGATATCATACAGGATAGCCAGACATTTCGTAAAGACAAGATTCATAAGTCTTGCCAACCTGATACTCGACAAAGGCATCTTCAGGGAACTTATACAGCATGATTGTACTCCGGAAAACATAAACACGGAACTTCAGAGGCTGCTGAATGACAGCGGATACAGAAACGGCATGCTGGATGATTATGAAGAAGTCATAGAAAGGCTTGGCGGATACGACAATCCAGAACCTGCATCATACAGGTTTGCAAAACGCATGATCGGATTCATAAAGGAAAATTGAAGTCACCGCAAAGGCAGCGAAATGAATTCGTTCCGGTAACGATACCCGGAACGAAGATTCTCGAAAGCAGCTGCGGAATTTCTGAGCGCCTCATCCAGAACCATGATCGGAAACATGTCCACCATCTTCCTCGAAAAACCATCCGGAGTCATTTCTTCCACAGGCGGGATCACCACAGGAGAAGAATCCGGAATCATGCCGTACAAATCGGCCGCTGCCAGGACATCATTCCTGAAATATCTGCCCAAAGCATTCAGAACCATATTGGATCCGTTTATCTTACCCTGTCTGGAATATCCGGCAATATGAGGGGTTGCTATATCGACAAGCCGCAGGAGACTGCCGGCTATTTCAGGTTCTCCATTCCACACATCAAGGACAACACGGGACAAACGACTTCTGTGACGTATAAGTGCGTCATCATCAACCACCTCTCCTCTTGACGTATTGATAAGGACAGCTCCCTCTTTCATTTTTTCGAAAAATGCATTGTCCGCCATCCGCTCCGTTTCTTCTGTAAGAGGCACATGCAATGTGACGATATCAGAAGCGGCAAGCAGCTCATCAAGAGATACAAACAGATTCTTTTTCCCGTTCTTTCTTCCTGTTTCCGCCCTTTCACGCGGAGGATCGCACATAAGCACTCTCATTCCGAGACGTTCAGCCATTCTTACCACCTTGCTGCCGACATTCCCTACACCTACAACTCCTATGGTTTTCCCGAAAAAGTCGTATCCGAAACGCAGATAAAGGACAGACAGGGCAGTATATACATATTGCATGACTCCAGCCGAATTGCATCCCTTTGCAAAATACACGGAAATTCCCGACCTTGTGCAATACGGTATATCCACATGGTCTTCACCTATAGTTGCCGAAGCGATGAATTTCACCCTGGAACCTTCAAGAAGACCTGCATTGCATTTGGTTCTCGTTCTTATCAATAATGCATCCGCATCCTTCAGCATTACAGGGTCTATATCCCTACCCTTCGCATATACTACTGTTTCCATATTGCTGTTCAGGATATCCGATATATAAGGAATATCCACATCCGCCACCAGTTTTATCTTTTCCATTTCAAATCCGCCTCCGGATACGGTCAAAACACAGTCAAACACAATCCGACTATTTAAGTATCATCATTCTTACCTCGTCAGAGCCAAGCTTTCCGTTTATATCTTCAATTATGCGGCTCCTGTTCATGAAAAGCTGCGACCTTATCGCAGCACTGGACACATTACAATACAGGACACCGTCCCTGAAATATTTTCTGTATGTATTCTCGGCAGCGGATTTCCCCACCACACTGTCGAATGCTTCGATTACCTTAAGTCTGTGAAGCCCCTCGTTAAGCCCCTCCTGTTCAAGAACTTCCCTCAACACATCAGCTACTGTCCTTACTTTTTCCCTGTTCATAATATTACCCTTTGTTACATCAATCTCCTGCATATTCCGGATTCCATTACAAAACACGAATGGTCTCCCTCCAGAGAGGACAGAATCCTGTCCATTCTGACCTTATTGCTGTCGGATATGAAAATTTGTCCGAATTTTTCACCGGAAACCATTTTCAACAGAAGGCCGACCCTTTCCATATCAAGCTTGTCAAACAGGTCGTCAAGAAGCAATATCGGGGAAATCCCCGAATACATTTCCTTCATTATCGCATATTGTGCCATCTTCAATGCCACAAGGAACGTTTTCTGCTGTCCCTGCGAACCGCACTTTCGTATGGGGTATCCCGAAAGACTCAGAACCATCTCATCCCTGTGTATCCCGCATGAAGTGAATTTCAGTACCTTGTCCTTCTCCCGTTTCTTCGCGAGAGTCTCGTAAAGCGGGCCGTTCTCCAGATCCGAACGATATGAGATACCCGTCTCCTCCCTTCCTCCGGAAATCATCGAGTAATAATATGATGCCGATTCTTGCAGCCTTCTGCAGAGCATATTCCTTTTTTCATATATGTAACCTGCATGTAATGAAAGCTGCTCACCCATCGTGTCAAGAAGTTCGTCCTGCTGATAGGGCATTTTCAACAACCGGTTCCTCTGCTGGAGAATATGGTTGTACTTCTGTATTCTCTGGAGATACTCATGATCCACCTGTGAAAGGATCATGTTCAGGAAACGCCTTCTTTCTTCAGAAGCATCGTTTATCAGGGATGTGTCATACGGCGAGACCATGACTACAGGAAAACGCCCTATGTGTTCCGAAATTTTCCCGTAGGATTTGTCATTTCTCTTTATCTGCTTCTCCCCGCCCATCTTCAAAAAAACGGACACCCTGTCTTCCGTTCCGTCGTCCAGTCTGTACACACCGTTGAGTGCGGTTTCATCCGTTCCGTGCAGGAAAGTAAACCTGTCGGAGACGTTGAAATAGCTTTTGGTCATGGAAAGATAATGTACAGCATCAAGCAGATTTGTCTTTCCCGCACCGTTGTTCCCTGAAATCCAGTTTATCTTGGAAGAAAAATCCAGACGGAGTTCCTTAATGTTCTTATAATTGGATAAAACTATCTTCCTTATATACATTTCATGTACTTTTCAGCAAAAATACTCTTTAATTCTTAATTAAATACCTTTTTTGTATTTATTAATAAGGAAATTTGTATAAATTTGCACTTCTTAAAAGATAACAATTAACTATAACTGATATGTCTACAACTAACAATCAACAAGAGACTACCGAACAGAAGGTTGAACAGGCGACCGTACAGTCAATGAAATTCATTGAAAAATACAAGAAACAGATGCTGTCAGGAGTAATAGCAGTAGTGGTGATAGCACTTGCGTTCTTCGCTTATGACAAGTTCTACAAAGAGCCGAGACATCAGGACGCATTGGCACAGATGTTCGCTGCGGAACAGTATTTCAGGACAGACTCCTTCGCACTTGCACTAAACGGCGACGGCAATTCGCTTGGGTTTGAAGATATAATAAAGGAATACGGTAAAAATGCAGGAGCAGCAGTATATATGTATGCAGGTATATCCGCAATGCATCTCAACGAATACGAAAAGGCAATCGGGTTTCTGAAAAAGTACAACGGTGAAGATCCTATTCTGAAAGCAAGGGCACTGTGCAATATAGGCGACTGCTATGCCGGGCTTGCAAACCTCAATGAAGCAGCCGGCTACTACATGAAAGCAGCGGCTGAAGCCGACAACATATACGCAGCAAACTACCTACTCAAAGCCGGCATAATGTACGAGGAATCAGGAAACAAAGCAGAAGCCCTCAAGCAGTACCAGAAAATCAAGGACAGCTATCCGCAGTCGGAAGAAGGTTTCCAGATTGACAAATACATTGAAAGAGTCAAGATGAGCAAATAATCGGACAGACGTAAAAGTTCGAGACATAAAAGGACGGAGGAAGACGACAGCATGCGGTTTTTCCTCCGTTTATTTGGTTATATAAAAACAATCCACGATATGAAATCCGACAAAGTGATAATAATCCCGACCTACAACGAGAGGGAAAATATAGAAAAGATCATAAGGAAAGTCTTCTCTCTGGAAGACAACTTCCATATACTGATTATAGACGACGGATCTCCTGACGGAACAGCCGATATTGTCAAGAATCTCCAGAAGGAATTCGAAGGCTCACTGCATATCATAGAAAGAAGCGGAAAACTCGGACTCGGCACGGCATATATAAAAGGATTCCAGTGGGCTGTTGAAAACGGATACGAATACATATTCGAAATGGATGCCGATTTCTCGCACAATCCTGACGACCTTCCCAGACTGTACAGAGCATGCAGGGACAACGGTGCGGACGTGGCGATAGGTTCAAGATACTGTAAAGGCATCAGCGTAATAAACTGGCCGATAGGAAGGGTTATCATGTCCTACTACGCTTCAGCATACGTAAGAACAGTACTTGGCATGAAGATATACGACACTACAGCCGGTTTCAAATGCTACAGGAAAAAGGTGCTTGAAACGATAGATTTCGACAGAATCCATATGAAAGGATACGGTTTCCAGATTGAAATGAAATATAATGCCTACAAACTCGGCTTCAAAATCGAGGAAGTTCCAATCATATTCATCGACAGGACGGAAGGTACATCAAAGATGAGCGGCGGCATATTCAGCGAAGCTTTCTGGGGCGTAATAAAGTTGAGATTCAGAAAAATCAGACCCCGCAAAACCTGCTAAAGAAAGCAACGGTATGAAACGTATTCTGCATAACGCCACAATTGTAAACGAAGGGGAGAAATTCAAAGGCAGCATAATCATTGAGAACGGACGTATAGCCCGTATCATGAGACTTGACGTTACCTTGCCGGAAAAATATTTCAGCGGAGAGTACGAATTTACGGATTGTGAAGGTCTTACGCTTCTCCCAGGCATTATTGACGACCAGGTGCATTTCAGGGAACCGGGCAACACACACAAAGGTGATATCGCAAGCGAATCCAGGGCTGCCTTGGCTGGAGGAGTGACGACATTCATGGATATGCCGAACACAAATCCTGCTACAACCACCCTGTCAGCGCTCAAGCAAAAACTTGCGTCTGCGGAAAAGAACTCGCATTCCAATTATGCGTTCTACATAGGTGCCACAAACGACAATATGGAAGAGATACTTTCCATAGACAAATCGCTCTACTGCGGAGTCAAGGTTTTCATGGGATCATCTACCGGCAACATGCTTGTGGACAGTCAGGATGCTCTGGAAAAACTCTTCTCATCAAGACTGAAGCTGATAGCTACACATTGTGAAGATGAAGAAACGATACGCAGGAACATGCAGGAGGCAGTAGGGAAATACGGGGACAACATACCTTTTTCAATGCATCCTGCGATAAGGAGCCGGGAAGCATGCATCGCCTCATCTTCTAAAGCCATTTCACTGGCACTGAAATACGGCACGTCACTGCACGTACTTCACATAAGTACGGCGGAAGAAGTTGAAATGATCAGAAAGGCTGCAGCAATCAATCCTTTGATAACAGGAGAGATATGCGTTCATTACCTGTTCTTCAACGATACCATGTATCCCGAATACGGGGCAAAAATGAAATGCAACCCGGCGATAAAGAAGGAGTCCGACATGCATGCTCTCAGGGAGGCCGTGAAAGACGGAACAATACGTGTAGTAGCCACAGACCACGCACCGCATCTTCTCAGAGAAAAGAATAACCCGTACATAAAATCACCTTCCGGACTTCCGCTGGTAGGCCATTCGCTGCTCATGATGCTGGAGCTTGTATCGGACGGTATTCTGGACATATGCACGGTTGCGGACAGAATGTGCCATTCGCCTGCCGAAAGATTCGGAATTCTTGACAGAGGATACATACGTGAAGGTTATTATGCCGACATTGTACTCATAAAGGAAAACGAGAAATGCTTGCCGAAGGTGGAATACAAATGCGGATGGACTCCGTTTGAGGGCCGCATATTCAGAAACAGGATATGCCGCGTAATACTGAATGGAGAGGACGCCGTAACGGACGGTATCATAAACGAATCCGTCAGAGGCAGACAGATTGAATTCAAATAAGGGCAAATCAAGCACACTATAATCAACGGGGTTGCGTTACATTTGACACAACCCCGTTTCCGTAGTACGATCTTTGCCCATTTTCCGTTGAAGCGGAATTAAGGCAACACGAATTCTTTCTTTACAAGATACGCCACTTCCGCCCCTTTAGTTATCGCGGGCTTGGTAACGGCATAGACGAACCTTATACTCTCGCCCTTCTCCCTGAGCAGGCCGGACAATTCATCCACATCTATTTTATCGACATTCGCATAAAACAGATTTACAGCCTCTTCGTCATCGGCAAGCAGAAGCACGTCATCGAATACACACCCCGCACTGTTCATATAGTTCTCTACAGTAACAAGCGCATTTGGAGAATATCCCTCTTCAGGATACAAACCGAAACCGTAAGGATTCTTTTCAGACACACCACCTGTCAAACCGCATCCGGACACCAGGACGAAAGCGGAAAATGCAGAAAGAATATTGATAAAAAATCTCATATCAGAACATGTAATCCCATGCAGGCAGTTCTACAGGTTTGGTCTTAAGTGCCTTCAGAGCTTTTTCACTCAGATATTTCCTGTTGATCACTATCCTGAACATATATTCGTCAAACCATTTGTCAGTAAAGGTAATGTATCCGTTGTGTCCTGCAGACGGTCCCCAGCTGTTTTCGAATTCCCATTTTACAGGCCTGTCATTTTCATCAGTATCGACAGCGATAAGTACCATTGCATGGGCAGAACCGCTCTGACGCGTAAGAATACGGGCTTTCTTATCCATTGAAAGGTCTATTCCGAACAATGATTCGTAATCGTACATATCAGGGTCTGCAATACCTTCAGCCGAATTGAACTGTTTTCCGACATCGCATGACGTATACATTCCTTCATTCGCCTTGATAGAGGCTATTGCAGCCGTCTTTATCTCTTCATTAGGCAGATTCAGATACACCCAGTTTATACCTTCTATGGTATTTCTGTAATTTGCGATATCATAAACCTTGTAATATTCCCTTGTAGGGTCGTTCATTATCATGATATAGTTTTCAGGACTGTAATCGGCAGGGATGATGCTCTTGTAGAAATCCTGCGGAGTTGTGGTAAGCGACTTGACTTCCCCATCCGCAGTCTGATACCTCCATGTAAACTCTACAGGCGGTTCGCCGAGACAAAGAGCCAGAATTCTGTATACTTCCTTCATTATCTCCAGCTTTCTTGCCTCAAGTTCCTTTGAACCTGCGCCTGCTGCAGCAAGTTCCCGGAGTTCATATCCGCCTGCACGCAATCTTTCATTAAGAATGCCCCTCATCTGTGACGTATTGTTGGAATGTTCTGTTTCAGGCATTACGCTCTGTGGAACTACTCCGTATTTTCCTGCTATGTTATAGAACAGATTCCATACACCTCCGTCACCTACTGGCGAACTGAAATAGAAAGAGACATCCCTGTCCAGGAAAATATCCCTGTCAGCCGTAGCTATTACATTTTCCAGGAAAAGATTGCTCTTTTCGAACATATCCCAGAAAAAGTTATAATTGTGAGAAAAGTCAAAGGAGTTGATATTGAACTTTTCCATTACCGAAGGCCTGAGTACATTCATGGAGGTAAACATCCAGCATCTTCCGGAACTCTGCTGGTCGGTAATTCCCTTTACATCGACCCGGTACTTAAAATAATGGTCTATCTTGCCCTGGAGATCCCTGTTCAGGACAAACGACTTCAAATTCTTGTTGCCGGATATTGCATTCTGCAAGGCAGTCGTAGCAGCATCCTTCTTGAAGGAATCCCTGATTTTAGCCAGGTCATCCTTGTCTATACTTTGTGCAGACAAAGGAAGTGTCATTGCACCCACAGCAAGAGTAAGGATAAATCTTTTCATTTTTTGAAATATTTAGCAGTTATTAAAAAAATTAATACGATTTTTGCAATAATATTTGATTTTTACTTATCAAACAAAGATAGCACTTTTAATGGAAATAGCGATTATTGTATTTCTTATTATTCTCAACGGGGTTTTTTCGATGTCCGAAATAGCTCTCATCTCAGCAAAAAAATCCACGCTCCAGAACGAGGCGAAAAAAGGCAGCCGGCTTGCTTCGAAAGTTCTCAACCTGGCAGGAGATCCTGACCGTTTTCTGTCTACAGTCCAGATAGGAATAACACTGATAGGCATCCTGACCGGTATATATTCAGGAGACACCATAGCCTACGACTTTGCGGACTTCATAGAAAGACTCGGTGTAAGCGGCCAATATTCATTCATGATAGCCCAACCAATAATAGTAATAGTCGTCACTTATCTGACAATACTTTTCGGAGAACTCGTTCCGAAACGCATAGGACTTACCGCTGCAGTAAAAGTATCCAAGATCGTGGTTACCCCCATGATTTTTCTTTCCAAGATAGCCTCCCCTTTCGTATGGTGTCTTTCCAAAAGTACGAAAGCCGTATTCACGATGCTCGGTATAAATTCATCCGAAAACATAACAACTGAAGAAGACATAAAGACTGCCATAGAAGAAGGTAAACAGAGCGGCGAGGTTCAGGAAGTGGAACAGGACATAGTGGAAAGGGTATTCTCCATAGGAGACATGACAATAGACAACATAATGACACACAAAAGTGACATTGCATGGATAGATTCGCACATGTCCAACGGTGAAATCAAAGACTATATCTATGACAATCTCCACCAGACATATCCTGTTGCGGAAGGCAGTCTCGACAATATAATAGGCATAGTCCACCTCAAGGAACTTTTCGGAAAACTTGACAATCCTGATTTTTCAATATACACCGTTGTAAAAAAGCCTAAGTATTTCCACGAGAATATGGCCGTATACAGAATGCTCGATGAATTCCGGTCATCAAACACCAATTTCGGAGTAGTCTGCGACGAATACGGCTCTCTTCAGGGAATAGTAACTGCAACCAATCTACTCAATACATTGCTTGGCAACATTCCCGGCAACTACGGCACAGACTCCGATATCATAGTCAGCAGGGAAAAGGGAGGATGGTATGTAGACGGTCAGTGCGGTATATTCCAGTTCCTCGAATATTTTGACATGATTGACCTTTATGAACAGAAGGAATACAACACCCTGAGCGGTCTTCTTCTCGAAAAGCTGCAACATATACCATCCGTTGGCGAATCTATAGAATGGAACGGATTCTCGATTGAAATAGCCGACATGGACGGTCCGAGAATAGACAAACTGCTCGTAACCGACAACAGGCACAAGAGCACACCGGATATGGATAAGGCCGAATAGGCAAAATCAGGACATCAGATAATCCAGCCTGACCGAAAATACGGATACATCTCCGCGGACTCCTTCAATGAACACATGAAGAAGTCCGTTATCTCCATGCTCCATATGCCTTCGGAACTGTATATGGTCTCCGGCAACGGCTTCATGGTTGAAATTGATGCAGAAACTCTTCAAGATTCCTTCTTTAATGATATCCGCATCTATCCTGTCCATCGCCCATTCTATATATTTGGCATTGTTCACATGACCGTTAAGATCAAGATCCGAATACTTCACCTTATGCGAATCCAGATTCTCAGCATCGGGAGACAACTCCAGTTTCTCTGCCGTTCCTGCAATGGCATCCCTTCTGCAGACATAATTATCAACAGAATCCTCGTTTTTGAGAAGTCTTTCGAAACGATGGATACGTCGGCTTTCTACATTTATGATAAGCCAGGAACTTGTTATGGCTGCCGCTATCTCCCCTCCGGATTTCCTTACTATGAAATCCCTGACGGAAAAAAGTCTGTCCTGCCCCTTGTGCCACGTTTCTATTGAAATTCTGTCCCTCCATCCGGGATTGTCGTAAATTTCGACATACAGACGGGAAAGCACCCATACTACATTGCTGGCCATAAGGTCGTCATAACCGAAACCAAGTTCCGTAGCATGCTGATAAGCAATCTCCTGTGCCAGATTAAGCAATGCAAACGGTTTCATCTGCATTTTGAAATCTGTCTCGTAACTGTTGACCCGATAGTTTTCCTGATATGTCTTTACTGAGGATTCCATAATTGTCATTTTTAATCAGGACTCAAAGATAAGCATTTTTTACTACCTTTACGCCCCTAAACCGCAAGAATAAAATGACCGGCAAAAAGAAGATACAGGACAGAGATACGGTGTATGAAATAATCAGGTTATATGCCGGTGCAGTCTGCAAAACATCTTACAGGATATCGGAAGTATACGGAAGGGAGAACATTCCGCAGGACGGTGCCGTAATTTTCACCCCCAATCACACAAGCGCTCTTACAGATGCATTTTCCGTACTTTTCATGAACAAAGGAAGAAAAGTATTCGTAGCAAGGGCAGACATATTCCGGAACAGTTTTTTTGCAAACATACTGTACTTCTTCAAGCTGATGCCTATCAACAGGATAAGGGACGGAAAATCCAATATGGCGAAAAATGCCGATACTTTTTCCAAAGCGACTTCCGTCCTCATGGACAGGGTGCCTTTCGTCATTTTCCCCGAAGGTACTCATAGGGCAATGCACTCAATAATACACCCGCTCCAGAAAGGAGTATTCAGAATAGCGCACGAAACATTTTTGAAGATAAATTCCGAACTGTCTCCGGAAAAACGCTTTCCTGTATACATCGTTCCGATAGGCATCGAATACGGAAATTATTTCAGAATACGTTCTACAAAACTCATACACATAGGTAAGGCCATAGACACCACTTCATACTTCGCTGAGGGAATCTGCCAAAACGGCTCTGAAAGTGAATTATACAACAGAATGAGGGAGGATCTCCAGAAAAAGATGCGGGACCTGATACTTTATGTACCAGACAACGAAGCCTATAATTGTCTTCTTGACCTTTGCAGAATACTGTCTCATGAAACGGCCATTGCCGGAAACATGGATGACAGCAGTCTGTCCGGAAGGCATAAGGCAAACAAGGAAACGTTGAGGATTCTTGAAACCTCAGGGAACCTGTCTGGCACCATAGCCAAATACGGGGAAAGGATATTTGCTCTGAGACAGAGACACCGGATAAGAATATGCTCAATAACCAGATATCTGTATCATGATAACCGCAGGGACTGCGCCGTCCTGAACGGTCTGTCAATATGGAATATGGCTTTGCCGGAAAACATCATAGCAAGAACGGCCATACTTCTGCTGCTGCTTCCATACCAGACCGTTTCGCTCCTGTTTTATTCGCCTTTGCTGCTATGCGATGCCGTCATAGCCAAAAATTTAGAGGACAAAGCCTTTATCAGCAGTATACGCATGTTCCTGAAACTTACGTTATGGCCGATGATCCTCATATGCTCCTTTTTCATAAACAGTTTTCTGCCACTTTTTCTGTGGTTCGCCCCATCATTTATATATGATTACGGAAGAAATGTACGCATTGCAGTTTCCGATATGAAAATCAGAAAGAACAAAGAATTGAAAAAGCTTCTGTCCAACACTTTGAATGAATACAAAACAATACTTAACTCCAACAATATAAAATGAAAAAATCGTTTCTGATAGCTGCTGTATCCCTTATTACGGCCACCTCATGCCTCGAGGAAAAATCAATCGAAGTCTGTCTCTCCGATGACAATATCACCTATGAAGGAGGCAAACTGCTCGCATATGTAAGAAGCAACTCATCGTGGAGCATTGTATCCGACAATCCAGACATTATATTGAGCCACAAGGAGGGCAATGGGGACAAGGACGTAATCATAACAGTTCCGGCAAATACGTCCGAAGAGGAAAAGACATTTACTATAACATTTTCAACAGAAAGCCCTGAGCAGGCAACAGCTGTAGCCGAAATACATCAGTCGCTTCCGGAACTTCTTTATGGAACGGAAAAATATAAAATAAAGCTGATGAAAGACGGAAGATGGTGGATGGTCGAAAATCTGCGTATGATACCCGAAGGGAAAACAGTTTCGGACAATCCTGACGACGGAAACGGAATATGGTATCCATTCTCTGTAGAAAACCAGACTGTTATCAAAGACGAAGAAGGAATCATAAAAAAAGGCTATCTCTACAACATTCTGACTACATTCGGCATAGACCGGATTACCGAAGAAAACTGTGCGACTTTTGAAGGGCAACGCGGACTTTGTCCCGAAGGATGGCATATTCCTACTCAAGCCGAAGCCGACGAACTGGTAAAGGCATACTACTCCGAAGAACAGAAAGGAGCATACATACCTCTTCTTGAAGAAGACGGCTTCAACATGGAACTCGGAGGATTCCTTTTGAAAAACAGCATAGACATGGAAGGCTCATATCACAAAACTTCAATAGGACAGATAATGCTTTCCACAAAAGCAAGCCTTGACCTGGAAAACGGAAGATCATTCCACAAAGCCATAGTTCCCACAATCAACACAAAATACAACAGAATAACAATAACAAATTCTTCCAGCTACGCTGGTCAATCCATAAGATGCATAAAAGACCTGAACACCCAGAATTAACTGAGAAACAGGCATAAATCATGATCAAGACACTGATATTGATAGGCTCCGGCAGTTTCATAGGCGGCATTATGAGATACCTGATATCCGGACACTTAAACTCGGCAGTACTGAAATCCATACACTTCAGTTCAGGCCCACTCAGCACCTTCCCTTTAGGTACATTCGCTGTAAATATATCAGGTTGCTTCCTTATCGGCCTGCTTTATGGGATATTTGAACGATATGACATGATGAACCATGATTTCAGAAATTTTTTCATTGTCGGCCTTTGCGGAGGATTCACTACATTCTCGACATTCATCAATGAAAATTTCCAACTAATGAAAGACAGCAACTTCATGCTCATGTCCATATATACAGCACTTAGCCTGTTCATCGGACTCATAATGCTCTACACCGGAAGCCTCATCACCAAATAGACAAACTATCAACAAAACTTCAAGACCCACCGTCAGACAGAATACAACCAATCGCTGCCAGAGGGTACTCTGAGGCAGGTCACGTTTCTGGGGCCAAATCGAGTGTGTAATCGGCGTCGTACGGAACTATCTGAAAATGAACTGATTGACGCGGAGAGCTCTTACTGACTCGCCTGAAATTCAGGCGTTTTTCGGGTAAGTGTGCAAGCTGCGTTTTTATATATTGCTGATAATCAGTGAAGTATCGCGCAGCTGCAAACAGACTCACCTGCACCCGCAGAAGAAAAATTGAACCAATCGGCGTCGTACTGAACTATCTGAAAATGAGCTGATTGTCGCGGAGAGCTCTTACGGACTCACCTGAAATTCGGGCGTTTTTCAGGCGAGTCTGCAAGCCGAGTTTTTATATACAACTGAAAATCAGTGAAATACCTCGGGAGCGCCAACGGACTCGCCAGCAGCCTCGAAAGAAAAATAGACCCAATCGCCGTCAGAAGGTACTCTGAGGCAGGTCACGTTTCCGGGGCCAAATCGAGTGTGCAGTCGGCGTCGTACGGAACTATCTGAAAATGAACTGATTGACGCGGAGGACTCTTACGGACTCACCTGAATTTCGGGCGTTTTTCAGGCGAGTCTGCAAGCCGAGTTTTCATATATTGCTGATAATCAACAAAGTACCTCGGAGTCGCAAATGCAAGCCGAGTTTTCATATATTGCTGATAATCAACAAAGTACCTCGGAGTCGCAAACAGACTCGCCAGTCGCCGCGAAAGAAAAATAGACCTAATCCCCGCCAGAAGGCACTCTGAGGCAGGTCACGTTTCCGGGGCCAAATCGAGTGTGCAGTCGGCGTCGTACTGAACTATTTGAAAATGGAAAATGAACTGATTGACGCGGAGAACTTCTACGGACTTGTACGGGGTTGCCTGGAATTGAAGCAATGTTAATCAATTACGGAGAACTTAAGCAATGCACCCTGCGTGACAGGCAGGTATTCTAACCAGCTGAACTACCACACCTTTTTTTGTTTTGCGGATGCAAATATATGAACAATATTTTAATTGTGCAAATATAATTTCAGTTTTGTAAGTATGATTTTATTTGCCTTTTGATAGCTTTCTCCCGAATCTTTTGTAATTTTATGCGCTCGTAGTTTAGGGTTATCAATTATGAAAGTTAAGAATTTGCGGATTTTGTTTTTTCAGGCGTTTTTTGTTCTTGCCGCTACTGTTTGTCATGCGGAAAAGTATATGTATAGTGTGAGTTTTGCAGGTCGCTTGGAAAATGGTAGTGTTTTGGACGAATGTTTGCAGGGCGGAAACAGTGAGGTATTGAGTGTGGCGCAGAAGTCAGACTCGAAGGTAAATCAGGGTCCGGAGGCGAAGGTAAATCAGGGTCCGGAGGCGAAGGCAAATCAGGGTCCGGACATGAACGCGGCGCAAGGAGAGAAATGGAAAGTGGCACAGGGTGAAGATGCGAAAGTGGCACAGGGAGAAGAGGCGAAAGCGAAACAGAAGATTAGGGAATTGCTTCCTTATGCCGATTTTGAAAACTGGTTGTCAAGGATAATCAAGGAATCCGATATTTTGGGTGGGGATAGTGTTACGGTTTATTCCGTGGCAGACAATGGAGTTATAAGAGGCAACAGACCTTATGTCAATACGAAGTCGCCTTGGGCTTCTTCGAATGTATATGCGGAAGTCAAGGGTGTTACTAAAACGAACGTCAATGTCAGACCCGGTGTGCATGGGAATGGAAAATGTGCTGTGCTTTCAACGGAGATAATGTCTTTCAAGGTTTTTGGTGCAGTAAAGGTAAACGTATTGGCTGCTGGAGCCATATATACGGGAGTGATAAAGGAGCCGGTGAGTTCGCTTTCGGATTCTTTCGGGATGATTAATATGGGAATACCGTTTACACGCAAACCTTCGGCATTGGTATTCGATTATGCGTCCGAAATGCGAAACAGCGGGAAAGTTATAAAGGCGAGTGGACTTTCCAGAAAGGAGTCGCAAGGCAGGGACAAGGCCATAGTTCTTGTAATACTGCAGAAACGTTGGGAAAAGGATGGAAAAATATACGCCAAAAGAATAGCTACCGGTGAGATGCTGATAGACAGGTCGATGCCTTGGCAGGAGGATTCAAGAATAGAGCTGGTATACGGAAAGCCTGCAAGTCCGTTCGAAGCAAAATATGCAAATCTGCATTCTGAATTCTATGCTTTGAATTCAGAAGGGAAAAGCGTACCTGTAAATGAGGTAGGGTGGGGTGATGATACTCCTACCCATCTGATAGTATATATATCGTCCGGATCTCTGGAACCGTATATGGGTGAGCCTGGGAACAGGCTTATGATAGACAATGTGGGTTTCGAATATTAGACTGATCGGAACGGTTATCAGACTTACCGGTCTTGTTATATTACACGTTATATTATATTTATTTTGCTTTATATCTTTTTACGGGCATGATTGATTTTATAGTTGATAAGTACGATGATATCATAACAGGCATGTCGATACTTGCCGTTTTTGTATTTGCAGCGCTTTTTTTTGTAAAGGCGGGATACGGAAGATTCAGGACAAAAGGCTGGGGATTTTCTTTCAGCAATAAGGCGGGCTGGGTGCTGATGGAATCGCCTGTTTTCATATTGATGACTGTTCTGTGGCTTTGTTCGGACAGGGTTTGTTCGATTCCTCACATCGCTTTGCTTATACCGTTTCAGATACATTATTTGCAAAGGGCATTCGTGTTTCCGTTTCTTATAAGGGGTAAAGGAAAAATGCCTTTGACGATAGTTCTGATGGGTATGGTGTTCAATTCCGTGAATGCCGTGATGCAGGGAGGGTGGATTTTTTACGTCTCACCTGAGGAAATGTACACGTCAAAGTGGTTTCTGACACCGCAGTTCATAACGGGCACAATAGTCTTTTTTGCCGGAATGTATATCAATATGCAATCCGACTATATAATACGGCATCTCCGCAAGCCGGGCGATACGGGACATTATATACCTAAAGGAGGAGCGTTCAGATATGTCTCTTCAGCAAATTATCTCGGTGAATTCATGGAATGGTGCGGATATGCACTGCTTACATGGTCCGTAGCTGGAGCCGTTTTCGCATTATGGACGTTTGCCAACCTTGCTCCGAGGGCAAATGCGATTTATAAATCTTATGAATCGGAATTCGGAGAGGAATTCAGAAAACTCGGACTTAAAAGGATGATACCTTTCATATATTGATTATTCATATATTGATTATCCAATCCTGGTATTCATCTTATAAAATCTAAAATAAGCAAATAAGTCAGAACATGTAACAAATATCAGACTGATATGGAAGATTCAATTATTTTTACTCCGCATAAACTTGGAAAACTAGAATTGAGGAACAGGGTGATACGTTCTGCGGCTTTTGAAGGTATGGCAGACGGGAACAGACCGACCGAAAAATTGAAAAAGTATCATCTTTCTGTAGCGGAAGGAGGGGTAGGAATGACTACTCTGGCATATGCTTCAGTAAACAGAAGCGGACTTTCATTTGACAGCCAGTTGTGCATGGAGGAATCCGTAATACCCGGGCTTGCGGATATAGCGGATGCAGTACATAAGGCTGGTGCAGCCATCTCTGTACAGATAGGGCATTGCGGCAATATGACACATTTCAAGACGGCAGGGGGAATGCCTCTGGGAGCGAGCAGCGGCTTCAACCTTTATTCTCCCACATTGTACCGCAAGATGAGCGGACGCGAAATAGCCGGCTGCGCCAAAGATTTCGGAAAGGCAGTAAGGATAGCAGCAAAGGCCGGTCTCGATGCTGTGGAGGTGCATGCTGGACACGGTTATCTGATAAGCCAGTTCCTGTCTCCATATACCAACCGAAGAAAAGATGAATACGGAGGCTCCCTGGAAAACAGGATGCGCTTTATGGACATGTGTCTTTCGGAAGTGATGGATGCTGCGTCCGCAACCGGATTGAGCGTGCTTGTCAAGACGAATATGAGGGACGGATTCAAGGGAGGACTTGAAATAGATGAATGCTTGGAGGTTGCCAAAAGGATTGAAAGCCATAAAGTTGATGCAATTGTGCTTAGCGGCGGATTCGTGAGCAAGGCTCCGATGTATGTTATGAGAGGCAGTATGCCTATAGTCTCTATGACACATTACATGAAACTGTGGTGGCTTAAATTCGGTGTAAGAATCTTCGGGAAAATGATGATACGTGAAGAGCCTTTCAGTGAAGCATATTTTCTTGAAGACGCTCTTAAATTCAGAAAAGAACTTGATGTGCCGCTTGTGTATGTAGGTGGACTTGTCAGAAAAAGCAAGATAGAAGAGGTTCTTGGCAAGGGTTTTGAATTTGTCCAGATGGGACGTGCACTTGTGAATACTCCTGATTTCGTGAACAGAATGCGGCTGGAGGAAGGTTATGAAAGATGTGCATGCGATCACAAGAACTACTGTATAGCCAGGATGTATTCTCTTGATATGGTATGCTGCAAGCATTTGAGGAATGAGCTCCCTGATAAAATATTGAAGGAACTGAAAATAGACAGGGAAGGATGAACTCGAGGAGTATCATGGCTGGTGTAAAAAGCGGGACAATAAAGGTGCAGTATGTGGAAAGACAGATTGAATGACATAGGAAGCGCAGGAGGATATGCGTTGATAACGGGCGCCAGTTCCGGAATAGGTTACAGGATGGCTTGCGAACTGGCGTCTGCAGGTGTGAATCTGATTGCAGTGAGCAACAGGAACGCTGAACTCGCCATGGCCGTGCACAATATTTCAGAAAAATACGGCGTTGAAGTAATTCCCGTATTTCTTGACCTTTCCGAGGAAGATTCAGCCCTTTTTCTTTGCGAATTCTGCAAAGGAAAGGGAATTGTCCCGAAAATTCTGGTAAACAATGCAGGAATATTCAGACACAGGGATTTCCTTGACCAGGAAGCTGAAGATATAGCGGCTTTCATGAGACTGCATATATTTGTGCCCACCATGCTCGCGCGATATTTCGGAGAAATGATGGCTTCGGATGGGGGCGGATATATATTGAATACTGCGTCGCTTGCCGGAGAGTTTTCGTTCCCTGGAATCTCCATGTACTGTTCAACAAAAGCATATTTGAGGAACCTGTCCATGTCACTGCGGCACGAATTCAGAAAGAGGGGCATAGCAGTTACTGCGCTTTGTCCAGGAGGTGTGGCTACCGATTTGTACGGTCTGGGACCTTCTCTGATGAAACTGGCACTTAACCTTGGAGTCGTAGCACGTCCTGAAAGGGTTGTTAGAAAAGGCTTGAAAGGACTGATGAACGGTCGCAAGACAGTGGTGCCGGACAGGGTGATGAACAAATTTTTTGTAGTCATGGTGAAAATGCTGCCTTCTGTTGCCGTAAGAAAAATATACAGTCTTCTTGAACCGTTGAGAAAATGAAGGAATGCATGATAATAACCGGAGCTACCGGTGGTTTGGGAAGGGCCGCTTCCGGATATTTTGCGGATGAGGCAAAACGTCTTGGATGCGTGCTCATGCTTTGCTGCCGTAATCGTGTGAAAGGGGATGAACTGATATCCTTTCTTCGTTCGGAAGGAAAAGATGTCTCACACGTCGAAATCCGCATTCTTGATCTTTCGGATACGGCTTCGTTGTCGGAATTCGCAGGGGGAATGGTATCATCCGGTTATAAAGTCAGGATGCTCCTCAATAATGCAGGTTCAATGTTTGCCGGATATGAAACTGATGAAAACGGGGTGGAGAAGAACATGCGTGTAAATTTTCTTGCACCGGCTTCCCTTTCGCTTGCCCTGATGCCGTATTATTCGGACGGAGCATCCGTAATCAACGTAGTTTCAGTTACAAGAAACTGGGTAGAGATAGATGGCGGTTATATGCAGGGAAAAGAAGGGGAATACGGACGTCTGAAATATTATTCACGGTCAAAACGGGCATTGAGTATCTTCACTGCGGAAATGGCTGAAAGAAGCGTACGGGAAAAGTCCGGAAATGGCAGGTCGCTGTACGTCAATGCCGTCGATCCAGGAGTCATGAACACATCAATGCTGAGGATGGAACGTTGGTTCGATCCTTTGGCCGACATTTTCTTCAGACCTTTCACCTTGTCTCCGGAACAGTCTTTGGAGGCTGTAGTGTCGGCGTACGAAAATGTAGGTAAAGTAAGCGGGTATGTCTTTACGAGAAGAAAATCTTTTCCCATGGAGAAAAAAATCAGGGAACATTGGCTTAAAAACGATATTTTTGCATCGGCTTGTACGGAAGCAGAGAATTTGGAAAACAACTACTACAATTATCGCGGATGAACAGAATAGCATACTTTATCTTGGTTTTGTTTTTGTCTTACGGTACTTTTCTTTACGGTTCTTCTACTGAAAACCGTACGGAGAATGACCCTCTGGAAATTTATCTTCTTACCTGTTCTCCCGGAGACCAGCTTTATTCGCTTTTCGGGCATACTGCCATAAGGGTATGCAACAGGGAAGAGGGTACGGATATCGTTTTCAATTACGGAACGTTCGACTTCTCCACTGATAATTTCTACTATAAGTTTGTCAAGGGAATTCTGCCGTACCAGCTTTCGATAGACAAGTATCCAAACTTCATGTTTCAGTACAGATATGAAAACAGATCAGTTTATTCGCAGAGACTTAATCTGACCTCTGTCGAAAAGAATAGACTGTACGGACTATTGCTTGAAAACTACAGACCCGAAAACAGAACTTACCAATATAATTTTCTGTATGACAACTGTTCTTCAAGGGTAAGGGATATCATACTGGAGGCA
Source organism: uncultured Bacteroidales bacterium (assembly GCA_949296645.1). Taxonomy (GTDB): domain Bacteria; phylum Bacteroidota; class Bacteroidia; order Bacteroidales; family UBA932; genus CALUPD01. The sequence continues at coordinate 85,000 of CASFPH010000003.1, forward strand.
ATAGACGGTGAAGTGATCTTTTCCGATTCTCCTTCAGACAGTCAATACGGGTGTTTTCTTCCTTCGGCAAACAAATCCTACTGGAATCTTCTTGACGAGTACATGAAGAAATACAGATGGATAAAATGGGGAATACATACAATACTCGGTATACCTGCTTCGGCCAGAGCCGGAATAGAAGGTTCAATGTTCCTTCCAGACTATCTTATGGCACATTTCGCTGATGCAAGACGCAGTGACGGATCTCCAATAGCTTTTCCGAGGGAAACGGAATTCGAATCGGATTTCAAACCTTCAGCCACACCGTTTTATTTTACACCGATATTCGTATACAGCATTGCTGCGATACTTATATTCTGTCTGCTGTTTTTCATACGCATAAAACCGCGTTGGCCGAAAAAACTGCTTACGGGAACCATATTCTTTGCTTCAGGTATAGCCGGTCTGCTTATGGTGTTCTTGGGATATTTCACTTCCCACCCCTCGACAGCCCCGAATTTCAATCTTATGTGGGCCAATCCGCTTAATGTGCTGGTGCCGTTCATGCTGCTTTCAGACAACGGTCTGATAAGACGTATACTGAAAATTTATTTTACGGTCTATCTTGCGGTACTTGCGGCGGCATTCCTTTCATGGTGTTTCCTGATGCCTTCGGTCGTACCGTCTACAGTACCGCTGATAATGATAATGATAATGATTTCCCTGAGTGCTTTGGGATATCTCAGAAAGGCAGGACTTACCCATAACCGTGATGCGCGTGAGAATTGAAAGAATGGAAACTTTGCGTGACCTGTCCGATTATACTGCCGGTTTCAGGGATGAAAAACGTATTCTGGGATATTGTATTTCATGTCCCAGGTACGGGAATTACTGGTCATGCCCTCCATACGATTATGATCCTTCCGAAATCATTGCCACGATTGTATATCCGGAAGACGTATCTGCCTCCGTTTCCGTTTATGATCTTTTTTCGGAGGCCAGGGAAATAACTGATCCGGAAATACTCGGAATGGAAGCCGAAATGCCCGGGAGCATGGCTTTTTATGCGGGCAGCTGCCGTATCTGTCCCGGAAAGTGCAAAAGGGAATCCGGCGCGGCATGTGTAGAACCCGACAGGGCGAGACCGTCACTTGAATCGTTCGGCTATGATATTTCACGCACTTTGTCGGATATTTTCGGCGTGAAAATAAAATGGGCGGACAAAAACTGCCCGCCCGAATATATATCGCTCGTATCGGCCCTTATGTTCCGTTGATGTTGTTTTTCATTCAAGATATCTTGAAATCATACCGCTCAACTGGAGCAGGGATATTTCACATATCTTGGTATTGTATTGTGCAGTAAGAATCCTTTCTTCCGCATCGAGAAGGCTTTTCTGTGCTTCACGCATTTCTATACCTGAAAGGTTTCCGAGAAGATAACGTTCCATAGCAATATCGTGATTCTCCTTTGCCGCCACAAGGTTTTCCTTTTCGAGGGCAAGCAGTTCCAGATTGTTTGTATATGCATGCCACAGGGTTTCAAGATCTGTCCTGAGTGAAAGCGTCAGATTCTCTTTCTGGAGTTTTGCGTTTTCTATCGCTATCTTGGCGTTCGCCCTTTCCATGGCCCTGTTTCCGTCAAAGATCGTGAACCCTACCGTAACTCCGAGATTCAGGTTCATCCTGTTTGAATATATGTTCGGACTAGTCCTGTCCATATGGCTGAAATTGTATCCGTAACCGGCATTCAGCCTTACATACGGGTAATTTCTTGCTAGGACGGTTTTCATGTCAAGGTCTGCTACCATCCTGTTCTGTTCTGCTTCGATCAGGCTGGCATTTGTTTTCAGTGTTGAAGCCCACAATTCTTCGAAATCCAGAACCTTGTCGACTGCGATTACCGAATCGGCCACGTCAATCCTTTTGTTCATGTTCTGGGAGCACATCAGTTCGTTGAGTCGAAGGTGGGATGTGTAGAGCTGTTCCTGCTGTTTTATGAAGTCGGCGCTATCGGCATTGAAATCGACTCTGGCCTGCTGCAGATCCAGTCTTGAGAAGTTGCCTATTATGTAACGTTCTTCCACTATCCTCAGCCTTTCCTTTGACAATGTAACTGCATATCTCAGATTTTTCAATCGAATTTTCTGTTGTATGAAATTGAAGTATTCGGAGGTAAGTGACGCTATGAAGTCTTCAATGGCTATTCTTGTCCTTGTTTCTCCGATACGGGCCATTTCCTGCAGCCTTTCGTAATTGGTCTTTAGCCTGAATCCATCGAATACTGTCCAGTTCACATCGACTCCTGCATTCAGCCCCTGACTCAGCAGTCCGCTTTCAGTAGATGTAGTGCTGCCGTTTCTGCTTTTTGTTAAATTCAGAATATCCATGGAGCCGGAATATCCCGCGCTTGCATCAACCGTAGGCAGCAGTCCGGCGTTGGCCCTTGTAGCCTTGTTCTTCTCGGTCTCCTCGTCATTCCTGCTTATCTGTATTGCAAAATTGTTTTCCAGACCGAATTCAAGACAAGATTTCAAAGTATATGTCGTGTCCGCTTCAGTCTGATATCCGTATTTATCTGCCGGGTTTCCGGCATTTGCCGGCGTATTGCACAATATTGCGCCGGATGTGATTATTGTCGTATAGAGCAGAAGAAATTTTGTCTTCATGGTTATTTGTTTTTTGCTTTTTTCAGTTTTCTGTCCGTAGACAGGTATGAATATATGACCGGTACCACAAATACGGTCAGGAATGTAGATATAAGCATTCCTCCTACTACGGCTATACCCATTGAAATTCGTCCGTTCGCACCTTCTCCTGTTGCGAATGCAAGCGGTATGAGGCCGAGAATAGTTGATGCGCTTGTCATCAGGATAGGACGCAGTCTCTGTATTGCGGCATCCGTTATTGCCTGCATCTTTCCTTCACCGGCATCCTGTCTCTGATTGGCGAATTCCACGATGAGAATACCGTTTTTTGCAACAAGCCCGATCAGCATTATTATGCCTATCTGACTGAATATGTTCATGGTCTGGTCGGATGCGTACATGAATACCAGCGCTCCAGCAACAGCCAGAGGAACAGTAAGCATTATTATGAGTGGGTCCTTGAAACTTTCGAACTGTGCTGCCAGAATCAGATATATAAGGACAAGCGCCAGAATGAATGCAAACATCAGGCTGGAAGAACTTTCCCTGTATTCCTTGGAATCTCCGGAAAGGGCGGTTCTGAACGTGTCGTCAAGAACTTCAGCCGCTATTTTATCCATTTCGTCAAGTCCCTGTCCTATGGTCTTGCCTTCCGCGAGGCCTGCCGATACCGTTGCGGATACAAAACGGTTGTACCTGTAAAGCTGAGGAGGTGCTATTCCCTCACTTAATTCTATCAGGTTGTCCATCTGGATCATTTCACCCTTGTCATTCTTTATGTAGATGGATTTCAGGTCAGCAGGTTTGTTCCTCTGCTGTCTGTTTATTTCCCCGAGAATTTCGTACTGTTTTCCGTTCATGTAGAAATATCCCATTCTCTGTCCGCTGAGTCCGTACTGCAGAGTCTGGGCTATGCTTCTCGTGTCTACACCCATTGTATTGGCCTTGTCCCTGTTTATATGGATACGCGTTTCCGGTTTGTTGAATTTCAGGTTCACATCGGCCATCTGGAACACCGGGTTCTCATATACCTTTGCCATGAAAACTGGGAGCACTTCCTGAAGCTTTTCAAGATTCGTTGCCTGAATCACATATTGTATCGGCATGGAACCCCTTCTGCCTCCGAATGTCGACTGTTGCTGGACGAAAGCCCTTGCATCCGTCATTTTCTGTACCTGGGCAGAAAGTTGGCGGGCCACATCCATCTGGCTGTAATCCCTTTCGCCTATGTCCTTCAATGTTATCTGTACGTTTCCGCTTCCGCTTGACACTCTTGATGTTATGGCTTCTGCATCTGGTGCGAGCGAATCGGCGAGGGCATAGATGCTTTCCGTATAATCCCTCATGTATTCGTATGTGACCCCTTCAGGACCCTTGGTGTTTATGGAGATAGATGACCTGTCTTCAAGAGGAGCCATTTCCGACGGTATGGTGCTCCAAAGGTGGATTATGGCATACAGCGTGACGGCAATCAGCGGGAATACAAGGTAACGTCTTTTCATGAACGCCTGCAGGCCTTTTGAATATGCGTTGTTAAGTCCGTTGAAGAACGGTTCTGTCTTTCTGTAGAACCAGTTGTGTTTTTCCCTCTTCTTGAGAAGCTTTGTAGCAAGCATCGGGGTTATGGTAAGGGCAGCGAAAGACGATATTATCACAGCTCCTGAAACCACTATACTGAATTCCCTGAACAGTCGTCCGGTCATACCGTCCATGAATACTATAGGGAAAAATACGGCTACAAGCGTTATGGTCGTGGATATGACCGCAAAGAATATTTCCTTTGCCCCCTCTATACCGGCTTCCATTGGCGCCATTCCGCGTTCTATCCTGATATAGATGTTCTCGGTCATTACAATTGCATCGTCCACGACAAGACCGACAGCCAGCACTATGGCTAACATGGACAGCACGTTTATGGAAAATCCTGCAAGATACATCACGAAGAAAGTACCTATGAGCGATACCGGAATGACAATACAAGGAATCAGGGTTACGCGCCAGTCCCTGAGAAAAAGGAATATTATGATTATTACAAGGATAAAGGCTTCGTAAACCGTACTTTTTACCTCATTTATGGATGCTCTGATGAATCTTGTGCTGTCAAATCCGTAGCTGTATGTCACATCTTCAGGCAGGTCTTTTCTCATCATTTCCATACGTTCGTATACAGCGTCGGCTATATCTATGTGATTTGCTCCGGGCTGTGGTACAACAACAACTCCGACCATGGGAACGCCGTTCATTTTCATGTAGCTTTTCAGGTCCCTTGCTTCAAGTTCCGCCCTTCCTATATCGCTGAACCTTACTATTCTTCCATTGTCTTCCTTTATTATCAGGTCGTTGAACTGATCTGCAGTAGTCATCAGTCCGAGTGTTCTGATTGAAAGTTCCGTAGTGTTGCCTTCGATGCTTCCCGATGGCAGCTCGACATTTTCCCTGTCAACCGCGTTTTTCACATCCATCGGAGTGATTCCGTATCCGGCCATCTTTGACGGATCGAGCCACAGCCTCATGGAATATTTCTTTTCTCCCCATATGCTTACGCTGCTGACATCCTTTATGGTCTGCAGCTGCTCCTTTACAGTAAGATCGGCGATTTCAGACAGTTCGAGCAATGAACGTTTGTCGCTCTGTATGGCGACCATAAGGATAGGTGTCGCGTCGGCATCTGCTTTGGATACGGTAGGAGGGTCGCAGTCTCTCGGAAGATTGCGTTGTGCTCTTGAAACTTTATCCCTTACGTCATTTGCAGCCGTTTCAAGATCGACTGACAATTCGAATTCCACCGTTATCCTGCTTGATCCCTGCTGGCTTACGCTGGTAAGGGATCTGATGCCCGGTATACCGTTTATGTTCTGTTCCAGAGGTTCGGTAATCTGGTTTTCGATTACATCCGCATTGGCACCCGGGTAAGAGCATGTTACGGATATTATCGGATTATCCACGGACGGGTATTCCCTGACTCCCAGACTGGTATATCCAATGAACCCGAACAGCAGGATAATGAGTGTCATTACCGTTGCAAGAACGGGCCTTTTTATACTTAATTCTGAAATATTCATATATTGATCCTTCCCTTTTGAAATTTGAAATTATTCTACGGAATCAAGCGTTACGTCAATTCCGGTCCTGAGTTGAAGTGTACCTGATATTATCAGCGTATCGCCGATATTCAGGCCTTCAAGAACCTGAACTCTTTCTTCATTTCTTATGCCTTTCTTGATGGCAACCGGAGTTGCCTTCCCAGATTTGTACAGGAATACCTTGTCTATACCCATTTCCGGTACTATCGATTCTGAAGGAATGGCAATTGCATTTTTGATTTCCATTGTTCTGAGTCTGACGGTTGCGAATCTTCCCGGAAGTATCTTCCCGTTATAGTTCGGGTACAGTGCCCTCAATGCGAAAGTGTGGGTGTTTGGATCCACCTTGGATTCAGCCGCATATACCCTTGCTTCAAGAGGCTGCAGATTCCCGTCGACTTCGAATGTGAGGCCGGTGCCGTTTTTGACCTGATTGGAATATCTTTCAGGGATTGAAAATTCTATTTTAAGAGGTGAAATCTTTGTGAGTGTCGCCACTACAGTCGATGGAGATGCATATGCACCTTCACTTACCTGTCTGAGACCGATTATTCCGTCGAACGGGGCCTTGAGTTCGGTAAGTGCGATCTGTGCTTTCACCATGTCTATTTCAGCATACAGGGTGGCCAGATCTGTCCTTACTTCTTCATATGCTTCCTTGCTGACAGCTTCCTTTTCAAGAAGTGCATTCTGTCTGAATACCCTGTCATTTGCCAGCTGCAGCTGTACTTCGAGTTTCTTAAGCTGGGCCTGCAACTGTTCGTCGTTGACCTTTGCCAGAAGATCTCCCTTGGAAACCTTAGTCCCTTCGGTGAAATTGATCTGTGTTATCTTTCCTGATGTTTCAAAAGACAGGTCGACTTCCTCGTCCGGAAGTATCATTCCGGTAGTCGTTATTTCGTCGGTCAACAATCTCGGCTTTATTATTTCAGCCCTTACATTAAGAACCTTTTTTTTATTTGGTGATGCAGTCATTTCCACTTTTTCTCCGGATACATCGCCCTTTTCATGTGTGTTGAAATAATAGATGCCATACCCTACGGCACCTGCTGCCACAAGGGTGCAGATTCCCCATTTAATACGTCTGTCCATTTTGTTTTAGCGTCAAGTTATATAGTAGTTGCAGTTTAATTTAATATAATATGACTTTCAGAGTCTGAAAAGGTTTAATTGTAAAATGCAATTTAAATGAAAATACTGAAATAAAACAAGCGCCCGGCTGCAATGTCGGTTTACAGAATGGAAATTATGGTAATGGGAGAATGGATATCTTATGAAAAAGAGCCGACGGTGGGACTCGAACCCACGACCTGCTGCTTACGAAGCAGCCGCTCTAACCACCTGAGCTACGTCGGCAACCTGATTTTGCCTAAAGCGGTGCAAATTTATGAAAGAATGATTGTTTTTCCAAATAAAAATTAAGATGCCCGTTCTGCAAATCGCAAGCGGGCATCTTTAGGACGGATTATACGAAAGCGTTGATATCTTCGTCAGTGAAGTTGGCGATATATGTATATCTTTCCTGATTCCATGCATATGACTTGCCTATGAAAATCTGTGCGGATTTTATGAAGTCGGCGTTGTTCTGTGCATCAATAAGGAGAAGATATGACATTATGATATGCGCTGCCATTTCAACCAGTCTCCTTGCATGAAAGTCGATTATGCTGTTGTCTTTTCCGGAAACCATCGCGCATGCTTCCTCATATCTGTCTGTCATCTCGATGAGAATCTTCTTGAGCTGTTCGAATTCAGGGCGCACTGCCTTCTGCTGGTATTCCCTTATCTGGTTAAGATAAGCACCTGTAGTCACATAACGTATTGCGGCAACAGTCTGGAGCTGTGAAGTACCTTCGTATATTGTCGTGATTCTTGCATCCCTGTATATTCTTTCCACAGGATACTCTTTCATGAATCCTGAACCTCCGTGGATCTGGATTGCATCATATGCATTCTGGTTGCAGTATTCGCTCGACATCATCTTGAGTACTGGAGTGAACATGTCTGCAAGCTTCTGGTATTTCTTTGCTTCCTGTCTTTCTTCCGGAGTAAGTTTTCTTGTTTCGGCAATGAATCCGTAGGCCTTGTACATGTCCACGAATCTTGTCGTTTCATAAAGGATAGCCCTTGACGCCTGGAGTTTTGCCTTCATTACTCCGAGCATTTCATATACTGCCGGGAATCCGATGATTGCCTTGCCGAACTGCACCCTTTCCTGTGCATATTTGAGAGCTTCTCTGTATGCTGCTTCTGAAATGCCGACAGACTGGGCTCCGACTCCGAGACGTGCTCCGTTCATCAGAGACATCACGTATTTGATAAGACCCATCTTACGTTCACCTATAAGCTTTGCAGGGGCATTTTTAAATACGAGTTCGCATGTAGGTGAGCCTTTTATACCGAGTTTGTTCTCAATTCGGCGTACAGTTACGCCTCCCCATGCCTGGTCATGTACGAAATAGGAGAGTCCGCGTCCGTCGTGGGTACCTTCTTCAGAACGTGCGAGTACGAGTTTTATCTGGGCGTCGCCGTTGGTAATGAAACGTTTTACCCCGTTGAGCATCCACATGCCTTTTTCTTCGTTCCATTCCGCCTTGAGCATTACGGCCTGAAGGTCGGAACCGGCATCAGGTTCGGTAAGGTCCATCGAACATGTGTCGCCTGCATTGATACGAGGAAGGAATTCCTTCCTTATTTCTTCCGAAGCAAATTCGTGGATTGTTTCAGCACAGTCCTGAAGTCCCCAGATATTTGCAAAGCCGGCATCGGCGCGTCCTACAAGTTCAGCCGCCATTACATATGGTACCATGGAGAAGTTGAGCCCGCCGTATTCGCGCGGAAGTGACATTCCGTACAGGCCGGCCTGCGTCAGAACTTCCTGGTTCTGTCGTGTTCCTGCCGCATAGGTGACTCTTCCGTTTTCGCATACCGGACCTTCATGATCCACCTGTTCGGCATTGTTGGCAATGGTGTTGCCGCAAATCTCACCCATCACTTCCATGACTTTGTCGTACGAATCTATAGCATCTTCGACGTTGCATGGTGCGTAATCATATTTGCCGCTGTCCTTGAAGTTCTGTTCCTTCAGTTCTACAATCTTCTTCATCAGAGGATGCTGGAACTGAAATTTCAAATCTGTATTGTCTGTATAAAAGTTTGCCATGATTATTTACTGTTTTTTTTGTAAGACTTGATCATCTTCGGCAGTACCTCGTTGAGGTCTCCCACTATAGCGTAGTCCGCGATTTTATGGATAGGTGCATCAGGATCACTGTTTATGGAAATGATCATGGATGACTGGTCCATACCGGCAGTATGCTGTATCTGTCCTGAAATACCGCATGATATGAAAAGTTTCGGTCTTACGGTGACGCCTGTCTGGCCGATCTGCCTTGCATGGTCTGCAAAACCTGCATCGACTGCTGCCCTTGATGCTCCGACTTCTGCTCCAAGAACTTTTGCCAGATCGAAAATGAGCTGGAAGTTTTCACGGCTTCCGACACCGAAACCGCCTGCGACGATTATCTGGGCGCCTTTTATGTCTATTTTCTTTTCTTCTATGTGTCTTTCTATTATTGATACGACGAAATCACTGTCCATCAGGATTCTGTTTACATCTACATTGCTTACAGTTCCTGCAACCGGAGAAGCGAGCCTTTCCTTTTTCATTACACCTTCACGGACGGTAGCCATCTGAGGGCGGCATTCGGGATTTACGATTGTAGCTATGATGTTGCCACCGAAAGCAGGTCTTATCTGGTAAAGCAGGTTCTTGTATTCCTTGCCCTTGTCAGTGTGGTCTCCTATTTCAAGGCTTGTACAGTCGGCGGTAAGTCCGCTGTGGAGTGCGCTTGATACTCTCGGAGCGAGATCCCTTCCTACAGAAGTTGCTCCGAAAAGTGCAATCTGCGGCCTTTCTTCCTTGAAAAGGTTTATTGTAATTGCTGCATAAGGAAGTGTCCTGAAGAATTCGAGACGCGGATCGTCTGCCAGATGCACCTTTTTGGCACCGTATGCATAAAGTTCTTCAGCCAGACAAGCGACGTTATGTCCTATAAGAAGAGCTTCAAGATCGCAGGACAGCTGTGCCGCCAGATCGCGGCCCTTGGTCATCAATTCCAGACTGACATCGCACAATTTTCCGTTGTCTGTCTCGCAAAATACTATGATATTGTTCATTTCTTTTCTCCTTTAATTTAATTATCCGATAGTATGACTTGAAATCAACTCTTTTATAAGAGTGTCGATGTCTTCGTCGGAAGAAGACAGCTTTTTGGATTCCTTTGCCTGAAGAATGATGTTTTCTATCTTCTTTACCTTGGTAGGCGATCCTGCGAGTCCGTATCCTGATTCTTCTCCACCTATTTCCGAAAAGCCCCATTCAGGAATTCTAAGGTATTCATAACCTTCAGGTATAGGCATGTATCCTTCACCGGCAGTCTGTTCTTCCGAAAGGGTTCTTGCATGTTTGTATTTCATCAGCTGTTTTGCATGTCTCGGACGGCATTCAGGAGCCGTAGCCGTAACGGTGACAAGAACAGGCAGGGATGAACTTACGATTTCCACACCTCTTTCGAGTCTTCTCTTGACCGTAATCTTCTGTTCGGATATTTCAAGTATTTCTTCTGCGTAAGTTATCTGCGGGAAGTTGAGTTTTTCGGCAACCTGTGGACCTACCTGTGCGGTATCTCCGTCTATAGCCTGCCTTCCTGCTATGATTATGTCCGGATTGAGTTTCCTTACTGCTTGTGATATGGCATATGATGTAGCCAGGGTGTCTGAACCGGCGAATTTTCTGTCGGTAAGAAGAATACCTCCGTCAGCACCTCTGAACATGCCTTCTCTTATTATGTCGGCAGCTCTTGTCGGACCCATTGTAAGCAACAGTATCTCGGAGCCGGCGATTCTGTCCTTTATTCTAAGCGCCTGCTCCAGTGCGTTCATGTCTTCAGGATTGAAGATTGCCGGAAGTGCTGCACGGTTGACTGTTCCGTCTTCCTTCATCGCGTCCTTACCGACGTTTCTTGTGTCAGGTACCTGTTTTGCCAGTACCACGATTCTAAATTTCTTATCCATATTTTCAAAAATTGTGTTCCGATTATTATTTTAGTGTCCGTTGCGGTAGTTTTATGTTCAGGCTTCGGCCTTTTTCCCGAAACCTGCTGCAGGAACCTGCTGTTCCCCGTTTTCAACACCGAGTCTGATTTCTCCGAACTGTTTTTCGTAGTTCCTTATGTTTTCGGAAAGCATCAGGGCAAGATTCTTCGTGTTTTCAGGGGTCATTATTATCCTGCTTGTAACCTTCGGTTTCGGGATGCCGGGCAGCATCTTTATGAAATCGATCACGAATTCGCTTCCTGAATGACTGATCAGCGCAAAGTTGGAATATGAACCTTCCGCTATCCCTTCCGGCAGTTCTATATTCAGTTCGGTTTCTTTATTGTTGTTCATACTTGTGCCAAGTTAGTAAACCAGCTGCAAATATAAAGATTTTTTCTTTTACCGACTTTTTTAATTTATTAACTTTGCATCCCTTAAAAGATAATGAAATAAAATCAAGATATTTACACTATGGATATTCCCGCTAAGTACAACCCGGCCTCGGTAGAGGACAAGTGGTATTCTTTTTGGTTGAAAAACAACCTTTTTCATTCGGAACCTGACGATAGAGAATCTTATACTATAGTTATACCCCCGCCAAATGTGACAGGCGTTCTGCACATGGGACACATGCTGAACAACACCATTCAGGACGTGCTTGTAAGAAGAGCCAGAATGGAAGGTAAGAACGCATGCTGGGTTCCGGGTACCGACCATGCTTCGATTGCTACCGAAGCAAAGGTTGTCAACAGACTGGCCCAGCAGGGGATAAGAAAAAGTGACATTACAAGGGAAGAGTTTCTTGAGCATGCATGGAAATGGACGGAAGAACACGGAGGTATCATCCTGAAGCAGCTGCGTAAACTCGGTGCATCATGCGACTGGGACCGTACTGCCTTTACGATGGATGAGACAAGAAGCAGGAGTGTTATAAAAGTCTTTGTCGACCTTTACAATAAAGGTCTGATCTACCGCGGTGTGCGTATGGTGAACTGGGATCCGAAAGCTCTTACCGCACTTTCCGACGAAGAGGTGATATACAAGGAAGAACACGGAAAACTCTACTACCTGAAATATATGGTGGAAGGCGATCCTGAAAGAAGATATGCTGTTGTTGCCACCACCCGTCCCGAAACGATTATGGGCGATACTGCCATGTGCATCAATCCTAACGATCCGAAAAACGCGTGGCTGAAAGGCAAAAAGGTGATTGTCCCTCTTGTGGGACGTGTTATTCCGGTAATCGAGGACGAATACGTGGATATCGAATTCGGAACCGGATGCCTGAAAGTGACTCCTGCCCATGATGTGAACGACTATATGCTCGGTGAAAAATACAACCTCCAGTCTATCGACATATTCAATGACGACGGAACCTTGAGCGAGGCTGCAGGAATGTATGTGGGAATGGACCGGTTCGATGTACGCAGACAGATCGAGAAAGACCTGGAAGCTGCAGGTCTGCTGGAAAAGGTTGAGCCGTATACAAACATGGTAGGTTTTTCGGAAAGGACCAATGTGGCGATAGAGCCTAAACTTTCCATGCAGTGGTTCCTGAAAATGCAGCATTTTGCCGAAATGGCGCTGCCTCCGGTAATGGATGATGAACTTAAGTTCTTTCCTCCGAAATACAAGAATACCTACAAATACTGGATGGAGAACATCAAGGACTGGTGCATAAGCCGTCAGTTGTGGTGGGGGCACAGAATTCCTGCATACTTCCTTCCGGAAGGCGGTTTCGTGGTGGCTGAGACTCCGGAAAAGGCTCTTGAACTTGCACGGGAGAAGACAGGACGCAGCGATATGGAAATAACCGACCTGCGTCAGGAAGAGGATTGTCTTGACACATGGTTCTCGTCATGGCTGTGGCCGGTATCTCTGTTTGACGGCATAAACAACCCCGGCAATCGCGAAATCGAATATTATTATCCTACGGCTGACCTCGTTACAGGTCCGGATATCATATTCTTCTGGGTGGCGAGGATGATAATGGCCGGATATGAATATACAGGCAGGATGCCTTTCAGAAATGTATATTTTACAGGAATAGTGCGCGACAAACTGGGTCGCAAGATGTCAAAATCGCTCGGCAACTCTCCTGATCCGATAGAACTTATGGAAAAGTACGGAGCGGACGGCATGCGTCTGGGAATGCTTCTGTGCAGTTCTGCCGGTAATGACATACTCTTCGATGAAGGAAAGGTCGAGCAGGGCAGGAATTTCTGCAACAAGATATGGAATGCCTACAGGCTTGTAAAGGGATGGCAGCCTGAAGACAAAACCTGTACGGAGACTTCCGCACTTGCGGTGGAATGGTTCAGCAACAAACTGAACATGACGATAGAGACTGTTAACGATCATTTCTCGAAATTCCGCCTTTCGGATGCCCTCATGACAATATACAAGTTTTTCTGGGATGATTTCTGTGCATGGTATCTGGAAATTATAAAACCTGGCTTCGGGGAAAGCATCGACAGGACTACATATGACGCAACCATAAGATTTTTCGACTCCCTGTTGAAACTTCTCCATCCGTTCCTGCCTTTCATAACCGAGGAACTATGGCAGAATATCGAGGAAAGGGGAGAGTCAGACTCACTTATGGTCCAGATAATGCCGGAACAGACTCCTTATTCCACTGAACTGATTGCAGGTTTCGAACAGGCGCTCGAAACCATAGTGAACGTAAGAAGCATCAGGCAGTCAAAGGGTATTTCACCTAAGGAGTCCCTGGAACTTTACGTAAAGGCGCCGTATTCTAACAGTGCCGTTCCGGTGATCCTGAAAATGGCAAATGTCACCAGGCTGGAAGTCGTTGAAAAGTACGCAAACGACCAGAATGTAATTTCATTCCTTGTAGGTACCGACGAATTCTACGTACCACTCGGGAACCTGGTAAACGTCGAAGAGGAAATTGCCAGACTGGAAGCGGAAATGAAACATTTGGAAGGTTTCCTCAAGGGAGTGAATGCCAAACTTTCGAATGAAAAATTCGTGAACAACGCCCCGGCACAGGTGGTTGAACTCGAACGTAAGAAACAGAGCGATGCATTGTCCAAACTTCAAACCGTTAAAGATACTTTATGCAAACTTTCAAAGGCCTGAACGATTCTGAAGTCCTGAAAAGCAGGGCTGAACATGGAGATAACATACTGACCCCTCCCGTAAGGGATCCGTGGTGGAAACTCTTTTTTGCAAAATTCAATGATCCGATAATCAAGCTGTTGTTGTTCGCAACTCTGCTTTCCATGATTGTCGGTTATTTCCACGGGTCCATGACGGAAAGTATTGGAATAATAATTGCCGTACTGCTTGCGACGGTACTTTCTTTCATAAACGAATACAAGGCGGGAAAGGAATTCGACATACTGAACCAGATAAACGACAGCGAGCCTGTAAAGGTATACCGCAACGGTCAGGTTACTGAAATTCCGAAAACCGAGATTGTAGTAGGCGATTACGTTATAATAGAGCAGGGAGATGAAATTCCTGCCGATGGGACGGTGGCTTCTTCCATGAGCCTTTCCGTAAACGAATCGTCGCTTAACGGCGAATCCGTTCCAGCAAACAAGTTCGCCGAAAAGGTTTCCGAGTTCAAAGGTACTTATTCTCCAAACATGTGCTACAGGGGTACGACGGTAAGCGAAGGCAGCGGGGTGATCGAGGTGTCCGCTGTAGGAGATTCTACGGAGATAGGAAAGACCGCAAGGCAGGCATCCGAAATAACCGGAGCCCAGACACCTTTGAACAGACAGCTGGACAAATTGAGTTCTGTTATCGGAAAGGTCGGATTCATAATAGCGGGGGTCACGTTTGCAGCCCTCGTAGTCAGAGGATTTATGGTCGGCGAGCTTTCCTGGTCATTCTCATTGGAAACCGCTACCGTCATTCTCGGATTTTTCATGATTGCCGTTACGCTGATAGTGGTGGCGGTGCCTGAAGGTCTGGCAATGAGTGTAACGCTCAGTCTTGCATACAGCATGAGGAAGATGACTGCCAACAATACGCTTGTGAGAAAGATGCATGCATGCGAGACGATGGGGGCTACTACTGTGATATGTACGGACAAGACAGGTACGCTTACTCAGAACAAGATGATGGTGCAGTATTCGTCAATGGAGAAAAACGATGCCCTTGCCGAATCCATAGCTTTGAATTCCACGGCGCATCTCGACATACATGGTCCTTCGGTGGTGCCTGTAGGCAATCCTACCGAGGCGGCTCTTCTCATATTGCTTCATGAAAACGGATATGATTATAAGGAGTGGAGGTCCCGTGTACGTCTGACTGACAGACTGGTGTTCAGTACGGAACGCAAGTTCATGGCTTCTCTTGTGGAATCGGAAGTCAGGAAGGGCGAACATGTACTCTATTTAAAGGGTGCTCCTGAAGTGGTTATGTCCAAAACCGTCTCTGATGCCGATACTGCGGAAAAGGTATTGTCCGAAATACGCAGTTATCAGGAGAAAGGTATGAGGGCTCTAGGGTTCGCTTCCGTGACCGTTGATAAGAATATTGTAGGGGCAGGTGCCGAGAAACTGGTGGAAGAATATTCAGGACGTTTCACGTTTGACGGATATGTCGCCATCGCCGACCCTATAAGGAACACTGTGCCTGGAGCCATGAAGGCATGTCTTGATGCAGGAATCCAGGTCAAGATAGTTACTGGAGACGTTTCCACGACTGCCAGGGAGATAGCAAGGCAGTCCGGCCTGTGGCTCGACAGTGATGGAGATGAAGCAATAATTACAGGTTCCGATTTTGCCGCGCTTTCAGATGATGAGGCGAGAGAAGTTGCGGGAAGAATAAAAGTTATGTCCAGGGCCAGACCGGCTGATAAAATGAGACTGGTGAGGCTGCTGCAGGAAAGAGGCGAGGTTGTTGCCGTTACAGGGGACGGTACGAATGATGCTCCGGCCCTCAATTATGCAGATGTAGGATTGTCGATGGGCAGCGGTACTTCCGTGGCAAAGGAGGCAAGCGACATAGTCCTGCTCGACGATTCGTTTGCCAGCATAGTGAGTGCTGTGCAGTGGGGCAGGTCCCTTTATCTTAACATACAGAGATTCATTCAGTTCCAGCTTACAATCAATGTCGTGGCACTTCTTACCGCCCTGATCGGACCGTTCATCGGAGTGGAGTTCCCGCTTACGGTAACACAGATGTTGTGGGTAAACCTTATTATGGATACTTTTGCGGCGCTCGCACTTGCCACTGAATCCTCTGATCCTGTTGTGATGAAGAACAAGCCGCGCAAGATAACTGATTTCATAGTGACAAAAGCAATGGCTAAGAACATTTTCAGTCAGGGTCTGCTTTTTGTAGCAGTACTGCTTGGAGTGCTTGTATATTTCATGAAGAATTCCCCTGACGGACTTCTCGATGATGTATATGAACTGTCGATGTTCTTCACTCTTTTCGTGATGATCCAGTTCTGGAATCTATTCAATGTAAGGGCAATGGGTACCGGAAGATCTGCACTTTCCCATCTTGGACGGAACATGTCTTTTGTATACATAGCATTGCTTATCCTTGTACTGCAGATAGTGATAGTTACCTTTGGAGGAGAATTCTTCAGAACCGTACCTTTGTCGTTGAGAGACTGGCTTATTGTGGCCGGAGGATCCTCACTGGTGCTTATAATCGGTGAAACAGGAAGATTCATTACAAGAAAAAGAAAAATGTCATGATCAGATCAACAACATTTCTCGAAGTAAGATATTATGAGACGGATCTCATGGGAATAGTTCATCATTCGAACTATATAAGGTATTTCGAATGCGGAAGGCACAAGTGCATGGTCGATTTGGGACTTCCTATAGAGAGGATAGAAAACGAATTCGGCATAATGCTGCCGGTGGTGTCCGTAGAGTGCACATACAGGAAACCTGCAAAAATGGGCGACATCCTCAGAATAGAGAGCCGTATCGAACAGATGCCTAAGGCAAAAATAGAGGTCCTTACGGAAATATACAACCAGAATGACGAACTTGTGGTTACCGGAAAAGTAGTACTCGGCTTCATACATGCCGATACCAGGAAACCTACCAGGGTACCTCAGTGCATGGTGGATGTTTTCTCACCTTTTTTTAATGATTAATTATTTTTGATATGAGCAGTTTTCTTTTTTTGAACAGCATCGGAACCGGTGAAATAATAGTCATAGCGCTTATTGTTCTGCTTCTTTTCGGAGGCAAGAAGATTCCGGAACTCATGAAGGGTCTCGGGAAGGGAGTGAAAAGCTTCAAAGACGGGGTCAAGGGCGTTGAAGACGAGATCAGGTCCGAAGATACAAAGGAAGATAAGGACAACACACTGGAAAAATAGATCGAGAGGTGTCAGAGGACGTAAAGGAAATGTCATTCTGGGATCATCTGGAGGATTTCAGAAAGGTACTGTTCCGTTCAGTGCTTTTTCTGCTCGTGATTCTGTGTGTCGTCTTTGCAAACAAAAGAATATTGTTTGATGAAATCATCTTTGCTCCGGCAGATGACGGTTTTGTCCTGTATTCCTTTTTTGACAGGGTACTCTCATTCTTCGGAATGCCAGGTACCGGGAATTTTTCCCTGGACCTTATAAACATAGAACTGACGTCGCAGTTCATGACCCACATATCGGTCTCCTTTTATGTATCCCTTATAATATCCATGCCTTTCCTGCTTTACCAGTTATGGCTGTTCGTTTCCCCCGCCTTGTACAGACGGGAGAAGAAAGTGGCGAGAATCGCGTTTTCATCTGCTTCCCTGCTTTTTTATGCGGGTGTGCTTGCAGGATATTTTCTGGTGTTCCCACTTACACTGAGATTTCTGGCGAATTATCAGGTGAGTGAGGCGGTGGTTAATCAGATATCACTGCATTCATATATATCGATGTTCACATGGGTCATAATTTCCATGGGAGTCGTTTTCGAAATGCCGGCATTGGCCGCTCTTCTTTCAAGACTCGGTCTGCTTACCGGGGAATTCCTGAAAAAGAACCGCAAATATGCCTTTACGTTCCTGATGGTTGCTGCAGCCGTAATTACGCCTTCCGGCGATGCTTTTACTCTTTTTCTGGTAGGCATGCCGATGTATATCCTTTATGAAATAAGTATTTTGGTTTGTAAATAAAACGATCATCATGATATCCGTAAACGGTATTACAGTGTCATACGGAGGATTCACCCTTCTTGACAATATAAGTTTCCATATATCCGAAAAGGACAAGATAGGCCTTGCCGGTAAAAACGGGGCAGGCAAGTCCACGCTTCTCAAGATAATAGTGGGAATAAACACTCCGACTTCCGGTTCCGTTGCGAAACCTGCCGGTATGAAGATAGGTTATCTGCCGCAGCAGATGGAACATGCGAAGGACAAGAGTGTCATAGATGAGGCAATGACTGCATTTTCCCATTATCTCGATATGCAGAATGAACTGGAATCTGCGCTTGAGGAAATGTCCAGAAGGGAGGATTACGAATCGGAGGAGTATCATGACCTGATGGTGAGAATAAATGATCTCAACGACAGAATTTCCGTTTTCAGCGGTGATTCACCCCGTGTGCAGAGCGAAAAAACGCTTCTCGGGCTTGGATTCAGAAAGGAAGATATGGAACGTCCGACAGCGACTTTCAGCCAAGGGTGGAACATGAGGATAGAACTTGCCAAGATACTGTTGTCCAAACCTGACGTACTGCTTCTTGACGAACCGACAAATCATCTTGACATCGAATCCATAGAATGGCTTGAAGATTATCTTAAAGCTTACAGCGGTTCGATAGTCCTTATTTCGCATGACAGGAAATTCCTTGACAATATAACAAACCGGACAGTTGAGATAATGCTGGGGCATATACATGACTATAAGGTGCCTTATTCGAAATATCTGGTTCTGAGAAAGGAACGTATCGAACAGCAGAGAGCTGCATATGAGAACCAGCAGCGGATGATAGAAAAGACAGAAGAATTCATAGAACGTTTCAGATACAAGCCTACAAAATCTAATCAGGTGCAGTCAAGGATAAAACAGCTTGACAGACTTGAAAGGATTGAAATAGATGAAGAGGACCGTTCGGCCCTGAATGTCAAGTTCCCGCCGGCCCCGAGGTCCGGACAGGTTGTGTTCAAGGCTTCGGATGCCCAGGCCTCATACGGGACAAAGGTCATATTTTCGCATGCGGACATGGTCATTGAGAGAGGTGAGAAGGTAGCCTTTGTCGGAAGAAACGGAGAAGGGAAGACTACTATGGTACGTCTTATAATGAAAGAACTATATCCTTCACAAGGCGAATGTGAAACAGGACATAATGTTTTTCCTGGATATTATGCCCAGAACCAGGATGATATTCTGGAAAAAACGGATACGGTATTCGAAACCCTCGACAGAATAGCCACAGGTGATATACGGACAAAACTGAGGGATATTCTGGCTGCTTTCCTGTTCAAGGGTGAGGATATAGACAAAAAGGTTGCAGTACTCAGCGGAGGTGAAAGGGCCAGACTTGCAATGGCCAAGCTGATGCTGAATCCATATAACCTTCTTGTACTTGACGAGCCGACAAACCATATGGACATAAGGTCTAAGGATGTTCTTAAACAGGCACTTATGGCTTATGACGGTACTCTCATACTTGTTTCGCATGACAGAGATTTCCTTGACGGTCTCGTGGACAAACTTTATGAATTCAGGGATGGAAAAGTAAAGGAGCATCTCGGCGGAGTGAATGATTTCCTTCAGCGAAAGAAGATGGAGAATCTGAAGGAAATAGAAAGGACTTCCGTTTCTCCGCAACACACCCAGACTTCGACAGCCTTGCAGGCTGAAGCAGTTTCCGGTACCGGAAACGCGGATAGAAAAAACGGTTCGGAGGATTATGCGAAACGCAAAATGGAGGAAAAGGAACGCCGTAAGTTGAGGAACAGTATCAGGCAGTGTGAGGAGAAAATAGCCGGTCTTGAAAACGAAATCAGAGTTATGGAAGAGAGAATTGCATCTCCAGGACCGGAAGATGATATTGTGGCCTTGTCCAATGATTATCACATGTTGCAGAAGGAACTGGACGGCTGGATGGAAAAATGGATGGAATATGGGGAAGAATAATTATAAAAAGATATTATAAAATATTATTATAAAAAAACGGACAATGATGGAAAAATATTCTGAAAAGCGCCGCAGTTTCGGTGAGTATGACCGCCGTGACAGCAGCAGACCGGACGGGTATGAACCCGGATACGGAAGAAGAGACAGAGAATTCGGGAGAAGCTCCAGAGGAGAGCGTACGGAAAGAGGAGAACGTGCCGGCAGGGGAGAAAGGTATGACAGAAGAAAAAGAAATGATGAATTTTCAGGAACGGATACCGGAGAACAGGAGCAGAAGGAAAATTTCCTTTTTGGAATGCGTCCTGTCATCGAGGCGCTTTCTGCTGGAAAGAAAATAGACAAGGTATATTTCAGGAAAGGAATGGAAGGGGATCTTTTCAAGGAGCTTCTGGATCTCGTGACAGAAAACAACGTACCGTTCCAGTTTGTGCCTGTTGAAAAACTCAACAAGTTCACTTCTTCCAATCATCAAGGAGTGGTGGCCGTAATTCCGAAAGTGGACTATGTAGAGTTCGGTGAAATCCTGCCGCGTGTTCTTTCCAGAAAACAGAATCCGGTCTTCTTGCTTCTTGACGGAATAACCGATGTAAGAAACTTCGGTGCCATAGTGAGGACTGCCGAGTGTTGCGGAGTATCTGCCGTGCTTGTACCTTCAAAGGGTGCTGCCGCCATAAATGCCGATGCAATCAAGACATCTGCCGGAGCATTGTTGAGAGTGGATACATGCAAGGTACCTACGCTGAAAAAGGCGATAGCCGAACTTAAGGAAGCCGGAGTCAGAATAGTGGCGGCCACCGAAAAATCGGAAGTGCCGGTTTATTCAGAAGATTTCAGCGGACCACTCGCCATAGTGATGGGTTCCGAATCCAAAGGAATTTCAGAAGGGGTTCTTGAACTTTGCGATGTACAGGTGCGTATTCCCATGATGGGAAGCATAGGTTCGCTGAATGTATCGGTAGCAACAGGAGTTATACTTTTTGAAGTTGTGAGACAGAGGGTTATGTCTTCTGAAGCGAAATAGTTGTCACAAAAACCTGAATACTTCGTCTTATATGCAGCGATTGTAGATAAGAAACCTTTTTATTTTTGGCACGGATTTTGTTGAAGTATAAGTCAAGAGTAAATATGGTTTTTAGTTTTAGGTTATTAGTTTGTAAAAACAGGCGGCTCGTGAGAGTCGCCTGTTTTGCTTTAAATACCTTTCTGTGAAGTAGCTTTTTCACTTCCTGACTTTACTTCCTTGAATAATTCACCGTCAGTCGCCCTCCGTATTTTTTTGACCTGGGCGTTGTAGTTGCCGAAACTGCAGGATAGATTGAGCATGACCTGCCTTCCGATTGTTTTCACCTCCGTGAGGGTATTTATTTGGGAAGAGGTGCTCCTGTTCTTTATCCTGAGGTACTTGTCGTGGAGATTCACTCCGCTCAGGGTTATATTGAATTTGTCGTTGAAGAATCCCTTGCTTACTGAAAGAACATAATAGAACATGCTGTACCCCTTGTTCTGGAGTTGTATGGTCGGTCCTGCATAACCTCCGTTTGCCATTATACGGAAAGACAGCGGCAGGGACTGCTGTACCGACAGCATCAGGTTGCCTGTAAGACCTTCATTCCTCTGGCCTTTAGTGTAAATGTTGTTTTTCAGGTCATTGTATATTTCATACCTTATGTCCCCGTTCAGGATTATCCTTGTCATTTTTCCCGGGTTCCAGTTGATGAATGTGTTGATGGAGGTTATGTCGCTGCGCCCTATATTCCCGTAGGTCGTGTTCAGTATACCGTCTTCATCCATGAATGAATATGAATCCATGGTGTTGTCGGTGAATGAGTAACGGAGGCTCATGTTTATATTGAACGCAGGAGAGAAGCTGCCGTATTCAAGCGCGACGGTATGGTTGCGCTCGGACTCTATTTCGGGGTTGCCGTACTGTATTGTATTCGGGGATGTCTCGTTCACGAAGGGGTTCAGGTATGTGATTCCCGGACGGGTGATCCTCATGTTGTACGTAAGTTTCAGGCTTTGCATCATAGACGGTTGCCATGAAAGGGTAAGGGACGGTACCAGATTGTTGAATCCGGTATCGAAATCCATATCCGGAAAAAGTCTGTACTTTATGTCCTGCAATGTGTATTCGTCCCTTATACCGGCTTTAAGGCCGAATTTTCCCAGATTCACGCCATAGCTCGCATATGCGGCACCTATGTGCATTCCGTGTGTATAGTCTGATGTCTCGTTTGCAGGGTCCTTTTCCCACTGACCGTTTTCCGTATCTTTTATTTTCCACGCCACACTGCTGAAATTGTTCCTGAATGTATATTTCAATCCAGCTTCTACAGTATGTTTTCCCGAAAATACATCCGTATAGTCAAACTGTGCAATGTGTTCGTTTGTTGTAGCCTTGCCCTGATACTTCCTGAAATCGGGCAACGCTGAGGCGAATACCCCCTCCTTTTCGCTGAATGAGAAATTGTTGTCGGTTTTCTGAGGGTCCGTGTTGAACATATAGGACAGGCTTATTATTCTGTCTGGATTCTTTTTCGATGTATTCTGATAACCTATGTTTACGGAACCGCTGCCGGTACGTGAGTTTGTAGCCAGTATCTGCCTGTAAAAATACCGTGTCGCTCCGGATTTGTCAGTCATCAGGTTTCCGGCATTAATTGTCACATCGGAAATGAAGTTCCTGTAATTCCCGGATATGCTCAGAAAATTCTCACTGTCTATCTCATAGCTGGCCTCCAGTCCGGCAATATGCATGTTCATTCTGTTTTTGTCTGTTGACATGTCAGATATGCTGCTGTACATGTCCGGGTCGGCGGTATTTGTAGTGCTTGTTTTTATTTCAGTATCGTCAAGTCTGTTGTTTACATACGTATAGTTTGCCGATACGGACAATCTGCCTGTAGATGCCGATATATGTGCGGTTGCATTGGTCATGAATTCCGATACACCTGCATTCAGTGCTCCTGAATACCCCCGGTTTGCCCCGCCGGTGTTCATCACTATGTTGAGGATGCCCCCGATACCATCCGCATCGTATTTTGCTCCCGGATCACTTATTACCTCTATCTTTTTTATGGCTGAGGCCGGCATGCTTTTCAGTATCTTGCCCGGCTCGCTGGAGAACATCTTCGTAGGTCTGCCGTTTACATATATCTGGAAACTTCCGCTTCCGTTGAGC
The DNA here is from genome assembly GCA_949296645.1 of uncultured Bacteroidales bacterium. Classification (GTDB taxonomy): domain Bacteria; phylum Bacteroidota; class Bacteroidia; order Bacteroidales; family UBA932; genus CALUPD01. The sequence goes on from CASFPH010000003.1 coordinate 108,068, forward strand.
ATTATCCCGTCGTTTCCGTCCACTGTTATTCTGGGCACTTTCCTCAGCATGTCAAGTGCTGTACTGTTTTTTGAATCCGGGTCGTCCGCCACATTGTAGCTCATCTTGTCTATTTCGTTTTTAACGAACTGCTGCTGTTCGGTGAGGACAACGGCCTTGAGGGATTCCGCAGACTCTTCAAGTACGGTTTTACCCGTATAGAATGTTCCTTCCACACAGCCGGAAGCCGTTATCCCGAATGTCTGTCTTTTATCCTGCTTGCCTACTGATGAAATGAAGACCGTGTATTTGCCGTATCCGTCAACCTTGAGTGAGAATATGCCGTCCTCTCCGGTCGCACCTGTAGCGACAGGGGTGCCTTCTGTTGTCTCACCCCTGTAGACCGCTACCGTTGCAAAGGCTTCAGGCTCTCCTCCGGTATCCGTGACAAGTCCCTTTACGGTTATTCTTTCGCCTGCTGTCTGTGCTGCAGCCGGAAATATCATAAGTGCTGCAAGCAGTGTGCATATGAGATATAGTACCTTTTTCTTCATGGTATAATGGTTATGGCCAGTGTCTATCTGAACAGCAGTACGGTCATCTCTTCCGGTGTGATTCCGAGCATTTCGACCTTTTTACGTATGACAGGTATTTCGTTGGCAAAAAACTCTTCTTTCATCTGTTTAAGAACTATTTTTCTACCTTCTGGACTTACGAAGAATCCTATTCCGCGCCTGTTGTATATCGCGCCGCTCTGTTCCATGTATTCATAGGTACGTGCCACCGTATTCGGGTTTACTCCCATGGCCACGCCCATTTCCCTTACCGAGGGAATTCTCTCTTCAGGCTTCCATTCCCCGCTTAGAATCCTTTCGGACATTTTGTCCGCTATCTGCAGGTATATAGGTTTATGTGTAGAACTGTAATCCATATCGTGTTAATGTTGTAATTGATGAGTAATCTGTCGTGAAAGCCTGATCAGTAGGTGACTTTCTTCAGCCTGATATAGGTGGCCGCAAAACAGCCGAGATATATGACCAGCTGTACTGCAAGCAATATTTTCGGTACGGTTTCGTATTCAATGCTTTGTGCCAGTCTGACGAGGAAGTCAAAGCTTTTAAGAAGAGGTATGATGATGATGACGCACAATGTGCCTATTAGGGCGCATGTCGCTATAGTTTTGAGAACCTTGCGCTTTCTGAATACGGCATTGCCGAGAAGCGGTATGCTTGTAAGCAGGGCCATTGGCAGTATGTTGTTTCCGAACGACAAGTTTATCAGACTGGTATATTCGTTCATATAGATATTCTTGCCCGGTATAAGAAAATTGTATCCGTATTTTATCGCATATCTGCCGAATCCTTCTATTCCGATATATTTCATCGACGTGAGCACCGTATCTGTTGCGAAGAGGGCGGCAAATGAGAACAGAGGGGCGATGATGCAGCATAAGATGAGCATGCTGGCGAATTTCTCCTCAACCGATGCCGGCAGGGTGGAGAAGAGGTAGCCTTTCTTGCGGTTGTTGCAGTCACCGTAGATGACAGCCGGACCTATGAAAGCCGAGATGTTTATAAGGCTTATTATGAAAAAAGCTCTTGTATTGCCGTCATTGTATGCGAGAAAACCGCCGAGACTGATGTTGAACAGCCACAGCAGGACTATGACGGAAGCCATGCCGATCTGAGTCTTCATGAATTTCGGGAAATTCATGGCAAGGTCGTATGCCAGTACCTTGCCGAAGCGTGAGAAATTGAAATATCTTTCCATGGTGATGTTCATTATGATGTTTTTATGACTTGATTTTAGCGATGCGGAAGAGAAGATTCAATATCCGCGTTTTCTGATTGTATTGTAGTAGTTGAACAGAGTCTCTATATTGACTTTGGATTCAAGGCCTTCGGTGTTTTCCCTTATTGTCATGTAGCCTCCGAGCCCCTCTTCACTGTACAGTACACCTCCGTCAAGTGAGCTTTCGACGCCGAAAAGATATTTGCGCTGGATCTCCTCCATGCTGCTGGACAGAAGCACGGACCTGTTGTCTATGATGATTATGTCGTCCAGGAGGTTTTCTATATCCCTGACCTGGTGGGTGGATATGATGACGCTTCTGTCGTCACTGATGTTGCCGGATATTATCTTCCTGAACTCGCTTTTGGACGGTATGTCGAGTCCGTTAGTAGGTTCGTCGAGGAAGAGGTATCTGGTGTTGAGAGAGATGGCAATGGCTATTATCGCCTTCTTGTGCTGTCCGAGCGACAGTTTGGTGAATTTCTTGTCGCACCTTACATCCATCTCCCTGCAGAGCGAATGGAACTGCTCCTTGTTGAAGTTGGGGTAGAATGCGCCGAGTGCCGAAGCATATCTTTCCACAGGAATGTCCGGCCCCGTGAAATCCTCAGGAATATAGAAGAACTCTTTCTGTATTTCAGGATTTCTGTCGAATGACGGGATATTGTCGATTTCCACCGTACCGGTTTTCGGTTTGAGAAGGCCGGTAATGAGTTTGAGCAGTGTGCTTTTGCCTGCACCGTTTGCTCCAAGAAGGCCGTATATTCTGCCTTCCGAGATGTTGAGGTTGATGTTTTCAAGTACGCTTTCCCTGCCGTAGTTGAAACTGAGACCTGATGTTCTTATCATATCTTCAAGAATTATTTGTTACCTTATTAGTGTATTAGTTAAATAGTATACTGCAAAGGTAAGATAAAAATCTGTCTGTGCAAATTATTTTTTGTAAAGTTGAACAATCACAATTAGTTTGAGTATATTTGTATAAATAATATTTTATTTGTTATGTGTCAATTATTGGTTTATGACTAATATAATATCGTTTAATATATCAACTCCGCATGATGTGGCGAAGCAGATCGCTACAAGGGTAAAGGCGCGGAGATTGGAGTTGAACCTCACTCAGGAAGGCTTAGCTGCAAGAGCCGGCCTTAAGTTCGCTACTTACCGCAGGTTTGAGCAGACTGGGGAGATATCTTTAAAGGGTTTGCTTCAAATAGGATTTGCCTTAAATGCGTTATCCGAATTTGACGCTCTTTTTGCACAAAAGCAATATCAATCCTTAGATGATTTATTGAGCGAACAAAGTGTTATCCGCAAACGGGGAAAGAAAAATGAATAGTATCAGGCAAATTGAAGTGATATATGATAATCGGTTGGTCGGACGCTTGGCATTGACCAAAGAGGGGTTATGCGCGTTTGAATATTCTGCAGAATGGATTGGCTCAGGTTTTTCCATATCACCATTCGAATTACCCTTGAAAGGCGGTGTCTTTATAGCCAAACCTCTTCCGTTTGAAGGAGGATTCGGTGTTTTCGATGATTGTTTGCCTGATGGGTGGGGCTTGCTTATTTTAGACAGGTACCTGCAGCAAAAAGGTATCAATCTACGGACTTTGACTTTATTGGACCGTCTTGCATTGGTAGGCTCGACAGGACGCGGAGCATTGGAGTTCCGTCCGGACAATAGTGTTGTTGCAAAACAGGATTATGTCGATTTCGAGAAGTTGGCATTGGAAGCGGAACAAATATTGGAAAGTGACGATTATACGGGCGAAGGTATTGAGGAGTTTCAGGATCGTGGCGGTTCACCTGGAGGTGCACGGCCTAAAATCTCCGTTCGTTATGACAACAAGGAATGGCTGGTTAAGTTCCGTGCCAAGCGAGATCCGTACAGTATAGGTATAGATGAATACCGTTATTCGCTTCTTGCCAGGCAATGCGGAATTGAAATGCCGGAAACACGCCTCTTTGAAGACAAGTATTTCGGTGTGGAACGATTTGACCGGACACCAAATGGCAGGTTGCATGTAGTAAGCATGGCTGGCCTTATCGGTGCCGATTATCGTTTGCCTAGTATTGATTATACACATATATTTCAAGTTTGTGCCATGCTGACGCATAGCGTAGCCGAGTTGCGGAAGGTCTACCGGCTGATGGTGTTCAACTGTCTTATAGGCAACAAAGATGACCATGCAAAGAATTTTGCCTTCATTTATCGTGATGGGGATTGGCATTTTGCTCCGGCTTATGACTTGCTGCCAAGTGATGGTATCAATGGTTTTCGCACTACATCAATTAATGATAAGATTGAACCAACTAAAGAAGATATGTTTGCGGTAGCAATAAAGGCTGGGTTGAATAAGAAAGATATTTTATCTGATTTTGAAAATATAAAGTCAGCTTGTCATGTTATATAGTGATTATTATGAATCGCCTCTCGGCGGAATGAAGATGTATTCCGACGGATATGTCCTTACAGGACTGGTGTTTGAAGGCCAGAAGTATGCCGTATGTGATGAAGCCGCTTCAAGTAAGGATGGCCTTTTCATACCGGTAAGGAAGTGGCTGGACATATATTTTTCAGGCGGTGTTCCTGATTTCATTCCTCCGGTCGCTCTGTCAGGCACGCCTTTCAGAATGGAGGTATGGAAACTGCTCCTGGAGATCCCATACGGCAGTACTGTCACTTACGGCATGCTTGCGGAAAAAGTGGCTTCGGCAACCGGTATGAAACGGATGTCCGCACAGGCGGTTGGCGGTGCGGTCGGCCATAATCCGATAAGTATCATAGTGCCTTGTCATAGGGTTGTAGGGGCGGACGGAAGTCTTACAGGGTATGCGGGCGGATTGTGGAGGAAGGAGAAACTTCTGGAAATTGAAAAGGCCGTTTCAAAAATTTAATAATAAATTTGCATTACCTGTACGCTAAGACTTTTCATTTGAAAGACCGGTTGAAATACAAGTTCGAGGAAGTGTACCGCACCTGTTATCATAAGGTGCGTTATTTCTGTTTTTCCTATCTGGATGATTATGAGCAGGCAGTTGATGTCGCGCAGGATGTCTTCATGACGCTTTGGGAGAATTTCGCAACTGTCGATACCGAGAGGGATATCCTGCAGCGAAGGAAAGTCAAGGGAAGATATGAGGGCAATTATGCAAGGTCTTTCATGGATGATATAAATTCATTCTCATTGAGTGAAATGGCTGTTTCGGACCTTTATTCAGAAGAGGTGGGCAAAATACTGGCGCGGTCGATGGACGAGATGCCGGAAAAGGTACGCGAATCTTTCGTTGAAATCAGACTTGAGGATAATAAGTATAAGGAAGTGGCAGAAAAACAGAATGTTACCGTGAAAACTCTTGAGCACAGGATGTCTGCGGCAATGTCTATCCTCAGAAAAAACATGAGGGATTATATAAAGTTTATTGTGTTATTATTGTCTGGAATGAATTGATATGGACAAGAACTTACTTATAAGACACATAGCCGGAAACTGTGCGGCACAGGAAGAACGGGAGGTCATGGAATGGCTTTCCGCATCGGAACTCAACAGAAAGTATTACAGTGACCTGAAGAACATGTATGTACGGTCAACTTTGCCGGAATCCAGGGCTTCCGACAATGAAGTTGCCGGTTTCTGGAACAGGGTAGGGCGTGCGGCGAATGCCATATCGGCTGAAAGACTCAGAAAGCTTTACAGGAGAAAGCTGGTGGTTTCGTATGCTGTTTCCGCAGCCGCAGTGCTGCTTCTGGCATTTGTCCTGTTCCGGGACGGATTCACGGAGAAGGACCTAAAGGATGATTATGTCAGAATCGCGCTTTCTGAGTTGCCGTCGGAATATGTCCATACCGTATATACGGAGAATGGCGTTAAGGCGAAGCTTTTCCTGCCTGACAGTAGTGTGGTATGGTTGAATTCAGGTTCGGAGATAAGGTATCCGGACAGATTTGCGGGCGAGACGAGAGAGGTAGAGTTTTCAGGAGAGGCGTACTTCGATGTGAGGAGTGATTCCCTCAGGCCGATGATAGTGAAGACCAACAGGGATTTCGAGGTGCGTGTTTTCGGTACGGAGTTCAATCTCAAGACATACGATGACAGGCGCAATGCGGAGGCAACGCTCTATTCAGGCAAGATAACTCTTGTTTCAGGTATTGAAAGCGGAAACGAAAGGATTACGGAAGTGATGCCGAATGAAAAAATCATACTTTCGGATGAGGGTATTTCCAAAGTTGTGGATATGAAAATAAGGGAGTCGGTCGTGACGAGGGCATGGAAGGAGGGAAGGCTGATCTTCAATGCCACGCGTCTTGAGGATGTGGTAAAGGAGTTGAGACGCTGGCACGGTACGCCTGTGGTGGTGAAGGACAGCAGGATTCTGGACTACAGGATTACGGCTGATTTCAATTCCGAATCCATAGTGCAGATAGCGGAGATGATAAAGTATTGTGCTTTGGTGGATTATGAATACAGGGACGGGGTGCTTTATCTTTTTGCAAGATGATTTTGTTAGAATTAAATTAAATAAAAGGTTACAGATTATGAAGAGGTTATTCGATGCGGTATTTGCCGTTCTGCTTTGCACGATGTTCTTTTCATGTGCGGATAAGGCAGTGAACAAGGAGGTCCATTTTTACGGGAAGATGGTGAATTTCAACAATGAGGTGATCATGACGGCTCAGGATCCTGTTTCTCAGCTTCTTGACAAAGGTATTTCAATCGTTTCCGATGAAAACGGGAATTTTGACGTAAGATTCAGCATCGATACACCGCAGTATTTCCGTATGGGACGCAACACCCTTTATTTCAAGCCTGGTGATGAAGTGAAAGCTTTTGTAGACTACAAGGACCCTATTGCGGCTACATTTGAAGGTTCTTCCGTACAGGAGAACAATTACCTCAAGTATAAGCCTTTCCCCAAGGCCGGAGCATTCCTTGATGCAGGTTCGCTTATAAAAGGCGTAAGAAGCAAGGAGGAGGCTGCGGAAAAGATATATGCCGAGTATCAGCGTTACGAGGATTCCCTTAAGGCCCTTACTGCCGTTTCAGATGAGTTCAGGTTCTTCGAGCAGATAAGGAACAAGGCGAGTCTGGTATGTGCCTACTCTTCGTTTTATTCATATTATTCTTTTGTAGGCCCTAAGGAGTGCAGGGACCTTTTCAAGGAAGATGTCTTCAATGCCGAGATAAAGGATGTGCTCAAAGGGATCGTGCCTGAAGGCCGTCTTGTATGTATAGATGAATTTTCGTCCGTAATGGGCTATTATTTCGATTCTTCATGGGGCCTTGCCCAGCCTGACCGGGAACTGAAGGAGTACAATATGGTCAATACCCTTTCCGACAAGCTAAGTTATACCGGATACAATGCAGAACTTCAGAAAGAGAAGGATTCAGTTGCTGCCGTGCTTACTCTTCCTGATTACAGTAATGCGCTGAACTTGCTGTTCGAATCATATGAGAAACTGATGCCGGGTAAGCCTGCTCCTGAAATAACAATGTATGATACTGAAGGCAAGCCTGTCGCTTTGAGCGGGTTCAAAGGCAAGGTGACGGTAATAGACGTATGGGCTACATGGTGCGGACCATGCAAATCCCTTTCTCCGGCATATCACAAGCTTGCAGATGAGCTGGGTGACAAGGTAAACTTCATATCACTCAGCATCGATGATGATATTGAAGCGTGGAAGGCGGATATCGTATCGGAAAAATCCAAATCAAGGGAGTTGCGTATAAACCGTCCGGACATGAAGGAGTACAATCTTGTAAGTGTACCAAGGTTCATGGTTCTGGATGCCGAAGGCAATTTCATCGATTCCAAGGCTCCGACTCCCGACACGGATGCATTGAAGAACCTTATTCTTGAAAACATCAGGTAATTGATTATCGGTTATAGTTTGATTCATGAAGGGTTGTACTGGCAGTTGCAGTGCAGCCCTTCCTTTTTGTAAAAGTCTATGGAAATATTAAGGGGGATTTTCATATTGTTCTTGTGTATATAGTAAACGCAGTTTAAAACTATCAATAATCAAAAACTAACATTTATGAGAAAAACTAATTTATTGTCCGTAGGGCGGCGTGTACTGAAAGGTATGCTTCTCCTGCTGGTTTTCCTTTTCTCCGGAATGCAGCTTGCTGCGCAAAACGGAGAACAGGTTTTCAAGGATACTCCCATCAAGGAGATTCTGGTCGAACTTACGGAAAAGACGGGGTACAAGTTCGTCTACTCGGATGCGCTTTCGGTCGTAAACACGAAAGTGGACTTTACAATTCCTGAAAATGCCGATGATATACGTCCTGTTCTTGACAGGCTTTTCAAAGGACTTGGTGTAAGCTATAAGATTGACGGGAAGCAGGTGATTATAGCGCCGTTGACAATAGCCCCTTTAAGTAGAAGAACTGAAAAAAAAGTTTTGACTGGTATTGTTACGGATAAATCAACGGGTGAGACTATTCCAGGGGTAATTGTAAAAAATACAGTTACAGGGAAGTTGGCATCAGCGGATGTTTTGGGTAATTTTAATATTGAAGCAACTCCGGGTGATATTCTTGAGATATCATCAATAGGAATGGAAGATTGTAGTTATACTGTTTCCACTCTTGAAAATATTGTCAATATTGAAATGAAGCCTTCTGTAGTAAATCTTTCTGACATAGTTGTTACGGGTTATCAGACTTTGTCTAAGGAGAGAGCGACAGGTTCTTATGCAGTAATTTCACAGGAAAATCTAAAAAACAAGATACAGACTGGTATCATGAGTAAATTGGATGGTATGATACCGGGACTCACTACATACAAAGGCGTTCTGCAGATAAGGGGCAAATCAACAATTTTGGGCAATTCATCACCTCTGATTATAGTAGACGGCTTTCCATACGAAGGCAGTATCAACAGTATAAACCCAAATGAAGTTGCAAATATTACGGTGTTGAAAGATGCGGCAGCTGCATCAATATATGGCGCAAGGTCGGCAAATGGTGTGATTGTCATCACTACAAGGGGCGGCGATACAAAAAAGACTACAGTAGAGTATAGTGGTAGTATGACTGTCAATTATCTGAGGGATCAGAGGGAGTATCTTAATCTTATGAACAGTGCTGAACTGGTGGATTTCCAGGTAAAGATGTTCAACATCTATCATAATCCAGCAACGAGTCTGAACCCAAGAAGGAGTATTGAACCTATGGCTCAACTTCTGTATGATCATGAGGCAGGTAAAATTTCCGATTCGGAATTCAACAGGCAGCTGGATGTTTTCAGGAATACCGATAACAGAAATGAGTATGATATGATGGATTTTACCAGAAAGACATCAATTACTCAGCAGCATAACGTTTCATTAAGGGGCGGTACTGAAAAATACAATTATTCAACAAGTATAAACTATACACGAACTGACGGGTATGTAAAGGACAACCTTAGCGACAGACTCGGTTATAATATAAAAGGATACTATAACTTTTTCAAATGGTTGAGGGCTGATATAGGTGTGATAGGTTCCTTTACCAGGAATAATTCTTATGATGGATTTTCTGCTACAGGTCTTTATACAGGCCAGACTTCGTATCCGTCATACAAGAGATATTTTGATGATAATGGAAATCAGTTGCAATGGTATAGCGGCAAGTCACAGCAAGAAATAGACCGTTTGAAAAACCTGGGTCTATTGGATGAAACATATTATCCTATTCAGGAAAGAACACGAGAGATGTCTAGATCTGAAAGTAATTATTCCAATATACAGCTCGGTCTTAATTTTAAGATAATAAAAGGACTTACCCTTGATTTGAAATATCAGTATGAAACTACTTTCTCGATGCAGAAGTGGAGGACCTTGTCATGTCAGGTACAGTAACTCCTCCCGTGATGGCATCCATTTCATCTGATTTCAAATACAGGAATTTCGGCCTTTCGTTCATGTTCATGATGTATGCCGGTTCTGTTATGAGAGATGTATTTATGCCAATGATAACCTATCCGCAGAATTATATTTCAGGCGCCAATCTTAACAGGGATATGAATAATTATTGGCAGTCCCCTGAGGATTCAAACAATCCGGATGTTTTCCCGGCAATCTATAGAAACGCATCATCGAATACAACATATCTGTGGGCAGCAGCCGACAGGCATATCCTGAATTCAGGTTATGTGAAATTGAGGAATGTGACATTCTCATACACCCTTCCTGAAAAAATGCTTAAATCAATGTCCATGGAGGACCTTACATTGAGCCTTCAGGTTGAGAATCCTCTGATTATAGGTTTCAATGGAAAAGGATTGAATCCTGAATCATGGAGCGGTTCAAGTCTGAATCCGTCAAGGGGAACATTGACAACTCCTACATTCTCACTAGGGTTAAATATAAGATTCTAAAATGCAAGAAAAAATGAGAAATATATTTATAATACTGATGTCTTTGATGGCATTCACAGCCTGTGATGCTTATCTTAACGTGCAGCCGAAAGGCTACACCATACCGTCCAAGTACGAGGATTACCGCCAGCTTATGAACTATGCCCAACTTTATAAAAATGGCGATATAACACCGGTATATATGACAGATGACGTCCTTTTTGCAGATGGGGATATTGAAAACAATCTTGATGCTCAGGATGATAATGTCAAGTATCTGTATAAATTCAACCATGGCCCTATTTTCAATGACGGTGATTCCGATGCTATTTGGGAATACGGATATAACAGAATTTATACTTTGAATGTGGTAATCAACAATGTCCTGAACACTCCTGACGGCAGTAAGGAGGAGAAAGAGGCTACCTGGGCAGAAGCAAAAGTTGCAAGGGCCTATGAATATCTGACTCTTGTCACCATATATGCTCCTGCTTATGATAAGAATACTGCAAGCAAGGATTTGGGTGTTCCGATTATTTCTACCGAAGATATCGGCAAGATGGATTATGTCAGAAATACAGTGCAGCAGGTTTACGATTTCATAGAAACGGATTTGAGAGAGGCATTGCCAAAACTTAAAGATAAGCCTGATCATAGATTTGCGGCAGGTAAAAATGTGGCATACAGCTTTATGGCAAAACTCCAGATGCTTAAGGGTAACTATGAAGAATGTATGAAAAATGCAGTTGAAGCCCTTAAATTGTCTAAGGAACTTGTGGATTTGACCAAGTATGCAATCAAGAGTCCAACACAGTATATCGGACGAATAGTTCTTGCTGAGGATATGATAACCCCTTATCCTGATGCTCAGGATAATCCGGAAGTAATATTGGCCAGATATTGTCCATATGTCTTTGCCGGTAATATCTCGTTTTATGCAAGCGAGGAGCTACTTCAGATTTTTGAAAAAGATGTGCCGGCAGGTGCAACTGATTATAGAAGGAAATTGTTCTATTCCGATGATCAGTTCGCCGGTATGGAGTTTCCTGGTTATACTACATGGTGCCTTTACGTGAGAATGAACTATGGGCTTAACAATATGGATGTTATACTGATGGCAGCAGAAGGATATGCCCGCATAGGTGATTCCAAGTCTTTGGAACAGGCAGCCTATTGGTACAATTACTTAAGAGACCACCGTATAGAGAATAATGTACATGTTGCATTTGCATCAGCTGATGAAGCTCTGGTTAAAGTTCTGGAGGAGAGAAGAAGGGAGTTCGCTATGGTAGGTAATTACAGGTTTGTGGACCTGAAACGTTTGAATAAGGAGTCACGTTTTGCAAAGACTGTAGTCCATACATGCGGTTCGGAAAAATGGGAGCTTCCGGCAAATGATAACAGGTGGATATTTCCTATACCGCCTAACGTAAAAGCTTTCAGACCGGACATTCCGGACTATGAAAGGTAATTTGTTAAACCTGCGGAACCAAATCCGCAGGTTTTTTGTTTATACCATGGTGATCCGGCACAGGTATCCGTAATGGCCGTCCTCAAGAAGCAGTTCGGCCCTGAAACCGTTGAGGGCGGCATGGTGGGCGAGGGTGCTGAAATCTATGTAGAGCCACGGGAATTCGTCACCGCGTATTTTCCTGTACTGCATCCTGTAGCGCATTTCTCCGTAGTAGTACCCGTTGAGGTCGATAAGCATGCTACCGTCCTCGTCAGTGTAGAGGTATTTCAGGTCACTGGAATCCATAAGTATGCATCCTCCTTTCCTGAGCAGATGCCTTGCCTTGAGAAAGAAATGTCCGATGTTGCCGATGTTGCCTATTATGCCCGAGCCGTTCATAAGCATGAGGATAGTGTCGTATTCTCCTGCGAAACTGTCATCGAGAATGTTTGCGGTACGGGCATCTATTCCCCTTTCGAGCATTACTTCAACCGACAGGGGGGATATGTCGATGGCCTCCACTTCCTTTCCCATCCCTTTCAGGACCAGGCTGTGGCATCCCGCACCTGCACCGACATCAAGAATTTTTCCGGATGCAAGTTCAAGGGCCTTTTTTTCAATTTCAGGCATGTCGTCGAATTTTCTGAACAATGTGCTTACCGGAATTTCGTCATCATCGAAATCAGGTGAGAGTACTTTCAGTTTTCCGGCCTTCCCTGTCTTGTGGAAGTCCATTATGGCGGCGCCCATCGGGTCTTTGTCTTCTGTCAGAACGGATGTCAGCATAATTGTTGGATTGTGATACCGGCTGCAAATTTATGCAAATATTCATTTAAAAGTTCAAATTTGCCGGCTGTACATATAAGTTTTGTTTATGAAAATTCCTGTACAGTACCTGTGTGCCACAAGCATCATCATAGCCATATCGATGTCCGTTCTTGACGGCACCATCACCAATGTGGCCCTGCCGTCTCTCGCTAAGGAGTTCGGCGTCTCTCCGGACACTTCCATATGGATAGTCAATGCATATCAGATGGTCATAACGATGACACTGGTCATATTTGCCGCGGCAGGCGACGTGTACAGTTACAAAAAGGTGTTCCTCGGCGGGATAACTGTATTTACCGGAGCTTCGGTGCTGTGCGCCCTTTCTACCGGTTTCCCTATGCTTATAGTGTCGCGTGTGCTGCAGGGACTGGCTGCCGCCGCCGTGATGGGGGTGAATACTGCGCTTATACGTCTGATCTACCCTCCGGAGATCCTGGGACGCGGTATAAGCCTGAACGCCATGGCCGTGGCAGTGAGCGCAGCCGCAGGACCTACCATAGCGGGATTCATATTATCCGTGCTGTCATGGCACTGGCTGTTTGTCATAAACGTACCTCTCGGGATAGCTGCTTATCTGCTTGGACACAGGCTCCTGCCGGACAATCCTCCTTCTGCAATGAAGCACCTAGACAAGTGGAGCTGTGCTGGCAATGCACTCACCTTCGGTTTCATGATATATGCTTTCGAAGGTATAGCCCACCACGAGAGCAAGGCCCTGGTAATTTCCGCCTTTGCAGCCTTCGCAGTTGCGGGCTTTTTCTATTTCCGAAGGCAGTTTTCCATGGTACGTCATGGTGTAACCCCGCTTTTGCCGGTTGATCTGATGAAGATATCCCTCTTCTCGCTTTCGCTTCTCACTTCGGTGTGTTCGTTCATGGCACAGATGCTTGCAATGGTTTCACTGCCGTTTTTCATGCAGGATATGCTCCATTTCAGTGCAGTAGAGACAGGTCTTCTCATCACTCCATGGCCTCTTGCCACCCTTTTCACCGCGCCTTTGGCAGGTCGTCTTGTAGAAAAGTTCCATCCGGGCGCGCTTGGAGCGGCAGGCATGCTGCTCTTTTCATGCGGTCTGCTGCTGATGTTCTTTCTGCCAGCAGATGCCGGTATGGCGGATATAGTGTGGCGTGTGATGTTGTGCGGCGCAGGTTTCGGCCTGTTCCAGACTCCCAATAATCTTACCATAGTCTCCTCTGTTCCTGTCAATCGCAGCGGAGGTGCCAGCGGTATGCAGGGCATGGCCCGTCTTGTGGGGCAGACAGTGGGTACTACCGGTGTCGCGATAGTCTTTTCCCTCATGTCCCATACGTCAGGTTCGCGCCTGTGCCTTGCTACAGGTGCGGTTATGGCCTTCCTTGCAAGTATAGCCAGCGTTTCAAGGGTATCGCACGCTTTCAGGCCGTGAGCAAGCTTTTACATGGTTTCTTTGTTGCACAGTATTTATTTATTTATTACCTTTAATAAATTAAATACAGAACCTATGAAAAAACATTTTTCCCTATTGCTGTTTGTCCTCGCGGCATTTTCATGCGCGGACAACAAAAACGTTTCGGAATTCGTGACAGTTGATATGGCCCATGCCGTCGACGGAGGAACAATCAGTACATCCGGTGCCGACTCGCTGGTGATACGTAACAGTGACGGACATCAGGTCGGTATGATAAACAAGGTGGTGCGCCATGAAGGCGGATACTTTATTTCCACAATGGGCATGCTCCTTACGGTGAACAATGACGGTGAGATAACCGGCCATATCGGAAACCGCGGAAGAAGCGAATCGGAATATCTTGGGATCAACGACTTCTGGATTGACGGCTCTTCCGTAATGATATATGATTTCAACGGCATGAAAATCCTGTCATACGGCATTGACGGTACTTTCATCTCTTCCGAAAAGATTGCCGGTAAAGGCGAGGGGTTCCTGATACCCGGTTCCCTTGTCCCTTTTGCTGACGGATATGTAGCGAAATGCACATATGTCGGTACAATGGATGAATCCCCGGCCCTTGCATATTATCCGGAAGACCTTTCTTCGTCTGCCGTGCTGGGAACATTGACTGTAAAGAGCGGCCTCAGGGTTGGTTATCCGCTTGTGCTTTCGGATGATGTGTCTTCTGATTATGGGGAAAGCATTCTTTACTGGAATACTCTCGGACGGGAGATATACAGGGTTTCCGGCAGCAACGGTACAAGCGGCTCAGGTGCGGACGGATCCGGTATTACAGTAGGCAAGGCCTACGAACTGGATTTTGGCGACCGTAATTTCCCTTCACTCAATGAAACGGACGAATATGACCTTTTGCAGAAATACAACAATGACGATGTCTGGAGGTCAAACCATTCCGGTCTGATATCCTATGTGTACGAGAATCCGGAATATCTCTATTTTACATATATGGATGGTGGAAATACTGCACTTGGAGTATATGACCGGAAAAAAGGAAAGTCCTGCAGTTATGCTTTGGAGAGCAGCAACGGGGAATTATTCCTTGCATGTGTATTTTACGGTAAGTCATTTTTTCTGTTTGAGGAGCGCGATGACCATACCGTTGTCTTTTCACTTCCTCTTCCCGAGCCTGAAGCAGAATAGCGGCATATAGAGCAGCAGCGCCAGCAGGGAGAACAGCAGTCCTCCTGTTGTGCCTGCTGCAAATGCAAACCAGAACACCTCGGACGGACCGTCGAACAGGAACGGTACAAGTCCCAGGACGGTGGATATCACCGTGAGAAGTATGGGGTATATCTTGTGGTTGAACGAGCGTATGTAGTCGGCGGTCTGCGTTCCCTCCATATTGCCGCCGCGCCTGCGCCGTGCATTCCTGCGGTTGATGTATTCGTTCACGATATATATTCCGGCATTCACCACTATCCCGCTCAACATCACGAAGGCGGCGAACCCTCCCTGGTCGAACACGAAATCGGAGAGTCCGAATGTCAGGAACACGCCTATGAAGGATACTGGTATCATGAGTATTACAGCAAACGGCATACGCAGGGATTCGAATATCATGCTGCAGGTCACATATATTATCGCGATGACAAGCAATATGAGCGATGCGTATTGTTTCTTGCTTTCGTCTGAAAATCCCAATGAGGCGGATTCCGCCTTGTAGCCTACAGGCAGTATTTCATTGTTCATCTTGTTGAGCGCGTCTTCTGTTACTTTCCTGGCCATGTTGTACGAGCCTATGAAATCGAATCCTACTGTGATTTCGTAGGACTGATTCCTGCGGTTTATTGTCATGCCGGTACGTTTTTTCTGTATCGTGCCTATTTCTGACATCTTGACCCTTGTGCTGTCGACCGTAAGTCCGGTATTGGTTATGTTCCACAGGTCGAAAGTCTCGATGTCCGATGATCTTAGTACAACCGGCGTGTATCTGTCATTGTACATCCGGGAGCCGAGTTTTCCGTCATAGAGCCTTGACTGCAGTGCTGCAAAATAGTTGTACGGGTCTATGTTTCTGGCCGTTATTGTCGAGAAGTCATATTCCACATTGAATTCGTTGCCGGCCACGTTCATGCCGTATCCGCCCTCCCTGCTCATAAGTTCTGGTGCCGATACCCTCCTGTTAGAGGAAAGTTCATCCATGAGTATGGAGGCGTATTCCTGCAGTTTGTCGTAGTTGTAGCCTGTGAGCGATATTCTGCGGCTTTTGTAATCCGTCGATATGTTGTTGTTGAAGTCGGAATCATTGATTCCCCATACCCTCCAGTTGGCACCTCCAAGGCTGGAAGCCATTGTCGTTACCGACGACTTGAGTTCGGCAGGGAACGAGGTCTTTTCGTATTCGGGCAGGAAAGAGACCTCTATCATGGCATTGTCATAGGACGTGATGCGTGTGGAGAACGATTTTATCTGGCTGAACTTGCTCAGATAGTTCTCCATGTCTGTCATTATGGTGTTGAGCTGTGCTACGGTGCATCCTTCAGGCATTCCTGCCTGTATGTAGAGTATCTGCTGTCCCGGTTCGCGGTAGAAGTTTCCTCTGTCCATCGCTTTGTCGAACAGTGCGAAGGAAGATCCGAGTATCCTGTCTATCCTGTCTCTGTTTTCGGAATACGGTCTCCATCCCATTATCTTGTTGTACAGATTCTGGAAGAAAGTACGCTCTTCTTCCGGCACCCTCTGCGCCACATCCTGCGGCAGCAGGCACAGAGGTATGCCGAATCCTGCCACAAGTACGACGGCTGCAACCCATTTGTGCCTCTGCCCCTTTTCGATATATTTCGAATAGATGGAGTTGAAGCGGATTATTCTTCTGGCCTTGCGCGGTTCGGTACGCGACGAGCGGTTGAACACCGGAAACCTTTCGACGAGAGAAGGTATGAAGGCGTATGCCATTACAAGGGATACGCTGAGGTTTATGATTATCACCTTGGAGAAATCGGCAAGGTTTTTCTTTTCCTCTTCAGGAAGCAGCATGACTATGCAGAGAGCGCCAATGGTTGTTGCAGTGGCTCCGAGCAGGGCCGGGAACACGGACCTGTTCCGGTAATAGGAGTAGTGGTCCGTCATCACTATCGAAGAGTCGATGATTATTCCCAGCGATACCGTTATTCCGGCAAGAGTATATATGTGTATGCTGAGTCCGGTTATCTTGTATATCACTATTGCTGCAAGTATGTTTACAAGAAGGGTGGTGAATATTATCGCGAGATAACGGAACGACCTGTATGCCATGAATACGAACAGCAGGAGTATGGCGATGCAGAGCAGCGTCCTGTACGCTATCTTGTTGAGTTCCGACGATATGTATTCCGAAGAATCGTAGCTGAGTTCCGCGGAAATCTCTTCAGGAAAGTTTTCGGATAGCGAGTCCATTGTCTTTCTTACCGCTGATGCCACTGTTATCAGATTCGAACCGGGAGAGCTGCCTACGCTTAGTGTCAGGGTGTTGAGCCCGTTGAGACGAAAATATGACGCAGGTTCGGATTCCCTGTATGTGATTTCCGCTATATCCCTGAGGTATATCGTCCTGCCGTCTATGTTTTTTACGGGGATGTCCTCTATCTTGTCGGAAGGGCTTCCTTTCAGTTTGATTACGGAAATGCCGCTCTCGGAATATGTTATGCCGGGAGTGTCTGTCCTGAAACAGTTATTGTACGCAGATGTTATGTCGTATGCGGTTATTCCTGCATTTTCAGCTGCTGCCGCATCGAAAAGTATCTCTATTTCGTAAGGTGTCGTACCGTTGATGCTGATGTTCTCCACACCTTCTATGCCTGAGAGCCGCATCAGTACATGGTCGTTCACGAATTTCTCTATCTCCACGGATGGCAGGGAGCTTTTGAATATGTACGTCATTTCAGCCCTGCTTCCGGTTCCTCTTGTGCCAAGGGATATTTCCGGATATGACATCCCTTCCGGAAGTGAGGAGTATATGTTCCTGATTCTTGAGGCAATCTCGAAGCGGACAGGGACCATGTCCGTACCTTTCCTGAAGGTCAGTGTCACGCTTCCTCCTCCGCGGTTGGACGAAGAATATACTTCCGTACAGTTTCTGAGCCCCGAGAGCGCACCTTCCAGTTTTGACGTGGCTTCCGATTCCACAATCCTTTCCGATACTCCGGGCCAGCTGAACGATACTGAAATCCTGTTTCCGGAAGTTTCCGGGGTATAGCGTATGTCAAGGGTCGGAATCACCATGATTCCGATAAAAGCCATGACAGCCATAAGCAGCAGCACCGTAAAGGCCGGTATTCCTCTATTTCCTGAACCTGTAGACTTCATAATACAAAATAGGAACAAAGAACAGGCTTATCAGCGTGCCGGCTGTCATGCCTGCAACGATTACAAGAGACATAGGATACTGCAGGTCATCGCCCATGCTGCCCCTGACAAGGAACGGGCATACGGAAAGTATGGTGGTGAGCGAAGTCATTATTATGGCTTTCAGCCTCCTGTGTCCGGCGGTCATTATCGCTTCCCTGATTTCCATGCCGTCCTTACGCAGCTTGTTGATGGTGTCTATCTTGAGTATGGAGTCGTTTATGACGATACCGGATACGACCACCAGACCTATCATGGACATCAGGTTTACCGATACTCCGCATATCCAGAGTACGGCAAGTGCGAAGAATAGGTCTATCACGATTTCGGACAATACTATCAGAGGCTGTACCAGCGATTCGAACTGGGATGCGAGTATGAGGTAGAGCAGCACTATAGATATTATCAGTACCAGAATCATCTCCCGTACCATCTTCATGTTTGAAAAATACGAGCCGCTGAAATCGACTTCGAAGTCCCCGTTTTCCCTTATGGTCTCCCTTATTTCCGACATGAGTTCCGCAGGTTTCCTGTCTTCAAGCGAGAGTTCGAGAGGGTAGTAGTTGCCTTCGATGCCGGATACTATGCTTTTCAGGTCTTCCTCCCATGTCTGTTTCATGAATGAAGAGACTGGCATTTCGGTTCCTTCGGATGTGGTTATGAATGTCCCTTCCACAATATCGTCCAGACTGCGTCTGTCAACACCCATCACTACGGGAAGTGTGCGGTTGCCCTGGATTATCGTGAAAAGGTCGTTTTCGTTCAGAGAGTTCCTGAGTGCATCGAGCAGTGTCTCGTATCCGATTCCGTACAGAATCATCATTTCCGGGTCCGCGACATACAGAACATCCTTCTTGAGAGGAAGGGGAGGAACTTCAATTCCTGGAACGGACCTGTCCATATCGTCCAGAAGGTTCCCAAGGCGTCCGGCATCTATCCACGGCAGCGATGCGGGGCGGATTCTTGCGACCAGTTCCGCCTCGTTGTCGGAGAATACCATGTCGAATATGTTTCCTGACGGTTCGAATGAAAATACGGCTTCAGGCCATTCCGATGATATGAGTTCCGAAACTTTGACGCGCATCCTTTCGAGGGATGAGGCATCCGGACATTTGATGTAAAGTACGGCTCCGGAAAGCGACGTGCCTTCGGTGTGGGAGAGCACGAACTGCTGGTTGCCGACCATCGACGTTGTCCTTATGCCGCCGGCTTTTTCCGGGCCTGTCCCGGCACTTTCTTCAATCGCATTCTCTATGGATACGGTGCGGGCGGTATTGCTTTCAAGGGAAATGTTGTCGTTCCAGTCTATCTTCAGCAGTGTGTCCGTATATGTTATTTCCGGAAGTTTGCTTTTCGGCATCATTATCATGCAGACGGCTATTCCGGCAGCCGATATGCCGAATATGCTCCAGCCGAACCATCTGTGCCTGAAGAAGAATTCAAGCCCCTTTTCATACACGTGCGTTATGATGTCGAAGTTGAATCTGCTCAGGAACGGGCTCGGCCTGAATGACGGGAGTTTCCTGTACCAGCACCAGTAATATACCGGAATTACCGTTATGGTGACAAGGTATGCGGTAAGCAGCACTATGGTCACTGCCATTGCCTGATCGTAGAACATAGCCCCTGCGGTGCCGCTCACGAAAATGAGGGGTATGAATACCGCGCATGTCGTAAGTACGGAACTGAGCATGGGAGCCGTCACTTCGGACGTGCCTTTCAGCACTGCGGTCCTCAGATCGTCGCCGCGCATCCATCTTGCCGTTATGTTGTCCGTAAGCACGATCGTGTTGTCAACCATCATGCCGACCCCGAGCAGGAGTCCCGACAGTGAGATGATGTTAATGGTTAGTCCTGCGAGGTGGAATACGAGTATTGAGAATATCAGTGCCGACGGGATGGTGAAGGCCACGAGGGCCGGTGAACGGAAGTCCTGCATGAAGAGGAAGATGATTATGCAGGCGAGTATTATGCCGACTATGATGTTCTGTACAAGATTGCTTATGGAGTATTCCAACAGTTCGGTCTGGTCTCTCGTTATTGTGAACTCTATTTCGGGATAGTCTTTGGTGAACTGCTCCATCAGCGATTCCATGCTGTCCTTGAGGTCGGCCATCTTCGCATCGTTCTGTTTTATGACCGCCATGGAAATGGCATCCTTTCCGTCCGACCTGACAAGTCCGGTGCGTTTCACAGGGTGTTCTATTACGGATGCAAGGTCTCCGATGGTGAATATGCGCCCGTTCCTGTTGATGCGTATGTTCTCGATGTCGTCCTTGTCCGCTGCGACAGACTGGAATTTCACGCTGTACGTATATTCCCCGTCCCTTATGGACAGGTTACCGAGTTTTATATCCGCGGATTTTACTGCTGATTCGAATTCCTGAAGCGTTATTCCTGCCTGTCTGAGGGCCGGTTCATCCGGAATCACGAGCAGTTCCGGCTCCACATATCCGCTGATGTCCACCATTGCCACCTGCGGGAGCTGTTCTATTCTTTTCGATATGACTTCGGAGGCGAACATGCTCAGTTCGGAAAACTCTTCAGATACGGGGAAGAGTTCCCTGTCCGTATCTTCTTCCCTGACCGTTGTTTCGCCGTTTTTGAGTGTCAGGTTCACATAAAAGGCAGGTATGTCCGAAGCTCCCGCCTTGAGTACTTTCGGCCTGTCTATATTGCGTAGCGAACCCATGGACCTGTCTATCTTTTCATTTACCTCGATGAACACGTAGTCCATGTCAGCTCCCTGCGCGAAATCGAGCCTTATCCTGCCGTTTCCGTCGCTTGCTTCGCTGCGTACTTCTTCAAGATAACTTATTTGCACGAGGTTCTGTCTCAACGGGCGCAGCACCGTCTCGTCTATTTCCCTTGAAGAGAGTCCTGGTGCCGTTACCTGAACGGTTATGTTGGGTATGTCGATGTCTGGAATCAGCGATACAGGCAGCATGCGTATCGACACGATTCCCAGTACCATGATCACAAGCAGTCCCATGGTGACCGTGATAGGTCTGTCAATCAGCTTTTTCAGCATCGGTTCCGGTTTTTGAATGATTTATTTCCCGTCCTTTATGGTTACTTCAGTGCCGTCGGCAATGTTGAGGTTGCCGCTTGTTATTATCATGTCGCCTTCTGAAAGTTCGGCACCCCTCTCTTTGTTGGCTGTTACGGAGTGGCTGTCCGAGTTGGACATGAGCACGTTGACATATGTCCATACGGCCTTTCCTCCGGAATATCTGAAGAGCACTTCCTGGTTGTCCCTTATCACGACGGCGCTTCTCGGCACCACAAGCTGTCCCGGAACATCCTTTTCGACTATGACTTTGACATTCATGCCGTCAATCAGTTTCCCGTTGTTCCTGATGGAAGCCGTCACGGTTATCTGTCCGTTCTTGTCGACAGCAGGGTTGACCGTCCGTACCGTACCTGTTGCGGTAATGCTTCTGTCAGCATAAGGAATGACCTTGACCGTAAGTCCCTTTTCTATGAAAGGATACTCCGATTCGAGTATCGAGAATTTTACATCCAGTTCCGAGTCGTTTATCAGCGTGCAGGCAGGTTCCGAAGTCGTGCGGTCATATTGTCTTATATCGAGGTCCGCTATCCTGCCTCCGAAAGGGACCGTGATGACGCAGCCTTTCAGGTCGTTTTCCGCCTTCCTGTAGTTGTTCACCGCATCGTCATATCCCGAGCGCATCTTCGCCATGGCCAGAATATCATCCGGTACTGAAGCCGTGTCCTTTGTCAGATAACCCTGCCTTGCCAGAAAATCGTAAAGGTCAAGTTCCGCCTTTTTCAGCGATATTACTGCGGAATTCAGTGCAAGCTGCTGATTCTCCATGAACAGCACTGCAACAGTGTCTCCCTTGTTGACGAGCGAGCCGTCCTCGACTCTGATGTCAGATATGGTCCCGCTGCTTGAGAAATTGAGCGAGCTTCGGGATGCGGCAGAAAGTTTGCCGTTGGAAATCAGCTGGTTGTGGAATGCTGTCCTTTCAAGTTTCATTACATCCACAACATTCTGCTGCGGAGCGTATTCCAGGCGTGCGGCTGATCCGGATCCGGAGTCTTTCCCGTCATTGTTCCCGCATGATATCATGCAAAGCGAAAGTGCCGATACGCATGTTGCAAGAGTCAGGTGTTTTAGTTTCATAGTGTAGTCGGAAAATTACTCTCTGTTAATTTTATCCCAAGTCTTCATGTGCTCCATATTGTTTAGAACACTAATAAATAATTCCCATAGGTCACCGGATATAATAGGATTTCCCACAAAAATAGGTTTTTTATCTGCATCAAGTAAAAAAATATGAAATTTCTTATTTGTGGGTATATATTTGTTAATCTCTCTAAAAGAGCCTGTAAAATCTATATATATAGGATATTCGAAGTTTTTTATAATAATTTTCTCAATCAGATTATCATAATCCTCAATTTTTGGTGAGAAAATGGGCATTATATCGAAAGTTTTTAATGTGTCGGATAATTTATATATATCTATAAATTTATCTAAGTTTTCAACTTGCCGCTCTCCACATGATAAAGTATCATAATATATAATGAGAGTAGGCCGATATGTACATGTATCAATTATTGTTTGCTCCCTGTTTTTAATAACTTGTAAATCAGTCGGTATTGTTATCGTTTTTTTACTAAAATCTTGAAGTATTTTTTTTGTCTCTTTGTCTTGATTAGAACATGACGATATGATTATAAAATATATTATTAATAAAACAATACTTCTTTTTTTTGTCATAGTATTAAAATAATATTAATTATGATTCAGTAATTCAAAAGGAATAGCATATATTACAGTATTCTGGTCAGATTCTATGAATAGATAAATATTCTTTTCATCGCTTGTATATGATAAAAAGTTTAAAGGTTTGCTGCTGATAGCATAATTAGTATAATTTTCAGACTTGTTGTCCAATACTCCTATATTAAGGATAAAACCGTCAAAATAAAGAAAATAAAAGTGATGGAATTTTTCACATACATATGAGATGAACCCGGAATGTCGTTCTCTCCAATTGGAATCCTGCAGCTTTTCCAAGATGTCATATTCATCGTTGTCTTCTGAAAGCGGAGGATAGTTTCTATCATTAAAATTTATTTCATATGCTTTAGTTATTTTTTTGTCAGGAGTTATTCTATAAATATCTCTTCCCAATTGATTCCAATATAAAGCACTATTGCTATCTTCTGATAAAATCAAAGGATAACCCAACCTTAAGCCATTGGTTCTTTGTTTTGTTCCTATTCTCCCCGCATATGAAAAATCCGTATCATAGTAAGCAATATCCGGAACTCTGTCAGGTTCTCTGTAAATACATCGTCCGATATAGCCGTTTCCAAGTGGTAAAAAAATTTGAGCTGGAATATAACCATTTTTTGTTGTTTTTTCTATAGAATATGCTTTTTTTAAGTTTGCATCAATATCGTAGGATAGAATCTTATATCCATTTATATCATAAATAAAAATGGTAGAATCTTTAATCCAAAAGTCATTGATGCCGATATATTCATTATTAGCTCTTCCTTTCTTTCCAATTTGGGTTATGAAATTACCGTCTTTTGAAAATTTTAATAACTTTCCACTCGATGATATGATAAATGAATTGTCAATACATTGTACTTTGTGAATTAATCCTATAGTACTATTATTATCTGTTTCTTTCAATATGATAGAATCCATGTCAGATAAAGCGATTGTTTTATTCTGATATGCATTATTAACATTGATTATTTTAAAGGTGTCATCATTTGTGGAGCATGAGGAGATAATTGCCAATGTTAATAATATTAAAAATACTTTCATGAGGTTATATTTACAAAAAATAAGTATTAATTAATGTGTAATAATTGCAAATCGTTGTGTTAATTGAATTATATTGACATATTATACTCCAATTATATTCTTATTTTTTAATTTTTTGAGTTAATAAAATACTTAAAATCTGTGCCAAAATACTCTTTGACACAGATTTATGTCAAATTGATAAAGGTTTAAAATTCGTCAATAAAACAACATATGCATTTAATAGAACAACAAGCAAAAAATCCATCAGCACAAGTTACACTGCAGGATGCTGTTGTGCCAAAACCGACAATCTCAATGCCACCTTCTACAGAACAAGATGTTGAACCAATTCCTCCATTATAGCAGTTTTCGCATACTGTTCTATCATCTGTGTCGTTTAGCATTTTTGCATTGATTTCCCAATAACTATTCCAGTTATCAGGTGTCACGAAAGCTTTAAGAGAAATTGTAGAAACAACGGTTAAAAAAGAACCTAATAAAATAATACATAAGTTTTTCATAATGAAAATGATTTAAAAGATTACTTATGCAAGTATACTAAAAATAATCAACATTTCAAATATTTTAAGCGGTTTATAGTGTCAGGAAAAGTGTATGTGAAAATTCTGTCATCATCATCTACTCCGTACAGAATTCCTGTTTTTTCATACGTAAATATAAGTGTTTCTAATTCATTAATATTCAATACTATTTCACAACTCGCATGAGTTATGAAACAAACAAAACTTAGCACTTGTCGTTACGACAAATGCGAACTTGAGAGAAATAGAAAGACAGCTAAAGAGTATAAACTTTCATACACGTGCTTGGAGACACAATCATGGGTGCTTAGCTGTTGAGATCAGTTTCATATGCGGCTTAGCTCTCAATTCCGAGCGTACACCAGAAAAAATCGACCTTTGCTTCCTACCGATATTTGATTGTACTTTGTCTATGATGTTATAATTGAAGGTTGTGGCGATAGCGCCACATTGAAGCCCAGTTTCCGTATCTCTCTCTGCAGGTATGACAAACGTTTTTTCTGAGTCCTCTCATTCAAGTACTCCGCCCCCAACTCGTTGTATGACACATTGTCTGCAAGAATGTGGTAGACAGACTTCAGGATCGAATGTCCTACTGCTATCAAGGCTCTCTTCTTGCCTCGTCTTGCTGCCAACCTATGATATCTCGCTGAATAGAATGTGTCTTTGGTACGAGTGGCGGCCCACGCCGCTTCGGTCAATACGGACTTTACATGCTTGTTGCCGGGTGTTATTCGCGAACTTTTTTTTACCCGCACTCTCGTTGTTTCCGGGCGATATTCCTGCCCATGATGCTATATGCTTCTCTCTCGGGAATGTACTCATGTCAAGTCCAATCTCTGCAATGAGATCCTCCACGGTTTTCGTACTCAGACCGGGTACTTTCTTGAGCAACTCCATCACATTCTCATATGGACGGAGAACTTCACGTATGCGATGATTCAATTCATTAACATTAGATTCCAGGGAATCTATGTTCTTCTGTATCAACTGAAGCATATAGATGTTGTGATCCGTAATATATCCCTTGCAGGCTTCATACAGGTCTGTCTTGCTACTGGACAGCTTGCCATGATATACATTGTCAATATCATCCATCGTCACAGACCTGCCGCTGCAGAGAATATCTATCAACTTGGTGGCAGTAACTCCGCTGAGACTACTCAACACACATGACAACTTCACATTGCAATCTTCCAAAACCCGAATAATGCGGTTCTTCTCCGAAGCAATCTCTTCTATAAGCTTCTTGCGGTAACGGGTCAGATCACGTAACTCGCGTTGCTCTCGAGGAGGTATGTAGCTCGGCTTCAGCAGACCGGCTAGCAATAACTTGCAGATCCATTTGCTGTCCTTGCGGTCTGTCTTGTGACCGGGAACACTCTTTATGTGCTGAGCATTCACTATCCAAACTTTAATACCGCTTGGCTCAAGAATGTGATACACCGGCTTCCAATATACTCCAGTGCTCTCCATCGCAACATGTGTTACTTCATTCTCTATTAGCCAATCTCTCAATTCTGTCAAAGAACTCGTAAAGGCTGTGAACTCCCGTGTCTCCTCTTTCAATCCTACGCCGTTTATGGTTGCCACTATCACCTTTTTGTGTACATCTATCCCGCATCCTCGGGATATCACCTGCGTGAATTCTACTTTCCGGTTCGTTTCCATGGCGCTTGTGACTTTGGTTAGTTCACAAACTTACGAATTAAAGCACTAATTCACGCACTGCACCCTATATTTTCATTATCATGCGTGACGATTATTCGTCATGGGTGTTTCATTATATGAAACAGCCTTGATCTTTTCATCAGGAATAATTTCATATATAAAGTTGCCTTCCCAATCTATAGTCGTAAATGTGTATTTGTTGTAATTGTTCCGGGTTTGAAGTTTTAAGAATTATAATAGTGTCTGAAGTAAAAATGTTAGTTATACCGACAGGTGCATTGCTTTTCAGTTCAAACTGTTTCCCGTTTAGAGAAAATGAATTTACAATCTTTGCATGTTTTATTTTACAATTGAAAACATTCTCTTTCTCTGAACATGAGAGCAGTACTAAAAGCAATGCACAGTATAAGTATTTCATTATATAATATTTATTGTATATATGCTTATAATGCAATGCTTTTCATCTATTCCGTACAGGTAAAGGTTTTCGTTATCGTGTCCTGCTATTTTCAGGTTTTTCGGAATCTGGATGTCCCCTGTCAGGTTGCCTTCGCTGTCGTATATCTGCATGCCGTCATGATCCTTGTCGTCCTTGACATACAGTCTGTACAGGTCTCCGCTTGAGTCGATATATTCGATGTCCCTGTAATAGCTGTACGTGTCTCTCTCCTTCATGAAATTTTCCGAAAACGAGTCAAAGGAGAGCAGGGTGCTGCAATTCATGTTCATGTTCCTGCCCGGTCTGCCGAAGCAAACGGACGGGTTGAATGATTCGTCATATACAAATATCTTCTCGGATGCTTCGTAGGAAACATATACTTTTCCCGATGTGCTTACATCGAAATTCACGAGGGAAAACTGGTTGTATTGTCCCGAAAGGTAACATTCTGGATATGAACCTATCATTTTTACCACATCTCCCGAGTTGCGGTCGGCCGCGAATATCACCTTCGCGTTTTTGTAGTATGATTCCTTGTCCTTTATGAAGTTGAAATCAGGATGCTGGAGTGTCACATTGTAATATATGAGGTTTCCGGCTGATTTCAGTATGAAATTGAAATAATCCATAGAATACAGTGACGGGTTGTTTTTGTTGTGTCCGGCACCGTTGTCCCTGTTCAGGTCCGACTGGCCTGTACGTTCGAAGTCCTTGTTGTAAATCATGCATTTCGTTCCGCTCGATATGCATTTGTTGCCGTCTGGCAGTTCGGTATATCCTGTTATGTCTCCGTCAATCTCCTTTACGGAGCGTCCGCGTCCGAGTGCTGACCTTATGTATTTTCCGAATTTGTCGAAAATGTGGATTTTGCACATCCTCTCATCTATGAAACAGAATCCGTCATTGTGGAACTGCAGTTTTCCTACGTAAGATGACCATATGCTGTCAAGCCTGAATACCGACGCTTTTTTCATTGCCGACGTGTCGGCAGCCAGTCTTTCGTTTCCTATTTCCCTGAATGTTCCTTTGTCCTGTTTGCCGCTTCCGCAGGAAGTTGTGCAAAACGGTGCCAGAAGGATTGCCGCCGCGAGAAGTTTGGTTAGGTTCATAATATTATAATTCTATAATGTGTTTATTATATGTGAAATATCGTATCTGTATATCTCATCGTCCGCGATGTTCAGTGTGTAAAGCGTGCCTGTGCTGAAGTCTATGTCGAATGAATCGATTCTTCTGTCAAGCACTATTTCAAACATCGGTGATACATCCCAGCTGTAGAACTGGGTTGTCTGTTTTTTTGCCTTTCCGGTTTCTATGTTTTCTTTGGTATCGTCATGGTAAAGTGCGGCGAAGAAATCCCTGTATCCGGCAAGGTGGCAGAATCTCGTTTTTTTCTTCCAGTAGTCTATTCCCTCTATATTCTTGATCTTATCCAGTTTACGGCCTATGCAATAGGTCATTCTCACCGGTCCGTCTATGGAGTACATGTTTATAAGGTTCAGCTCCAGAGCCGCTTCGACAATGAGTTTCCTTTCAGGATTGTAGATGCAGTATGTCCCTAAAGTATTGATGTCCTTGCCATGACTGATTGATGCCTTGTTGAGTTCGGCAAGATTGTCCGGTACGGATATTTCCCCGTCCTTGACAATAAACCTTGACTGTCTGGTCATATCTTTATCTATCCCTCTGCAGAAGAATGTCGTGGAGTCGATACAGACTATATTGAAAAGGTTCTTTTCCAGTCCGGTACCGAGTTTCCGGATTGACGGCTGCTTTTCCCGGAGTGTTTCCTGTATGTTCATGAGCAGCAGGTTGCCTAAATCATAATCATAGATTATGGAGTGGGGTATTCCGCCATATTCTGTGAAAAACTGGTCTTCAACCCTACGGGAATTGAGTGTTTCCGAGGCACCTCTGCCTTTGCTGATATATTTCCCCAGAAATTCATATCCAGGCAGTCTGAAGAATGACCAGTATCCTGAAATGTCGCCTGTTGAGACTATAAGCAATGAATCCTGTACGGAAAGGCTTTGTACGCCTGCAATTCCCAGGTCAAGTTTTGTCCCGTTTTCCAGATTGTATGAATTAGGAAATTTATCGACGGTGTAGATGTTTCCGAATGCCATGCTTTCGGACGGATCGTCCTTGCCGCAACCGTATGGTACCGCCAAAAGCAATACCAGTGAAATGACGAGGTTTTTCATAATCTGTTTGTTTAAGTCCGTTAAGAATATTTATTCAAAGTTTGTCAGGCAGGTAATTGTGCCTTGGAAGGTCTTCCGGACCTTTCACAGGATAGGTGTTGCCGTTGTCAAGAATATATATCCGGTCCGATACTGACATGAGGTTTGAATACTGATGGTCGGTTATGATAATGCCTTTGTGTTTTTTCTGCATGGTTATCAGTGTCTGCATCTTTTCTACATTAACGGGCATTATCTGTGAAAAAGGTTCGTCCAGAATGGAGAACATGGAATCCGAAAACAGAATCATTATCGTCTCGGCTATACGTTTTTCTCCGGAAGAGAGCCGCCGTGTCCTGATATCGAGAATGCTGCCGAATTCCGGAAAATTCGATACAAGTATGTCAGGATCTACATCGTAGTCGGAGAATGCCTGCCTTATGGTCAGATGTTCCGGTATGAGGGTATTCTGCGGAAGATAATTGAGTATTCCGTACTTCGGTTTCTCTATCGGGAGGAAGTTTCCGTCGAGGGACATGTGTGCGTAGCTGTATTTCATGTCGCCCATTATGACCCTGAACAAAGTGGATTTCCCGGAACCGTTTATTCCCAAAAGTGCCGTAACCTCATTCGTATCTGCTCTGAGATATGTTCCGGAAAGGATTCTGCGGCCTTTGATCTCCACAGTTACGCTGTCTATTTCCAGTACATGTTTCTCCATATTATGTGATTCCATAACCATTTTCTATAAGCCAGGCATCTCATCTATGGATAGGAATCCCCTTAACGTTATAAGGACTGTTGCCAGGAAAACGAAGATTATCGTATCGGTTTTCCATATCCACCGTTTCGTCATTCCGAGATTTATGTGGTACATTGCAGTGTTTCCGGTTCTTGACAGGTCTTTTTCAAGAAAGAAGACTGCAAATGACGAAAGGACTTTCAGAAACAGGGCAATGGGTAATATTATAGGCCCGAATAGGAACACCATTGATGCGAAAGTAAATGAACACAGCAACAGAAGGACGGCCAGATAATTCATGGAGTGAATCATAATCCTGATTCGCTTGGATAAAGTCACCGAAGTCTTTCTGCCGGAAAAGTGTTGAGTCCTGTGCATGATGTTTTTTGTTTCTGACAATGTTCCTTTGATTATGAAAGATATGCCTTAACTTTTAATAATTTATCTGTATATCAGAAATTCTGATTGTTCACCTGCGGAAGCTCTGGAAGAACATACGAGTGTTTTTCCGTCACTGCTAACAGAGAGGGTGTAGATGTATCTGTCAAGTTCGTATCTTTCCAGAGGGTTGCCGTCCGTGTCGAATACGAATATTTCCGAAGCAGGGAAATCGTTGTTCTCGTATTCGTTGAGATTCATGCCGTTGACACAGTTGTATATGAGGTAGATTCTGCCGTTTGCCAGGGTGTATTCGGTATAGGCTCCGTACTGCTTGTCCCCGAATGTCACCATTGATATGCCGTTTACTTCGTTTACCGAATATTCAGGTTTCAGGAAGTCAGGGCCATTGACGGTTTTTATGACATCAAGGGATTCATTGTAAATGGTTATCGCGTCGGTGTGGTTATCGGCCATCCATATTTCCCCGGTTTCAGGTACTCTGAATACTACCGCACCGTTGACCGGACCGTTGAAGAATGCCGGGGTTCCTGTATTCTGTTCCTGTGTGTTGCGGTTTCTGTCCGTGCTGTATGTCTGCAGGGCCGGGATGTTGTCGGGATTGAGTCTCGGTTTTGCCGAGTAGCGGATATCGTATGCAACGAAAGAGCTGTCGCCAGTTCTGACTATGTTCATGAAAGGATGTATGTTGCCCGAAACCGCATACATGAAAGAGTTGCTGACATGCAGTTTTCTGTCGGCAAAGGTCTTCAGGGCATCTATTGTGTACCAGTTGCGTCCATCGGTAGCGTAGAATTCGTTGCTGCTGCCGGAAGGTACCACTGGCGTGAATCCGAGGAATTCTCCAGGGCCTCTTCCTTTCAAAGCAAGTTTTGCAAGCAGTTTGCCGCTTCCGGCCGAGTAGAGGTCCGCGAACGAGTTGCATGTGACCTGGTTTCCGACAAGCAGCAGGGAGTCATGCATGAGGTAGCATGAAATCGGGTCGGTTATTTCAACGCCCGGATCAAGCATGATCTTTTCAGGGTTGCTCATTGTCTTTACCACAGCGAAGTCGTCTCTGGTGATTGAGCCGTTTTCCTTGTTGCCGTTGCATGACAGCGTGCCTGTCGTCAGAATCATTGAAACGGATAGAATGGAAGCGAAGTGTTTCATGGTGAATTCATATTTTCCGAGCTATGTAAAAGCCATAGCTGTAAAAGTTTTTGTATCTGTTGTACATATCGGCTTCCTGAATGTCGGCAGCCACTATTCCGGCTGCAGTTCCATTGCCGGCGAATCTGGCGAGAAACGGGCCGTGGCTTTCAAGCAGAGGTTTGTAGTATTTGTCGGTCCAGCAGTTTTCCGGAAGCATGAGATGTCCGAGTATCCTGTATCCTGCTTCTTCAAGTGCCTTTATTTTTCCTGATGCAGTATCCATTTCAGAATATGCACCGTTCCAGAATTCTTCAAGTTCGGATGGGCGCCTGTCTGTAGTCCATGTTATTTCCGAGACTGCAAGTATTCCCCCTTTTTTCAGAAATTGTTTCCAATACTCCAGACCTTTTCTGAATCCTATGTTGTATATGGCACCTTCCGACCAGATGATGTCGAACTCTTCCTGCTTGAACGGCAGATTGTCCATTGATGCTTCAATGCAGGATACAGATGCTGTAAGGCTTTCCTTTTCAGTCTGAATACGCTGCTGCAGCTTTTCCAGAAATCCGCTGAAAATATCGACGGCAGTGATTTCCCCCTTCAGACTCTTTGCGAGCGTTATCGTCTGTGCGCCAGTACCGCATCCTATGTCTGCTGTTCTGCAGCTCCTGCTGTTGTCGAACCCGGCCAGCTTGAAGGCCAGTTCGAGGACCAGTTCTGTCATTTCATTACTGCCGGGACCCTGACGCTCATTGTCAAGGTGCAGATGCATCATAAGCTCCATTTCTTCCATCTGAATGATTTTCGTTTTTATCTCTGAGAATGAATATAAAGATAAGGTAATAAATGTGACGTATAAAAAAAATTATTATTTTGCGGTTTGAATTTATTATGTATATGGATATTGATTTGTGGCTTGAAGCCTTTCTTGAAAAGCTGAAGGAACTTTTCGGGGAGCGTCTGATGTTTTTCGGCATACAGGGCAGTTATGCCCGTGGTGAACAGACCGGAGGCAGCGACATAGATGTGGTGGTGATTCTCGACAGAATATGCGGGGATGACCTGACTGCTTACAGGCGTATGCTGGATTCGCTTGAAGAAAAGGACCTTGTTTGCGGTTTTGTGGCCGGTTGGGATGAACTTATGGGGTGGGAGAGGTCTGACCTTCTGCAACTTTATCTGGATACGAGGCCTGTTTTCGGTTCTTTTGACCGCATAGCCTCCTTTACAGCCGATGATATACGTCGTGCCGTGCTTTCCGGGGCATGTGCCCTTTATCATACAGTATCGCATAACTTCCTGCATGCAAGGGACAAAGATATGCTTGCCGGACTGTACAAGTCAGCAAGGTTTACCGTAAGAATGAAACATTACCTTGAAAGCGGGGAGTATATTTCCAACATGTCCCGTTTGTCTGATATGCTTCCGGATGGGTCGGATGACCGCAGGATACTGGAACTTGCATCCTGCATCGACGATTTCGACAGCTGCAGCATGATTCTGTTGGAATGGGCAGGTAAGATAATCAGGACACACTGAGTCCGTTCGCGCTCTCCGCGGTGATCAGTTGATTTTTTCTTCGTGCGGTGCGGTCGAGTCTGTTTGCGATTTGGCGGTACATTACTGAAAATCAGTTAATTATAAAAGTCAGGCTTGCAGACTCGCCACGATTTTTGCGGATTTCCTGGCGAGTCCGTGGAAGCTCTCTGTGTCAATCAATTGATTTTCAGATAGTTCAGTACGGCGCGGATTACACACTCGATTTGATTCCGAAAACGCAACATGCCTCAGAGTGACTTCTGGCGGCGATTAGTTGTAATTTTTTTCGTGCGGTGCGGTCGAGTCCGTTTGTGGCTCGGCGGTACTTTACTGAATATCAGTAAGATATGAAAAGCCGGTTTGCAGACTCGCCAGGAATTCGGGCATTTTCCTGGCGAGTCTGCCAGAAACAGCCAGAAACAGCCAGAAACTCACCGGAAAGCATACAGGGAAGAACACCGGAAACTCACCGGGAGTTCACCGGAAAACTTCGGAAATGTGTCTTCCGATATTTTTTATCTTTTCTCTTATCTTGTCGTTGCACAGGTTGCCGATGCTGCCCTGGTGGGTGTGGTGCAGGCTTTGTGCGTTCAGGTGTCTTTTCTGCAACTCCGTTCCGTCAGGGCTAGTATTACCCGTGACGTATTGCCCGGACGTAATGTATTGCCCGGAATAAATGTCATGCCCGGACGCAATGTGTTGATCGGATGTATTGTGCGTGCCGGACGGATTGTATGAGAATTGTCCGGCAGCTACTTTGTTTCCTATTATTCTGTATGCGTCCCTGAACGGAATTCCGTCCAGTACGAGTCTGTTTACCTCCTCGACTGTGAAAAGCAGGTCGTATTTAGGGTCGTCCAGAATCTTTTTGTTTATTTTTATTTTGTCCGCAATGAAACTTGTCATATCGATTACCGACATGATTTCCTTTACTGCGGGGAATATGATGTCCTTCAGCAGCTGGAGGTCTCTCTGGTAGCCCATGGGCAGATTGGAGGTGAGCATGAACACTTCCGACGGAAGGTTCAGCAGACGGTTGCATTTTCCCCTGATGATTTCGAATACGTCAGGATTCTTCTTGTGAGGCATGATGCTGGAGCCTGTGGTGAATTCGTCTGGAAGAGAGATGAATCCGAAGTTGCCGCACATGTACAGACAACAGTCCATGGCGAATTTGCCGATTGTGGATGCCAGTGACGATATGGCGAAGGCTATGGCAGATTCGCATTTTCCTCTGCTCATTTGCGCCGCACATACGTTCCAGTGCATGCCTCCGAATCCCATAAGTTCAGTTGTCATTTCTCTGTCAAGCGGGAAAGACGAGCCGTAGCCTGCTGCGGAACCAAGCGGATTCTGGTCGGCAATATCGTATGCTGCATTTACTATACGCAGGTCGTCGGCAAGGGTTTCGGCATATGCCCCGAACCATAGTCCGAAAGATGAGGGCATGGCTATCTGCAGGTGGGTATAACCTGGCATGAGTACATTCCCGTATCTGTCGCTCAAATCTGTAAGTTTCAGCGCAAGTCCGGTAGCGGAACTGCAGATGGCGGCAAGTTGTTTCCTGCTGTAAAGTTTTATGTCGGTAAGCACCTGGTCGTTCCTCGATCTTCCGGAGTGGATTTTCTTTCCTGATTCCCCGAATTTCCTTGTGAGCATGAGCTCTATCTGGGAATGTATATCCTCCACGTCGTCCTCGATCGCAAATTTCCCGGCTGCAATCTGTTCCCCGATTTCCCTTAATCCAGCCGAGAGCGTTGCATATTCGTTCTCGGAGAGCAGTCCTTTTGATTTAAGCATGGCGATGTGGGCGATTGAGCCTTCAACATCATGTTCAGCGAGTTCGAGGTCGAGTTCCCTGTCATTGCCAACGGTGAATTCCTCTATGTACCTGTCGGACGAGAATCCCTTGTCCCAAAGTTTTTTACTGCAGCAGTTGTATGTAGTCTCCATTTCGTTTTCCTTTTTCTTTTAGTCATTGTTTTGTTGCATATATTCCGGCGAGGCATCCGATGTATCCTATGTACTTGTCTATGCCGGAATATAATTCGTCAACCTTTACGTATTCGTCGGCAGTGTGCGATCTGGATGATTCTCCTATTCCAATCTTGATTGAAGGGAAGGGCATTAGTGCCATGTCGGAGGTGGTGGGGGAGATGTATTTTCCCATTCCGCACATGTCGGCTGCCAGTTCGAGCGGATGTCCTGCAGGAAGTGACGAGGCCTGCAGCCTTGTGCTGCGGGGTGTGACCGTACACTCCAGCGCTCCGGCCAGGATTGATGCAGTCTCCTGATTTGTGTAGGCGTCAGTAGTTCTGACATCGGCGGTGAAACGGCATCTGTCCGGAATCACGTTGTGCTGTGTACCTGCATTGATCATGGTGACGTTTATTTTTATTGCACCCATCCTTTCCGACATTCTGGCGAAACGGAAGTTGCGGAGCTTTTCGATTTCCGTGATGGCCTTGTATATGGCGTTGTCACCCTCGTCACGGGCAGCATGGCCGCTTGTTCCCTTGGTCTCGCAGTCAAGTACCATGAGTCCGCGCTCGGCTACGGCGGCATTCATTCCGGTAGGCTCTCCGACAATGGCCATGGCTATTTTCCCGAATCTCTCTTCTATGAACGGCAGTGCCAGCCTCATGCCGTTGTTTCCGGAGTTTTCCTCCTCTGCGGTAATGGCAAGAATCAGGTTGAAAGGCAGGTCCTTTCTGTCGTAGAAATGCAGGAATGCGCTGACAAGTCCCGCAACGGAGGCTCCGGCATCATTGCTGCCGAGTCCGTAAAGCCTGCCGTTCTCGGTTTCAGGCATGAACGGATCACGGGTATATCCAGAGGACGGTTTGACCGTGTCCATGTGCGAGTTGAGAAGCAGGGTGGGCTTGCCGTAGTCGAAATGGCTGCATGGGGCAATCACGTTGTTTCCTTTTACGACTGTGGTACAGCCTCCGGCTTCAAGAAAGCCGCGTATCAGCTCCGCTGCCTTTTCTTCTTCGCCTGAAAACGACGGAGTGGAAATCATAGCGCGGAGAAGTCTGGCTGCCTTACTGTAGATTGTATTACTGTCTATTGTATTACTGTCTATTGTATTGCCGTGTATTGCCATGTGTATCGGATACTATTTCAGTTTCGTTTATGTTTATTTTCCTGACTCCCTTTTCCAGTGCCTTAAGGGCATTCTCCACTTTCGGAATCATGCCTCCGCTTATTTCCCCGCGTTTTTTCATCTCGCGGTATTCCGAGACATTTATTGACCTTATCAGTGTGGATTCGTCATCCGGATTTCTGAGGACTCCGGCTTTATCGGATATGAATGTAAGAACGGTATCTTCACCGATTGCGGCAAGGGCGCAGGCTACCGATGTGGCCACACTGTCGGCATTGGTGTTGAGCAGCTGTCCGTTGCCGTCGTGGGTTATCGGAGATATCACGGGCGTGAATCCTCTTTCCAACAGCTCTTTCAGAAAGACCGTATTCACGGTCATTATATCGCCGGCATATCCGTAGTCTACCGGTACGGGAGACCGCTTTTCGGCAAGAATGAGATTGCCGTCGGCACCGCTCAGGCCTATCGCGTTGCAGCCTCTTTGCTGCAATGCTGCTACAATTGATTTGTTTATGAGTCCGGCATATATCATCACGGTTATTTCAAGACCGTCTTCAGTGGTGACTCTCCGTCCGTCTATCATCTTTACCGGGACCGACAGCCGTTGCGAGAGGTCGGTGGCCATTTTTCCTCCTCCATGGACCAATATTTTAGGATGCCCACCGGAGGAGACTCTTTCGAGAAGTTCATGGAAGGCGGCAGGATTGTCTATCGTGCTGCCGCCTGTCTTTATTATTTCAATCATATTGTTATTTCAATCATTTTTGCATTTATTTACAGCTCTTCCAGCATCATTTTCAGGACGGTCTGTGCGGATATTTCCCTGTTTGCGGCCTCCTGTATCACTATGCTCCGGGGAGAGTCGATCACTTCGTCGGTGACGATCATGTTTCTCCTTACGGGCAGGCAGTGCATGAAATACGCATTGTCGGTAAGAGACATGATTCTGCTGTCCACAGTCCATGTCCGGTCTTCCGAGAGTATTTTGCCGTAGTTTTCCGGATTGTCGGTACCGCCGTATGCCGACCAGTTCTTGGCATATACGAAGTCGGCTCCTTCGAAAGCCTTTTCCCTGTCATATTCAATCGTGGCATTTGCCGTGTATTTGCCGTCAAGTTCATAGCCTTCCGGGTGGGTGATGACCAGTTCGGCATCATATCTGCCTGTCCATTGGGCGAATGAGTTTGCCACGGCCTGTGGCAGCGGTCTGGGATGTGGTGCCCAGGTGAGGACTATCTTGGGATGTCTCTTTTTCCTGTACTCTTCAATGGTGATCAGGTCTGCGAAGCTCTGCAGGGGGTGGAGTGTGGCGGATTCCATGTTCAGCACCGGTTTGCCCGAGTATCTTATGAACATGTCGAGAATCTCTTCATTGTAGTCTTTGCTGCGGTCTGTGAGGCCGGCGAATGAGCGTACGGCTATTATGTCGCAGTATGAACTCATGACAGGTATCGCTTCCAGGATATGTTCGGCCTTGTCAGAGTCCATGATTACGCCTTTCTCCGTTTCAAGTTTCCATGCTCCGTTGTTTATGTCAAGGATCATTACGTTCATGCCGAGGTTCATGGCCGCCTTCTGGGTGCTCAGACGGGTTCTGAGACTGGAATTGAAGAAGACCATGAGCAGAGTTCTGTTCCTGCCCAGTGTGCTGTATGCGAATCTGTTCTTTTTTATCTCTTTTGCTTCGTTGAGGGCATAAGTCATGTTCGTTATGCAGTCTGCGGAAATGAAATGTTTCATGTGATGTACTGGTTGTTTGTTACTTGTTAGTTGTATGTTCATTTTCTCAGTCCAGCAGGGACTTGACGGAGGCGATGAAATACTCCGCGTCTTCCGTGCTCAGTGTAAGAGGCGGAAGGAGCCTTATGGTGCCTTTGCCTGCGGCCCCGGTGAATATGCCTTTTTCAAAAAGGAGTCTGCTGCGCAGATCGGGGTCTTCCGATTCGAATCCTATCATGAGTCCCTGTCCCCTCAGGTTGGAGATGCCTCCGATGCCGATGAGTCCATCGAGAATCATACTTCCAGTGCGGCATGCGTTCTGCATCAGGTCCTCGTTTCCGATAATTTCAAGTACGGCAATCGCTGCGGTGCATGCGAGGTGGTTCCCTCCGAATGTAGTGCCCAGCATTCCCTTTACCGCCTTTATTTCAGGACTTATCAGTACACCTCCGATCGGGAATCCGTTACCCAGACCTTTTGCCACGGTTACCAGATCCGCCTTTATCCCCGCATGGCTGTGGGCGAAGAATTTTCCGGTCCTGCCGCATCCTGACTGTATCTCGTCAAGTATCAGGAGAGTCCCGGTCATGTTACATAGCTCACGGAGTTCCTTCATGAATTCCGCAGGCGGCATTATGATTCCCGCGACGCCCTGTATTCCCTCGATGATCACAGCCGCATATTCTCCGGACGAGAGCTCCTTTTCAAGTGTTTCCGCATCCCATCTCTTTATGAAAGTGCAGTTTCTGCCTGCAAGGTTGAAAGGGGAGGAGAGGCTTTCGTTTGCGGTAGCTGCGAGAGCTCCGGAGGTCCTGCCGTGGAATGCGCCTTCAAATGCGATGATTTTCCGGCGTCCGGTATGGAATGATGCAAGCTTGATGGCGTTTTCGTTGGCTTCCGCTCCGGAATTGCACATGAAGAAGGAGTATTCGTCATAGCCTGATATTAGCTCCAGTTTCAGAGACAGTTTCTCCTGCAGGGAGTTTCTGACCGAGTTCGAATAGAATCCGAGTCGCCCCAGCTGTTTCCCGAGTGCTTCAGTATAGTGGGGATGCGTGTGTCCTACGGATATTACGGCATGGCCCCCGTACATGTCCAGATATCTTCTGCCTTCAGTGTCGAATACATAAGTTCCGGAGCCTCTTGTGATTTCAATATTGTAAAGCTGATATACTTCAAACGGTTTCATTTCATGGAATTTTATAAGTGTTGTCAGAATGCCGAGGCTTTCAGCCTCAGTCCGCAAACCTCAGGCAGGCCGAACATGAGGTTCATGTTCTCCACGGCCTGGCCGGAAGCCCCCTTAAGGAGGTTGTCTATAGTGCATACAATGTGTACGATGTCCCCGTGTTTCCGTACTGAAAGCAGTGTCTTGTTGGTATTTACCGCACTTTTCAGGTCTATTGCCCGGCTACCTGCGAAAACCGTGAACGGGGAGTGGCTGTAGTATTCCCTGTAGAGGGAGTGGAGTATCTCCTCTCCGGCCGCGCATTTCGTGTATATGCTGGCGAAGATGCCCCTGGTGAAGTCACCTCTTACCGGAACGAAATGTATCCGTCCCGGGAATTTTCCGCCGCTTACCTTGTCGAGAGTATGGCCTATTTCCGTGAGATGTCTGTGGCTGAACTCGCTGTAGGTCGAGAGGTTCGATGACCTGCGGCTGAAATGTGTGTTTTCCGTAGGTTTGTATCCGGCACCGGTTGAGCCGGTTATGGCCGTTACATGTATCTCCTCGCCTGCCAGTCCGCTGCATACCAGAGGCAGTATGCCGATCTGTATTGCAGTGGCGAAACATCCCGGGTTGGCTATCCTTGACGCTTCCGCTATTGCCTCTCTCTGCAGTTCCGGGAGTCCGTATATGAACCCGTCCGTCTCTGTCCTGAAGTCTGTGGAGAGGTCGATGATTCTGACTGTCTGCGGAAAATGTACCGTCTTCATCAGTCTGGAGCTCTCTCCGTGGCCGGAGCAGAGAAAAACCACGTCAACGCTGCCGAGCATCTTCTCAAGTGTTTCCGTTTCCGACAGATCGGAAAATGCCAGACCGCATTCCCCGTCAAGGCCCGGATGTACTTCACACACCGGTCTTCCGGCATTGCTTGCGCTGCCCGCAAACACTATTTCCGTGGACGGATGGTTGACCAGCAGCCTTATAAGTTCCCCGGCCGTATATCCCGCACCGCCTATTATGCCGGCCCTGATTTTTCTGTCAATATTCTTTTCTCTTTCAGTCATTGCCTTCCGTTTTTCCGTTGTTGTGTTTTTTACCATGTACGCTGTTGTATATCTTGAGCTGGTTGGAGAGTATTCTGGTGAAGCCCTTCACGTCATCCGCGCTCCATGCCCTGTTTGTCTCGCCGTATTCTCCGAACTCGTTTTTCATGAGGTCGTAATCAGAACTGATTCCGACCAGGGTGTAGCTTTGGGGACGCAGGGTGATGAATACTTCCCCTGTCACATACTCCTGTGTGCTTTCCAGGAATTTTTCAATGTCCCTCATTACAGGGTCAAGGTAAAGCGCTTCATGCAGGAACATACCGTACCAGTTGCCGGTCTGCTCTTTCCAGTACTGCTGCCATTTTGTGAGTGTGTGTTTCTCGAGCATTTTGTGTGCGTTTATCAGCAGGATGGATGCGGCAGCCTCGAAACCGACCCTCCCTTTGATGCCTATGATGGTGTCTCCGATGTGCATGTCCCTTCCTATGCCGTATGGTGCGGCAATCTCTTCTATCTTCCTGATGATGTTGCACGGGTTGCTGTCGGCCTGGCCGTTTACGGATACAGGTATACCTTTCTTGAATCCTATGGTGACGTTTTCACTGCCTGTCCTGGTAATCTGTACGGGATAGGCCTCATCCGGGAGTGTCATTCCGGAAGAGAGTGTCTCCTTGCCGCCGATGCTTGTGCCCCACAGCCCTTTGTTGATGGAATATTCCATCTTCTTGAATTCGGCTTCATATCCGTGCGCCTTCAGGTATTCGATTTCATATTCGCGTGTGAGGTTCATGTCCCTGGTGGGCGTGAGTATCTTTACCGAAGGGGCCAGAACCTCGAATGTGAGGTCGAACCTTACCTGGTCGTTGCCGGCCCCTGTCGAGCCGTGTACGACATACTCAGCGCCGAGCAGGTTGGCATATTCCGCAATGGCAATCGCCTGGAATGTCCTTTCGGAGCTTACCGAGACCGGGTATGTGCCGTTTCTGAGGATATTGCCCCAAATCATGTATTTTATGCATTTGTCGAAATACACGTTTTCTATGTTGAGTGTTTTGTGGGATGCCGCTCCGAGGGCAAGGGCCTTCCCTTCAATCTCCTTGAGTTCTTCGCCGGTGAATCCTCCGGTGTCGGCTATGGCGGTGTGGACTTCCATGTTTTTCTCTTTTGTCAGGTACATCAGGCAGAACGATGTGTCGAGTCCGCCGCTGAAGGCAAGTACTGCTTTTTTCTTTTTGTTCATTTCCATAGGATCAGTTTTTTTATTATTGTTTTGGATTTCATTATATACGGCTGAATGCGATGTGCCGGTTTTTCAGGTTTTGCCGGGTAGCCTGATTTTTCAGCAGGGTCGTAGAGCATGCCGGTGCAGAGGCACATTTTCCGGTGGTTGCGTTCGAGTATGTCGTAGTTGCGGCATCCCATGCAGCCGTCCCAGAACTCCTTGTCGCAGGTCAGTTCGGAAAAGGTGACCGGAACATATCCGAGCCTGCAGTTCATCTTCATCACGGGAAGCGATGTGGTGATGCTGAATATCTTGGCGTATGGAAACTTCCTTCTCGTCAGTTCAAAGGTTTTTTTCTTGATCTGAGATGCCAGTCCGAGATGCCTGTATTCCGGGTCGACTATAAGACCGGACGTGGCTACATATTCTCCATGCTCCCAGCACTCTATATAGCTGAAGCCTACAGGCTTGCCGCCGTCCAGGGCTATTACCGCGTTTCCGCGTTTTATTTTCGAGGCTATGTATTCGGGCTCTCTTTTGGCAATGCCTGTACCCCGTACAAGGGCCGATTCATAGATGAGTCTGCAGATATGTTCGGAATGTTTGCAATGCTCCATTTCCGCAAACACAATGGTGATGTTGTTTTTATCCATTTTGTTCAATTGGGCTATATGGCACCCCTTGTATGCCGTAAAGGTCATGGATAGTGCACGTTACATGTACGGATACGGCAATGCCGGAGTGCGGCATTTATGAAAAATGATTGGATTGGTTGTCCGGAAAGGACATAAAAAAAGCATCAGAGAGTATTTGATTACTTCCAATGCTGCTGCAATGTGTCTTTTAAAGATAATTCATCAGACTATCGTCGGACACTGTTGCAGCGTCGTGAACGTCGTCGTGATGAAACGGATGCACTGAAACAGTGGCTGCAGTCCGATATGTTACCGGAGACGGCTGCCTTGACATAGATGTCGTGTATGTACTGTAAATGTTCCAATGTTCCTCTGTTTTACGGAAACGAAATTAAAAATAAAATTTTCCGGAAACAACAAAAATGTAAAAAATTTTTTCCGGACAGATCAGATGAAGAAAAGGGAAGCCCCTGTTACACTGACAAATGCCCCTGCAATCTGTCTGGCGGTCACTTTTTCCTTGAAGAACAGATGTGACGGGAGAAGTATCATTATCGGAGTCAGGGCCATGAGGGTGGATGCTATTCCTGCTTCCGTGAACTGTACGGCGAGCAGTGAAAGCGATACGCCCAGGAACGGACCGAAGAATGTACCTCCGGCGGCAGCTGTCATTGCCCTGCCGTTTTTCATGGACATCATAAGTGATTTTCCTCCTCTCCTTGCAGCCATTATGAGCAGAAAACCGGCAAGCCCAGTAATGGCCCTTATCTGTGTGGATGCGAACGGTATCATCATCTCTTCAAGAGGAGTCTGCGGGGGTATGTGGGCGATGTATGCGTCCATACCCATTTTGCTGAATACCAGTCCGATACCCTGTCCGATTCCTGCGCCTATCCCGAAAAGCACCCCGCTCAGCGGGAGCGTTATACCGTGCTTTTTATGGCTGTCCACGGTTTCAGTTCCTCCGGTGATGGAAATGCCTATACCGAGGAGTGTGACTGCCATACCTGCAATGGCCTTGATGCCAAGCTCTTCACCAAGGAGAAAATAGCCTGATATGGCTGCAGCCGGCGGGGCAAGAGTCATGAACAGCTGTCCGAAGCGCGAGCCGATGATGTTGTATGAATTGAGAAGGCAGAAATCGCCGAAGACATATCCTACCAGACCGGATACTCCGAGCCACAGCCATGCTTCACCTCCGGCATCGAAAGGAACCGCACTTCCTGATGTGAAAGTCAATGTGATGCCGAGCATCACCATAGCCATGAGCAGCCTGATTATGTTGAGGTTGAGGGCTCCGGTCCTTTTGCCGGCGTATTCGAAACAGAGGGCGGTAGCAGTCCATGATATTGCTACACAGAGTGATATGGTCTCTCCAAGATATGTCATGATTTTAAGCTTGCAGTTTGTCGGTTCCTTTACTGTTCAAATAAGTAAACATACGAAAAAATGTTTGTTTATGAAAAAAATGAATATCTTTGCGGTCGCATAGGTTTCCGAAAGTCTGGAAA
Source organism: uncultured Bacteroidales bacterium (assembly GCA_949296645.1). Taxonomy (GTDB): domain Bacteria; phylum Bacteroidota; class Bacteroidia; order Bacteroidales; family UBA932; genus CALUPD01. The sequence continues at coordinate 151,094 of CASFPH010000003.1, forward strand.
ACGACTGTAGGAATTAAAAGGGAATGCCGTGAAAACCGGCAACAGTTCCCGCTGCTGTAAGTTTCCACCATACGGTGAAAAGGCGTCAGATTCTTTGACCACTGGCAATATCTGCCGGGAAGGTACTGACAGCCGAAACGAGTCAGAAGACCTGCCTTGTGCATAAGTTGTAAATTGACCCCTACGGAGAATGGGCGGTATGACTTGTTCATCATATTATGCTTTTTCCATGAGGGTTGCTGTGTGTAATTTTTGAAGCGTAGGTGTATTATGGTGTTCAAGAATAAAGAGATCATCTGTTTCATTTTTATGGCCTTTCTGTTTCCGGCCGGCGGTGCGTCTGCTTCGTTCCGTTTTACTTATCCTGATTCGCTGGGCGTTTACGGCAATATTGACGATACTCTCAATCAGGTGGTGATTACGGCAAGAAATACCCATGAAATAGCTCCAGTACAGAGCCTTTCAGGGGAGAAACTACAGAAACTCAGCACATTTTCCGTTTCTGACGCACTGCGCTATTTTTCGGGGGTACAGATAAAGGATTATGGCGGTATAGGCGGTCTGAAGACAATCAATGTCAGAAGTATGGGAAGCCAGCACGTGGGGGTTTTCTATGACGGTGTGCAGATAACCAATGCACAGAACGGTACTGTGGATTTGGGCAGGTTCTCGATGGACAATATGGAGGTCCTTTCGGTATACAACGGGCAGAAAAGCGCCGTTTTCCAGTCGGCAAAGGATTTCTCGTCGGCCAGTGCACTGTATATGGTATCGCGGAGACCCGTTTTTGAAGATGCCAAAAACAACAACTGGGTATTCAGGGGAAAGACCGGATCATTCGATCTGGGGAATGTCTCCGCCTTGTGGGAACACAGATACAATGAACACGTCTCCTCTTCTGTAAATGCCGAGTTTCTCAGTACATCTGGAAAATATAAGTTCCGTTACAGTAAGGACGGCGGTTATGATACTACGGAGGTGAGGAGAAACGGTGATGTCACGTCTTTCAGGGGAGAGGCGGCTGTATTCGGAAAGCATGAGAAGTTCGACTGGTTCGGGAAAGTCTATTTCTATGAATCCGAAAGGGGGTATCCGGGTGCTGCCGTCAAAAAGGATTACGGAATATCCCTTCTCAACGAGGACAGACAGCATGACAGGAATTTCTTCGCCCAGTCATCATTCACTTATTCCGGAAATGATTTTTATTCACTGAAATTCCAGGCGAAATACTCGAAGGACTATATGAACTATATCATGCCTCCGCACAGTACCGTACAGCCTGCGAACAACAAATACTGGCAGGACGAGATATATTTTTCAGCAGCCGGACTGTTGAACCTGACTGATTTCTGGAGTGTGAACATATCAGGCGATTATCAGTGGAACAGGCTTGATGCCAAAGGTTCGGATATGTTCGATGCGAACTTCAGTTTCCCGAGAAGGCATACCGTGCTGGCCGCGGCCGCAACCTCCGCACGGCTGCCGTTCGGTCTGTCAGCCCAGGCGTCGCTTCTTTATACATTCGTACATGACGAGAGTGCGAAAGACATGGAGGTCGCGCCGGATAAAAGTATATTTACACCTTCGCTGATATTGTCTTACCGGCCGTGGAAAAAGCTTGGTCTGGAGTTCAGGGCATTCTACAAGAACATTTTCAGGATGCCTACATTCAATGACCTTTATTATGTACAGATAGGGAACAGACTGCTCAGACCAGAATATGCGGTGCAGTATGATGTAGGGGCCGTTTACAGGAAGAGTTTTCAGAAAGGCGTGCTTGAATCGCTGGACCTGTCTGTTGACGGGTACTTCAATCAGGTGAAGGACAAGATAATTGCCACGCCTACGTCCAACCAGCTGGTATGGACCATGCTTAATCTGGGATATGTGGAAATCCTCGGAACAGACGTTACGGCTTCCATCGGACTCCGTTTCGGGGAATTTCTGCTGTCCGGAAGGCTTTCTTATACCTACCAGAATGCGGTGGACCTTACCGAAAACAAGAAAGATGAGGATCTGGGTGAAGGTGTGGTGAACGTATACGGAGATCAGATACCTTATATACCATGGCACAGCGGATCGGTCACGATGAACTGTGTCTTCAGGAACTGGGACCTTAATTACAGTTTCATATATACCGGAGAGAGGTATATGCTCGGCGGGAATATCCCTGTCAACTATATCCTCCCATGGTATACGAGCGACATAGCTGTCTCAAGGAAATTCACGTTCAGCAAGTTCGGGATGAAGGCCTCGCTTGAGGTGAACAATCTTTTCAACCAGCAGTACGAGGTGGTGAAATGGTATCCTATGCCAGGTACAAATTTCAAGATAGTGTTGATATTCGAAATATAATAAACAAAAGGTATGAATATCAGGAAAAATATCATTGCGGTTTGCATTGCCGCGGCATTCTGTTCCGGAATATCTTCCTGCAGGAAAGGTGATCCCGTACTGCCTTCAGAGCCGGTCGTGGTCAACCCGTGGGACAAGATAAGCGGGGACATATGTGGCTTCTATCTTCTTAACGAGGGCAATATGGGCAGCAACAAGGCTTCGCTGGACCATTACGACTATTCCACAGGCGTATATACGAGAAATATTTACGGGGAACGCAATCCGTTTGAGGTCAAGGACCTGGGGGATGTGGGAAATGATCTGAAGATATACGGTAACAAGTTGTGGGCGGTGATCAACTGCTCGAATTATGTGGAGGTAATGGATGTCTCTACGGCAAAGCATATTGCGAAAATAGCCGTACCTAACTGCCGTTATCTTGCATTCAAGGACGGATATGCATATGTAAGCGCATATGCCGGGCCTGTACAGATAGATCCGGATGCCAGGATAGGTATGGTTGTGAAAATTGATACTGCCGATTTCAAGATCGTGGACAGCTGCATAGTGGGGTATCAGCCTGAAGAGATCGCGATTGTAGACGATAAAATGTATGTCGCGAATTCAGGAGGATACAGGGTACCCAATTATGACCGTACTGTATCCGTAATCGATATACCTTCATTCGAGGAGACGCACAAGATTGATGTGGATATAAACCTTCACAGGATTGTCCCTGACAGGCATGGAAAACTGTATGTCTCGTCAAGAGGCGATTATTACGGGCAGCATTCGAAAACCTATGTGATCGATGTGGAGACCGAAGAGGTGCATGAGACCATGGACAATCTGCCGAACAGCAACATGACCCTTTGCGGTGACTCCCTGTATGTTTACAGCAACGAGTTCAGTTATATCACCAAAGAATGGACGGTTTCGTATGCAATACTTGATACAAGGACAGGAAGGGTCGTTACAAGGAATTTCATTACGGACGGGACTGACAAGAAGATAAAGGTGCCTTATGCGATTGCCGTGCATCCTGTTACGCGTGACTTTTTCGTTTCTGATGCAAAGGACTATGTAAGCCCCGGTGTCCTGCACTGTTTTTCCAAAGACGGGAAACGCAAGTGGTCTGTAACTACGGGTGATATCCCGTCGAACATAGCCTTTACGGACAAAAAACTTGAATAACATTTTAGGAACCTTATAAACAATATAGTTATGAAGTTATTTAATTTTTCAGGAATGCGGGTGTTTATGCCTGCATTCATCATCGGATGCATACTTGCATCATTGACGGTAGTGTCATGTAATAAAAAAGAGCAGCCTTATCTGTTGCAGAAGGGTGACATTACCGTAACTGTACCTGAGGGCGGTTTTACAGCCAAAGTGGACCGGCTTTTCAGGGTAGAGGTCCGGAGCGTTTCGGACAAGGGAATAGTATATTGCTGGAAAATAGACGGTGAGGCTGTTTCGGAGCAGAAAAACTTCGAACATATGTTCGCAATGATAGGGGAGTATGAACTGCTTCTTGCCGTATCACAGGGTGAGACGACGTTCGAGTATCCTTTTACCGTGAAGGTCACGCTTGAAGGAGGTCTTGACCCTATGCCTGAAGAGGCTACTCCTTATATAACCAAAGTGCTGGATTTCATGCCGGCAGTGGGCCAGTTCACCAACCAGCTGCCGGAATATGAAGAGGGCGATACCCAGGAAACGATGAATGCCAAGGTGCTTGAGATGATAGGAAACAACAATAAGGGGAAGATTTCCCTCGGAGGTTTCGGAGGTTATGTGGTTGTAGGTTTCGACCATACGATTGAAAACAAGGCCGGACTAAGGGATTTCAGGGTTTTGGGCAATGCTTCTTATTCGAATGCGAATCCTGACCAGAATGCTCCGGAAGGCGGTAACTGTGAGCCGGGTGTGATCATGGTAGCGTATGACAAGAACAAGAACGGTGTTCCGGATGATGATGAATGGTATGAGATAGCAGGCAGTTCGCATGAGGATCCTGCACTGGAACCGTGGTATGAGAAGGCAAGAAAAAACGGCAATGATGTGAATCTGTACAGAAACTACGAGATTACCTATTACCGTCCTGAGAAAGAGCCTGCAAACGCTGATGAAATGAAACAGTATATACGCTGGGAGGACAACCAGGGAAATTCCGGTTATAAAGTCAAGAATACATTCCACCGTCAGCCTTATTTCCCTCAGTGGTTCAACGGAGACAAACTTACTTTCAAAGGGACATGTCTGCCGCAGAACGGTATAGACGAGAGCGGAAAGGGCAATTATTTCGTGCTCTACAAGTACCGTTACGGTTATGCGGACAACGAGAAGAACAATATGGACGAATCCGCAATCGATATCGACTGGGCCGTCAATTCAAAAGGGCAGAAGGTCAATCTCCCCGGAGTGGACTTCATAAAGATCTACACTGGAGTAAATCAGGAGAACGGTTGGCTTGGTGAGTGTTCTACCGAGATAACCGGAGTCGAGGACCTGCATCTCCTCGGTGTGGAAATAGAGACTCGCAAATAATCACGTTTATTTATATCTCTGCCTTTCTCCAGTTGAAGAATTTCAGATATATCACGCTTCCCGCAAGAAGAATCGCATAATATACGATTTCACATGTAAAGCATGCTTCTACGGGCCATCTGAGAACCCAGCTGGAGACTATGATGAACAGCAGATAAATGATCTGGGCGGCTATCTCGACGAAGAGGGCCGCCTTTGTATTTCCTGTGCCGGAAATGGAGTAGAAACATACGTTTGACATCGCGGCGATGACAATGGCTGCCGCAATCACATATACTGACGGTATTGCGTCTTTTATCAGATCGGCACTTTCGGTATATATGGAAAGCAGTGTGTCCGGGAACATACTCATCGCAACCGCGCAGAATGTACCAAGTATCAGGCTCATTTTCAATGTTCTCCTGATTATGGTCATGACCTTGTCGGTCATTCCGTGGCCTATGGCGTTGCTGACAATTGTGTTGACCGTTGTTGACAGTGCCTGTACAGGTATAAGTGTAAGTATATATATGCTTCTTACCACGTTTGCGATTGCCAGTTCCCTCTGCCCCAGATGTTCTATCGCGAGGAAGAAGACGAACCATGTGGCGAGCGGGATGAACTGCTGCAGCATCATGAAAACAGAGACATTCAGTATTTCGCGGATAAGTCTGAAATCAGGGGTGAATGAAACTGTCAGACCGTATTTCCTGTAGTCAACGGCATATCGTGTGTATATGAAGAAAAACAGAAGAGAACCGGCTTCAGCCATTACGGAAGCCAGTGCGGCTCCTTCAAGCCCCATTGCCGGCAGTCCGAATTTGCCGAATATCAATGCATAGTCAAGGGCTATATTGATGGCAGCCATGACTATGGCGTTGATTGTAAGTACTTTTGTCCTGGTTATGGCTACATAGAAGGCCCTGAACATGGTATTGGCAAAAGAAAACAGCAGTCCCCACATGCGGATGCTGAAGAAAGAGACAGATGCTTCAAGGATTGTATCGGACGATATCATCAGACTCATGAAGGGTCTTGCGGTGAAGTATGATATTGCAAGGAGTGCTGCTGCCATCATCATACTGAATGCCGTTCCCTGGGTAAGGACCTGTCCTATACGGCTGTAGTTCCCTTCTCCGTTTCTTCTCGCCATCAGGATCTGGGCACCTACGCTGAAACCGAAAGCCAGTGTGAAAAGGCATATATAATAGAGACCTCCTATTGCGGAGGCCCCAAGTTCTATTTCACCTACATGTCCCAGAAATGCAGTGTCGGTTACATTTATCAGGTTCTGTGCAAGCAGACCCAGAAAGATGGGATAACTTACCTTTATTATGTTTCTTTTGCTGTACAACAAGATATCCGGTTCTCCTGATTTTTATTGTTTTTCTACAAGTTCTGTTTTCGTGTTGTCGTAAAGTGATGTAAGCACTGCCTCACGGCCTTTTCCGCGCAGGTCATATGCCGGACTTTTATATCCGAATCCGGACGCTGTCCGGTACTGTTTGAGGATGTAGTACATGCCGTCCGATTCAAGCTGTACAAGTTCGTGGTTGTTGAAGAACACTGCATTGTATGTTTTTCCGTCCTTGTCTTTTTCCGTGAATGTGCATTTTACGGTATTTTCTGTACCGGAAGAAGCGAAGATTATCCTGCCTCTTCTTGAAACTATCCATCCTCCGCTGCACTCTTCTACATTGTATGTGTCATCGTCTTCAACATTCCATACATGACTTCCGTCCGGGCGTGTCCTTCTTTCCAGTACTGCGGATTCCGCATCCGGGAGGAAGATTTCCAGTTTTGATGAATCTCCGTTGAATACTATGAATGCGGCACTTGTGTGTTCTTCTCCTGTCGCATACATTACTTTCGTACCTTCTTCAAATACTCTTATGTCGCTGTTTTTCAGCTTCGAGTGAGTGTATCCTGCTGATGCCGGAGTTCCTCCGATTTTTTCCGGTCTGTTTCCGGAAGCACCGTTTTCATCTTCTCTGGTGTACTGTATCCTGTATTTTCCGAATTTATCAAGTGTAAGCGTGTCGCCTGAAACGGATATTATGTCGAGGGTGTCAGAGAACTCGATTGTCTGGTGGTTGCCTATGCTCAGTCCGTTGAGTATTATTTTCTTTTCGGGTGTGATTTCCCATGATTTGTACTGGAGTGTAGCCATGCCTACGGACTCTGCTTTCCCGTCTTCGTAAAGTGTCATGCCCTGCACGATATCTTTGTTCACAGGCATTATCTCAATCCATTTTCCTGAAAGGTTTTTCATTGTAATATCATTTCCCCCGGACTGTCCGCAGGAAAAAGCCGCGATTGCAGTAGCAGCTATGACAAGTGTTTTCTTCATATGGTCTGATTTTTCAATTTGCATATTCAATGAGCAAAAATACTCAATTTTGGGTATTCCAGGCAAATCGTAATAATATCATCTTTGCATCAGTTAATGTAATGAATGTTAAAAAAGTGTTTTAGTTATGAAAAAAATCGGTATTTATTACGGTTCTTCCAGCGGAACTACCGAGAATGTAGCGGGAATGATTGCGGCGAAATTGGGTGTTGATTTCTCTGATGTGCATAATGTGGCGAATGCCGGTGTGGATGATGTACCGCGTTATGACGTGCTGCTTCTCGGCAGTTCTACATGGGGAGCCGGTGATCTTCAGGACGACTGGTATGACTTCCTTGCCAAACTGGCCTCGCTTGATCTTTCGGGCAAGAAGGTGGCTATATTCGGATGCGGTGATTCATCTGCTTTCAGTGATACTTTCTGCGATGCGATAGGCACCATATATGAAGACCTTAAAGTTACCGGTTGCTCATTTATCGGGGAGGTCGATTCGTCAGGCTATTCGTTTGATGATTCCAAAGCGTGCATTGACGGTGTGTTTGTGGGACTTCCGCTTGATGAGGTCAATGAGGACGGACTGACTGCCGGAAGAGTAGACAACTGGATAGTACAGCTTAAAAACCAGATGTGATTTTTGAAAAATGAATTGTTGTCCGATTGTATCAGGTAATGTTATGGAAAAGAACTTCTTTATGCCGGCGGAAATAAAAGTTCTGGGCAATCATATATATGAGTACAAAAAAGGGGTACGTAATCTTGTCCTCTTCACTGTAAACAGAGAGTATGAAAAAATGGCAATAGACAGGTTGTCTTCCAACGGAATACATTTCTGTGTCCAAAAGGCGGGCACACGTAATATAAATCTCTATTTCGGAAAACCTGAATGTATCGAGACAATCAGAAGACTTATAGATAAACCGCTGAACCGCCTGACACCGGAGGAGGACTTTATACTTGGTGCTTTACTGGGATATGACCTTTGCATGCAATGTCAGCGGTTTTGCGAAAGAAAAAACAAATATGTTTCTCTTGCCTGAAAATCCATAGAACGGAGTGATCTGTGCGCGGGTGGTAGTTTATAGTTTAGTTATTGTGGTTAAATTTCAAGGAAAAGGGCGGTATGTCAAGAATCAGGTGTGACATATCGCCCTTTTTTTCTTTCCGGAACGGTTTGAATATCGCGGAATTTTTACGAAAATTGCAGATACAATTAATTTATCCTGCCATGAAGAAATATATTGTTTTTTTATTGATGTTTGTATCTGTCTTGCCTTGCCGGGCGCAGAAGTATCATGACGCCATGTTTCAGGAGGCGAAGGGCAATGTGAAGTCAATAAGTTTCGGCGACCATGTGTATGAATACGGTGTTGACGGATCACTTGCGCGGATTCTTGTGACAGACGATAACAGTAAGAAATATTTTGAAATAACCAGGGACGGTTCCATGAATATTTCGGGAATTTCCATTTATGAAGACAGTGCTCATTTGCGTCTGGAACGTAAAAGCGTATTCAAATATCAGAACGGAATGATTTCAGAAGAGACTGTTTCATTCAGACAGGATGTGATAGCACATGTCAAAACTTTTGTATACGATAACGGTTTATGCACATTCCATATTCATAAAAATCCGGGCGGGGAGAAAAGACTTACCGGAACCATGACACGCAGGATTACGTACTGGGATACTGATCCTGGCTCTGATATTGCGGAAAAAACAGTTGTTTCAGCCTCGGAAACAGGGTGGCAGGCTCTTGTAGGAAAGAAGCTTTCACTTACCGTTTACGGTATTTCGCAGAATGGAAAAGAGGTGAACAGGTTCAACTGCGGTACCGGTGAATATCTTATGCTGTACGGCAATGGTGTTCTGTACTGGAACAACAGACATGACGGCAATACGTCATACAGTTATCGTATTGACGGCAATACGCTATATATTACCCAGACATCCGGAAAAGCCACGCAGGACAAATGGTTTGAACTGGTCCGGGTTGAAGGAAATGAGATAAAGACAGAAAGCAATGTCGGCACTTACCGGTATTTCAGAATAGAAGAATGATTTTTTATATAGATTAGTATGAGTGAAATAAGAAATGCCGCTCTGTGGGAGAGCGGAAAACTGAAAATAGAGTGGGTGATTGCCCACATGGACCTGTTGAGAGGTATTGAGAAAAGGTTTGCGGAGGAGAAACCGTTTGCGGGCCTGAAGATAGCGCTTTCCGTTCATCTGGAGGCGAAGACCGCATATCTGTGCAAGGTGCTTGCAGCAGGAGGGGCGGAGATGTATGTTACAGGAAGCAATGCACTTTCTACTCAGGATGATGTGGCGGCAGCGCTTGTCCATGACGGACTTAACGTGTTTGCATGGTATAATGCCACACCTGAAGAGTACGAGTCTCATCTGGAGAATGTGATCAAGGTAGGACCGGACCTGATAATAGATGACGGAGGCGACCTTGTGAATCTGATACATGCAAAATATCCGGAACTGCTCGGCAGAGTCATAGGAGGCTGCGAGGAGACGACTACGGGTATCCACAGGCTCTACTCGATGGAGCGTGCAGGTACATTGAAATTCCCTATGGTTACGGTGAACGATGCCGACTGCAAGCATCTTTTCGACAACAGATACGGTACAGGCCAGTCGGTATGGGACGGTATAAACAGAACCACGAACTTGATAGTTGCTGGCAAGAATGTAGTTGTAGCCGGTTACGGATGGTGCGGCAAGGGTGTGGCCATGAGGGCGAAGGGACTCGGTGCATCCGTCATAGTCACTGAAGTCGATCCTGTCAGGGCAATTGAAGCTGTAATGGACGGCTTCAAAGTTATGTCGATGAATGAAGCCGCTCCGCTCGGGGATATTTTCGTTACCGTAACGGGATGCCGCGATGTTGTAGGTCCTGAACATCTCATGCTCATGAAGGACGGTGCGATCTGTTGCAATGCCGGGCACTTCGATGTGGAGGTGGATGTGGCTTCTCTCAGGAAAATGGCTGTCTCTTCATTTGCCGCAAGGAACAACATCGAGGGCTACAGGCTTGAAAACGGCAGATGCATTTATGTGCTTGGCGAAGGCAAACTGGTGAATCTTGCATGCGGTGACGGGCATCCGGCTGAAATCATGGACATGAGTTTCGCCATACAGGCGCTCAGTGCGGAATATCTTGTAAAACACAGGGAGGAATTTGCCGGCAGGGTGACGGAAGACGGAAAACAAAAGATGGTATTCCGTGTTCCTGCGGATGTTGACAGAAGCGTGGCAATGCAGAAACTCAGATGCTGGGGCATTTCCATAGATGTACTTACCGGTATCCAGAGAGAATATCTGGGTCTTTGATCTTTCAACCGAATCTGCTGAATGCTTTCCGCAAAGGAAAAAACAAGGCTTTATGATTATCTTCTGAATGACAATTACCGGAAGATAAGGTGTTATGTATTCAGTATCCTGCAGGACGATGAAGAGGCAAAGGATGTCGTGCAGGATATTTTCTGTGAATTGTGGCATAATATAGAATCTGTGGATGACAGGAATGTAAGAAGTTATCTTTTTACAGCCGCCAAATGGAAGTGCTGGAATCTTCTGAAAAAGAGGAAACTGGTTTCCTCTTATAAAGATGATGAACGTAAGAAGGCCGTATCCGATGAACTGGCCGGAATACTTCTCAATACTTCATGGACTGAATATGCCGAGGATTCGGAAATCGTACGTCTTATATCGGAATCCATGAATTCCATGCCGGAAAAGACAAGGGAGGCTTTCAGAATGAGCCGTTTCGAAGCTTGCTCATATAAGGAGATAGCTGAAAAGCAGGGGTGTACGGTCAAAAATATCGAATACCGCATAATGTCAGCCCTGCGGATTCTGCATAAAAATCTGAAAGATTATCTCATAGTGGTTTTAGGGATTGCCGTTTCTTCGTTTTTATACTTGTTGAAGTAGGTATATAATGCTATGGATAAAAAGACGATTATAAAGTATTTTCAGGGCAAACTTTCGGACAGCGAGAAAGAGATTCTGCTGGACTGGGTAAATGCGTCTGATTTGAACATGAAATATTTCATGAGGCAGTTCGAATTGTGGAATATTGCCGGCAATCCTGGTATTGATAAAAATACGGATAAGGATATTGCTGACCTGAAGTCAATGGCACGGCAAAGTATCCGTTCATCGAGGGTCGCTTTTCTCAAGAAGGCAGGATACTATTCTGCAGCAGCTGCCGTTGCCGCAATTCTGGTTTTCGATATATTCCACCGTATTGAGCTGAATGAGAATGTAGACAGGCTGAGGGTAGAGTATCAGGAGCGAGTCATGCTTTCCGATATTCCGGATAACCTGCAGCATGTTGTATATACTCCTAAAGGTACCAAGGCTTTTGTGGATCTGCCTGACGGTTCACGTGTCAAACTCAATTCCGATACCAGAATAACTTTTCCTGACCGCTTTACAGGCCCTACACGAGAAGTGGCAATAGAAGGAGAAGGATATTTTGAAGTCGTTTCGGATTCTCTCGTACCTATGGTTGTTTCTACCGGAAAGGGATATTCTGTTGAGGTGAAGGGTACTAAATTTAATGTGCGTTCATATCCTGAAGACGAGGTATCCCAGACTACCCTATATGAAGGTAAGGTCAATATCGTTGATATGAGTGATTATATGAGTGACAGGAAGCTGCTTGCAGTTCTGGAACCGGGAAATTCATATGTGAAGAAAGACAATCTGCATGAAAGGCCGCTTCTAGTGAAGAAATCCGATATGGACAAGGAACGGGCATGGACGGAAGACCGCATGGTATTCAGCAAGACTCCTATGAAGGAGGTGATAAGTACAATAGAAAGATGGCACGGGGTTGATATCGTCGTGAAGGACAAGGCCGTATACGACATATTGCTTACTGCGGAATATGGTCAGGAGTCCGTTGTACAGATAATGGAGGCGATCCGCTTCAGTTCAGGAGTGGATTTCCGGATTGATGACAGGACAGTAGAACTCTTTATGGAAAAGTGATATTTTGAAGTATGATTTAGGGTAATTCATGCTTCGGTTTTTATAGCTGTGGTAACGGACTGTTGGACGTTTACCGCAGCTATAAAATTTTAATTATTAAATAAACCAAAATCTATGAACTGTATTACACGGACAGGAAGATTATGCCTAAGTTCTTTGGCTGTTCTTCTTTTTTTAGTCTTCAGTTCTTCCGGACTCTTTGCCCAGAAGGTACTGAAGATAGATGTAAAGAATGTCTCTCTTGAGCAGGTTCTTGAACTTGTGAAGGAGCAGACTGACTACAAATTCAGTTATACAGAAGCTCTTGAGGCTGATAAAATCAAGGTTTCAGTTACTGTTTCAGGTCAGCCTGCGGAAGAATTTTTCAAAAGTTTTTTCCCGAAATACGGGATTGAGTACAAGATTATGGGCAAACTCGTGGCTCTGACACCGGTTTCCAAAAATGCGCAGAGAAACAAGATAGATGTGAAAGGCGTTGTACTGGACAAGACTACTGGTGAACCACTCCCCGGAGCTGTCGTTTACCTGAAGGGCAACAATTCGTTTTCGGCCGTTACAGATCTTGACGGTGTTTATACCATTTCTGGGATTCCTTCTGACGGGATACTGGTTTGCCAGATGGTAGGAATGCAGCAGGCGGAAATAGAAGTGGCGGGTCGTTCTAAAGTGGATGTATCACTTGACCAGGATATCATCTCTCTTGATGACGTAGTCGTTACAGGTTACCAGACCATATCCAAGGAAAGGGCTGCCAGTTCATTTGCCGTAATCAGCAAGGAGAGTATAGATGAAAAGATCAGTACCGATATCATGAGCCGTATAGAAGGTTCTGTCGCCGGTATGACATCCTACCGTGGAGATATACAGATTAGAGGTAAATCCACCATATCTGGAAATGATACGCCTCTATATGTTGTTGACGGTGTTCCTTATGAGGGATCCCTTTCTGCAATCAATCCAGCTGATGTAGTTAACATTACGGTTCTAAAGGATGCCAGTGCTGCGTCAATATACGGTGCGAGGTCTGCAAACGGTGTAATAGTAATCACTACACGTTCAGGACACTCAGGTCCTACCAGAGTGAATTATAATGGAACAGTCAAGATAACTCCACTTCCTGATCCTTCTTATCAGAATCTAATGAGCAGTTCTGAATTTATTGATTTTCAGAGAGAATTGTTTAATATAAATCCAGGCTCCGTTCAGGGTGGATATTATGTCAATGAAGTCAGGTCCTTGTTGTTCGACCATAAAAATGGAGTAATTTCAGATGCGGAACTAGAAACACAACTGGATGTTTACAGGAATAGGGACAATACTCAGCAAATTAAAGATGCTTTTCTAAGGAATGCTAGTGTTTCACATGTTCATAATCTTTCATTGTCAGGTGGGTCAGATAAGTACAATTATGCTCTTTCATTCCAGTATAACCAGAACTTTCCTTATGAGCGGGTACAAAGCTCTGATATGATTGGTTTTAATCTTAAAAATACTTTTAAGTTTTACAAATGGTTTAAGGCGGATATAGGACTTTTAGGTAATATCAGTAAATATGATTACAGCAATGGATTTACCGGTATGACAGAGTATATGGGCGGCAGAGCATCTTATATTAACCTTTTTGACGAAGAAGGGAATCCCATACATTGGTATCAGACCAAATCACAGGAAGAAATAGATAGACTAAAAGGGGAAGGTCTATTGGATGAAACTTATTATCCTCTTGAAGAATTGGATAAGGAGCGCATTCAATCAAAAAGTTCTTATTTGAATTTAAATGCTAATTTTAACTTTATTATTGCAGAAGGCCTGTCGTTTGATCTTCGATATTCAAATGATTTTGGTTTTGGATATACAAAACGCCTTTACGATAAAGACTCATGGACTGTAAAGACCATGATAAATGATGCGACACAGATCAAAGATGGGGAAATCATACAAAATATACCTACTGGAGGTCAGGTTCAGGAGGGGAGAACAGATAAAAATTCTTATACACTTAGAGCTCAGGTGAATTACAATAAAACTTTTGCAGAAAAACATAACGTTTCTGTAATAGCAGGTGCGGAAAGAAGAGCGGTGAAAAGTTCCGGAACAAATACATTCAATGTAGGATATGATGATAATAGTTTGCAGTATAAGGTAATTGATGAAAAAATGTTAGGCAAGACCCTTGTTGGAACTGAATCATTGAATGGAAGGTTTACATATTCAAGAAAGAGCAATTCCTATTCTTATACAGAAAACAGGTATGTTTCATTTTATGCAAATGCATCATATTCTTTCAATGACCGTTTTACTGCTACTGCCAGCATAAGAATGGATCAGTCAAATCTTTTTGGTACAGACCCGAAATATCAGTACAGGCCATTATGGTCTGCCGGAGGACAATATCGTATACTAGATGAACGAAATGTAAATTGGATAGACAGACTTTCGGTACGTTTGACATATGGTATTAATGGTAATATAGCCAAAATGAGCGGGCCGTTCCTTACGGTAGTGGATGCAGGTATAAACGGGTATATCAATGATTATTCTTCAAAGGTCAAGTTTCCTCCGAACTCCGGTTTAAGATGGGAAAAGACCGGAGTATGGAATCTTGCTTTGGACTTTAATTTATTCAAGTCAAGATTGAGTGGTACTATAGAGTTCTATAACAAAAATACAACAGATCTTTTGCATGAGAAAACATATGATCCTTCATATGGATGGACATCTGTTACAGTCAATTATGGAGATATGTATAACAGGGGTGTTGAGGTATCCCTTTCTTCGGTGAATGTTACTACACGCAACTTTATGTGGAAGACAAATTTCAATTTCTCCTATAATAAAAATATGTTGACAAGGATTGAAAATTCCAATAGTGCGCCGATTTATTATGTGCAGAATGGCCAGATTCGAGAAGGAATGTCGATGAATACGTTGTATAGCACCAGATGGGCCGGATTAAGCGAGGAAGGTAAACCTTTGGCTTATAATAAAAATGGTGAAATAGTATCTTCTTTTGCTGATCTGACAATAGATGATCTTGTATGTTCAGGAGTTGCAACACCTCCATACATGGCCTCCCTTTCAAATTATGTCAGATGGAAAGGTTTGTCAATGTCAATTTTGTGGACTTATTATGGTGGACATGTACTCAGAGGTGTTTCCGGCGCTTATATCACTGGAACGGCATTGTCTACAAATCAGGACAGGTTGACCGGTAATTTTTGGAGAAAGCCAGGAGATGAGAACAATCCTGAAACTACACCTGCGATAATGAAAGGTGTAAATTCGAATATACAGAATTTATGGAAGGCTGCGGACAAGCATGTTCAGAAAGCGGATTATTTTAAATTGAATAGTATAGTGTTTAATTACAATCTTTCAAAACGCCTTTTGCAGTCAACTTTTATAAAAGATGTCAAGCTTTCCTTGCAGATTGATAATTTATGCAAAATAGTATTTAACGATCAGGGCCTTGATCCGGAATCGTGGACAGGTGTATCATTATCTCCGTCAAGAGGAAGGAAACAACCTGTTGTGTTTTCATTCGGATTGAATCTTAAATTTTAAAAATAAGCAAAATGAAAAAATTTAAATATATCATATTTATAGGAGTCATATCATTGACTGTTTCATGTAACGATTTCCTGAATATAAAGCCTAAAGGCATTCAGATTCCAGAATATTATGATGATTATCTTAAGTTGTTGAATTTTAAGGATCTCATGAAAGCCGATGAAGGATATCCGATATATTTGACCGATGATATCCAGTTGGGGGACAATACTGTAGACTATGGACGGTATGATATGGCTATGGATAACATAAAGAATCTGTATTCTTTTGAACATGGTCCTGTATACAGTGAAGGAGAACACGATTATTTTTACAAAAGTTCATATTACCGGATTTATGTTTTCAATGTTATTATCAACAACGTCGGAACATGCAAAGATGCAACTGACAAAGATAAGAAAAGCCTTATAGCGGAAGCTAAAGTTTCAAGGGCGTTTGAATATTTGTCACTTGTTAATGCTTATGCCAAGCATTATGACAAAAATACCGCTAAGACAGATTTAGGTGTGCCTATGTTGTTATCAGAGGATATAAATGCTCCATATGAAAGATGGTCCGTAGAGAAAGTATATAATCAGATTTTCAAGGACTTGTCTGATGCGGAAGAGTATATACCTGAAGAGGCTTCAACCCCTTTCAGATCTTCAAGGAATTTTCTTTATGCCTATATGGCAAAATTATATCTGTATATGGGGGATTATAAGAATGCTCTTGTTGCTGCTGAGAAAGTAGATATGTCAAAATTGGAATTCATTAATCTTACCGAATACAGTATAAACCCTAAGGCAAACGGTATGGGACGAATATGGAATGCTGAAACAGGTGAAGTTTATCCAAAGCCGGAAGATAATGTCGAGGCGGTTTATGCCAGATACGGGAATAATACTATAGGACTTTCCAGAAATATTTATGCAAGTAAATCGTTGTTGGATACGTATTCAAGAGATCTGCCGGAAGGGGCTGTGGATCAGAGGCGTGCATTGTATTTTTCAGATGATGAATTCAAGTTGTACAATAATGTCTATAAATTTCCCGGAATGTCAATGTGGGTAGCTTATATCCAACAGAACCTCGGATTGGGAACTCCGGAATTTTATCTGATAAAGGCAGAATCTTATATAAGAAATAATGAAGTGGAAAAAGGTATGAAACTTCTTAATACACTAAGGGACAACAGGATTATAAATAATGTACATATGCCTTTGGATATCTCTAAGGATGCTGCATTGAAGTTCTTGTTTGACGAGAGGAGAAGGGAGTTTGCATTAACCGGAATTTACAGACTTGTGGATATGAAGAGGATGATGCAGGAAGGTCTTTATACTGAAGATGTAGTCCATACTGTGGGAAATACGGAATTCAGGTGCCCGGCTGGAGACAATAGATTCATTCTGCCTCTACCACCAGCCGTATTGTCACTGAATCCGTCTATTCCTGTTTATGAACGATAACGGTATGGAAAAATTTCTTTTATCAATATTGTTTTTGTTGTCGGTGCCCCTTCTATATGCTGAAGGAGGGGCTACCGTCAATAATGAGAGAAGACCTTTGGATGAAAAAGCGTATGGACAGTGGATTTATCTTCAGAAAGAGCAGATCTCTCCAGATGGCAAGTGGGTGTCATATGAGCAGCGGAATATGGATGGGGTGAGAAGGATAGTGTTGTGTAGACAGAATATAAAAGATACAATATCTAATGGGAAAAATCTGAATATCAATTCCACATCCAAGTATGTTTATTATGATGTAATCAAAGGTGATTCCGTCAGAAAACGCTATATTATGAATATGGAAACTGGTAATTCATTCCTGGTGGATTCATTCAATGCTATGTCGTTTTTGCCTGACAATCATGTTCTTCTTTTAAAAAAACCTAAGGATACGCTTGCCACTAAGATGACTCCAAAATACGGAATGTCAGATGTGTTTATAATAAACCTGGATTTAAAAGACACTATTTGTTTTCCGAATGTTGTTTCGCATCGTTTCTCGTCAGACTATTCCAGAATGTTGATGTGCTGCAGGGAGGATTCTCTCCTTAAATTTTCCGTATATGACATGAAATCCGGTGAAAGAAGATATCTAAGGACCGGTGATTCCGGTTTCAGTTTCATTAACGCTGATTTCAGCAGGGAAATGGACAGATTCGCATTGCTGAAAAGATATTTGACGGACAAGGACACTACATTCCGGATTGCGATATACGATTATGCCAAAATGAAGGAAATAGCTTCGTTCGGCCTTGATTCTGATTTTATGCCGTCCGGGTTCAGCGAATTGTTGTCTCCGCTGAAATTCAACTATGCGGGTGATGCCCTCTATTTTAAATTGGGACGCAAACTGCATCCTGTAAAGGATACCTCAGGAGTCAAGGGTGTGAATGTCCAGATATGGAAATGGAACGCACCTTCAATACCAGTAAGGCAGTCACCTTCGCCTGAAGTCATCACAAAGGATGTCTTCTGTCTATATGACATGAAAAAGAAGAAGGTAATTGAGCTTTCGGATGCCGACATGCCGTACTTCCAGTTCAGTGAAGGAGAATACGAAGATTATACCCTTGGTTTCAATTCCCACAAATACCAGAAAAGCGAGGAGTATGAGGCAGGCCCGAGGTATGACGTGTATCTTGTAAATCTAAGGGACGGGTCAAGAAAGCGGTTCCTTGAAGCTTCTTATTATATTCCGTCGATTTCTTATGACAAGAAATATGTTTCGTGGTTTGAACCTGCAGACAGTTCATGGTATGTTATGAATACCGCTACCATGGAGAAGAGAAATATCACGGAAACTGTTGATGACATATTTTATAATGACGAGCTGGACATGCCGATGCATGCCGCACCTTTCGGACCGCTGGGATGGCTTGACCGTGAGGACAAGTTCCTTGTGCACTCGAAACATGATGTATGGATGTTCGATGCATCCGGGGATGAGGCTCCGGTATGCCTGACAGGAGGGCTCGGAAAAGAAACCGGAATATCGTTCAGATATATAAAGCCGTCAAAAGCGCAAAGGTATGTTTCCGGCAAGGAGACAGCTTATTTCAACGCTTTTCAGAATTCGACCAAGCGTTCCGGATACTATGCCTTTTATCCTGACGGAAATCAGAAGACCGGATTTTCCGGAGAATTCAGGGAGCTGGTGATGGGAGACTGCAAATATTCATCTCTCGCATTCTCAAAAGACGGAAATAAATGCATATGGAAAAAGCAGACTTTTACGGATTATCCGGAAGTATATTTGTCTGATGAGGATTTCAGTGATGCGGTCAAGCTGTCCGAATCCAATCCTCAGCAGTCGGAATACATCTGGGGTACATCCGAACTTGTAGAATGGAGCACTTTCAACGGAAGGAAGCTTCAGGGAATATTGTGCAAGCCTGAGAATTTCGACCCTTCCAGGAAGTATCCCATGCTGGTCTATTTTTATGAGAAGAGAAGCGACAATCTTCACAGATACAATATTCCTTCTCCTGTATCTACGGTGGTCAACTGGTCTTACTGCGTCAGCAACGGATATATAGTATTCATACCTGATGTGGTCTTTAAGGACGGTGATCCCGGTGCCTCTTCCTATGATGCCGTAGTCAGCGGGGTAAGGGAGATGACCGACAGATATGATTTCATCGATGAAGAGAGAATCGGGCTGAGCGGCCACAGCTGGGGCGGATATCAGATAGCATATCTTATAACTAAGACAGACATGTTCAAGGCTGTGGTTTCCGGTGCTCCTGTCTCCAACATGACAAGTGCATATGGCGGAATCAGGTGGGAAACAGGCAAGAGCCGTATGTTCCAGTACGAGCATACACAGAGCCGTATCGGCGGTACACTTTGGGAGAAACCTATGGAATATTTCAGAAATTCACCTATTTTTTATGTTCCTCAGATAAATACTCCGGTACTGATTCTGCACAATGACAAGGATGGTTCGGTTCCATGGGAACAGGGTATAGAATTCTTTATGGCATTGAGAAGACTTGACAAACCTGCCTGGATGCTTAACTATAAGGGTGAGGGTCATAAAGTCCAGAAATGGAACAACCGTATGGACTACTCAAGAAAGGTCATGGGATTCTATGACTACTACCTGAAAGGTGCTGAAGAACCGTTATGGATGAAATAATTTCCGGTTTCGGTAATATGAGTCGGTGCGTCAGATTTCAATCTGATGCATCGCCTTCTTACATATTTGCATATTCAGATAAAATTACTACCTTTATCGTAAATTTAACCTGAAACTTAAACACTGAACTTTATGAAACGGCTTGTCAGCACTATTGCGGCAATAGTTGTATCTGTTATTGCTGCATCAGCCCGGCAGTCATTGTCTGATGAATTTGCCTATAAGGTTGCTGAAAACGGTTGATATCCGTTCACCCAAAACGGTGATATCCGTTCACTTTTCATACTCTTTACCTATGGCGATGCAAATTTATTGATTTTCGTCT
>CASFPH010000004.1 GCA_949296645.1 uncultured Bacteroidales bacterium
GGAGCAGGTCCCAAGGGTTCGGCTGTTCGCCGATTAAAGTGGCACGCGAGCTGGGTTCAGAACGTCGTGAGACAGTTCGGTCCCTATCTGTTGTGGGCGCAGGAAATTTGCGGGGGTCTGTTCTTAGTACGAGAGGACCGGAATGGACATACCTCTAGTGTACCGGTTGTGCCGCCAGGTGCATTGCCGGGTAGCTAAGTATGGTTCAGATAAGCACTGAAAGCATCTAAGTGCGAAGCTGGCCCCAAGATGAGATTTCCAAGAGGGGCGTG
Source organism: uncultured Bacteroidales bacterium (assembly GCA_949296645.1). Classification (GTDB taxonomy): domain Bacteria; phylum Bacteroidota; class Bacteroidia; order Bacteroidales; family UBA932; genus CALUPD01. The sequence goes on from CASFPH010000004.1 coordinate 273, forward strand.
GGAGACTACCACGTAGATAGGCCGCAGGTGTAAAGGCAGTAATGTCAAAGCCGAGCGGTACTAATACCCCGATCACTTCGTAAGCGGATAATGAACCGCAATAGGTAGCTGCCAATTTACAGGGAGGATCGCAGAGTATTGCGGCCCTCCCTTTTTTTTTGTAAGTTTGTATGATACTTATAATTGATAATTTCGATTCGTTTACGTATAATATAGTGAACCAGCTTCATTTTCTGACAGATGAGGATATTGAAGTCGTGTCTTATGACTGTCTGCATCAGGCATCTCCGGATAAGGCAGATTATATTATTTTTTCTCCTGGCCCTTCCCATCCTTCCGATTATCCTCTCCTGTATGATTTGTTGCAGGAATATTGCGGACGAAAACCTATTCTTGGAATCTGTTTGGGACATCAGATTATATGTTCGGCATTCGGGTCGGACGTCTACAGATTGGGTAAAGTCTACCATGGTGTTCCTTCGCTGCTGGATACGGATCCGGAGTCGGTGCTTTTTAGAAACATGTGCAGTACGGTAGCAGGCAGGTATCATTCATGGGCAGTTACAGAACCTGAAGGTTTGAAAGTTACGGCACGCGATTCATCAGGAATTGTTATGGCCGCGGAATCTGTTTCCATGAAACTCTTTACGGTGCAGTTTCATCCGGAGTCGATAATCTCGGCTGACGGGAATCGCATTTTGGAAAATTTTTTGAAATATGGCCATGAAATATTGTGATTCGCATTCTTTGATTTCCCGAATAAACTCATTTTCTTCTTCTGGAAAAAAATTTGCAGTATTCATAGATTTTGCTGCTGAGGGAGGGTATATTTTGACTCCCGAGCAGATGAAGGAAGGTAAGGTGTCTTTTTCAATCCGTGGAGTCGAATTAGGGTATGAACTCAAAGGACCGGCACTTCGTCCGGAAAAGACGGTATATGCTTTTCCTTCATTCGAGGATTATTCGAAATCCTTTTCGGTTGTTTCCGATGCAATATCGCGCGGCGATACTTACCTTTTAAATCTGACGTCGAGATCAGAAACAGTTTTTTCCTCAGGTACTCCTGGGGACCTATATGCTGTTTCTGATGCTCTATATAAGGCATATTTTCCGGGCAAGTTCATTTTTCATTCTCCTGAAACCTTTATAAGAATAAAGGACGGTCGCATATCGGCATTTCCCATGAAAGGAACTTTCAGATATTCTCCGGAAAAGATGACTTATGAGGATGCGTCTGCCGTGCTTATGTCGGATGAAAAGGAATTGTACGAGCATTATACCATTGTCGATCTTTTGCGAAATGATCTGGCTATGGTTTCAAAAAAAGTAAAAGTAGACAGGTTCAGGTATGTTGATATGCTGAAGGCCGGCAATGATATAATATTGCAGACAAGCTCAGAAATATCCGGCGTCCTGGATCTGGATTGGAAATCATCTCTTGGAAATCTGCTTTTCAAGTTGCTCCCTGCAGGAAGCGTTACAGGTGCTCCAAAGAAAAAGACGGTAGAGATAATCAGGGCGGCTGAACCGTTTGATCGCGGTTATTATACCGGAATATGCGGATATTTTGACGGTGAATCCTTTGATTCTGCGGTCATGATAAGATTGACTGATATTACAGGAAACAGATATTTTTATCATAGCGGTGGAGGTATTACCTTTATGAGCAAGCTGGAGTCTGAATACGGGGAACTGAAGGCAAAAGTATATTGATTTCTAACTTGTATAACGTTTGAAGATGTTCATAGAGTCGATAAAGCTGCTTGACGGCTATGCATATAATCTTGATCTGCACCAGCGGAGAGTGGACAGGACAGCGGAATTTTTCGGAATATCTCTGACGGAACGACCTGTTCTGTCAGAAATTCTGAACACGGGGATGTTCTGTCCGAAGACGGGCTTGTATAAGTTGCGGGTAGAATGGGGCGGCGGTAAGACGGTAGTCGCTACAGTGCCGTATGAGAGACGGGTCATAAAAAAGGTGGCATTGATAGAAGATGACAGTCTAGATTATAGTTTCAAGTTTTCCGACAGATCAATCTTTCCGTTACCGTCGGATTATTTGTCGGATGAAGTTATTATAGTGAAGGGGAAAATGATTACAGACAGCACTTTTTCGAATCTGTGCTTTTATGACGGAAAGGAATGGTTTACTCCCGAAAAACCTCTGTTGGACGGTACAAAAAGACGCGAGCTGACCGCTTCCGGTCTTATAGGCCCGCGTCATATATCGGTTGATGATATCTGCAAATATACACGCATATCTTTCATAAATGCCATGAACGGACTTGAAGACATGCAGTACAGCTTCAGATTCGAAGATAGAGGAATGTCTTTTCCGGTGGTAGGGGTTCTTTATTTATACCATTCTTTATAAAGCATGTATCCCTGCGCGTTTTTGTGTGCGGCTTCCCCTACGGCATCAGATCCGTCTTTAACTTTCTTGGCCGGAACGCCGGCGTATACGCCGGGTTCAAGTATACTGTTGCTCAGAACTACTGCTCCGGCTGCAATTATCGTGTTGTCAGGAATCACTGCATTGTCCATGAGAATAGCTCCCATACCAACAAGTACATTATTACCTATTTTTGCACCATGTATGATGGCATTGTGTCCTACGGATACGTCGTTTCCGATTTCTACTATAGATCTGTTGTACAGTGTGTGCAGTACGGCACCGTCCTGAATGTTGACTCTGTCTCCTATTCTTATTGTATTTACATCACCTCTGAGGACTGCGGAGTACCATATGCTGCAGTCTTCTCCTATTGTAACATCGCCTATTATCACAGCGTTTTCCGCAATGAAAGTATTTTTGCCTATAGAGGGCTCTTTTCCTCTTAGAGGTCTTATTATAGGTTCGCTCATAGTATATGATTTAAATTAAAACAATGGGGAAGGGCTTTTCGCCTTTCCCCATTTGTCGTTAAGTATAAGCATTATGCTATTGATTCTTCTTTGATGAAGCTTTTGCCATCTTCTGGTAGTCGTCCATGGATGCCACGATAATCTTGTCGTATTCTCTGGCTCCCGTACCTGCAGGAATGAGATGTCCGCAGATTACATTTTCCTTAAGACCTTCAAGTGTATCGGTCTTTCCGTAAATTGCGGCTTCTCCGAGGACTTTTGTAGTTTCCTGGAATGATGCTGCCGACATGAAACTGTTCGTCCTCAAGGCGGCACGCGTAATTCCCTGCAGAATCTGGTTTGAAGTTGCAGGAATAGCATCCCTTGCTTCCACCAGCTTGAGATCCTGTCTTTTCAATGTAGAGTTGACTTCTCTCAGTTTCCTTACGGTAACAATCTGTCCAGGTCGCAGTTCCTGTGAATCTCCTGCGTCAAGAACTACTTTCTTGTCCCAGATATTGTCGTTTTCCTGCATGAATTCCCATTTGTCAACCAATTGTTCAGGAAGGAATTTCGTATCGCCGGGATCTACGATTTCCACTTTTCTCATCATCTGTCTTACTATGATTTCAAAGTGTTTGTCGTTGATCTTTACACCCTGCATTCTGTAGACTTCCTGAATTTCGTTCACAATGTATTCCTGAACTTTTGTAGGACCTTGTATTGCGAGGATATCTGCTGGTGAAACAGCTCCTTCGGACAGAGGCATACCTGCTCTTATATAGTCGTTTTCCTGGACAAGTATCTGTTTTGACAGAGGTACGAGGTATTTCTTTTCTTCTCCGGTTTTGGATTTGATGATGATTTCCCTGTTCCCTCTTTTTATCTTGCCCATGATGACTTCTCCGTTTATTTCGGATACGATAGCAGGGTTGGACGGATTTCTTGCTTCAAACAGTTCGGTAACTCTCGGGAGACCTCCTGTGATATCTCCGGATTTTCCAATTGCTCTCGGTATCTTGACCAGAACGTCTCCAGCCTTGACCTTCTGTCCGTTTTCGACCATTATATGGGCTCCGACAGGTAGATTGTACTGTTTGAGTTCGTTCTTGTCATTGTCGAGTATTCTGATTGTAGGATTCTTGGATTTATCACGCGATTCGATGATAACCTTTTCCCTGTGCATAGAATATTCATCTGCAGCTTCCTCTCTGTATGTGACACCTTCGATAAGACTGTCGAATGCGATTTTACCGCCTATTTCTGAGATTGTAACGGCGTTGTATGCGTCCCATTCGCAGATAACATCTCCTTTCTTGACAGTTGCACCGTTCTTGAAATAAAGTGTCGATCCATAAGGAACATCATGTTGAGACAGTGTTATGCCTGTATTGACATCAACTATCTTCATTTCTGCGGTACGTCCTATGACAATGTCGTTGTTGAGACCGTCGTCACCTTCCTTGACGATTGTCCTGAGTTCTTCGAATTCAAGCCTACCGTCATATCTTGCCACAATTTCATTTTCAGAAGCAATGCTTGATGCCGTACCTCCGACGTGGAATGTACGCAGAGTAAGCTGAGTACCTGGCTCTCCGATTGACTGTGCTGCAATGACACCAACCACTTCCCCTTTTTCAACCATACGCCCTGTAGCAAGGTTTCTTCCGTAACATTTTGCACATACTCCTTTTTTGGATTCGCATGTAAGCACGGATCTTATTTCGACCTGTTCTATAGGCAGCTTTTCTATGAGGGCAGCGATGTCTTCTGTTATTTCTTCTCCTGCAGATAGTATTAGTTCTCCTGTCAGAGGATTGTATATGTCATGTACGGAGGTTCTACCAAGAATCCTGTCGTAGAGGGATTCTACTATTTCATCTTTGTTCTTGATTGCAGTTGCAATCAGACCTCTGAGTGTTCCACAGTCTTCTTCGTTTATTATGACGTCATGCGATACGTCAACAAGTCGTCTTGTCAGGTAACCTGCGTCAGCTGTCTTAAGCGCCGTATCGGCAAGACCCTTTCTCGCACCGTGTGTTGAAATGAAGTATTCGAGAACCGAAAGACCTTCCTTGAAGTTTGAAAGGATAGGGTTTTCGATAATCTCAGCACCGGTAGAGCCTGATTTTTGAGGCTTTGCCATCAAACCACGCATACCGCAAAGCTGTCTGATCTGTTCCTTTGATCCGCGGGCTCCTGAGTGAAGCATCATGTAGACAGGATTGAATCCCTGATTGTCATTTGCAATCTGCTTCTCGACTATGTTCGTCAGTCTGGAGTTGGTGTTTGTCCAGACGTCGATTATCTGGTTGTATCTTTCATTGTTGGTGATAAGACCCATGTTGAAACTTGACATGATCGATTCAACGGCCTTGTATCCGTCTTCAACCAGTTTTTCCTTTTCAGCAGGTATTATCACGTCTCCAAGATTGAATGAAAGTCCTCCCTTGAATGCCATCTGGTAACCAATTTCCTTGATATCGTCGAGGAATTGTGCGGTTCTTGCGACACCTGAAACTTTCAGCACATCTCCGATGATGTCCCTGAGGGATTTTTTCGTCAGGATTGTGTTTATATAGCCTACTTCAGGCGGAACAACCTGATTGAACAGAATACGTCCGGCAGTAGTCTTCACCATCTCGTAGCCTTTGCTAAGATCGGTCGCATCCTTTGGAAGTCTTACGGATATTTCGGCATGGAGGTCAAGTCTTTTCTCATTGTATGCAATGATTACCTCTTCCGGTCCGTAGAATTTCATACCTTCTCCCTTGCTGCCCTGTCTCGGTTTTGTTATGTAGTACAGACCGAGCACCATGTCCTGGGACGGAACTGTGATAGGTGCTCCGTTGGCAGGATTAAGGATATTGTGTGATCCTATCATCAGCAGCTGTGCTTCCAGTATCGCGGCATTTCCGAGAGGCAGATGGACTGCCATCTGGTCACCGTCGAAGTCGGCGTTGAATGCAGTACAAGCAAGCGGATGGAGCTGTATGGCCTTTCCTTCTATCATTTTTGGTTGGAATGCCTGGATACCCAGTCTGTGAAGGGTAGGGGCACGGTTCAAGAGAACTGGATGTCCCTTCATTACATTTTCAAGAATATCCCATATTACCGGGTCTTTCCTGTCCACGATTTTCTTTGCGGATTTTACTGTCTTTACTATACCCCTTTCTATGAGTTTCCTTATGATGAACGGTTTGTAAAGTTCCGCTGCCATGAATTTCGGAAGACCGCATTCGTGCATCTTGAGCTCAGGGCCTACGACGATTACAGAACGTGCAGAGTAGTCGACACGTTTACCGAGCAGATTCTGACGGAAACGTCCCTGTTTCCCTTTAAGGCTGTCGGACAGTGATTTGAGAGTCCTGTTCGCTTCAGTCTTAACTGCATTCGATTTTCTTGAATTGTCGAACAGTGAATCTACAGCTTCCTGAAGCATACGTTTTTCGTTTCTCAAAATTACTTCAGGCGCCTTTATCTCGATCAGTCTTTTCAGTCGGTTGTTACGTATTATGACTCTTCTGTAGAGGTCGTTAAGGTCGGATGTGGCAAACCTTCCCCCGTCCAGAGGCACAAGAGGCCTGAGTTCAGGCGGAATAACAGGAATGACTTTGAGTATCATCCATTCCGGCTTGTTTATATCTTTTGATTCCCTGAATGCTTCGACAACGCTGAGTCTCTTGAGTGCTTCAGCTTTTCTCTGCTGTGATGTTTCTGTTTCTGTCTTGTGTCTCAGATCGTAAGACAGTTCATCCAGATCGATTCTGCACAACAGTTCGTAAATGGCTTCAGCGCCCATGCTTGCCATGAATTTGTTTGGATCACTGTCTTCAAGTGACTGGTTGTCTTTAGGCAGATTGTCGAGTATTTCGAGATATTCGTCTTCGGTTAGAAGATCCATGGCCTTTATACCTGCTTCCCCTGCTATTCCAGGCTGGATTACCACATATCTTTCATAATATATGATAGATTCAAGTTTCTTCGCCGGAATACCGAGCAGATAACCTATTTTGTTTGGAGTGGATTTGAAGTACCAGATATGGGCAACAGGTACTGTAAGCGTAATGTGCCCCATCCTTTCTCTTCTGACTTTCTTCTCGGTCACTTCAACGCCGCACCTGTCACAGATGATTCCCTTGTATCTTATCCTTTTGTATTTTCCGCAGTGACATTCATAATCTTTGGACGGGCCGAATATACGTTCGCAGAACAGACCGTCGCGTTCCGGCTTGTATGTCCTGTAGTTTACTGTCTCCGGCTTAAGGACTTCTCCAGAGGAGCGTTCGAGTATCTCCTCCGGGGAAGCAAGTCCTATGCTGATACGGTTGAAATTGCTTTTAACCTTTAAATCCTTTTTAAAAGACATATTTCTAATTTTTCAGATTATCAATTATTTGAATTAATCCAAGTTGACACTCAGACCCAGACCTCTAAGTTCATGCAGGAGCACGTTGAGAGATTCAGGTATGCCAGGTGCCGGCATAGGATCTCCTTTCACGATTGCTTCGTATGCCCTTGAGCGGCCTACAACATCATCTGATTTGATGGTCAGAATCTCCTGAAGTATGTTGGCAGCGCCGAATGCTTCAAGTGCCCATACCTCCATTTCCCCGAATCTCTGTCCTCCGAATTGAGCCTTACCTCCAAGAGGCTGCTGGGTTATCAGGGAATAAGGTCCTATTGAACGTGCATGCATCTTGTCATCAACCATGTGACCGAGTTTGATCATATAGGTCACACCCACTGTAGCAGGCTGGTCGAAGAGTTCTCCGGTACCACCGTCCCTGAGGTATGTCCTTCCGTATTTAGGAAGTCCTGCCTTGTCGGTGTAATCGCATATGTCTTCAAGAGATGCTCCGTCGAAGATAGGGGTGCTGAATTTCACACCGAGTTCTTTTCCGGCCCATCCGAGAACAGCTTCATATATCTGTCCAAGGTTCATTCGTGATGGCACACCAAGCGGATTAAGCACAATGTCCACTGTCGTACCATCTTCAAGGAACGGCATGTCTTCGTCCCTTACGACTTTTGCAACGATACCTTTGTTACCGTGTCTACCGGCCATTTTGTCTCCTACACGTATCTTTCTCTTTTTGGCAATGTAAACTTTGGCAAGCTGCATTATTCCGTTAGGAAGTTCGTCACCGATGGTAAGGTTATATTTGATCCTCTTAAGTTCGGCATCGTATTCCTTATGTGTTATCAGGTAGTTGTTAATCAGACTCTTTATCAGATCATTGAGATGTTCGTCTTCCGTCCAGTGCGTAGGATTGACGTTCTCATAATCGATTGAATTCAGGTCATATTGAACAAGCGGTTCTCCCTTTGGAATCAGTTCTACACCATACAGATCCGAAACTCCGTTGCTGCTCTTGTCCTTTACAAGGGTTTTGAGCTTGTCAAGGAAGAGTTCCCTTAGAGCTCCGGCCTTCAGATTAAAGTTATCTTCAGCTTCCTGGACTTTCGATTTGGAAGTAAGCTTGCCTTTCTTTCCTGTTTCCTTTGTAACCTTTGAGAAGAGTCTCTTGTCGATTACCGTACCTGACAAGGATGGAGAAGCCTTCAGAGATGCATCCTTTACGTCTCCTGCCTTGTCTCCGAATATTGCTCTCAGGAGTTTTTCTTCCGGAGATGGGTCGCTTTCTCCCTTAGGCGTTATCTTTCCTATCAGGATATCTCCAGGTTCGATGTTGGCGCCTATCCTTATAATACCGTTTTCATCAAGGTCTTTTGTCGCTTCTTCACTCACGTTAGGTATGTCTGACGTGAGTTCTTCCATTCCTCGTTTTGTGTCGCGTACTTCCATTATGTATTCGTCTACATGTATGGAAGTGAATATGTCTTCGCGTATGATCCTTTCCGACAGAACAATCGCATCCTCAAAGTTATATCCTTTCCATGGCATGTATGCGACTTTCAGGTTTCTTCCGAGTGCGAGTTCACCCATCTGGGTACCGTAGCCTTCAGTAAGTATTTGCCCCTTGGTAACTCTCTGTCCTCTTCTGACAATCGGTTTGAGGTGTATTGAGGTACTCTGGTTTGTCTTTCTGTAGAGTGGCAGCTTGTATACCGTAACATCCGGTTCAAAGCTTACGAACTTTTCTTCATCTGTCCTGTCGTACCGTATGTGTATTTCCCTTGCATCTACATATACGATTTCTCCGTTTCCCCTTGCCTGTATCTGTGTTCTCGAATCTTTAGCTACGGCTCCTTCAAGACCAGTACCTACAATCGGAGCTTCAGGCCTTACAAGTGGAACGGCCTGTCTCATCATGTTGGATCCCATGAGGGCACGGTTGGCGTCGTCATGTTCCAGGAATGGAATAAGCGATGCTGCGATTGAAGCGATCTGGTTAGGTGCTACGTCCATCAGATGCACTTCGTCCCTTCCTACAACAGGATAATCCGCTTCGTAACGGCATTTGATTCTTTCGTCCAGAATATATCCCGAATCGTCAATCCTGACGTTTGCCTGAGCTACCATCTTGTCTTCTTCTTCTTCTGCGCTCATGTAAACGCATCCTTCAGGACTTAGATCCACAACTCCGTTGTTGACTTTTCTGTACGGGGTTTCAATGAATCCGAGTTCGTTGATCCTTGCGTATACGCACAGTGATGAAATAAGACCGATGTTAGGTCCTTCAGGAGTTTCGATAGGACAAAGTCTTCCATAGTGGGTATAGTGCACGTCCCTGACTTCGAATCCGGCTCTGTCCCTTGACAATCCTCCAGGACCGAGAGCCGACAGACGTCTCTTGTGGGTCATTTCTGCAAGAGGGTTTGTCTGATCCATGAACTGGGACAGCTGACTTGTTCCGAAGAACGAGTTGATAACTGAAGAAAGAGTCTTCGCATTTATAAGATCTATAGGTGTGAACACTTCGTTGTCCCTTACGTTCATTCTTTCCCTGATGGTTCTGGCCATTCTGGAAAGTCCTACGCTGAACTGATTGGCAAGCTGTTCACCTACAGTCCTTATCCTTCTGTTGCTCAAGTGGTCGATATCGTCAACAACTGCCTTCGAGTTTATCAGCTGTATGAGATATCGGATGATGGCAATTATGTCTGCTTTTGTCAGAACCCTTACGTCTGCCGGCGTGTCGAGATTCAGTTTTCTGTTCAATCTGAATCTTCCCACTTCCCCGAGGTCATATCTCTTGTCGGAGAAGAAGAGCTTGTCTATGACATCTCTTGCTGTAGCCTCATCAGGTGGTTCCGAGTTTCTCAATTGCCTGTATGTATAGAATATGGCTTCTTTTTCAGAGTTGCACTGGTCTTTCTGCAATGTGTTGTGTATGATTGCGAAGTCGCTTGTATTCGCGTCTTCCTTGTGCAGAAGTATAGTGCTTACTCCTGAATCTATAATATCGTCAATCTGATCTTCTTCCAATATCGTTTCACGATCAACGATTACTTCGTTTCTTTCAATGTATACAACCTCTCCGGTATCCTCATCCACGAAGTCTTCGTTCCATGTTTTAAGGACTCTGGCTGCCAGTTTGCTTCCAACATGCTTTTTCAGGTTGGCTTTGGTGACCTTTATTTCGTTGGCCAGTCCGAATATGTCCAGAATATCCTTATCGCTTTCATATCCGATGGCTCTGAGCAGAGTTGTGACAGGCAATTTTTTCTTCCTGTCTATATATGCGTACATGACATTGTTTATGTCAGTGGCGAATTCTATCCATGAGCCCTTGAAAGGTATTATTCTCGCTGAATACAGTTTTGTACCGTTGGCATGCATGCTTTGTCCGAAAAACACGCCCGGTGATCTGTGAAGCTGGGATACGACTATTCTTTCCGAACCATTTATTATGAAAGTTCCCTTCGGGGTCATGTAAGGGATGGTTCCAAGGTAGACATCCTGAATGACAGTGTCGAAATCTTCGTGTTCAGGATCAGTGCAGTACAGTTTCAGTTTGGCTTTCAGTGGAACGCTATATGTCAGCCCTCTGTCAAGGCATTCATCCATTGAATAGCGCGGCGGATCTATGAAATAATCTATGAATTCCAGTACAAAATTGTTTCTGGTATCAGTGATGGGGAAGGTCTCCTGAAAAACCTTGAAAAGCCCTTCATTAACTCTTTTTTCTGCTGTTGTATCCAGCTGGAAGAAATCCTTGAAGGATTTTAGCTGAACTTCCAAGAAATCTGGGTATTCCAGAAGTGACTTTGAAGTCGCGAATGTAATCCGCTGATTATTTGTGTTTTGCGACATTGTTATAGGCTTGGTTGAAAATAAACTTAAAAAAACGACAAAAAGGTTTAGAGCCATGCGGCCCTAAACCTGAGAATAATTCTCTATTGGCGGGGATTGAGTTTATTTAACTTCAACCTCTGCGCCCGCTTCTTCAAGTTGTGCTTTTAACTGCTCAGCTTCAGCTTTGGAAATCTTTTCCTTGATAGCTTTAGGAGCACCGTCAACTAGTTCTTTTGCTTCTTTAAGCCCAAGTCCGGTAATTTCTTTAACAACCTTTACAATCTGAAGTTTTGCCTGTCCTGGTGATTTCAGGATTACGTCAAATTCAGTCTGTTCAGCGGCAGCAGCACCGGCAGCGCCTGCAGCAGGAGCTGCAACAACAGCAGCGGCAGCAGCTGGTTCGATTCCGTACTCGTCTTTAAGTATTTGTGCTAACTCTTGAACATCTTTCACTGTAAGGTTAACAAGTTCTTCCGCAAATTTTTTGATATCTGCCATGGTTATAAATTTTTAATAGTTTTGAATTTCGTTAATAATTACTCTTTTTCTGATAAGGTTTTTACGATGCCTGCAAGTTTTCCGCCAGCTGATGACTGAAGGGCAGAAATAACGTTTTTCGCAGGAGACTGAAGCAGTGCGACAATGTCTGCAATGAGTTCTTGTTTAGATTTGATATTGACAAGAGTTTCAAGCTGATCTGCTCCTACATAAGTGCAGTCCTGAACTATTGCACCTTTGAGAACAGGTTTTCCATTGTCTTTAGCAAATTCCTTTATCAGTTTTGCCGGAGCATTTGGAGTGGAAGTCAACATTATTGCTGTAGGACCCTCCAATGCAGGAATTAGTGATGCAGCATCGCTGTAGTTTCTAGATTCGAGAGCCTTACGGAGCAAAGTGTTCTTTACTACGATAAGTTTGATCTCTTTTTCGAAACATTGTCTACGGAACTGAGCCGTTTTATCGGCATTTAGTCCTGATATGTCTGCAATGTAGAAATCAGGAGTCTGTTCCAGTTGTGCTGCTATATTTTCAATAATTTGTACTTTTTCTTCTTTTCTCATATTACGAATTATTTAATTATTCAGCAGCATTCAATGCTTTGCTATCTATGTTAATACCCGGGCTCATTGTTGACGAAATGGAGATACTCTTGATGTAGGTACCTTTCAGGGTCTGAGGTTTCAGTCTTACAACCGTATTGATGAATTCGATTGCGTTTTCATACAGTTTCTGTGAGTCGAATGAAACCTTTCCGATACTTGTATGTATGATACCCTGCTTGTCAACCTTGAAGTCAATTTTTCCGGCTTTGACTTCTTTGACGGCCTTTCCGATTTCCATTGTTACAGTTCCGGTCTTAGGGTTCGGCATAAGTCCTCTTGGTCCGAGGATACGGCCTACAGCACCAATCTTGGCCATTACTGACGGCGTACAGATAATGACATCAACGTCTGTCCATCCGCCTTTGATTTTCTCAATGTATTCGTCAAGTCCTACGAAATCTGCACCTGCTTCTTTTGCTTCGTTTTCCTTATCCGGAGTGCAGAGGACCAGAACGCGGGTTTGTTTACCTGTACCATGCGGAAGTGTCACAACGCCGCGCACCATCTGGTTCGCTTTACGAGGATCTACGCCGAGTCTCATTGCAATATCAACGGATGCATCAAACTTGGTAAAGGTTATTTCTTTAACCAGTGCACAAGCTTCTGCCAGTTTGTACTGCTTGTCAGCTTCAACCTTCGCAACTGCTACCTTTTGATTTTTTGTCAGTTTACTCATTTGCGTGTGATTTTATTAGTTTACGTCTGCAGGAAACTCTCCCTCAACTGATATACCCATGCTTCTTGCTGTACCGGCAACCATACTCATGGCAGATTTCAGAGTGAATGCATTCATGTCAGGCATTTTGTCCTGAGCGATTGCCCTGATCTGCTCCCAAGTAACCGAAGCAACTTTTTTGCGGTTCGGCTCTGCCGATCCTGATTGGATTTTGGCAGCTTCTTTCAACTGTACTGCTACAGGCGGCTGCTTTACTACAAAAGTGAAAGACTTGTCGCTGTAAACAGTAATGATTACAGGAAGTACTTTTCCTGCCTTGTCTTGTGTGCGAGCATTAAACTGCTTGCAGAAATCCATTATGTTGACACCTTTTGAACCAAGTGCCGGTCCTACAGGAGGAGAAGGATTGGCAGCTCCACCCTTGATCTGCAATTTGATAAATGCAGCGATTTCTTTAGCCATAATGTTTGTTGATTTATTCTTTTACTACTTGAACAAAATTCAGTTCCAGAAGAGTCTTTCTTCCGAAAATCTTTACCATGACCTTGAGTTTCTTCTTGTCTTCGGAGATTTCCTCGATAGTGCCGTCGAAACCGCTGAAAGGTCCGTCTGTAACCTTTACAGCCTCTCCGACAACGAAAGGCGTTATGCTTTCCTCTTCCATGTCCATCAGGTCATCCACTTTGCCGAGAATACGGTTTACTTCGGATTCCCTCAGCGGAACGGGTTCCTTGTCCTTACCTTCAGTAAGAAAGCCGGAAACATGCGGCAGATTCCTTATTATGTGCTGGATTTCTCCAGTCAGGGCCGCTTCAATGAGAATATAGCCCGGATAAAAAATTCTCTCCGTGCTGATTCTTTTTCCGTTTCTTAGCTGGTAGACTTTCTCCGTCGGAATAAGCACCTGAGAAACATAGTCGCCTAAACCAAGATTCTTGATTTCATGCTCTATATACTCTTTGGCTTTTTTTTCTTTTCCGCCTACTGCACGGATAACGTACCACTTCTTTGGAATTTCGCTCATAAGACTAATACAAAATATTATAAATGAATGTCATAATATTTTGGAATCCCAGATCCATCACAAACACAACCAGTGCAATAATGACTGATGCTACCATAACAACGATGGCAGAACTCTGCAGCTGTGCCCATGTAGGCCAGCTAACCTTGTGTTTTAATTCAGTGTACGACTCTTTTACGTAAGAACCTATTTTGCTCATCTCTTTTTAATTAAGACCCGGATGTTGGAAGCTTATATCCGAGCCGATTAAAATATATCCTCAAGTCGTAACCCTTGAAGATATTGGCAGGGGCAGAGCGATTCGAACGCCCATCAACGGTTTTGGAGACCGCTATTCTACCCTTGAACTATGCCCCTATAAATGGGGGAGCTGTTCGACTCCCCCATGTTGTTGATATGATTCTGTTATCACTCAATAATTTCAGTAACCTGACCTGCACCCACTGTACGTCCGCCTTCACGGATTGCGAAACGCAGACCCTGGTTAATAGCAACTGGGTAGATAAGTTCTACGGTTATAGTTACGTTATCACCAGGCATTACCATTTCAGTTCCTTCAGGAAGTATGATTTCTCCTGTTACGTCAAGTGTACGGATAAAGAACTGAGGACGGTATTTGTTGTGGAATGGAGTGTGACGACCACCTTCTTCTTTCTTAAGAACGTAAATCTCAGCTTTGAATTTCTTATGAGGAGTGATAGTACCAGGTTTAGCTATAACCTGTCCTCTCTTGATTTCTTTCTTGTCGATACCACGGAGGAGAAGACCTACGTTGTCACCAGCTTCACCTTCATCAAGAAGTTTGCGGAACATTTCAACTCCTGTAACGGTAGTTTTCTTAGGTTCTTCGCCAAGACCGATGATCTGAACTTCTTCACCAACCTTGATAACACCGGTTTCAATACGGCCAGTAGCAACAGTACCACGACCTGTGATTGAGAACACGTCTTCAACCGGCATAAGGAATGGTTTTTCGTTGTCTCTTGGAGGAATTGGAATGTAGGTGTCTACTGCATCCATGAGTTCCATGATCTTAGCTTCCCACTGAGGGTCACCATTGAGGGCACCAAGAGCTGAACCGCGGATAATAGGAGTGTTGTCACCATCGAAGTTATAGAAGTTGAGGAGTTCACGAACTTCCATTTCAACGAGGTCTATCATCTCAGGGTCATCAACGATATCAACTTTGTTAAGGAATACTACAATTCTAGGTACGTTTACCTGACGTGCAAGCAGAATGTGCTCACGGGTCTGAGGCATAGGACCGTCTGTAGCCGCAACAACGAGGATAGCACCATCCATCTGAGCAGCACCGGTAACCATGTTCTTCACATAGTCGGCGTGGCCCGGACAGTCAACGTGTGCATAGTGACGGGTAGCTGTCTGGTATTCAACGTGTGAGGTGTTAATAGTAATACCACGTTCTTTTTCTTCCGGAGCATTGTCGATAGAGTCAAAAGAACGAAGTTCTGAAAGACCAGCTTTTGCAAGCACTGTTGTAATGGCAGCAGTAAGAGTAGTCTTACCATGGTCAACGTGTCCGATAGTACCGATGTTTACATGCGGTTTATCCCTTTTAAAAGTTTCTTTTGCCATAATAAAAAAATTAATTAATGATTATTTTACACACTTTTAGAGCCGGTGACGGGAATTGAACCCGTGGCCTCTTCCTTACCAAGGAAGCGCTCTACCCCTGAGCTACACTGGCTTATTAAAGCTAAGAGCGGAAGACGAGGTTCGAACCCGCGACCCTCAGCTTGGAAGGCTGATGCTCTACCGACTGAGCTACTTCCGCAAAATAAAAAATGTGGGGAGAGCAGGATTCGAACCTACGAAGGCGTAAGCCAGCAGATTTACAGTCTGCCCCAGTTGGCCACTTTGGTATCTCCCCATATTTTTCAATATTTCAAATAAACTGAGCCGATGGAGGGATTCGAACCCCCGACCAGCTGATTACAAATCAGCTGCTCTGGCCAACTGAGCTACATCGGCATTTTTTAACTGCTCTGTCCCTTTCGTTTGGGATTGCAAAGGTAGATATTTATTTTAAAAATGCAAACTTTTTTTAGAAAAATATGAATTATTTTTCACCTCTCCGGCTTATCCGAGCCATATCGAGCTCCCAATGTTGTATGCGGCAAATGACAGTATCCAGGCAACGCTAAGTGTCATTATTATGGATGCAATCATCCATTTGCAGCTGCCGCTTTCCTTTCTTATCGTAAATGCAGTCCCGACGCAAGGCATGTACAGCAGTGCGAATATCATGAATGAAAGAGCGTTGGCTTTGTTGAACGTCTTTTCCCCGCTTTGAGGTCCGCTTTTGTGGACATCCTGTGCAATTCTTGCCGCAAGCGATGTCTCTTCACCGTCCTCGCTCTGGTAGACGACTCCGAGCGTACTGACGATGAATTCTTTTGCGGTTATGCCAGTTATGAGGCTTACGCTCATCTTCCAGTCGAATCCGAGCGGTTCCATTGCGGGCTCAACAAACTTTCCGAAGCTTTCCAGGTAGGAATCTTCATGGACAGGGCCTTTCTGTCTTGGATAGTTGTCAAGATACCATACTATGATAACTGCGAGAAGCACGACTGTTCCGATTTTCTTCATATATTGCCATGCGGCGTCGAACATGGCCGTGAATGCCCTTTTCAATGAGGGTTTCTTGTAGGCCGGAGGTTCGGAATGTATGTCATCGTTGCTTTTGTTGAACAGGGTCTTTTTCATGAGCAGAGCCATCAGTACGGCAATTGCTATTGCCCCGAAATATAGAAGCATCATTGCCGCCGTTTTGTTTTCAGGGAAGAATATCCCTATCATCAGTATGAATGTCGGTATTCTTGCGCTGCATGGTATGTATGGGATCATCATGATAGTGAGCAGCCTGTCGGTCCTGTTTCTGATACTTCTCGTTGCCATTATGGCAGGTACGTTGCATCCGAATCCCATAAGCAGTGGTACGAAGGAACTGCCGTGCAGCCCTATTCTGTGCATGTATTTGTCCATAAGCAGCGCTGCCCTGGGAAGGTAGCCGGTTTCGGTCATAAGTGATATGAAGAAAAACAATATCAGGATATTGGGAATGAATGCCAGTACGGAACCTATACCCATGATCACTCCGTTCTGCAGAAGGTCGCTTAGCCAGTTTTCCTTCATTACGGCATCCGTAGCTTCTATCGCTTTACCCATCAGGCTTTCAATCCAGCCCTGCGGATAGGAGCCGATGTGGAATGTACAGAAAAAGACAAACCACATTACCAGAATGAATATTATTAACCCGTAGACCGGGTGCATCGTAAGTCTGTCAAGTTTTTTCAGATCAATAGTCATATCTTCCTGCTTATTGATTCAAGTATTGTACGTTTGATGAATTCGGTGTCGGTTCCACATTCCCTGCTCAGTTCAGCGATCGTACCCTGTTCGATGAACCTGTCCGGCAGACCTACAGGTATGACTTTGGCTTTGATTCCCCTTGCCGACATGAATTCGCTTACTTCTCCGAACAGACCTCCCTTTATCATGCCGTCTTCCACAGTGATTATGGTGCCGAATTTTTCTGCAACTTCCTCCAGTATGCCTGTATCGACAGGTTTCAGGAATCTCATGTTGTAATGTGAACATAAGTCGTTCATGCCTGTTTCATCATGAATTTCCTTTATCGCGCAGGCAACCCTGTTTCCGTAGGGGCCTATTGACAGTACTGCAACTCTTTTCCCTTCCGAAATCTTTATCCCCTTTCCATATTCTATTTCTTCGAAGTCTGCGTTTTTCCAGTCAAGTCCTTCGCCTTCTCCCCTTGGGTATCTTATTATCGTAGTCATGTTCTTGTCAAGGGTCGCGGAATACAGCATGTTTTTCAATTCGGTCTCGTTCATGGGTGACGCTATTGCTATGTTCGGCACCGACCTGAATTGGCTCATGTCGAAGACACCGTGATGGGTAGCTCCGTCTTCTCCGACAAGACCTGCCCTGTCAAGGCAGAAAATCACTTTGAGATTTTGCAGGGCCACATCGTGTATTACACTGTCATATGCCCTTTGCATGAAGCTGGAGTAGATGTTGCATACGGGAAGCATACCGGCGGCTGCCAGTCCTGCGGAAAATGTCACGGCATGCTGTTCAGCTATACCGACGTCAAATACCCTTTCAGGCATTTCCTTCATCATTATATTCATGGAACATCCTGAAGGCATAGCAGGGGTTATTCCTACTATGCGTTTATCGGTTTTTGCAAGTTCCAGTAGCGTTTGTCCGAATACTTCCTGATATTTGGATCTGGATGAAGCTCCCTTAATCCTTTTGCCGCTGTCTTTGTCGAAAGCGCCGGGAGCATGCCATTCGACCTGGTTTTCTTCTGCCGGTCTGTAGCCTTTTCCCTTTGTCGTTATTGTATGCAGCAGTTTCGGACCTTTTATGTCCCGCAGTTTTCCAAGGGTGTTGATAAGCTGGTTTATGTCGTGCCCGTCAATCGGTCCGAAATATCTGAACCCGAGGGCTTCGAACAGAGTGCCTTTCTTGAGTATGGCTATTTTTGTGGACAACGTTATTTTTCTTATGGCTTTTCTCAATTTTCCTGCTCCGAGGAAATGCCATATGTCATTTTTCAGTTTATTATATGCTCTGGATGTAGATATCCTGAGAAGATAATTGTGCAGGGCTCCTACATTTTTGTCGATGGAAATACCGTTGTCATTGAGGATTACCAGAATGTCGTTCTTCGATGCTCCGGCGTTGTTCAATCCTTCAAAGGCCATTCCTCCCGTCATGGCTCCGTCTCCGATTATGGCTACTATCTTGTTGTCGGTTCCTTTCAGCCTGCAGGCTTCGGCCATTCCAAGTGCAGCTGATATGGATGTGGACGAATGTCCGGTGCCGAAGGCATCGTATCTGCTTTCCGAGATTTTAGGGAAACCGCTTATTCCCTTGTATTTCCTGTTATTCAGAAAAGCTTCCCTTCTGCCGGTCAGTATTTTGTGTGCGTATGCCTGATGTCCGACGTCCCATATCAGTTTGTCTTCCGGTGTATTGTATATGTAGTGCAGAGCAACTGTAAGTTCCACCGTACCCAGACTGGCTCCGAAGTGTCCGGGATTTTTCGAGCAGCAGTTTATGATATATTCTCTGATTTCACTGCAAAGTTTCTTTAGTTCGTCTGGTTTTAGTTTTTTTAAGTCTTCCGGAGAATTTATGTGGTTTAAAAGATCCATTTTCAGTTATTTCGTATTTGGATTCTGCAGTCCGTATCCTTTTTTTCTGTCCAGTTTCTTAAGTGAAAGAGCTACGAGTATGGCCAGAGCACATATTGTTACGAATGCAAGCATCGGGAGAGTATAGTCATAGGAAGGGATAATGTGGCCTCCTATTTCTCTGGTCCCTGTTATGCAATATTTGTCAAGAAGATATCCGACAAGTACGGGCATTCCCCAAAGTCCTATGTTCTGGATAAAGTAGGTCAATGCCATGGTTGTTCCGAATTGTTTTTCCGGCATTATCCTGGCCAGAGACGGCCACATGGCTGCCGGAACGAGTGCGTATCCTATACCAAGAAGTACCATCAGGATTACTGCGTAAAGCCAGTGCGTTACGAACGGTGCTGCAAAAAGTGTATGTACGATGGTTATAAGGCATGACCCGAATATCATGAGGTCTGCTCCGTGACCAATCTTGTCATATATTCTTCCGAAAAGCGGAGACAGGATTATGCAGCCGAACGGTATCATTGCAGGTATTGTTCCGGCCCATGACTGATCCACACCGAACTTGTTGACCATCAGGTCTGTCGCAAATTTGGTGAATGGGGATACCGCCGCATAGAACAGCACGCACAATGTGGCTATGGCCCAGAATCCAGGATTGCGGATTATCGATCCGATATCCTTTATGCTGAATGATTCTTCTTCATTGTCTCCGGTATTTTCCTTCAGTTCGTTGTCAAGTTTCCTGTCGTAAATGGAGTATATTATGAAGCACAGCGTACCGATTACAAGCAGACATAAGCCTATCAGAACGGGAACGCTGACGTTGTCGGCCCTTGTTGCTATCATGGGGGCAAAAATGAGCGCAGCTCCCTTTCCGAGTCTTGCAAGGGATAGCTGGAGTCCCATGGCCATAGCCATATCCCGTTCCTTGAACCATTTTACAATGGCTTTTGAAACGGTTATACCGGCAACTTCCGCGCCTACTCCGAAAACTGCGAATCCGAATACCGCCCATACTACCTGCATCTTGTATGGGGTTCCCAGAAAGTTCATTTCGCTTTCCAGCAGGGCAGGAGTAGATACTGCCCAGTATTTGATTGAAATCCCGATTACCATCAGAACGGATGATACGATACCGCTGAATCTGATACCTTTCTTGTCCAGAATTATGCCCCCGAATATAAGCATGCCGAGAAATACATTGAAGAGGGAGTAGGAACTGCTGAACCATCCGTACTCAAGGCTGTTCCAGTGATTGTGCGTTTCCAGCATTGTCTTGAGCGGAGAGAATACATCAGCTGCCACGTATGCGGCAAACATGGTGAATGAGATGAGCAGCAGCATTACCCATCTTGCGGAGGTATCCCTCAGTGTAGTTGGCTTCCCGGTGTCCATCGGATTCTATCTGAGTATCGTTTCGTTTCTGTCGGGTCCTACAGAGATTATCCTTACAGGTACTCCTACGTATTCTTCGATGAATTTCACATATTCCATGAATTCGGACGGAAGGTCCTTCTCGTCCTTTACAGTGTTGAGAGGTTTTTTCCATCCCTTGAATTCCGTGTATACAGGTGTGACTTCCGCATAGGTATCATACGGTACGTTTCGTGTTTCCTTTCCATCGACAATGTATGAAGTAGCGGCTTTTATCGTGTCGAATGTATCCATCACATCCGATTTCATCATTATGAGTCCAGTAACTCCGTTTATCATGACAGTGTATTTCAAAGCGACGAGGTCGAGCCATCCTGTCCTTCTCGGTCTTCCGGTCGTGGCTCCGAATTCGAATCCGAATTTTCTGAGTTTTTCTCCGGTTTCGTCATTCAATTCTGTAGGGAAGGGACCGCTTCCTACTCTTGTACAGTATGCCTTGAATATTCCATATACTTCGGCTACCTTGCCTGGAGCGATGCCCAGACCGGTACATGCACCTGCACATACCGTAGATGAGGATGTGACGAAAGGATATGAACCGAAATCTATATCCAGCATCGAGCCTTGTGCACCTTCAGCGAGAATCCTTTTGCCTTCTTTGATCAGGTCGTTGGCAAAGTATTCGCCGTCGACCAGATTATATCCCTTTATGTATTCTACGGCATCAAGCCATTCCTTTTCGTTTTCTTCGGCATTATAGGCATAATCGAATTGCTTCAGCATACCTATGTGCTTCTTTTTGAGGTTTATGAATCTTTCCATGAAGTCGCTGGAAAGGGCGTCTCCTACGCGAAGTCCGTTTCTGCCAGTCTTATCCATGTATGTAGGTCCGATACCTTTTAAAGTTGAACCTATTTTGGATTTGCCCTTGGATGCTTCGGATGCCGCATCGATTATCCTGTGCGTAGGCAGTATGAAATGAGCCTTCTTTGAAATGAAGAGCCTTTCCTTGACAGGTACTCCCGCCTTTATGAGTTCTTCACATTCGTTTCTGAAAATGATAGGGTCTATTACAACTCCGTTTCCGATGATGTTTATGCTGCCTTTTCTGAATATGCCGGAAGGAATTGTGTGAAGGACAAATTTGAATCCGTCGAAGTGGAGCGAATGTCCTGCATTCGGACCTCCCTGAAAACGCGCCACGACAGGATATTTTTCTGCAAGAACATCTACGATCTTGCCTTTACCTTCGTCTCCCCATTGGAGACCCAATACTACATCTATACTCATTTCAATAAAATTTTGTATATAATAAATTCTTGTTTTTTCATATATAGAGGATGTCTCGTAATGACGGACATCCTCATAGTCATCGACGCTGTCGGACTGTAATCAGAACGGAAGGTCATCCATTTCCTCTTCCGGCTGCAGCGCGGAGTCGGGTACCTGTACTGTCTGATTCTGTCTGGCTGCCTGTCCCTGCATCTGGACGGATTGTTCCTGGAATGCATTGTCCGCCTTCCTGTTGAGGATTCTCATCTTGTCGGCAATGATTTCAGTCACATAGTGCTTCTGTCCGTTCTGGTCATCCCAGTTTCTTGTCCGCAGGCTTCCCTCTACATAGAGCTGATTGCCTTTTCTGATGAATTTCTCACAAATGTCGGCGAGGTTGCGCCAGCATACAATGTTGTGCCACTCAGTTACTTCCTTCAGTACCCCGGCCTTGTCCTTGTACCTTTCTGTGGTAGCAAGAGAGAACGTCGCAACAGGTGTTCCGTTCTCCAAATGTCTGATTATAGGGTCTCTCCCTACATTCCCAATCAACATAACTTTGTTTAGAGACATAACTGTTGTAATTTAAATTCAGCCCCTAAATTAATAATTAATCGGCATATGGCCGTAATAATTGTTCAAAAATTTTCCTTGAATATTTCAAATGACGGAATTGCCTGGTTTACGAGCCATGCAAGACCTGAAATATATAATCCGCATTTTTTTTCTGACAATACCGGATTTTTGTAATTCGCTTCAAGAACTGCCTTTTCTGAAAAATCGAATTTGCCTCCGGACATTGCGTCCGGAATACATGGAGCCGTGAGTATGACAAGTCCGAATTCCGCCTGGGATTCTGTCGCTTCTTCGATGGAGAGTGCCTTTATACCTGCTTTTCGCGAAAAATATTCCGCTTTTTGAAAATTCCTGTTGGTTACTGTGGTCTCAAATCCGCAGTCCCTTGCAGCAAGGGCGGCTGCTTTTCCGGCACCGCCGCATCCTATTACAAGGGCTTTCTTCTGTAAAATCTTTTTCGTTTCTGGCGATATTGCTTCCAGACAGCGTTTTACACCGTAATAATCCGTATTGTAGGAAGTTATGTTGTCTCCCGATATGACGAGAAGATTGGTACATTCCAGTATTCCAGAAACCGGATCATGGATGTTGGACCGCATGAAAGCGTCCTCTTTGTACGGCATGGTCACGTTGAATGCGTATATCCCGTTTTCCAATGCGAACTGCAGCCCTTCATCGAAATTCTCGCAGTCGATAAGCTGATATGAGCACTCTTTTCCGCTGAAATACTTTTTGAAAAGTTCTGGACTTTTCGAGTGTGATATATTCCTGCCTATTAGTCCGAATCTGTTCATCCGATTCAAATATGGTTGTATATGTATTCCTTTATTTTGTAAGTCTTTGCCTTACAGCTTCAAAGCAAAGTATGGCTGCTGATACGGAGACATTGAGAGAGTCCATTTTTCCGAGCATAGGTATTCTGATTTTTCCAGAAGAATTTTTTCTCCAGAGTTCTGTAAGCCCTTTGTCTTCGCTTCCCATTATTATTGCAGTTGGACCTGTCATGTCGCTTTCGTAATAGAGTTCCGAGTCCTGGAGCTGGGCTGTGAATATGTTTATGCCTTTTTGCATCAGCCAGCTGCACGCTTCTTTGGAAGAGCATACGGCAATTTGCCTGGTGAATACCGAACCGAGGCTGGATCTTATGACATTCGGATTGTATATGTCCGTTTTGCAGTCGCAGAAAAATACCGCATCTGCATTTGCAGCATCCGCAGTACGCAGTACGGCACCCATGTTGCCGGGTTTCTCGATATTTTCAAGTACCAGTACAAGCGGATTTTCCGGCAAGGTTATTTCCGACAGGGTGCAGCTCTTCTCCTTTATTACTGCAATTATGCCTTCCGTGCTTTCCCTGTAGGCAATCTTTGCATATATCTGCTGCGTTATTTCATATGTGTCGTTGCATAACCTTGAGAATTCTTCCGTGACATTTCCGTGTTTCGAGAGAAGTTCCGGAACGTAGAACAGTGTTCTTATATTGTATCCGGCTGCTGCCGCCTGTCTTATTTCACGTATTCCTTCGGCTGTAAACAAAGATTTTTCCCTGCGGACCTTTGATTTGTCCAGCAGGGAAAGCAGATCTTTTATTTTCTGATTCTGGGTAGAACTGATAAGCATGTCATTTTTGTTCTGCCTGTTCCTTCTCTTCGTGCTTTTTGTCCCCTGTGAATTCAGGCCTCATCTGAGGGAAGAAAAGCACATCCTGAATGGATGGCGAGTTGGTCATGAACATTGTAAGCCTGTCTATACCGATTCCCATACCTGAAGTAGGAGGCATGCCGTATTCCAACGCCCTTACGAAATCATAGTCTATGAACATTGCCTCATCGTCGCCCTTTTCCTTGAGTTTTACCTGTTCCTTGAATCTTTCAAGCTGATCGATAGGGTCGTTAAGTTCGCTGTATGCATTGGCAAGTTCCTTTCCGTTTACGAAAAGCTCGAACCTTTCCGTAAGTTGAGGATTGGACCTGTGTCGCTTTGTCAGCGGAGATGTTTCTACCGGATAGTCTGTGATGAATGTAGGCTGTATTAGGTGTTTTTCGCAGTATTCACCGAAAATTGCATCTATCAGCTTGCCGACTCCCATGGTTTCGTCGATTTCCACATTGAGCTTTTTGCAGACATTCCTGAGTTCTTCTTCTCCCATCCCTGCGACGTCAATTCCTGCATATTCTTTGATCGCTTCAAGCATTGGCAGCCTTCTGAAAGGTCTCTTGAATTCTATTTCATTATCTCCGATCATTATATTCGTCCTATTGTGGAGCCTGAGTGCGACCCTTTCTATCATTTCTTCCACAAAGTTCATCATCCAGTTGTAGTCCTTGTATGCTACGTATATTTCAAGAACAGTGAACTCCGGATTGTGTGTTCTGTCCATTCCTTCGTTCCTGAAATCCTTTGCGAATTCATATACGCCGTCAAATCCTCCGACAATAAGTTTCTTGAGATAAAGTTCGTTCGCTATTCTCAGGTAGAGCGGAATGTCCAGAGTATTGTGATGTGTTATGAACGGTCTTGCAGTAGCACCTCCTGGAATAGGCTGAAGTATAGGTGTCTCCACTTCAAGATAATTGTGTTCGTTGAAAAAGTTTCTCATAGTGGAAATGATCTGGCTTCTCTTTATGAAGGTATCCTTAACATGGGGATTTACGATCAGGTCCACATATCTCATTCTGTATCTTTGTTCGGTGTTGCTGAACGCGTCGAAAACCTCGCCGTCCTTTTCCTTCACTATGGGAAGAACCCTGAGTGACTTGCACAAAAGTTTCAGCTCTTTTGCATGTACGGACAACTGCCCTGTCTGGGTTATGAATGCGAATCCTTTAATCCCGACGATGTCACCTATGTCAAGCAGTTTCTTGAAAACAGTGTTGTACATAGTCTTGTCCTCTGACGGGCATATCTCATCGCGTTTGACATAGACCTGGATCTTACCTTTTTCGTCCTGGATTTCCATGAATGCAGCGGCACCCATGATTCTTCTGCTCATTATACGGCCTGCAATGGATAAGTTCTGGAATTTTTCCGGTTCCTTTCCGTATTTGTCCTTTATTTCGGCTGTATTTGTATTTACCGTGAATTCTTCAGCAGGATAGGGATTTATACCCAAAGCCTGAAGTTCCTTAAGGGATTTTCTTCTGTTGAGTTCCTGTTCGTTAAGATCTAAAAAGTCCATTTTTGTCCTATTTTACATTAAACTGCAAATTTAAATTTTTTTAGATAATCTTAAAAGAAAAATCCCTATCTTTGTAAAGATATGTCGTTAGATAAAAAATGGATAATAAAGAAGCCCGGAGACCATGCGACAGTAACCAGACTGGCCTCTGATCTCGGTATAGACGAAGCGCTGGCGGATCTGCTGGTGCAGCGCGGCATAACGACGCTTTCGCAGGCGAGAGATTTTTTCAGACCGTCGCTCGACAGACTTTATGATCCCTTTCTGATGAAGGACATGAGGGAGGCTGTGGAAAGGTTGGATGTGGCTATAATAAACCGTGAGAAAATATTGATATACGGAGATTACGATGTTGACGGTACTACGGCAGTAGCACTTGTATATTCGTTTCTAAAGACTCTTACAGATAATGCATATTATTATATACCTGACAGATATTCCGAAGGTTACGGGATATCCTACAAGGGGGTTGATTATGCCGTAGAAAACGGATACAGTCTTATAATATCTCTCGATTGCGGAATAAAGGCAGTGGAAAAGGTAAGATATGCTTCCGAAAAGGGTGTGGATTTCATCATATGCGACCACCACCTTCCTGATGAAGAACTGCCGCAGGCGGTGGCTGTGCTGAATCCCAAGAGGGATGATTGCAAATATCCTTTCGACGACCTTTCCGGATGCGGTGTAGGTTTCAAGTTCATGCAGGCTTACGCGCAGTATCGCAATATGTCTTCCGAATCCGTTCTGTCTCTTCTTGACCTGGTTGTAGTCAGCATAGCATCGGATCTTGTTTCCGTTACTGACGAGAACAGGATTCTGGCATATTACGGATTGAAACAGCTGAACGATTCTCCGAGAACCGGCCTGAGGTCCATAATCAAGCTTTCAGGTCTTGACAGGCATGTGATTACGATAGACGACATTGTCTTCAAGATAGGGCCGAGAATAAATGCTGCGGGCCGTATGGAGTCTGGAAGAACCGCGGTGGAACTGCTGGTTTCGGACAGCGAGTCCGATGCCAAGGCCATAGGTGCTGCAATAAACGTACACAATAATGACAGGAAGAATATTGACAGGGAAATCACTCATGAAGCCCTCAAGATGGTCATAGAGGATCCCATGTTCAATGTGAAGAAAAGTTCGGTAGTATATAATCCGGGATGGCACAAGGGAGTTGTCGGCATAGTTGCGTCGAGGCTTGTCGAGGCATATTACCGTCCTACCATAGTGTTGACGAATTCTAATGGCCTGATAACTGGATCGGCAAGGAGCATTCCGGGGTTCGACCTGTATATGGCGATAGAAAGCTGTTCGGATCTTCTTGAAAATTTCGGCGGCCATATGTATGCTGCGGGATTGACGATGAAGGAGGAGAATCTGTCGGAGTTCATACGCAGATTCGAACTTTATGTATCCAGGACGGTGACAAGTGAAATAATGACCCCTCAGGTAGAAATAGATACCAAACTCAAGTTCAGCCAGATAACCTCCAGATTTTTCCGTGTGCTGAAACAGTTCCAGCCGTTCGGCCCTGGAAATCTGTCTCCGGTTTTCATAACTGAAAACGTGTATGATAACGGAAACGGGAAAAAGGTGGGGCAGGAGGAAGATCATCTCAAACTGGAGCTTATACAGGAAGACGATCCTTACAGATACATTTCAGCAATCGCTTTCAATCATTCATCGCATTTCGATCATATGCAGGCTGGCAATCCTGTCGATGTCTGCTATTCCATAGCTGAAAATTACTATCGCGGCATAGCAAACATCCAGTTGCGTATAAAGGATATAAAGGAAAGGTGATTACAGAGGTACGGTATATTCGTATTCCGATACATCTGCTACAAAATCCGCTATTCCCATATAATATTTTTCCCTTTTTTCCGTCAGGAGAGTTATTGTGTTTTTTATTTCGTCAGTTGATTTCCCGTCAAGCAGCGGTCTTTTGTTTTCACCGAAGGATGTAAGATTATATGTTATTTTGTCAATTGTAGATTTCAGGTAGATGTTGAAACATTTTTCCTTTAGCAGTTTCCTCGCCTCTTCAGTAACAGGAGTGCCGCCTCCGAGTGACAGGATGCAATTGTCGTTGGAATGTATTATCTTTTTCAGACAGCATAATTCGATTTCCCTGAAACCGGATTCTCCCTTTTCTACGAAAATCTGCCGGATATCCATGCCTTCTGTTTCTGTTATATAATCGTCGAGGTCTATGAGTTCTAATCCCGTAACCGCAGACAATTCCTTACCTATGGAACTTTTTCCGACTCCCATTATGCCGCATAAAGTGATAATCATGATAAATATAATTACCTTCAGAACAGGGTAGGTTCCGGTGTCTGTTCCATTTCGGAAGCATCACCGGCATTCTGTACTTTGTCCTGTTCAGGTTCTGTTTCCATGTCCGGTTTGTTGGTGCAAGGTTCCGTGAATCTTATGGATGCCACTTCATAATTCGTGGCTCTTTTTCCTTTTGCCCTGTATCCTTTTTTGGCAATGAAATCCGTTACATCTATCGTTTCGTCCTCTCTCTTGGCATTTTTCCCACCAAAAGTTATAACTATTCGCGGGCATCTGTCGTTTGACAGTTCAATGAGGCGTGAGCCACCGGATTCCGGGATAAACTTCTGTGGAGAATTTTCGCTGGATTCTGCAGAGAAACGTTTTATATAATACGAACCAGAGTTTCCGTCCAGATATATTGCGGAGAAAACTTCTTCTGGATCGAATTTGGATATTTTAAGTATTTCTTCCTGATAGCGGTTGCTCATGTCGAAGGAAGTGGTGTAGAAGAAGCCTTCCCTGCATATTGCAAGAATCTGGTCCCCGGTATGGAATTCTCCGAGATACAAGCCCCTTCCGTCTTCGTTCAGGCGGTTTATGTCCGAGTCGAACCATATTTTTTTGCCTCCAAGTGTTGAGACTCCCTTCGCTTTCAGTTGTATCTTGTGTATCGGATTTTTTGACAGGATGTTGCCCATGGAAGCACGTCCTTTTATTGCAAGGGTGGAGAAGTCGAAGTCGAAAACGAGTTTCTTGAGTTTCGGTCTGTGCTTTAGAAGTACTTTAAGCACCTCTGCCTCCGCGTTGCTGTTGGCTGTGAACCACAGTATTTTTGATCCTGGTTTCCCTTGAGTAAGGTCGTATTCCTTGTCCCTGGTAACTCCCGTTACCGCAAAGCGTTTTACGTAGGTGAATCCGTCCTTCCCGTCAAGATAGGCCACATTGTATATTGTCCTTTCGTCATTTCTGATGAATACTGCTGCATGTATTATGTTTTTACCTACGAATGATTTCTCACTTATTTTCGTAACAAGATATTTCCCGTTGTTCATGAAGACTATTATGTCGTCCATATCGGAACAGTCGCATACGAACTCGGCTTTTTCATCCTTTTTGAGATCCATGCCTATGAATCCTTCGCTTCTGTTTACGAAAAGTTTTGCGTTCGTTGCAGCTACCTTGCTTACGACTATGTTTTCAAAATCAGCAATTTCCGTTTTTCTACCCTGTCCGTTTCCGTATTTGTTCTTTATTCCGGTGAGGAAACCTATCGTATAGTCCTTTATGTTGTTCAGATTGTTTGTAGTTTCCGATATTTCCCCTTCAATTTTAAGCAGTTTGTCTTCAACAGCCTTTATGTCGAATTTCGATATTTTTCTTACCGGTTTTTCAACAAGTTTAAGAATCTGTTCCCTTGTTATGTCTTCCTTGAGCAGATTATGGTATCTGTTCATTTCGTTCTCAACGGCATTCAACTGTTCTTCCCAGGACACAGCGTCCTTTTCAAGAAGTTTGTATACCTTCTTTTCGAAAAAGATTTTTTCAAGCGATGTGTAGTGCCATTCTTCTGCAAGTTCCTTCAGTTTTATCAGGAACTCTTCTCTGATAAGCTCTACTGTATGGTCGGTATTGTATTTTAATATTTCATCGACACCCATGAAATGAGGCATGCGGTCCATTATCACGCATGAATTCGGAGATATGGATATTTCGCAGTCAGTAAATGCGTAGAGTGCGTCTATTGTCTTGTCGGGGGAGATGTCGTTATGCAGATGTATTACGATTTCTGCATTTGCCGCAGTGTTGTCATCTACCTTCCTTATCTTTATCTTACCCTTGTCATTTGCGGCAAGGATGGAGTCTATGAGGGCGGAAGTCGTTTTACCGAAAGGAATTTCAGTTATTACAAGCGTTTTTTTATCAAGTTTGTTTATCCTGGCCCTTACCCTTATGCTTCCTCCGCGGAGTCCCCTGTTGTATCTTGAACAGTCTATAAGGCCTCCTGTCGGAAAATCCGGGTAGATTTCGAAATCCTCTCCCTTGAGATAAGATATCTGTGCATCCAGAAGTTCATTGAAATTGTGCGGAAGTATTTTCGATGCAAGCCCTACGGCAATGCCTTCCGCTCCCTGTGCAAGAAGAAGCGGAAACTTTACAGGAAGGTTTACGGGTTCCTGGCTTCTTCCGTCGTATGAATTCATCCACTCGGTTATTTTTGGATTGAATACAACTTCGTTTGCGAATTTTGTCAGTCTTGCTTCGATGTATCTTGGTGCTGCCGCCCTGTCTCCTGTGAGAATGTTTCCCCAGTTTCCCTGGCAATCGACAAGGAGTTCCTTCTGTCCAAGTTGCACAAGTGCTTCACCGATGGATGCGTCACCGTGAGGGTGGTATTGCATTGTCATACCGATGATGTTCGCCACCTTGTTGTAGCGTCCGTCATCCATCTTTTTCATTGTATGCAGGATTCTTCTCTGTACCGGTTTGAGCCCGTCATTGATATGGGGAACGGCTCTCTCAAGAATCACATATGATGCATAGTCCAGAAACCAGTCCTTGTACATGCCGGTAAGTTTGTACTTTTTGTCTCCCTGACTTATCAGCTTGTCGAACTTGCCGGTTGCTTCACCATCTGCCGTTTCTTGATCGAGTATATCGAATTCCGTATCCTTGTCGCTCATTCCTTTTCTCCTGTTTTATGGTTTTTACTGTATATATCCGAACTGCTTGAGTTTTCTGCTGTCTTCTCTCCAGTCCGGATTGACTTTCACGAAAATCTTGAGAAATACTTTTTTCTCGAAAAATTCCTCCATGTCTTTTCTGGCTTCAGTCCCTATTTTCTTCAGGGCGTAGCCTTTGTTCCCTATTATTATGCCTTTCTGAGAATCCCTTGCAACGTTTATTACTGCTTCAATGGAGTAGAGGTTGTCTTCTTCCCTGAACGACTCTATCACGACTTCCGTGCAGTAGGGGATTTCCTTGTCATAATTGAGAAGAATCTTTTCCCTTATTATTTCAGATGCGAAGAATCTTAGATTCTTGTCGGTGAATGTCTCCTTGTCGTACCATGCATGGCATTCCGGAAGCAGTCCCAGAATTCTGTTGAATATGCTTTCAAGGTTGAATTTCTCCAGTGCCGAACACGGAAAAATCTCAGCCTTCGGAATCAGACTTTGCCACTGGGCCATCTTTTTCAGAACTTCGGCCTGGTTGCTTTTGTCTATTTTGTTTATTACCAGAAGGACAGGCAGACCGAGCCTGTTGAGTCTATCGATATATTCGATATTCTTGTCAGGCTTTTCAATGACATCCGTAACATATAGTATTATGTCTGCATCCGACATTGCCGTATCGACGAAGTTCATCATGCTTTCCTGAAGCTTGTAGTGCGGTTTCAGGATGCCTGGAGTGTCCGAGTATACTATCTGGTAATCTTCACCGTTCACTATACCCATTATGCGGTGTCTCGTAGTCTGTGCCTTTGCCGTTACAATTGAAAGCCTTTCTCCTACAAGGGCATTCATCAGTGTTGACTTCCCCACATTCGGGTTGCCGATTATATTCACGAAACCGGCTCTATGTCTTGCAGTCTCATCCATATTATTCGAACGCACCCATTTTCAGCATGTTTACTTCATTGTCAGACAGGTATCTCCACTCACCCCTGCGAAGTTTCCTTTTAGTGAGCCCTGCAAAATATACCCTGTCAAGTTTTTTGACCTTGTATCCGAGGTGTTCGAAGATTCTCCTTATTATGCGGTTTTTACCTGAGTGTATTTCTATTCCCACCTGACTGTTGTCTCCGTCTATGTATGAAATGGAATCGGCGCTTATTCTGCCGTCACTGAGGGTTATGCCGTTTAATATGGCTTGCAAGTCGTTGTATTTTAAATTCTTGTCAAGAAATACGTGGTATATTTTCTTCTTTTCGAAAGACGGATGTGTGAGCGTTTCCGCCAGATCCCCGTCGTTAGTAAGCAGCAGGACGCCGGTGGTGGACTTGTCCAGCCTTCCGACAGGAAATACCCTTTCCTTGCATTTGCTGCGTACAAGGTCAATGACAGTCCTTTCGGCGTGCGGATCACTCGTTGTCGTGACTACATCCTTCGGCTTGTTCATCAGAATATACACCTTTTCTTCTCCTCTTATCCTTTCACCGTTGAACCTGACATCGTCTTCAGGTTTTATTTTTATTCCCATTTCGGTGACGATGACACCGTTCACTGATACCAGTCCTGCCTTTATATATTCGTCAGCTTCTCTTCTTGAGCAGATTCCTGAATTTGCTATGAATTTGTTCAGTCTTATTCCGTCCGATTCGTCTGCAATCCTGGCAGTACGTGCGGCTGCTGCTTTGTTGAAGGTCTTTCTTTCATAGGTCCTGCGTCTTTCCTGACCGTATCTGCCTACTGATTCACTATCCGGAAATTCGCGGTTACCGTATTCACGATTCCCGTATCCGCGGTTTTTGAAATTGCGGTTTCCGTCTTCACGGCTGCTGCCTTCACGGTTGCCGTATCTGTCAGTCCTTCTGCCCGTTCCCGGACGGTCTTCCCTGTTCTCCTTCCCGGAGCCTTTTCCATATCTTCGCGTTGTTGCCTTTCGTTCGCCAGAACTGTTTCTGCCGTTTGCGCCTCTTGGGGAAGAGAAGGCGTCTTTACTCTGTGATCTTCTTTGTATCATGATTTTATCAAGCTTCTCAGCTGTTATAGTGTTCTTTTTATTTCTACAATTGTGTATGACTCGATTACGTCATTGATCTTTATGTCATTGAATCCGTTTACGTTCAGTCCGCAGTCATATCCCGCAGATACTTCCTTGACATCGTCCTTGAATCTTTTCAGTGATCCGAGTTCTCCGGTATAGATTACGATGCCGTCCCTGATGACACGTACCTTTGCATTTCGCACCATCTTTCCTTCCTTGACCATGCATCCGGCAATCGTACCGACTTTCGAAATCTTGAAGGTTTCCCTTACTTCTGCCACTGCTGAAATTTCTTCTTTTTCTTCAGGTGCAAGCATTCCTTCAATACCACTCTTGACTTCGTTTATCGCATCATATATTACCGAATACAGTCTTATCTCTATTTCTTCCTTTTCAGCAAGTTTCCTTGCACTTGCCGATGGCCTTACCTGGAATCCTATAATGATGGCATTGGATGCTGCTGCAAGTAGAACATCGGATTCTGAAATCGCTCCCACAGCCTTGTGGATTACATTTACGTGTATTTCTTCTGTAGAGAGTTTTATGAGTGAATCCGAAAGTGCTTCGATTGATCCGTCGACATCTCCCTTTACTATTACATTGAGTTCCTGGAAATTGCCTATCGCTATCCTTCGTCCTATTTCTTCGAGGGTTATGTGTTTTTGTGTCCTCAGTCCCTGAATCCTTATGAGCTGTTCTCTCTTGTTGGCTATTTCCTTGGCTTCCTTTTCATCTTCCATTATGTTGAAGGTTTCGCCTGCTGTCGGAGCTCCATTCAGACCGAGTACGGATACAGGTGTTGACGGACCTGCTTCACTTACTTTCTGCCCTCTTTCATTGAACATCGCCTTGATTTTGCCCGTATAGCATCCGCTAAGCATCACGTCTCCTACTCTCATTGTTCCCGACTGTACAAGTATTGTTGCAAGGTAACCCCTTCCTTTATCCAGTGACGATTCTATGACCGTGCCTGTGGCCCTTTTGTTCGGATTTGCCTTGAGTTCCAGCAGATCTGCTTCAAGAAGTACCTTCTCAAGCAAGAGGTCTACGTTTATGCCTTTTTTTGCCGAAATTTCCTGACATTGATATTTGCCGCCCCAGTCTTCTACCAGAATATTCATGTTTGCAAGCTGTTCCTTGATCTTTTCAGGATTTGCGCCCTGCTTGTCTATTTTATTTATGGCGAATATCATCGGAACTCCGGCAGCCTGTGCATGATTGATAGCTTCCACGGTCTGCGGCATTATCGCATCATCCGCTGCCACTATGATGATGGCAAGGTCGGTTATCTTCGCGCCCCTTGCACGCATGGCTGTAAAAGCTTCGTGACCAGGAGTATCAAGGAATGTGATTCTTCTTCCGTTTGCAAGCCTGACGTTGTATGCCCCTATATGCTGGGTTATACCTCCGGCTTCTCCGGCTATGACGTTCGTGCGCCTTATATTGTCGAGCAGTGATGTTTTACCGTGGTCCACATGTCCCATTACGGTTACGATAGGAGGTCTTTCCACAAGGTCTTCTTCCGAGTCGGCTTCTTCATGTATTGCATCCTGTATTTCAGCGGTAACGAATTCTATCGTATAGCCGAATTCTTCGGCAACAAGTACGAGTGCTTCAGCATCGAGCCTCTGGTTGATGGATACCATCAGACCGAGATTCATGCAGGCTTCGATAACCTTGGTCACAGGAACATTCA
The DNA here is from genome assembly GCA_949296645.1 of uncultured Bacteroidales bacterium. Taxonomy (GTDB): domain Bacteria; phylum Bacteroidota; class Bacteroidia; order Bacteroidales; family UBA932; genus CALUPD01. The sequence continues at coordinate 34,410 of CASFPH010000004.1, forward strand.
TCATTACGGAGAGGTCGTTTACGGTAACGAATTCCGTGACTTTTAGAATCTTGCTTTCGAGTTGCTGCAGTTCCTGCTCTTCCATCATCTTTTGTGATATATGCTCCCTCTTTTCCTTCCTGTGCTTTGCCGAACCCTTGTTCTTGCTCTTGGTTTCGGTCATCCTTGCATATGTTTCCTTTATCTGCTTCTGTACTGCATCTTCGTCTATCTCTACCTTGACAGGTTTGAACTTTTCCTTGTTGTTTTTCTTGTTCTTTTTGCCTGCCTGCTGGGACTGTATGTTCTGCTGCTGGAATTTCCCGTCTTTCGGAGAATTCTGTTTCTGGAACTTTTCCTTTTTCGCTTCTTTGTTTATGTCTACCTTTTCACGTTGTTTCTGTATCCTTTCCCTTTTTCCCTTACCCTGTTTTTGCTGTGAAGGATTTTTCTTTTTGTCGAATTGCGACAGGTCGATTGTACCTATGGTTTTTGGACCTGTCAACTTTTCCACTTTTGTTTCAATGTGTTCAATCACATTGTGGCTCATGTTTTCGGTTGGATTCTGCACGGAGTCTTTTCTTTCCATATTTTCAGGCTCGTTTATCACTTCTTCAGCTTTTGCAGTCCCCTTTTCTGTGTCATTATTCCCGTTTCCTGCATGTGTCTGCTCGTGCATGTGCTCTGCTTCAGACGCAGGTTTGTTGTCTTCAATCCTGCTTTCGGGAACTGCCGTCTGTTCTTCGGTTTGCTCTTTCTTTTTCAAATCGTTTATGTGACCTATGATTTTAGGCTTGGGAATGTCTGTTATTGTGGTCTTTATTATTACTTCCGGAACAACTTCCTCTTCCTCTTCCTCTTTGGTCCTTCTTTCTTCCGCGCTTCTGGTAATCTCTTTTGCCCGTATAGGAACTTTTTTGGAGTCTTCTTTTATCTTCTGTTCCTTGCCGTACTCCTTTCTCACCATTTCATAAGCTTCTGGAGTTATTTTAGCGCTCGGATTGCTCTCTACTTCAAATCCTTTTTTCTGCAGGAACATGATAAGGGTGGATATGCCTATATTAAATTCTTTTATTACTTTGCTGATTCTTATATTTTCGTTCGTCATATTAAACTCCTTGTTGTTATGTTATACAATTGGCTGTACCTGAAGAGCAGGATCTGTCTGTTAGTGTACCGGAAGAACGGTGTCAGTCTTCAAATTCGGACTGCAGTATCTTCTGTACCTCAATGACTGTTTCTTCCTCAAGGTCGGCCCTTCTTACAATTTCGTCAACGGAAAGGTTAAGGACACTTTTGGCAGTGTCGCATCCGATTGCCTGCAACTGCTTGATGATCCAGTCTTCGATCTCATCGGAAAATTCTGTAAGAAAAACGTCTTCCTCTTCGCTGTCTATTTCGCGGAATACGTCTATTTCATATCCTACAAGCTGGCCTGCAAGCTTGATGTTGCTTCCCATCTTGCCTATTGCAAGTGAGACCTCGGAAGGTTTAAGGTATACGCCTATACGTTTCTCTTCCTCGTTTATCTTTATATATGAAATTTTTGCCGGGTTGAGGGCGCGCTGTACAAGCAACTGTGTGTTTGATGTCCAGTTGATGATGTCTATGTTCTCGTTCCTCAGTTCCCTTACTATGCCATGGATTCTTGACCCTTTGATGCCGACACATGCCCCAACCGGATCTATTCTTTCATCATATGATTCAACGGCGACCTTGGCCCTTTCTCCAGGTATACGCACTATTTTCTTTATGGTTATAAGTCCGTCGAATATTTCAGGAACCTCCTGTTCGAACAGTCTTTCCAGAAACTCCGGTGCTGTTCTTGAAAGGGTAATGACAGGATTGTTGTTGATCATTTCCACCTTGTGTATAACGGCCTTTACCGCATCTCCCTTCCTGAAGATATCTGAAGGAATCTGCTCCGATTTCGGAAGCACGAGTTCGTTGCCTTCTTCATCCATTACCATAACTTCCTTTTTCCAAGCCTGGTAAACTTCACCTACAAGGATTTCTCCTACCTTTTCACGGTATTTGTTGTAGAGGTTGGCTTTTTCTATGTCCATGATGCGGCTTGAGAGATTCTGCCTCAGGTTAAGGATGCCTCTTCTTCCGAAACTTGAGAGTTTTACTTCTTCGGTGAAGTCTTCACCGATTTCATAACCGGCATCCGGATCAAGTCTGTTTACTTCTTCCAGTGAAATCTGAGTATTTGGATCCTCTACAGTTTCCACTATTTCCCTGTTTCTCCAGATTTCAAAGTCCCCTTTGTCGATATTGATTATTATGTCGAAATTGTCGGCGGAACCGTACATCCTTATGAGTTGAGTCTTGAAAATGTCCTCCAGAACACTCATCATGGTAGGCCTGTCGATGTTTTTAAGTTCCTTGAACTCCGCAAAGGTGTTTATTAAGTTCAATCCTTCCATTTTATATCGTTTGTTTTATTGTTATCTGAAATTGATGTATGGCATTGCCTGTTTTATTTGATCGAAGCCGATTTCACGGCTCATTTCAGTCCGCACTTTCCTCTTTTTGCCTTCAGGCTTTACCATTGCCGTGTAAGAGACATTCAGGGCATTGTCGCGGACTTCATTCAGAGTGCATTTGAGCTTTTCCCCGTCTTTCAGCAATATTTCTATTTCCTTACCCTTGAATTTAAGGTATTGCCTGATAACCTTGAACGGCCTGTCTAGTCCTGCAGAACTGACCGTAAGGGAATAATCCTCAATTTCCCTGTCCAGTTTTTCTTCTATGAGATTGCTCAGTGATTCGCAGTCTCCGAGGTCTATTTCGCCATTGTCTTTCTCTATATATACGGTGATGTCATTGTCTTTGGTGACCTCGATATCCGTAAGGAAAACAGGTGTCCCTTCCTGTATTTCCTCAATAATGTGAAGTATTTCTTCTTTCTGTATCATGGCTTTTATCATGCAATAAGGGGACTCGCGTCCCCTTATCCTTTTCACAAATCTCCTGCAAAATTAATGCTTAATTATCGGAAGTCCAAATTTTTATTAATTTTTATCAAGATTATTTACAAATTTTTAACTTTACGGCATGATTGTGCATAAAAAGATAGTCAATGATCCTGTACACGGATTCATAGATATACCTGACGGATTGATACTCAAGGTCGTTGAACATCCGTGCCTGCAGAGGTTGAGGAATATAAAGCAGCTCGGCATGACATATCTGGTTTATCCAGGTGCTTGTCACAGCCGTTTTTCGCATGCTTTGGGGGCGATGCATCTGATGCGCGAGGCGATAGGTGTCCTCAGATCGAAAGGCGTGGAAATATCATCCGATGAGGAAACGGCTGCCTGCGTGGCGATACTGCTTCATGATATAGGGCACGGTCCTTTCAGTCATGCACTTGAGAGCGCGATAGTTACCGGAATGACTCATGAAGAGATATCGCTTGCGCTTATGAAACGCATAAACGACGAGATGAATGGCGAAATCAGTGAAGCTATTTCGATATTTACCGGAGAACACAGGAAGAAATTCCTGCATCAGTTGGTTTCCAGCCAGTTGGATGTAGACAGACTGGATTATCTTACAAGGGACAGTTTTTATTCAGGAGTGGCGGAAGGAATGATAGGCCTAGAAAGGATAATCAAGATGCTTACGGTAAGGGACAATTCACTGATAGTCGAGTCAAAAGGCGTGAATTCGGTTGAAAAATTCCTCATTTCAAGAAGACTTATGTACTGGCAGGTTTATCTGCACAAAACGGTAATAGCGGCTGAAAGACTTATGATAAATCTTCTCAGAAGGGCGTCTTTTCTTCTTGAAGCGGGTGAGAGTCTAGAAATATCGCGGTCTCTGCGCTATCTGCTGCTTAACGGAGCATCCAAGTTCGATACGGATAATATACTTGACAATTTCCTTCTTATTGACGATTCGGACATAATCTATTCGATAAAGCGCTGGGAATTTGCAGATGATGCGGTGTTGTCGGATCTCAGCAAGAGCATAATGCACCGCAATCTTCCTAAGGTAGAGATGTCTTCTTCTCCGGTAAATATGGATTATTACGACATGATATGCAGGAAGATGCTTGAATCGGGGAAATACGGAGAGGAAAATCTGAACTATTATGTCTTCAGAGGTGTTGTAGAAAACAAAGGATATGACAGTGATGAGGAGATACGTATATTGAACAAGGACGGAAGTACGGACAATATATATGATATATCGGATATGCTTTCAGCCGAGGCATTTTCCAGGATTACAAAGAAGTATTTTCTGTGCCGTCCAAAAAACATATAAAAAGTAATAGAAAAGAAAAAATAAAGAATATGGAACTTTCTGCGAAAGAAATAGCTGCCCATGTCTCTGGGAATATAGAAGGCAATGCCGATGTCAAGGTGCGTACGGTTGCAAGAATAGAAAGCGGAAAACCGGGAAGCCTGTGCTTCCTTGCCAATCCGAAATATGAGCATTATCTGTATACATGCAAGGCCAGCATTGTAATAATAAACAGAACATTTGAACTTAGGGAGCCTGTTTCGGCCACTCTCATAAGGGTAGATGACTCCTATCAGGCAATAGCTTCGCTTCTGGAACTTTTCAATACGATGAAGGCTTCGATGAAAAAGGGCCGTTCCTGGAGGGCATCCGTAGCATGGTCCGCAAAACTTGGAAAACGGGTTTATGTCGGTCCCGGGGCGGTGATATCCAAAAAGTCGGCAATCGGGGACTTTACACAGATATATCCTCAGGTTTTTATCGGGGAGAATGTCAGGATAGGAAAAAACTGTATATTGTATTCCGGTGTAAAGGTGTATCAGGGTTGCGTGATCGGGGACAATTGCATCATCCATGCAAATACCGTGGTAGGATCCGATGGATTCGGGTTTGCTCCTGTTGAAGACGGTTCATACAAGAAGATTCCGCAGACAGGAAATGTCGTCATAGAGGATAATTGTGAAATAGGAGCCAATACTGTTGTGGACAGGGCTACAATGGGGTCTACATTTGTAAGAAAAGGAGTGAAGATAGATAATCTTGTACAGATCGCCCACAATGTCGACGTCGGTTCGAATACTGTCATTGCAGGTCAGGCCGGAATAGCAGGTTCGGTGAAAATCGGCAAGGGCTGCCAGATAGGAGGCCAGGTCGGAATATCAGGGCATCTTTCGATAGCCGACGGTGCCAGAATCGCTGCACAGAGTGGAATCATCGGTACGGTAAAACAGGAAAATTCAGTACTTATGGGAAGTCCTGCCATAAACCATTCGGATTATATCAAGGCTTACTCCATTTTCAGAAAACTACATAAGATAAAAATAAATTAGTATATTTGCGAATTCATAAATTTCAGAAACAACACAGAATGAGCAGACAGAGGACGTTAAGCAAGTCATATACTTTTGAAGGAAAGGGCCTTCATACGGGGCTGGAAGTCAAAATGACAATATCTCCGGCAGAAGCAGGATCAGGTATTAGATTTCACAGACAGGATATAGGGGAAGATGCGATAATCCAGGCGAATGCGGATTATGTGACATCTACTTCGCGTGGAACCACCCTTGAAAAGGGAGAGGTAAAGGTATCCACGATAGAGCACCTTATGGCGGCATTGTCGGGTTTGGGTATAGACAATGCTCTTGTTTCGGTAAACGGACCTGAACTTCCTATACTGGACGGCAGTGCCAGAGAATACGCCGAAGTACTGAAAAACGACCCGATGGTGGAGCAGGATGCCGAAAGGGAGTACCTTGTGATTACCGAGAAGATCCATTACCGTGACGAGGAATCAGGTTCCGAGATAACAATATTGCCGGATGACGGATTCTCCGTGGATGTAATGATAGACTACAATTCCAAGGTACTCGGAAACCAGTATGCATCATTTAATGAGAATACGGACTTTGCAGCAGAGGTAGCTCCTTGCCGTACATTCGTATTTTTCCATGAACTTGAATTCCTGTACAGGAACAATCTTATCAAGGGCGGCGATATGGAAAATGCCATAGTTGTGGTTGAGAATGAAGTTCCTCAGGATGAACTGGACAGACTTTCAGCGCTTTTCAATGTCGAAAAGCTTCAGCGCGTGCCGGAAGGGTATCTCAATCACCTTCAGTTGAGGTTTTCCAATGAATGTGCAAGACACAAACTTCTCGATGTAATGGGGGATTTCGCTTTATGCGGATACCCTGTAAAGGGAAAGGTAATAGCGAACAAGCCAGGGCACCATATAAATACGATAGTTTCGAAAATGCTCAGAAAATATGCCAGAACATATTTCGCAAAAAGGGAAATTCCGGTCTATGATCCGAACAAACCTGCAGTTTTGGATATAAACGGCATAAAGAAACTTCTTCCGCACAGGTCTCCGTTCCTTATGGTAGACAGAATTGTGGAAATGTCGGAAGAAAAGGTTGTCGGCGTGAAGATGATAGGAGTGAACGAATGGTATTTCCAGGGTCATTTTCCACAGGAACCAGTGATGCCTGGAGTGCTGATTGTAGAGGCTATGGCGCAGGTGGGAGGAATACTTGTCCTTGCCGGTGTCGACGAACCTGAAAAATATTCTACTTATTTTGCAAAGATAGATGGAGTGAAATTCAAGAGAAAAGTAGTTCCAGGCGATGTACTCGTATTTAAACTCATTCTTACCCAGCCTTTGAGAAGGAGTATGGTTTGCATGAGAGGAGAGACTTATGTCGGTGATCAGCTGGTATGTGAAGGGGAATTCATGGCGCAAGTAATAAAAAACAAATGATATTATGGACAATAAGGTTATACACCCCAACGCCAAAATCGGGAAAAATGTAGAGATAGGTCCGTTTTCATACATTGCTGAAAATGTGGAGATAGGGGATGGCACATGGATAGGTCCAAATGTGACCATAATGGATTATGTGAAAATAGGAAAGAACTGCAGGATATTTCCGGGCGCCGTTGTCGGAGCAATACCGCAGGATCTTAAATTTGCGGGGGAAGTTTCTTATGTGGAGATAGGGGACAATACCATAATCAGGGAATGTGCGACTATAAACAGAGGTACGGCGGCCAGTGGAAAAGGTATCACGAAGGTGGGCAGCAATTCCATGATAATGTCTTATGTTCATGTGGCTCATGACTGTGTAGTGGGGGATCATGTAATACTTGTAAGCTATGTGGGAATTGCAGGAGAAACGGTCGTAGACGATTATGCAATCATCGGTGGAAATTCGAGTGCACACCAGTTTACCAGAATAGGTGCCCATGCCATGGTGGCAGGAGGGTCGCTGATAGGAAAAGATGTACCCCCGTTCATTCTGGCAGGACACAGACCTCTCGTATTCGGAGGCCTTAATATAGTTGGTTTGAGAAGACGCGGATTTTCCAATGAGAGAATAGATAATCTGCGTGATATATACAGGGTGCTGTATCAGAGCGGACTGAATTTCTCCGATGCCTGCAGAAAAATAGAAGCTGATTTCGAACCTTCCGACGACAGAAACCTTATACTTGATTTTGTAAGGACTTCCAAAAGAGGCTTGATAAAGGTAAATCTTTCCGGAACACTGGAAGAGGAATAGTAGGGGACGAAAAAGGACAGAGGATTCCGATGGATAAAAAATATTTGCTTTCAACAGCATACTTTCCTCCGGTAGCTTATTTTTCCGTGATCAACAGATCCGAGGAATTCTTTATAGAAGGAATGGAATCGTTCCAGAAACAGACATACAGGACACGTTGCTACATAGATTCCGGCAACGGTCCTTTTTTTCTTAATATTCCTGTTGCAAGAATACCTGAGAACAACCGTTTCATAAAGGATGTCAGACTGGATTATTCAGAGGACTGGGTGAGGCAGCATACACGTTCCCTGATTTCCTCATATGGTTCGACGCCTTTTTTTGAATATTATTTCTATGATGACATTCTGCCGGTCTATGAAAAGAAACATAAGTTCCTTTTTGACATGAACATGGAATTCCTGGAACTGGTGATGAACCTGGCTGGCATCAGGAAACGGTATTCCGTAACCGTGGATTATGACAAAAATCCTGTCGGCATTGTGGATCTCAGAAAAATCATATCTCCGAAGAAGGATTACTCGGAAATATATGAAATAAAACCGTACTATCAGGTTTTCAGCCATAAGCACGGTTTTACTCCTGGATTGTCTATACTGGACCTCCTTTTTCACGAAGGTCCGAATACGACATCGTATCTTTAATCACATAAAATTTTCAGAATCTGAATCCTAAAGACAGCAGGAACTTGAATTTCCAGTCATTCTTGTTGCCTATCGGTGCTGTCATGGCATCTACGTCATTGTAAAGGGAAAAGCTTTCCTTTGTATTGAAATAGTGCAGGTACGCAAGATCCGCAAAGAATCCTCCTTTGGAACTGATGCCGATACCTGCGGAACAGGTATGCAACTGTCCGAACGTGTCGTTCTTGTCAGCATATCCGTAATAGTTGTATCCGGCACGCAAGGAAAGAAATTCCGCAGGTCTGACTTCCAGTCCGGCTCTGAATATGTCGGAAGACTTGAATGTGGAGATTATTTCATTGTTCACATCCCTGAAATCGGACCTGTTCCCCAGAGAATTCATCACGGCAGCTTTGCTATAGTCGATATTCTCGTAATCGGCGCTTATTACCATGAATTTGCCGAATACATACGCTGCTCCCACACTCCATCTGAACGGGGTATTTATCCTGTAGTTATATTCTCCGAGAGGCGATTCTATACTCTGTTTGTATTCATCATATCCAGGAACAGCATTCATATGTGCATATATGGATTCATCATAATTGTCTTTAAGATAAAGCCATGCAGGAGTGGATATGGATGCTCCGATGCTCAATCCCTTTACAGGTTTTGCTATTATTCCGAAGTTGAAATCAAAACCGCTTCCTGTTGTCGTAAGTCTGTATTCGTTGTTGAATCTGTTGAATCCGCTCTGGAAATCGGAAGGATTCACGGCTGTTTCGCCCATCGATTCATAGTATCGGTAGCTGATGTCCTGGATTCCTATATTCATTCCGAAAAAAAGGAAATTGCTTATGTTCCAGCTGAAGTTTATGTCGAATCTGGATTTGAATCCTGTGGCATACTGGTAGAATTCCTGATTTATCGGGCCTCCGAGGGATATGGTACCGTTTTCATCGTCTATGTTCTCCGTAGCTCCATAATAATTGAGACCGTCTTCCCCGAGCGGGGACAACAGGGAGCTGTTCCACAGCAAAATGGTTTTCCATGGAGCTGACGATTCGAAGAATGGATCATATCCACCGTCTATTATGTCAAGATGGCTGTTATGTATTCCGGTTGCGGCTGCTGCCTGTGCCGAAAGCCAGCTTGACTGACCGTTCACTCCGGAAGCCATGCTTCTGTAATTGTAGTCGTCCGTCTTGTTGCAGTTCAGGGCAATGTTGAAATTTACGAGCCCGCTGTTTCTGCCTGTATTGAACGGAATGACGAATCCTACATTAGAAAGTCCTACTCTGGATATCCCTTCCCTGGTTTTTGTGTCAAGGTAATTCACTTCCGAAACTGATCTTCCGAAAGTAGGGGTTATCACGAATTCACTGTATCTGTACAAAGCTGAAGATGCCGGATTTATGTTTATGGCTCCGATTTCTCCGCCCAGACCTGTAAAGGCATTACCCATGGATACGCTTCTTGCAGTGCCTTCGTACCTGTTTTGGGAATATCTCAACGCATCATATGCTGTCTGTGCGGTTGCAATACCGGACAACATCAGCGCGAACAATGGAATCAATATCGTTTTTTTCATCATTTTCATTTTAGTTCCTTGACTCTGTTATCTTCTTCTGTATGTGCTTCTTCCGCTGTTTGTAGTTCCGCTGTTGGACCTTTGTATGCTATTGCTAGAACTGTTGTTGAAAGAACTTCTGTTGTATGTCGAACTATTTGTCCTTCTGTATTGTGAACTTGAATTCTGGCTATTTGTATTAGTTCTGAATTCTGTTCTGACATTTGAATTTTCGTTTCTGTTGGTTCTGTAATAGCTTTGAGTTGAAACGGAATTGCTGTTGACAGGTTTTCTGTAGGTGCTTACGGATGTATTTCCGGTTGATACTGCATTACCTTTGTTATAGCCGGTCGTGCCGCTTGATGTCCTTCTGTAGGTATTTGTTGCGGAACTGTTCGATATGCCTGATGAATTTCTCGGTATCGAAAGTTCTCCGTAGCCTCTTACCTGATTGTATCCGCTCTTGGTATCGGCCCCTGAAGAAACTCTTCTGTATGAGCTGCCGCTGTTCCTGTTTCCTGCAACAGGGCTGTAGCTGCTGCCTGCCACATTATTCCTCGAACCGTAATATATGTCCCTGCCTCTGCCGGCATTAGGACCGTATGCAGGCCAGTATCCTCCGTGATGCCACGGGTTGTACCATCCGTAGTAAGGACCATACCATGGATCGAACCAGGGATTGTACCAACTGTAATAAGGACCGTACCATGGATCCCATGGACCGTACCATGGATCATACCATGGGTCGTACCATCCGAAATGATGCCAGTGATGCCAGTAATTCCAGCTGAAACCGTAACGGCACCAGTACGGGCGGCTCCAGTAACTCCATCCGTAGTACGGAAATGCGTACCAGTCATACCATGGATCATAGGTGATGTTCAGATTTACCGTATATTGCGGCGAATCGAATTTTGTAAGACGCTCTTCATACGTCTCACCGTCAGCAAGCGGGATTATGGTAGCATTCTGTTCGGAAACGTTGTCTTCCGAACTTTCCGTCTTTACAAGATAGTATTTGGATATCGTCTTTTTCGTTTCGTTCTGAAGTTCGGCAAGTTCGGCCCTTTCCTTTGCAACCTGGGCTGCTGACGGTTTGGCAGGAGTATAATAGATGCCGTTTTCAAAAGAGTTGTTGGAAAAGTATGCCGAAGTCCCGCACGAAACAGCCATAAATGCCGCCATTGCGGATATAACGAGCTTATTTGCCCTATTTTTATCAATGATTTTCATAAAACCTCCGGTGTTTTAAAATATTTCGTACTTTTGTCTCCTAATTATTTAACAAATATATCAAAATTTATACCATAACCAAAATATTTACAATGGCTAAAGAGGTTACAAGTAAAGACGAGAATTATTCTCTGTGGTACAACAATCTTGTTGTGAAGGCTGATTTGGCGGAAAATTCCGCAGTAAGAGGATGTATGGTCATAAAACCTTACGGATATGCCATATGGGAAAAAATGCAGGCCGCGCTCGACAGAATGTTCAAGGAAACCGGACATAAGAATGCCTATTTCCCGTTGTTCATACCCAAATCGTTTCTGAGCAGGGAGGCCGAGCATGTGGAAGGTTTCGCAAAGGAATGTGCCGTGGTTACCCATCATAGGCTTATGACAAATCCTGACGGCCCCGGAGTGGTAGTAGATCCTTCAGCCAGACTTGAAGAAGAACTCATAGTCCGACCTACTTCGGAAACCATAATATGGAATACATACAAGAACTGGATCAAATCATACAGGGACCTGCCCATTCTGTGCAACCAGTGGGCCAATGTCGTGAGATGGGAAATGAGGACGCGTCTCTTTTTAAGGACGGCTGAATTCCTGTGGCAGGAGGGTCATACTGCCCATGCTACCAGGGAGGAGGCGATTGAAGAATGTGAGAGGATGATAAACGTATATGCGAAGTTTGCAAGGGAATATATGTCTCTGCCTGTAATAGTAGGCCGTAAAACGGAAAGCGAAAGGTTTGCTGGAGCGATAGATACCTTGTGTATAGAAGCAATGATGCAGGACGGCAAGGCTCTTCAGGCCGGTACATCTCATTTCCTCGGACAGAATTTCGCGAAGGCATTCGGCGTACAGTATGCATCCAGGGAAGGTTCTCTCGAATATGTATGGGCTACTTCATGGGGTGTTTCGACAAGGCTTATGGGTGCTCTGATCATGGCGCACAGTGACGACCACGGACTTGTACTTCCTCCTAAACTTGCCCCTATACATGTGGTGATGGTGCCTATTTTCAAGACTGATGACGAAAGGAAGGCGATAATCGAAAAGATGAATTCACTGAAAACTGAAATAGAGGCTCAGGGCTTTACCGTAGAAATCGATGACAGAGACAATCTGCGTTCAGGCTTCAAGTTTGCGGAATGGGAACTGAAAGGTGTTCCTGTACGTATTGCCATAGGTCCGCGTGATCTTCAGAACGGTACTGTGGAACTGGCAAGAAGGGATACCCTGCAAAAGGAATCTGTAGGTTCGGAAGGTATCGGTACCTATGTCAGGGATCTGCTTGACGATATACAGAAGAACATCTACAGGAAGGCATACGATTTCCGTGAAAGCAGGGTGTGCAAGGTTGATACATATGACGAATTCAAGAGAAAAATAGAAGAAGGATGTTTTGTCCTTGCTCATTGGGACGGAACTTCAGAAACGGAAGCCAGAATCCAGGAAGAGACGAAGGCTACGATAAGATGCATACCTATTGATACCTATCCTGACAATGGGAAGGGCAGCTGCATATATTCCGGCAAACCTTCCAGCGGACGTGTGGTTTTTGCCAAGGCATATTGATGTTAAGGTATGACAGAACAAATGCAAAATACAAGTATATAAATAAAATATATGACAAAAGATCCTTTACCGAGGGGACAGATAATCAGCCAGCTGAATCATAAGTCCCAGATAAAATCAAAAGTGTATTTCCAGACACTTGACGTCTTCAGTTCGCTCAAGGACGTGCTTGGCGAAATGAGCAATGACATAAATGAAGAACTTGACAACTCTGAGAGACGTGTCCGGATGGAATACAGGGACAGGGGAAAGCATGAGGCAGAACTGAAATTTGCGGATGACGTTCTCGTTTTCAGTATGCACAGTGATGTATTCCAGTTCGACAGGGACCACAGGATATGGCGTTACGACTATGTAAGGCAGGATCCGCTGAATTCATATTGCGGGGTAATCAATGTCTATAACTTCCTCTCGGATTCGTTGAAATACAACAGGGTGGAAGACCTGGGTTATCTGGTGGCAAGGATATTCGTCAACAAGGACAGATATTTCTTTGTGGAAGGAAAGCGTCAGAAGAGACGTTACGTAACGAACTTCGGTAAGGTGAAGCTTACACGCGAAGAGCTTGTAAGTGCGGTTGAATCCGCCATATTGTATTCTCTTTCATTCGATCTGCTTGTCCCTCCTTTCGATCTGGTGAAGGTAGCCAGTGTAGAACAGATAAATGCAAAGATAGAATCCTCAAAAATGAGGACGGCAAAGCGCATGGGGTATCAGTATAATTCCGATGACGTATTGGCTGACACGGATGAATAGGATTTCACGCGGATATATTGTGTTGGCGGCATGGTTTGCAATGTTGTCGGCAGGGGCGGTGCCCGCATTTTCACAAGAAGACAGTCTTTCCGTGAAAAGAAGGATTGTTCCTGAAACGGCAGCAGGTATCCTGCGCTCTATAGCCGGATCTTATGAGATACCGGAAATAGAGTATGTGCCGAAACCTCCGCCAAAATATTGGTCCAATGGTATTTTGACACAGGTCAATTTTTCCCAGGTGGCATTGGCTAACTGGGCCGACGGGGGTGGAAATTCCGTTGCCTTGAGTGCATATCTGGACATGAAGGCCAACTATGCAAAAGGCGCCATGTTCTGGGAAAACCGTCTCCAGTTGGGTTATGGATTTGTCCAGGCCATAGACGACATATACAAAAAGTCCGATGACAAAATCATACTTGACAGCAAATGGGGATACAAGGCAATAGAAAAACTGTTCCTTTCGGCGATCTTCAATTTCAAGACGCAGTTTACTCCGGGTTTCAAATATCCTTCGCAGAAAGGAGATCCATATATACTGCAGTCGGTATTCATGTCGCCCGGAAACATTACACTTGGTCTCGGTGCGGACTATAAGCCGTTTTCATCACTTTCAATCAACTTCGCACCTCTGACCGGAAACCTGGTCATAGTCGAAAACGAATCCCTGAGAACGAAATACGGTAATGACGAGAACGAGGCAGTAAGGGTGGAGCTGGGTGCACAGCTGAAGGCTGACTTTGTGAAGAAATTCGGTGAAAAACTCGGATTGCAGTCATCGTTGACTCTTTTTTCGGATTTTCTCGATTCACCACAGAATGTAAAGATAAACTGGGATATGGTTGCGGATATCAAGGTGACACGTTTCCTTTCCCTGAACGTGAGGACCAATCTGATATATGATGACAAAATCCTGATAGAGGGAAAGGACGGGCACAAGTCTCCTAAGGTGCAGTTCAAGGAGACTGTAGGAGTCGGGTTGTCATATACATTCGGTGGCTATTGATATTAGTGATACTGATCGGATATGCAGTCTGAATTTGATGCAATATTGGAAAAAATGTTTTCCGGAAAGGAAAGGCCGTCCGTACTGCTGGCTGTGAGCGGTGGTATGGACTCGATGTGTATGGCCAATCTCGTCAGATATTCATCCCTGGACATGAAAGCATCCGTCGCACACGTGAATTTTTCACTCAGAGGTGAAGAAAGTGATTCAGACGAAAGTCTGGTAAGGGCATTTGCTGATGACTGGGGGGTAGATCTGTATGTACGCAGATTCGATACGCTTGCATATGCGGCGGAAAACTCTGTTTCCGTGGAAATGGCTGCCAGAGATTTGAGATACAGATGGTTCGCCGAACTTATCGATGAACACGGATTCGATTACCTGCTGATAGCACATAACGCCAATGACAGCGTGGAAACGCTTTTCCTCAATATAGTAAGGGGTACAGGTCTGAGGGGATTGTCAGGGATAAAACCTGTCAACGGAAATATCCTGCGTCCTCTTCTTGGATTCAAGCGCAGGAATATTGCGGACTATGTCCATTACAATAAGGTTCCATATCATGACGACCGTACGAACTTTGAATCTGAATATTCACGCAACAAGTTGAGGAACATCGTTTTTCCTGAACTTGAGAAAATCAATTCGTCTTTTTTGAACACGGTGTCGAGGGACATGGCGTTTTTTACTCAGGCTTCCGAGATTCTGGATGACCTTTACATGACACACCGGGACAGATTATTGAAGAAGATTTGTCTTCCCGACGGAACAGTATATTATGAAATCGATGTGAAAAGGCTTAAGGGTTTCAAATCCCCGGCATATTGGCTCTTCCGTCTTCTTGAACCTTTCGGATTCAATTCATCGCAGGTGCTGAAAATATACGAGGTGCTGGACGGCCAGCCTGGCAAGGAATTTTTTTCTCCGTCATACTGCCTTTTGAAGGATCGCAATGTTCTCAAAATATACGGCGAGGCGGCTGAGTACGGAGATGAAACAGTCCATGCACTGCCTTACGAATGCGGGGGACATGACGGGACAAGAGTTTCAGTGATTTCTTCATCCGGACTTTCAGCCGATCAGATAAAGGGTATGCCGATTTCGGTGCATGTTATAGACGAAAGCAGGCTTGTCTTTCCGCTTCATGTGCGTAAGTGGCGCAGAGGAGACAGGTTCAAGCCTCTCGGAATGGACCGTTTCAAAAAGATAAGCGATTTTCTTGTCGACAGGAAGATAGACCGTTTCAGCAAAAGGAACGTTAGGGTCCTTGTGAATGTACGTGCTGACGGAACGGAAGAAATCGTCGCCGTTCTCGGATTAAGGACGGACAACCGTTACAGGGCCAAATGAAAAAAAGTGCATCTCTTTCATGTGATGCACTTTCTTCCGTTGCTGTTTATACCGCAGTTTATTTTCCGATAGTCTCAAGCATGTGTCTTACGGCTGCTTCAAGCTGTTCATCCCTGCCGTCGAGTATTCCCTGTGGCGAATTGTATACTTCAATATCAGGTTCCAGCTCCATGTTTTCTGCATAATTTCCGTTCATGTCCACGCATCCTACTTCAGGTATGCCGAATACCAGAGTCGGATCTATCAGATTTTCCCACCATACTGCAGTCATGGTTCCCGGAACCGGAGCACCGATTATTTTGCCTATTCCGAGTTCCTGATACAGCCATGGGGTTCCGTGTGCGTTACTGTAATTTCCTTCACATACCAGCATGCATGAAGGTTTGCACCACTTGTTGAAAGGATCATTGCCTATGAATTGTCCGTGGGCTATGAACTTCTGATAAGTCTTGCCGCTGAGAAGGGTAAGTACATCGTCATGCAGCCATCCTCCGCCATTGAATCTTGTGTCGACGATAACCGCTTCACAGTCTCTGTATTTTCCGAGAAGACGGCTGTACATTTCCCTGAAACTAGGACTGTCCATCGCACTCAGATGTATATAGCCGACTTTTCCATCCGACATCTTTTCTACCGTTTCCTCGCATCTGTCAACCCATCTTCTGTACAGCAGGTTTGAAAGAGCGCTTTTGTTTATGGCCTTGATACTTTCTTCAAATCTTTTTCCGGTCGAAGGGTCATATACGGACAACCTGATGTTTTTGCCTGCTTTTCCTTCAAGAAGCGGGAAGTAATCCATTCCGGCGAGTATCTTTTCCCCATCTATGGCTTCTATTATGCAACCTTTTTTCAAATCTGTTTTCATTAGGTCTGCAGGACTTCTTTTTATGATTTCAGATATAAGAAGACCGTCTCCTTCATGTTTTTCGTCAAAGAACATTCCAAGTTCGGCGGTAGGTGCTGCCGAACCTCCACCCATGTATGATGCCCCTGTATGGGAAGCATTCAGTTCTCCGAGCAGTTCGCTAAGGACATCTGCAAAGTCCCTGTTGTTGTTTATATGCGGCAGATACTTCCTGTATATATCCCTGTACATGTCCCAGTCTACACCGTGCAGGTCTTCGACATAGAACTTGTCTTTTACCTGTCTCCATACGTGGTCGAACATGTATTCCCTTTCTTCAGCCGGTCTGTAGTCGAAATCGGCCTTGAATGAAACCGGTTCTATGGAAGCTGATGCAAGGTTCAGTTTTCCGAGGCTGCCGTTTGTACACAGATAAAGGGCCTTGCCGGATTTGTCCGGTACCAGAGGCGTACTTCCGATTCCCTTAACCAGCTGCTTGCAGTTTCCGGTTTTGGTTTCAACGGTCCACAAATCATAGCTTCCCTCGATTTTGGTGATATAATAAAGAGTCTCTCCATCTTCCGACAGGTAAGCGTCGGCAAGTGTTCCTGAACTTAAAGTCAGCCTTACGATTCTGTCACGGCAATTCTCAAGATCCGGTTCGAAAACGCTTTCCTTTTCATCTTCCCCTTCTTTCTTGCCGTTACTGTCCTTTTTGTTTCTTTTTGCCTTTTTCCCGTCCGAATTTTTTTCATCGGCCTTTTGTTCATTTTCTTCTTTTGTCTTTTCTTCGTACAATGCAAGTTCTTCTTCGGACATTCTGAATTTCTCATATGCTTCCACATCGAAGAACATCATGTATACGTCGTTCTGCGCTCCCCAGCTTCCGTGGCTTCTGTATCCGGCCCTGTCGCTGAACCATATCATGGCTTTGCCGTCAAGTACCCATTTGGCATTTCCGTCGGTATATCCGCTTTCGGTAAGATTATGCGTCTCTCCGCTGCCGTCTGCCTTTACAAGAGCCACATCCTTGTTGTTCCATCCTCCGTTGCCTATGTAGTCGGTAAGTATCCATTTCCCGTCGGGGCTCCACTGATACCACTGGTCTCCGTCCGAATATGAGTACTGGTATTTTTTGTCCATCACATTTCTTACCTTGCCGGATTCGATATTTACTACGCTTATTCCGCTGCGGTCCTCTATGAACGCCACTTCCTTCCCGTCAGGACTGAACATCGGCTGGAAAGATGTGATATTGCTGTTTGTCAATTTTTTTTCGTTTATTTCCGTGGCATAGCAGAACTGTTTTTCGTCCTTTCTTACAATGCTCGACATATATATCTGCCATACGCCGTCCCTTTCGGATGCATAGACAACGGAGCGTCCGTCAGGCGCAAAGTCGACCGATCTTTCCTGTTCTGCCGTATTCGTAATCCTCTTTGTTGTTTCATATTCAACGGAAGTGACATATACATCTCCTCTGAGTACAAATGCTATTTCCTTGCCGTCCGGAGAAACGGCAAAGTCTCCTCTTACACCTGAACGGAAAACCTCTTTTTCCAGGTTGTCCTCCGTTTCGTCGCGCAGGATGGAAACATTTACCTTGTTTTCATTCCATTTGCCGTTTTCTTCCTTTGATATGTATATTTCACCGTCATATCCATAACACAGTATCCCGTTGTCCGATCTGCTCAGAAATCTTACAGGGTTGTCTTTGTGGAATGAAACCCTGGTTTCGTTCCCGTCCTTGAGATCTTTTCTGTAGACATTGAAGGAACCGTCCTTTTCGCTCAGATAGAAGAATGCGGAATTACCGTCCCATACAGGATTCCTGTCTTCTCCGCTGAAATCGGTTATTTTCCTGAAATCGTACGGTTTTCCGTTTTCATCTATTCCGCATGACCAGATATCCCTTGCCACAGATGATGTATGATGTTTCCTGAATGCGTTTTCAGGACCTTTACGGTCATGATAGAGTGCTTGTCTGCCGTCAGGAGACAGTTTCATGTCCTCCATGAGCATAGATACCGTCATTTCCGGTCTTCCCCCCTTTACGGAGACACTGTACATCTGTCCGTAAGAGCCGGAAGGCATTTTTGAATCATTCACAGAAGGCATTATGTTTGCCTTGAATATAATCGTGGAGTCATCGGCAAATGTTACAGGTGTCTCCGAACCTGAATGCGTGGTTACCCTGAAAGGTATGCCTCCTTCTCTTGAAACCGTATACACGTCGAAACTTCCCTTTCTGTCAGAAGCGAAAGCTATGGTCTTTCCGTCAGGACTCCATACTGGGGCTGTGTCGTACGCAGGATTAGAGGTGATTTGTCTTGCCCTGCCGCCTTCGGTAGGAACTACGAAGATGTCTCCCTTGTAAGTGAAGGCAATTTCTTTGCCGTCGGGAGAAATGGAGCACATCCTCATCCACTGGGGACGGATGTTTTCCGAACCTGCATAACCAGCCGTAAACAGCAGCAGGGATGCAGCCGTCATAAAGAATTTTTTCATTTTACTTGATATTGTTTTTAAATACTGTCTATTTCATAAACGATATGTCGGATGATATGCCGGACTTGCAGCCGTTACTGTGCTATATGCAGGTCATAAGGCACCCTTGCCATAACGCTGCCTGATTCCGTCCTTATGTTTTCCACCATGCTTCTGTATATTTTAGCCGGTTCGGCAAATGTCTTGACACTTGCACCCGCGCTTCCGAGCATTTCCATTATCTGCTCGAAAGGGGCCTTGACTTCAGGATATTCGGATATTCTGTATTCGGAAATGCCGGAAACGGCAGCTGCATAATTTATTGCGTCGAACAGACCTCCTCTTTTGTCAGCAAGGCCTATGTTCAGCGCATCGGCCCCAGACCATACCCTTCCCTGTGCTATTTCGTCAACCTTGTCTTCAGGCAT
The DNA here is from genome assembly GCA_949296645.1 of uncultured Bacteroidales bacterium. Taxonomy (GTDB): domain Bacteria; phylum Bacteroidota; class Bacteroidia; order Bacteroidales; family UBA932; genus CALUPD01. Next base: position 53,789 of record CASFPH010000004.1, read on the forward strand.
GTCCCTTCCCTCGGAAACTATTTCCAGAAAACGGTCGTAAATGGTTTCCACAGTCTTTTGCAGATATGCGGTTTCCTGTCCGTCGAGTGCTCTCGTAAGGGAGAACATGTCGGCATGCTCATTTGTTTTTATGACATCTGAATTTATCTTCAGTATTCCATTCATTCCCTTTTTGAAATTCGGAATCATGCTGAATACTCCTATCGAACCCGTCAGGGTCGAATAATCGGTAAAGATATGATCGGTTTCCGCGGATATCCAGTAACCGCCGGAAGCCGCATAGTTGCCGAAACTTGCTATTACAGGTTTCTCTTTTTTGAGAAGCCGTATTTCCCTCGCTATTTCTTCTGCAGCTACGGCGCTTCCTCCCGGAGAATCAACCCTGAGTACCACTGCTTTTACGGAGGGGTCTTTTCTTATCCCGGAAAGTATTTCGATATATTTGTCAGAGGTTATGTCCGTATCAGAGTATCCGGACAGAATATTTCCTCCGGCATATACGACAGCTATCCTGTCGCCTGCCTTGAAGTTCTCGGTTATTCTGTTCTTTATATAGGTGTCTACCGTAATTAAAGGAAGATTGTTCCCGGCTGCAGTACCGCTCAGGTTCTTGAGATATTCCTCAAGTTCATCCTTGTACATGAGTTCGTCTGCAAGACCTGATTCTACTGCCTTTTCAGCCGAACTAAGTTCAAGATTGTCTATTTTCCCGGAAAGGACTTCAATATCGATTTCCCTGTCGGAGGCAATGCTGCCAAGTCTTTTTTTCCATATGGAATTCATATAGGCTGTAATTTGTTCGCGGTTTTCATCTGAAAGTCCGTTGTACAGGAACTGTTCGGCGGCAGCCTTGAATCTGCCATGTCTTATCAATTGTACCTCAATGCCGAGTTTGTCAAGCAGATCCTTGAAGAACAGTACGTTGGAGCTCATACCTAAAAGCTGTACATCCCCATACGGATTAAGGATTATCTTGTCGCTTATTGCAGCGAGATAATATGCGTTCTGCGTGTAGGTTGTCGCATAGCTTACCACTGCCTTTCCGGATTGTCTGAATCTTGTCAGGGCTTCCCTTATCTCTTCTGTCTGCGCGGGCATCAGCAGGCAGTTGTCGGCATTTACATAAATGAATTTTATGGCAGGATCAACGGCTGCCGCTTCGATTGCCCTTATCATTTCAAGAGTAGAAAGGGTCCGGGCAGAACTTCCTGATGTTATCATGGCGTATGGATCGTAGGTTTTGGTATCCGTTACAGGTTGGGCCAGATCTATTTTCAGAATTGCGGATTTTGGAACAGATGCGACGGTTCCCCCCGGAAATGTAAGCATGGAAGATATTACCGATATGACGACCATGATTCCGATGCAGAATGCCGCTAGTGCACCTATGAATGTGGCCAGCAGGGCCTTGAAAAATTGTTTCATATGTAGTCTGTAAAATTTAACTGTTAATCAAAGTTAGCAAAAATGTGGTTCGTCACCCAAAAAGTTTTATCTTTGCAAAGATTATGCAGTTTTTAAAAAAAATAGCGGCTTTTTTCATGATTCTTGTCTATATCATGGCAGGAACGGGAGTTTGTGCCCATCATTGCAGGGTAGACAAAAGCACGTATCTGCTCTCTGCGATAGGGGCGGATCTGAGTTGTGAAAAAATCCATTCCCACAGGCTTCCTGACGGACGGATATTGTATCACTCGCACTCCGTTGAACATAATGTGGAATCTTCGTGCAGTTGCGGGGAGTGTGCCTGCCTGCCTGCCTGCGAAGGAGAGTCCGTATCCGTTATAAAGTCTCCAGGATGCTGCAGCAATGTAATACTGGTTCTTGATACGGACCAGATGACTAATTCCGATGAAAAATATCTTCCTTTCTGCAACGGGAACGCATATCATGTGTACTGCACGGAAATCAGGTTGAATCCGGAATACGTTAATCATGCAATTACGGCAAAAGTGAATGATTTTCATTCATATGCGGATGCCGGATTTCTTCCGCTCTACTCTCAGTGGCGCATATAGCATATAGGGTTTTGCATGCGGCTGCATGACGGCCGTCATTTCAGGTCCGTTTCCGGACCGGATTTTCCAATATTTTGTAAAACCTGAAATTCAAATAATAAAATGCGAAAATTATTGCTAATCGGCATCATGCTGATTCTTTCGGTTTCGCTTCATGCGAAATCGCTCAATGGAGTTGTATACTTCAATCAGTCGGATAATGTAAAGGAGCCTGCTCCATTTGCGACAGTATACTGGCTGGAAACACAGAATATAATAGAGACAGACGTGAACGGAAATTTCACATTCAGTTTTGCAAGTGTCAAGGAAGCTACACTTGTGGCTACCTATGTGGGGTATACCAGGGATACGATAAGGGTAACACCCGACATGTCTGATCTGGAATTCAATCTTTATCCTGAAAATGAACTGGGTTCGATTGTCGTTACCGGAAAGCAGGACGGCAACTATCTGTCAAAAGTCACTCCAGTAAGGACTGAAGTGATTTCGGCTGCCGGACTTTGCAAGATGGCATGCTGCAACCTTGCTGAAAGTTTCGAAAATTCGGCAAGTGTTTCTGTAGGCTATTCCGATGCGGTCACAGGGGCACGTCAGATAAGACTTCTCGGACTTTCAGGTGTCTATACTGCGATGCTTGACGAAAACAGACCGGTGATGAGGGGACTGGCTTCTCCGTTCGGACTTTCGTACATCCCGGGTCAGTGGCTGGAAAGCATACAGATTGCCAAGGGGCCTTCGTCTGTCGTGAACGGTCTTGAGGCAATTACGGGCCAGATAAACATGGAGCACAGGAAACCTACCGCCGAACAGCCTCTGTTTATCAATCTGTTCCTGAGCAACATGCTGAGAACCGAGGCGAATGTGGCCTCCTCACTTCAGCTGGATGATAACTGGAGTACGGTGATCCTCGGACATTTTTCTACGGATCCGGCAAAGCATGATTCTAACAAGGACGGTTTCAGGGATGAACCGAATACAATGCAGTTCAATTTCTCCAACAGGTGGCTTTATTTCGTGCAGGACGGTATTCAGGTACGTTTCGGGGTCAGAGCGCTTTCTGAAAACAGAACAGGGGGACAGATGGATTATGAAAAAGGTTCTGAAAGAAATTATTACAAAGAGGGTGATTCATGGCCTTCCGCCGAATCCGGTACATCGGAAATATGGGGATCCGAAATCAAGAACAGGGGAGTCAATGCATATGTGAAGGTCGGAATACCTTTTACGGCTGACCAGAAGAAAAACATGGCGTTCGTAGCCGATTACAGCTACCATAATGTAAACTCATTCTATGGAATGAAGGACTATAACGGAGATCAGCATTCCGGCTTTTTCAATGTCATGTACAACAATGAAATCAATGACAGCCATAAATTCATACTCGGACTCTCTGCAAAATACGACAGACTAGATGAAACGCTCAATGATTTCTGGCTTGAGAAAGTAAGTCAGGACAATTCAATGGTACACAGGAACCTCATATATCCAGGACGTGAGGAAGTCACTGCCGGGGTCTATGGTGAGTATACTTACCATTATGGAGAAAAACTTACTGCAATAGGAGGCCTCAGACTCGATTACAGCAATCTCTACGGTTATCTTTTCGCTCCGAGAATGAATCTGAAATATTCATTTACAGACAATCTCGTGTTCAGGGTAACAGGAGGTCGCGGTTTCAGAACCCCGAACATAGTGGCCGACAATCTTGGGATGCTCTCTACAGGCCGCCGAATTCTGGTGGACAAGGATCTTGATGTGGAAGATGCATGGACATACGGAGCGAATCTGACATCATATTTCAAACTTGGATACGGGGAAGACGCATATGTAAGTTTCGATTATTTCAGAACAGATTTCATGAAGCAGGTAATTGTAGACCAGGAACTTCAGAACGACGCAGTGAGAATCTACAATCTCAATGGCGGAAAATCATATACAAACTCCTATCAGGTAGACTTTTCGATGGAACCTGTAGAAAGGTTTACCGTTATGGCCACTTTCAGATATACGGATGCAAAAGTCGAACTTCAGGGTCAGGGACTGGTGGATTCTCCTCTGATGAGCAAATACAAGGGTGTCCTCAATCTTCAGTACGCTACAAGAATGAATATATGGACATTTGATTTCACTGCCCAGTTGAACGGCCCTGCGAGACTGCCTTATTTCGTAGAAAACAGGAATGATGCTTATTCACCTGTATATCCTATGTTCTATGCACAGGTGACGAGAAAATTCAAGAACGTGGATGTGTATGTAGGAGGAGAGAACCTTCTCAACTACAAGCAGCCGGATCCCATCATAAATGCAGAAAATCCCTATGCTACGGATTTCAACTCTACGGCCATTTGGGGACCTTTGATGGGAATCAAGGTGTATGCGGGTCTGAGATTCACATTATGGAAGAACTGATTTTATACAGAACAGAATTATTAACCGATTAAAGATAAGAATTATGAAAAGATTTGCACTTTTGACATTGTTGTTTGCCTTGATAGTGTCGTTTCCACTGAACGCGCAGGATAAAAAGACGAAGCTGAAGGATAACGAAGCCGAAGTACTGTTTTCAGTGGCAATCCACTGCGCTGACTGCGAAGCCAAACTCGCAGCACAGCTTCCGTTCGTTAAGGGAGTGAAGGACCTTAAGATAGATATTGACAATCAGACAATATGGTTCCTGTACAGAAAGGATAAGACGGATGAAAAGAAACTCGCTGAAGAGCTGGACAAACTCGGATATCCTGGTACCGTAGTGGATCCTGAAAAGAAAGCTGAAAAGACTGGAAACGAATAGGAGCAGGCTGTAAATAGCCGGATAATATTCAAGGGGGCTGTATAGCAATGTACTTCAATGTACATGCATACGGCTCCTTTTCTTTTGTGTATGTCAATTCTTTCCTGAAATTGACGGATTTGTGTGAGTTTTCCGTATATTTGTAGGATTTAATATGATACATTATGAACATCAAGAAGTTTTTCATGCTTCTTATCCTGCTTGCCTTGGCGAATGATTCGTTTGCAAAGGCGTGGATAAGGATCAATCAGGTTGGATACAGACCGTCTGATGTGAAAGTGGCTGTAATAATATCCGATGCTGACATAGACGGCAATTTCGAAGTTTACAGGGCGATAGACGGAGTTCAGGTCTACAAGTCGTGCGGTGTAAGGTATAACGGTGAAAAATGGGGGATGAAAAGCGCATACAGACTGGATTTCAGTTCTCTTGCCGAAGAAGGGGGATATTTCATCAAATCAAACGGTACGGTTTCTCCGAATTTCAGGATTGCGGAAGATGTATATGAGGGTGCCGCCGATTTTATGCTGAACTATATGAGACAGCAGCGTTGCGGGGATAATCCTTTCACAGGGGAAAAATGCCATCAGCATGACGGTTATATCGTGGATCATCCTGCAAGGAACGGGGAGAAGATAGATGTTACAGGCGGGTGGCATGATGCAGCCGACTATCTCCAGTATGTGACAACGTCTTCGACCGCTTTGTATCAAATGATGTTCGCTTACTCGCAGGCAAAGGACAAGAGTATTTTCAGGGACAGGTTCGGAGCTGACGGAAGACCAGGATCCAATGGGGTTGCTGATATTCTGGATGAGATAAAATGGGGTCTGGAATGGTTGATGAAAATGAATCCCGATGAGGAAACCATGTTCAACCAGATAGCTGATGACAGGGATCATCTCGGTTTCAGAAAACCGCAGGATGATGATGTGGACTACGGTTGGGGACCGGGAAACGGCAGACCGGTATATTATGTTACGGGAGAACCGCAAGGCCTTGGAAAACACAAGAACAGGTCTACAGGCAAGGCCTCTACGGCTGCGAAATTCGCTTCGTCATTCGCTTTGGGGGCAGAACTTTTCAAGGATACCGAACCGGATTTTTCAAGAAACCTATGGTTTAAGGCCGAGGCTGCCTACAAAGAGGCGGAAAAATATCCCGGTGTCGCACAGACGGCATGTCTAAGGTCTCCTTATTTTTATGAAGAAGACAATTATACCGACGATGTTGAACTTGCTGCCGCTACCCTGTACAGACTTACGTCTGATAAAAAATGGCTTGAGCGTGCGGATTATTGGGGCGAACTTGAACCGGTTACACCATGGATGGAACTCGGAAGAGGAAGACACTATCAATATTATCCGTTTATAAATATAGGGCATTATCTAATCGCATCAATTTCGGATTCACTCCTGTCCGACAAATATGCGGAGTATATGAGAATGGGATTGCAGTCAATAAAGAACAGAGCGGAAGGTGATCCTTTCATGATAGGAATACCGTTCCTGTGGTGTTCGAACAATCTGGTTTCCGCAGCTGTTTCACAGTGCCGCCTTTACAATGAAGTTACAGGTGACGACGCTTTCATGGAAATGGAGGCTGCCCTCAGGGACTGGCTTTTCGGGTGCAATCCGTGGGGTACGTCGATGATAGTAGGTTATCCCGCCGGAGCAGATTATCCGTCAGAACCGCATTCGGCATATACATTGATAGACGGAGATCTTCCTTACGGCGGCCTTGTGGATGGACCTGTCGATATAAACGTGTTCAGGACAAGGGCGGGTGCCGCGTTGACTCATGATGATGCCTACAAGGCATTCAATAAAGGTGTTGCTGTATATCATGATGATATAGGTGACTATTCAAGCAACGAACCTACAATGGACGGTACAGCCGGTCTGATATATTATCTTTCTTCCCTGGAGGGAAAATCAGGACGTAGCGTTGTTAAGGATAACAACGGTGCTATTGTAAGAATTGAACCGGAAAACAGAAAAATATATCTGGTGTTTACGGCAGATTCGATGTTTCAGGGCGGCAGTACTATATTGAAGGTGCTCAAGAAAAATAAAATAGCGGCATCTTTTTTCCTTACAGGAAATTTTCTTGCAGACGCAGCGAACAAGAGTATAATAGAAGAAATCATAGAGGACGGCCATTATGTCGGTCCGCATTCGGATGGACATCTGCTTTATGCGGACTGGACGGAAAGGGACAGCAGTCTTGTTTCCAGGGATTCGCTCTTGACGGATATGGCTGCAAATATGGAAAAACTCCTTTCGTTCGGTATACGTCCTCTGGATGCCAGATGGGTTATACCACCGTATGAGTGGTATAATGCCGAATCTGTCAACATATTGAGTGCGGCTGGCTTCAGAGTCCTCAACTATACTCCGGGAACCGCTACTCCGGCTGACTATACAGTGCCTGGAATGACTCAATACAGGAGCAGCCAGAGCCTGATTGATTCGCTTTTCGAATATGAGGAAAAGGAAGGGCTTGACGGGGCGGTCATCCTGATTCATCCTGGTGTCTCGCATTTACGTAACGACAAATTGTATAACAGGTTGCCGGAAATCATAAAAAAATTGAAAAAATCAGGGTATTCGTTTGACAGATTGTATTAGTAGTAATCGAAATAAATTAACACGAAAACATAAAGGATTATGTATAGGATCGTAAAAAAAGAATTTCTTACTCCCATCATATGCATGATGGAAGTTGAAGCTCCAAGGCTGGCTTCTTCCGCACAGCCGGGGCAGTTTCTGATAGTCAGAGCTCACGAAAAAGGCGAGCGTATCCCTTTGACAATATGTGACTATAACAGGGAAAAAGGAACAGTCACAATCGTTACGCAGATAGTCGGCGCTTCCAGCAGGCAGATATGCCATCTTGAAGAAGGTGAATCGTTCGTGGATTTTGTGGGCCCTCTTGGACAGCCTTCGGAATTCATACATATGAATGACGAAGAGTTGAGAGGTAAAAGATTCATATTCATAGCAGGTGGTCTCGGTACTGCTCCGGTGTATCCTCAGGTGAAATATCTGCATTCCCGCGGGGTGAAGGTTGACGTCATAATAGGGGCAAAAGGCAAGGATTTCCTTATAATGGAAGACAGAATGAGGGCCGTATGCGACAACCTGTATATATGTACTGATGATGGAACTGCAGGTAAGAAAGGGCTCGTTACCGACATGCTTAAGGAATTGCTTGATTCTGGTGAAAAGTATGATCAGTCCGTAGCGATAGGACCTATGATAATGATGAAGTTTGTAATGCTGGCAGCCAAACCTTACGGATTGCCGCTTATAGTCAGTCTCAATACCCTGATGGTTGACGGAACAGGAATGTGCGGTGCATGCCGTGTTACCATAGGCGGAAAAACGAAATTCGCATGTGTAGACGGACCGGAATTCGATGCATATCTTGTGGACTTCGATGAAGCCATGAGAAGGCAGGGAATGTACAAGAATATCGAAAAAGAGGCAGATCATAAATGTAGAATAGGATTGGGAGAATAATAATCATGAGAAACAAAATAGACAGAGTTCCGGTCAGGGAACAGGATCCTGCCGTAAGGGCAAGGAATTTTGAAGAAGTCTGTTACGGCTACAATCAGGAAGAGGCCATGCTTGAGGCTTCGAGATGTCTTAATTGCAAGAAACCTTCATGCATGGAGGCATGTCCGGTATCCATAAAGATTCCGGATTTCGTTTCGTTTGTAGAAAAAGGTGATTTTGAAGGGGCGGCAAAAGTAATATCTGAAGACAGTTCGCTGCCGGCAATATGCGGAAGGGTATGTCCTCAGGAGTCGCAGTGTGAGGGCTCATGTATTCTCGGCAAGAAAGGACAGCCTGTAGCAATCGGAAAACTTGAACGTTTTGTCGCAGACTGGACAAGGGAGAAAGGTATAAGGTTCACCGACAAGAAGCCTGCCAACGGTATTAAGGTAGCTGTAATAGGCAGCGGTCCTTCCGGACTAGCCTGTGCAAGCGACCTTGCGAAACTCGGCTACAGCGTGACAATTTTTGAAGTGCTCCATAAGGCCGGCGGCGTGCTTGAATACGGTATACCTGAATTCAGGCTTCCTAAAGAAAAGGTTGTAAAACCTGAAATAGACAATGTAAGGGCATTGGGTGTGAAATTCGAAACCAATGTTGTGGTAGGAAGAACTGTTACTGTCGATTATCTTATGGAAAAGGAAGGATTCAAGGCAGTATATATAGCATCAGGAGCAGGTCTTCCGAAATTCATGAACATTCCTGGGGAAAACCTCAACGGAGTGGTTTCGGCAAATGAATTCCTTACAAGAAACAATCTGATGAAGGCATATGACAGCGATTACGACACTCCTATATACGTAGGAAAAAAGGTTGCTGTCGTAGGAGGAGGCAATGTCGCAATGGATGCGGCCAGAACTGCACTCAGACTTGGAGCCGAAGTCACGATAGTCTATAGAAGAACGGAAAAGGAACTTCCTGCCCGTCTTGAAGAGGTGCACCATGCGAAAGAGGAAGGCATAACATTCAGGATGCTTACCAACCCTGTCGAAGTTCTGGGAGACGAAAAAGGCTGGGTAAAGGGCCTGAAATGCATAAAAATGGAACTCGGGGAGCCTGATGAAAGCGGCAGACGTTCACCTGTGGCAATACCTGGATCGGAATTCGATATAGATACCGATGTCGTGATAATGTCTCTCGGTACCTCGCCTAACCCTCTTATAGCCAATACGACACCTGGACTGGAGCAGAATCGCAAGGGGTGCATAGTTGCCGATGCCGACGGGGCGACGACAAGGGAATTCGTATATGCCGGCGGAGATGCCGTAACCGGAGCAGCAACGGTCATACTGGCTATGGGAGCCGGAAGAAAAGCTGCTGCAGCAATAGACGCTAAATTAAGGAGATAGAAATAATCGAAATATGGCACAGAAACCATCCATACCGAAAGGAACGAGAGATTTCGGACCGGCGGAAATGGCCGGAAGAAATTATATATTCGACACTGTAAAAACTGTTTTCAGAAAATACGGGTATGCTCCCATAGAAACACCTTCGATGGAGAATCTGAGTACGTTGCTCGGAAAATACGGAGATGAGGGCGATAAACTGCTCTTCAAGATTCTCAATTCAGGAGATGCGTTCGGTGGAATTGCACCGGGAGAACTAGCGAACAGTCCGTCGCTTTCCCTTAAAGTATGTGAGAAAGGACTCAGGTACGATCTTACGGTGCCTTTCGCAAGGTTTGTAGTGCAGCATCAGAATGAACTTGCCTTCCCTTTCAAAAGGTATCAGATACAGCCTGTCTGGAGAGCCGACAGACCTCAGAAGGGAAGGTACAGGGAATTCTATCAGTGTGACGTGGATGTCATAGGCAGTACATCCATGCTGAATGAACTTGAACTGGTACAGATTGTAGATGAGGTTTTCGGAAAATTCGGAATAAACGTATGCCTGAAGATAAACAACCGTAAGATACTTGCCGGACTTGCTGAAGCTGTCGGTCATTCAGACAAACTTGTCGATATAACCGTGGCGATAGACAAGATAGATAAAATCGGCATAGAAGCTGTCAAGGAAGAACTTTCTTCGAAAGGGATAGACAAGGATGCCATAGACAGGATAGAACCTGTGCTTGCCATGAAAGGCTCGGATGCGGAAAAACTTGCCCTGATGAGGAGTATCCTGGCTGAATCTGAGATCGGTCTGAAGGGTATAGACGAACTGTCCGAACTTTTCGAGATGATATCGGCGGCAGGGGTTTCATGCGGTGTGGAAATAGACCTGTCGCTGGCAAGAGGCCTCAATTATTATACGGGAGCCATTTTTGAAGTAAAGGCACTGGATTTTGAAATAGGAAGCATCTGCGGAGGCGGAAGATATGATGACCTTACCGGAATATTCGGACTTGCCGGCATGTCCGGCGTAGGAATATCTTTCGGAGCCGACAGGATATATGACGTCCTCAAGGGACTCGGCAAGTTCCCTGACGAGGCGGTCTCAGGAACTGAAGTGCTTTTTGCCAATATGGGAAGAAAAGAATCCGTGTATCTGATACCTGCCGCTGCCGCCTTGAGAAAATGCGGTATGAATGTGGAGATATATCCTGAAAAGACGAAACTCAAGAAACAATTCGACTATGCCGATCGCAAATCGGTGAAATATCTTGTAATAGCCGGTGAAGATGAAATGAACAGCGGTACGTTGAATATAAAGGAACTGTCTTCAGGAGAACAGTCAGTGGTGAAAATAAATGACATTGTTTCTTTTTTTTCTAAAAAAAATTAATTTTGTAGGAGAAAAAAATAACAATTATTAGGAAAATAACACAAACGGAGATGAAAAAGAAACTTTTACTGTTGGGAGATGAAGCCATAGCATTGGCTGCCGTCAATGCTGGGATAAGCGGTGTATATGCTTATCCGGGTACTCCTTCTACTGAAATTACCGAATTCATTCAGGGAAATGTGGCAGCTAAGGAAAGAGGTGTGCACAGCAAGTGGTGCACCAATGAGAAAACTGCAATGGAAGCAGCGTTGGGCGTGTCATATGTAGGTAAAAGGGCTTTGGTCTGCATGAAGCATGTAGGTATGAATGTTGCTGCAGACGCTTTTGTCAATTCCGGAATTACCGGGGCAAACGGAGGTATCGTGGTTGTTGCTGCTGATGACCCTTCAATGCATTCATCACAGAATGAACAGGATTCCCGTTTTTATGGAAAATTCGCCTTTATTCCGGTAATGGAACCGTCCAATCAGCAGGAAGCATATGAGATGACTGCATATGCCTTCGAACTTTCGGAAAAGATGAAGACTCCTGTTCTTTTGCGTGTCACTACCAGAATGGCGCATTCAAGGGCTGTAGTCGAGTTTGAAGACAGAATGGAATCTCATGACGAAATAAGGATTCCTGCCAACCCTATGGACTGGGTGCTTCTGCCTGCAAATTCAAGGAGAAGATACATGGAAGTCCTTGCGCTTAATGAAGAACTTGAAGAAATGGCTGTCGGCAGTAGATTCAATTCTTATATTGACGGACAGGACAAGAGCATGGGCATAATAGCATGCGGTATCGCATACAATTACCTGATGGAAAACATGAAAGGTGGATGCAAGCATCCTGTGCTCAAGATTTCGCAGTATCCTGTACCGAGAAAGCTTGTAAGAAAGATGGCTTCCGAATGCAAGTCCGTACTTGTACTTGAAGAAGGCCAGCCTCTTCTGGAAGAACTGCTCAGAGGTCTTTTGGACAACGGGGTAAAGGTAATGGGCCGTCTTAGCGGAGAAGTTCCGCGTACTGGAGAACTCAATGCCGACAATATCAAGCCTGCTCTCGGCCTCGGTGAAAAACCGTCGGAGAAGATACCTCAGGTTGTAGTCAACAGACCTCCTGCACTGTGCCAGGGTTGTGGTCACAGGGATGTATATGCTTCTCTCAACGAGGCGTTGAAAGATTATCCTGATCACAGGGTATTCAGTGATATAGGATGTTATACATTGGGAGCTTTGCCTCCGTTCAGAGCCATACATTCTTGTGTGGACATGGGTGCATCCATTACGATGGCCAAAGGTGCTGCGGATGCGGGTCTTTTCCCTGCAGTTGCAGTGATAGGTGATTCTACATTCACTCATTCCGGAATTACAGGTCTTCTGGATGCGGTAAATTCCAATGCAAGCATAACAGTAGTTATTTCCGATAACCTTACGACAGGAATGACAGGAGGACAGGATTCTGCAGGAACCGGAAAACTCGAAAGAATATGCGAGGCTGTAGGAGTTGAAAAAGAGCATATCAGGGTTGTCGTTCCTCTTGCAAAGAACATGGAAGAGATAAAGTCTGTAATAAGGGAAGAACTGAATTACAAAGGAGTTTCCGTAATAATTCCAAGAAGGGAATGCATACAGACTTTCAACAGAAAGGCAAGACAGAAAAAGGCCCAGCAGGAAAAATAGTCGCTCATTAAATAAAGGATGTAAATCATGAAAAAAGATATAATATTGGCCGGTGTCGGCGGACAGGGTATACTGTCAATAGCTACAATAATAGGTGAAGCCGCATTGAATCAGGGTCTCAGGATAAAGCAGGCCGAAGTCCATGGCATGAGTCAGAGGGGCGGTGACGTGCAGTCGAACCTGAGAATATCTTCCGAACCCATATTGTCGGATCTGATACCTTTGAAAGGAGCGGATATAATCATTTCCCTTGAACCGATGGAAGCATTGAGATATCTTCCGTTTCTTGCGGAAGACGGATGGATTGTCACCAATTCCGAACCTTTTATCAACATACCGAATTATCCGGACATAAATGATGTCATGGCTGAACTCGGAAAAGTAAGGAATGTGGTTTCCCTCGATGTGGACAAGATTGCAAAGGATTGCGGAAATGCAAGAGCTGCCAATATGGTGCTGCTGGGAGCCGCTACTCCTTATCTGGGAATGGAGCCTGAAAAAATCGAAGCAGGTATAGAACGCATATTCTCAAAGAAGGGAAGAGAAGTTGTCGAATTGAACATAAAAGCCCTCAGGGCAGGAAGGGGTGTAGCTGAAAGCAAGTAGCATATTGAAAGCAAATCATGGCAGGGGGCGTGTCAAGGCATCGTTTTTGACACAGTTCCCTGTTGTTGTTTATGTTGTGTTTATCTGTATTGAAAGAATTTGAAATGAAGTTTTTTTTTCTGCTGACAATGATTATGTTTTCATTCTCCTGTTCTTATATTGGTCGGGGGATTGATGACGAAGAGTGGCAGAAAATGCTCCGTAAAAGCGACAGTCTTTATGCCAGGGACATATCGGCAGGTTACGAATATTGCATGGACCTGCTTGAAAATGCGGTAAGGTATTCGAACGGGAAAGTCGAGGCCTATTGCAGGGGCAGGTTATATAATCATTATTTCAATCAGGGGGATTATGAACGGGCTTATCATGAAAAACTTCTCCAATACAACATCTTGCAGGAACAGAAAGACAGTCAGGCGGATTATGCCATGATGAATTCCCAGTTGTCGCAATGTGCCTTGTTTTTGGGCGATTACAGGCTTTCATATTCGTATGCAAAGCGTCTTTTTGATGTTAAACAGCCGGACGGAAATCTGCTCAACAGACGTTTTGCAACCATGTCAAAAGTACTTTATGCAATGGACAGCCTTGATGCTGCGGAGAAATATGCAAAGGCAGGGTTGAAGGATGTGGACTTTCTCAAGTCTGGCCAGAATAATGCGTTGTACGAAATATTGGCGGAGATATATGTCAAAAGAGGACTTCCTGATATTGCTGCGGAATACGTGAAGAAGATAGTGTTGTTCTATGAGTCTATTGCACGTGAACATTCGCGAAGTATTGCCGTGGCGGCAGCTCCGTTTCTGCTTTCGTATGCAGAATATCTTATTTCAAAGGGCAGAATGGAAGATGCCATATATTATCTGGAGGAGGTTGCAGCATCCGAATTTCCTCAGGTACTTATAAGACCCTCCTATGGAGTCAGAGGACTGAACAATATATATTCAAGGATGCGTTCGCACAAAATACTCGATTCTGTATATGTCTCCAGAAAAGAATATGAAAAGGCTTATGAGAACAAGCAGAAGGAAATTCTTTTTATAGGGTATTACAATGAAGTTGAACAGATGATTCTCGGATCAGAAACTCTTTCAATGTCAAAGGAGTCTGAAAACAACATAAACCATCTCAAACTTGAAATACATACCGTAAAAAGCACGAGGAATACGCTTTTTATTATAATGCTGTTTCTTGTGATAGTAATACCGGTGGTGGTATCGCTTTTCAAGGATGCCAAATACGGAAAATTGTCGGATAAGTACGATGATATTGCGGAAAAACTGAAAATCAGTGAAGAAAAAAATCCGAGATGTCTTCTGAAATAGTGCGCCTGAAAAAGGAAGTGTCAGCTTACAGAAATTTGGAGGCGGACAATGAAGCCATTTTCCGTAATATGGAGAAATACATGAAAAACAATTGCGTATATTCTTCAGAATTGCCTGAAAAACTTCTTGAAACAATGAAGTCGGTTTTCGGTGTTGCTGAAAAGGAAATAGTGGAGATGTTTTATCCTTACGGAAGATATGCTTCGGATTTTGAAGGATTGCTGAAGGAAATGAGATTGGAAGAGGCTTCCGTTCTTCTTCTTGAAGAGGATGCCAAGATAGAGGATGTGTACCGCAAGCTGAATTTTCCGTCACGTCAGGCGTTCTACCGGGTTTTTAAGAATAAATACGGTATTCCTCCGTCTGATTTCAGACAAATGAAAAAGAAAAAATGATATTTTTTTTGCAGTAGAAAAAATAATGTCTATATTTGCAGTCCGAAACAATACCGCGGAGTAGAGCAGTTGGTAGCTCGTCGGGCTCATAACCCGGAGGTCGTAGGTTCGAGTCCTGCCTCCGCTACTAAATGGGACAGTTCTTGTTAGGCTGTCCTTTTTTTATGTCCATACCCGTTGCAGAATGCGCTGCAAGGACGCTTCCATTCGTTTTCCGGCTGTTTTCGGCTGTTCCCGGCACTTGCGATGCTTTCCGCCTGTTCCCGGCTGTTTGCTTTCCCGGTACTGCCCTGTCGGTTTTCGGATGTCCGGACGTTTCCTACGATTTCCCGACGTTTTTCGCGTTTTTCGGGCATTTTCCTGTGG
This sequence comes from uncultured Bacteroidales bacterium, assembly GCA_949296645.1. Lineage (GTDB taxonomy): Bacteria > Bacteroidota > Bacteroidia > Bacteroidales > UBA932 > CALUPD01. Next base: position 69,244 of record CASFPH010000004.1, read on the forward strand.
TTTTTCGGGCATTTTCTTTGCATTTTTCAGGTGAGTGTGCAAGCTTGGTTTTTATATATTGTTGAAAATCAGCGGAGTACTGCGGAGTTGCAAACAGACTCGATCGCGCCCGCAGAAGAAAAATACAACGAATCCCCGCCAGAAGGCACTCTGAGGCATGTTACGTTTCCGGGGCCAAATCGAGTGTGCAATCGGCGTCGTACTGAACTATTTGGAAATGAGCTAATTGCCGCGGAGAGCTCTTGCGGACTCACCTGAATTTCGGGCCTTTTTCAGGCGAGTGTGCAAACTGAGCTTTTGTATATTGCTGATAATCAACGAGATACCTCGGAGCCGCGAACAGACTCGCCAGCGCCCGCGAAAGAAAAATTAAACCAGTCCCCGCCAGAGGGCACTCTGAGGCATGTTGCGTTTCCGGGGCCAAATCGAGTGTGCAGTCGGCGTTGTACTGAACTATCTGAAAATGAACTGATTGCTGCGTAGGGCTCTTGCGGACTCATCTCGATTTCGGGCGTTTTTCGGGCGAGTGTGCAAGCCTGATTTTTATATATTACTGAAAATCAGTGAGATACCGCGCAGGCGCGAACAGACTCGACAGCGCCCGCAGAAGAAAAATACAACGAATCCCCGCCAGAGGGCACTCTGAGGCATGTTGCGTTTCCGGGGCCAAATCGAGTGTGTAGTCGGCGTCGTACTGAACTGTCTGAAAATTAACTGATTGATGCGAATACTCCCGTAGACTGGCTGTGAAGTCACTGAAAAATCAGGACTCGATTGTCTTGAGTAACGGCCATGCGGACTCTTGAGATTCGGAAAAGGGGGGGCGGAGGCCAATTGCCGGCGATACGGCTTCATCCCTTTTTTTTTGTATTTGATGTCTATAATTTGGAGATTTATAGTAACTTTATCGCCCGAATTATAAAAGACTTGATATGGATTACAATACCCAAAGAGAAAAGTTGCAGATGCCTGAATATGGCAGGCATATTCAGAAAATGATAGAATATGTCTGCAATATAGAAGACAAGGAAAAACGTAACGAGCAGATAAAGGAGGTGGTGAAGGTGATGGGAATATTGAATCCCCAGTTGAGGGATATCAATGATTTCAGGCATAAATTGTGGGATCATGTGCAGATCATATCGGATTTCAAGATAGATATAGATTCTCCTTATCCAATGCCTACGCGTGAGACGTTGCATACAAAACCGGCACCCATACCATTGCAGACCGAACCGATAAAGGCCGCATGTTACGGCAGAAATATCCAGAACATGATCAAGAGCATAGTTGAGCAGGAAGACCCGCAGATCAGAGCCTTTATGATAAAGACTATTGCCGAGTATATGAAGCAGCAGTATCTTATATGGAATAAGGATTCTGTTTCTGACGAGACTATATTCAAGGACATGGTAATGCTTTCAGACAACCGCATAGAGATTCCGGAAGGACTGCATTTGCCAGTTTCTGGAAACGAGAACGGCGGACAGCAGAAGAACAAGAATTATCAGAAGAACCAGCAGGGGAACAAGAAGAAAAAGTGGAAGAAGAATTCCAATCAGTAAAACGATATTTTTTTAATACTTTCGACTGAAAGAAAATGGCCAGGAAAGCTACCAAAAACAAAGGACCGGAGTTTGAAAAGGGTCCTGCAGGAAAGGATGCCGTAAGGTTTGTGGTGGGGCTCGCATTCGGGGCTCTTGCCGTTTATACTTTCGTTTCGCTTATGTTCTATCTTTTTACGTGGGCGGACGATCAGAGTCTTTTATCCAATCCTGACCTTTTCAAGGAATTTGTGGATACGGGCAACGGTGGCGGAGTTCTTGGTTTTGTGTGGTCTAATTTTTTGATATCCAAACTTTTCGGCCTTGGGGCTTTTGGGGTGCCTTTTATCTTTGCGGCATTCTCGCTTTCGTTTCTCAGGCTCAGGAATATCAGGCTGCTGAGGGTGTGTTTCCTTTCAATATTCGGAATAATATTGTTTTCACTTGCATTTTCCTATCTGTTTTCTTTTACGAGCTTTGATACGTGGTTCGGCTCAGGGGCAGGCGGGTCATACGGATATTACGTGAACATGTGGATATGCAATGTGTTCGGTAAGGTAGGTGCAGGCATATTGCTTCTTTTCCTTATGATTGTCTGGGCAGTCTTCCTTAATTCACGTGTAATACTGTGGTTTGACAGGCTTTTCATGCGTATGGCCATGTTTTTCGAACGCAGGAAACCTGCAATTGCCGCTGCTGAAACCGGAGAAGATGCCGGAGAAGGGGCTGGAAAAGGAGCTGGAGAAGGAGCCGGAGAAGACGCCGGTCTTTCCGAAGGCTCTGAAGATAGGGAGAGCCGGGAATCAGGAATGTCGCCTAATGACGGCATGTCTTCGGGCGATAGAGGTGAACAGGATTCGGAAAATACCGGAGAAGAAAGAAATATAGACGGATATGACGGTTCCGGCGGACAAGGCGGACACAAAGCGCATGGAGGTCATGGGATGGATAACGTCCAAAGGAACGGAAAGACTGCAGAAGAACCTGTTTTCGAGATAATCGATGAACAGATGGCCGGACCTGCCGAAAATGCCTCGGCTTCGGGGCATGCTGGAAATACTGCGGAAGATTCCGGAGAAAAAACGGCGGAAGACGGGAAGGACGTTGATATAAAACCTGTGGAGGTGCTGAAGGGAGAAGATGATTTTCTGGCGGACATACCGGAGGAAGTGCTTTCCACCATGTTCGATCCGAGATTGGACCTGTCATCTTACCAGTCGCCTTCCGTGGACCTTCTTGAGGATTACAGAAATATGATTTTTGTCGTTTCCAGGGAAGAGCTGGAAAAGAACAACAGGAAAATAGTGAAGACACTGGCCGATTACAGAATCGGAGTGGAGAAAATATCCGCACGCATAGGCCCGACTGTCACATTATATGAAATAGTTCCGGCGGCAGGAGTAAGAGTTTCTCAGATAAAGAGACTTGAGGAAGATATCGCATTGTCGCTTGCTGCCAGGGGCGTCAGGGTGGTGACTCTTGTGGGAACCAATGCTATCGGCATAGAAGTGGCGAACGAGAAACCTAGTGTGGTACCTATGAAATCGGTATTGAGTGATCCCAAGTTTCTTGCCGTAAAAGGCAAGTATGATCTTCCGGTGGTAATCGGAAGAACGATTTCAAACGAACCGATGATATTCGACCTTGCAAAGATGCCGCACCTGCTGGTTGCAGGGGCAACAGGACAAGGTAAATCGGTTGGTCTGAACGCTATAATCGCTTCATTGCTGTATACCAAGCATCCTTCGGAACTGAAAATGGTTCTTGTGGATCCGAAAAAAGTGGAACTTTCCCTCTATTCAAAACTTGAAAGACATTTTCTTGCCAAGCTGCCGGATTCGGAAGAGGCAATAATCACGGACACGCAGAAAGTAATATATACTCTCAAATCATTGTGTATCGAAATGGACAGCAGGTATGATCTGCTCAAGGCCGCAAGTGTCAGAAATGTCAAGGAATACAATGAGAAGTTCCTTTCCCGCCGTCTGAATCCGAATAAGGGCCACAGGTTCATGCCATTCATAGTAGTGGTGATAGATGAGTTCGCGGACCTGCTGATGACTGCCGGAAGGGAAGTGGAAGAGCCTATAGCAAGACTGGCGCAGCTGGCAAGGGCAATCGGTATACATCTTGTCATTGCCACACAAAGACCTACCACGAATATCATTACAGGTACTATCAAGGCCAATTTCCCTGCCAGGATAGCATTCAGAGTAATATCAAGCGTGGACTCCAAAACCATACTCGACCAGGTAGGGGCAAATCAGCTTATCGGGCGCGGGGATATGCTGATTTCTACCGGAAGCGATCTTACACGTGTCCAGTGTGCATTCATTGATACGAAGGAGGTGGAACGGATAGCGGATTTCATAGGATCACAGAGAGGTTATCCGACGGCACATTATTTGCCTGAATATACGGGAGACGACCAGGACGGCGGAGGTGTAGGGGAAGTCGACCTGCAGAAGCGCGACAAACTTTTCGAGGAGGCTGCGAGACTTGTCGTATCCACACAACAGGGTTCCACTTCTATGATACAGAGAAAGATGAACCTCGGATACAACAGGGCGGGACGAATAATGGACCAGCTGGAGGCGGCAGGCATAGTAGGACCTTATGAAGGCAGCAAGTCGCGTCAGGTACTCATAAGCGATTTCAATTCGCTGGACAGAATACTCGGTAATTTATAAAATGTGGATTATGAGGAGAATAACTGTTTTTCTATATATGCTTGCAATGGTTGTACCGATGTATTCCCAGACATTGACAAACGGTGTGCTTCTGGGCAGGATAAACGGAAGGTTGTCGGTAGAATCAGGATATGAATGCGGTTTTTCATTCGTGGCAAAGGATTCGGAAGGTAATGTGATGGCAGAATCGGAAGGAATACTGTATCTGAAGGGGCATTCATTCAGAATGGAAACCGAACAGATAACTGTCGTTTGCGACGGGGTAACGAAATGGATGTATGATGCATCCGTAAACGAACTGCTGATAGTGAAGAATGATCCTTCCGTCAGGAATATAATGGAAAATCCGTTTTCAATCTTCGATGAACCGGAAAAGGACTATGATTTCAGGACTTCTTCGGGTGTATCCAGAAACAGTGACGGACTTTTCGTATTGAAATTCGAACCCAGGGACCGCAACATGCCATACAGGAACATTATCGTCTATGCAAATGCTTCATATGAACCGGTAAAAATGGAGTATGTATCCAAAGACGGGTCCGGCATGACTGTTACTGCTGAAAAAGGTCGGGCTCTGCCCGAAAACCGGGAAAGTCTGTTCACTTTCGATCCTTCTGGATATGAAGATATATACGTCACGGATCTGAGGTAGCCCGGACTGTCATTTATTTCCGGAGCAAGCCGTCTAGCATTCCGAATACTTCCCTTATGGACGGATAGCTGTTTTCCAGAAGTTCCGTTATTTCTTCCCTGCTTGCCCATATCACTTTTTCTATTCCTTCTTCCGTTTGCGGGGTAAGATTGCATGTGCTTTTGCATGTCATTCTGTACCAGTGGGTGTTTTTGAGTACAGGGTACCCGTCAAGTCTGTAAGTATGGCGTGTTATGCATATGCGGTCTCCGAGAACAAGATCCTTTATGCCGCATTCTTCCTCCACTTCGCGTAATGCTGTTTCGGATATCTTTTCTCCGTCTTCATGTTTCCCTTTCGGCAAATCCCAGATACCGTTTCTGAGTATCATAAGGAATCTGCCCTGTCCGTCCGTCACGATACCCCCGCCTGCATTTATGATCTTGAAGCAGTCGGAAAAGGCTTCAAGCGTCTTTTCCGGCGCTTCCGACAGGATTACCATCTTTTTCATTCTCTCGTTGCTTTCAAACAGCATTGCCGCCTCTTCGATATCCTCTCCGGGATGATGTCTGAACACAACGGCATTCGAATCGGATGATTTCCTTATGTTCCCCCTGTTGAAACTGTCTGTTATGACAATTACGCGCGTATTGAAGTAGATATTGTACATAATAAGGCAAAAGTAAACAAAATTTAACGATTCTGAATCTTTTATTCATTATCTTTGCAGGAGTAGAAATGTAATAATACAGATAAGATATGGACTCGATTGAAAAAATTGTAGCACGTCAGCTGCTCGGTCTTAAAGCTGTCAAATTGAATCCCGAAAACCCTTTCACATGGGCATCGGGTTGGAAATCGCCTATATATTGTGACAACAGAAAGATACTTTCATATCCTGAATCAAGAAAAATCATATACAAGAGTCTCCAGCGTCTTGTGGAACAGAACTTCAAGGACTTCGACTGCATAGCCGGTGTTGCTACAGGTGCCATCGCATGGGGCGCTTATGTTGCCGAAGAACTTGGCAAGCCTTTCGTGTATGTCAGACCGAAACCGAAGGATCACGGAACAGGAGCGCAGATTGAGGGTGAACTTCCTCAGGGCGCGAGAGTTGTGGTCGTTGAAGACCTTATTTCAACCGGTGGAAGCAGCCTCTCGGCTGTCGCATGTCTTGAAAAGAACGGTGCGAATGTCCTTGGTATGGTAGCCATATTCTCGTACAATTTCGACAAGTCGAGATATGCCTTTGAAAACGCGAATTGCGAACTTCATACGCTTACCAATTACAACGCACTCATAGAGGAAGCTGTTGCATGCAATTACATAGACCAGTCGCATCTTGAAACTCTCAAGGAGTGGAGAATTTCACCGGATACCTGGGGAACAGTCAAATAATCCGGATATGGGAGTGACAAGGATAGAGGGAAAACATGTGCAGCTACCGCAGTCTCCTGCCATGATTTTCCCTGTTTTTTCTGATTTGAGGAACTTTGCGGCAAATCTTCCCGAAGATAAGAGAAAAGACATAAGTTTTTCGCAGGATTTCATATCGGGAAAGTTGCAGGGCATGGAGATGGGTGTTATCGTTGAGGAACGTATTCCGTTTTCATGCATAAGGCTTAAGGAATACGGTTCGGTGCCTTTTCCTTTTCATATAGATGTGAATTTCAGACCCGAAGAAAACGGGGGAACAGACTTCAACATTGTTCTTGAAGCTGAATTGAACATGATGTTCAAGATGATGATCGGCGGAAAACTGCAGGAAGCGGTGGATAAATTTACGGAACAGCTCGGGTCCGTTCTGAACGGGAACATTCCTGAAGAATACAAGGAGTATTTTAAAAACAGATGATGATAATGAGGAAATTTATTATGGAGGCGGCATTGCTGTCCGCCTCTTTTATTATTATGGTTTCATCTTTGAATGCGGCGGAGAGAAAGATACTCTCTCCCATAATACCGGAACCGGTTTCAATCGAAATGCATGACGGATTCTTCAGAATAGGCGAAGGAACAGAGATGCTCCTTTATGGAGAGAATTGCATGAATTCGGCTTCCTTTCTAACGGAATATCTGGAAAAACATTACGGAACGGTTTTGAGGCAGACTGTTCTGGATGAAGAATATGGCGGAAAAAGACGCAAAGGCAAGGCCATATGTATGAGAATAGACGAGAATATGCTGGAAGATGCATCTTTCGAACCTCATGTTTCGGTCAGGGACAGTTATTACCGCCTTTCCGTAAAACCGTCAGGCATACAGATAACGGCTTCCGGGGAACCAGGCCTTTTTTACGGTGTCCAGTCCCTCATACAACTGCTTCCCGTGCTTCCGGAAGCCGGCGGAAGATGTGATGTTCCCGCAGCCGAGATAGAGGATGCTCCGCGTTTTCCTTACAGGGGGATGCATCTTGATGTCGTAAGGCATATTTTCCCGGTGTCCTATGTGAAGAAGTACATAGACTATATAGCACTGCATAAGATGAATTATTTCCACTGGCATCTTACGGATGACCAGGGATGGCGTATGGAATCTATTTCGCATCCCGCGCTGAATGAGAAAGGCGCCTACAGGGATGCGACCATAATCGGTATATTCCCTGGAACCGGCGTGGACAGTACACGTTACGGCGGATATTACACGAGGGAGGAAATAAAGGACATAATAGACTATGCTGCCAGAAGGTATATTACGGTAGTGCCGGAAATAGACATACCGGGCCATGCAATGGCTATCCTTGCAACTTATCCTGAATTCAGTACGGATCCGGACAGGGACATAAAGCCGGCCATAACATGGGGTATGTTCAACAGGGAAAACAACGTGCTTGCTCCGAGACCTGAAGTCTTTGCTTTTCTCGAAGATGTGTTCCGTGAACTTATCGGGCTTTTCCCGTCACCTTACATACACATGGGGGCAGATGAATGTGCCCATAAATGGTGGCAGGCTGATTCGCTTACACAGAAATTCATTTCCGACAATTCGCTGACCGACGAGGACGGACTGCAGAAATATTTTGCACAGAAGGTTTCGGATATTATCACATCGTGCGGAAGAAATGCCGTGGGGTGGGATGAAATGATCGACAACGGGCTTGTGGACGATGTTGTGGTAATGAGCTGGAGAAATGCGGAAAACGGTTACAGGGCCGCCGAACAGGGACATAAGGTGATATTGTGTCCGAGACTTGTAAGCTATTACAATATAGCTCAGAAAGAAAACGAGGATTCGCTTTGCCACAATTCATGGCTTGTGACACTGGAAGACGTCTATGACTTCGAACCGATACCGGATACGCTTTCGTCTGAAGCCGCGGCCAACATTCTCGGAGGGCAGGGTGCGATGTGGACGGAATATTTCCCGCATGAATATAATGTGGAGTACGGGATATTCCCGAGAATGTCGGCAATATCTGAAGTTTACTGGAGCAATGCTCCAAAAGGTACGTTCGAGGATTTCATGAGGAGGATGCTGCTTCAGCGCAAGAGGTATGAACTCTGGGGTGCAAACTATTTCAGGGAGGATCTGGACCGTTTTGAAGCGGAGTGCAATGAAAAACGCTGAAGAAATAGCCTCTGCGGCAGGCTATTCCGGAAAAAACGCTGTATTGCCGGAGGCGTTTGTCACTATGTTCGGAAAAATGTTCGGACAGAATATACTGGACGGATATCTTTCCGCGGAGGATGCTTTGCCTGTCGTGAGGATGAATCCTTCAAAGCCATACGGAAGAAATGTGCTTTCATGCATGAAGGGGCAGGTCCCATGGTGCGGGAATGCTTTCACGCTTGCACTCAGACCGTCGTTTACGCATGATCCGGCTTTCCAGTCAGGATGTTACTATGTACAGGATTCCTCCTCCATGTTCATGGCCCCGTTTCCTGAGTATTTCAACAATGCTGCGGATACTGTTTTCAAGGTCCTGGATTTGTGTGCGGCTCCTGGAGGAAAAACGACACTTCTGTCGGATCTTTGCAGGACCGCTTCGGACAGATACGTGATAGTGGCCAATGAAGTCATGAGAACGAGGGCTACGGTTCTGGCCGACAATGTGGCAAGATGGGGCGATTCTTCCATAATTGTCACTTCGTCAGATCCTTCGGACTTCTCTACGCTGGAATCCGTTTTTGACATGGTCCTGGCTGATGTTCCATGTTCGGGAGAAGGTATGTTCAGAAAAGACATGGAGGCGATAGAAAACTGGTCTCCGGACAATGTCCGTCTGTGTTCGTCGAGGCAGAGGCGCATAGTGGCGGATGTCTGGCCGGCACTCAAACCCGGAGGCATACTGATATACTCAACGTGTACTTTCAATTACGAAGAAAATGACGGCAATGTCGGATGGATATGTTCCGAACTGGGTGCTGAAGTCGAGGATGTGCATTTCCCTTCCGGAAACGGAGTGCTCAGGAGTGCATGCGGAGGTTATCATTTCATACCGGGTATGGTTGAAGGCGAGGGTCAGTATTTTGCAATATTGAGGAAGAAAGGGGAGGACTGCGGAACTGCGGCGGCAGGCACAGGCAGAAAAAACAGGAATAATACGGTAAAATGCATGCCGGCCCTGAATGGCCCTTATCTTTACGTCGCTGCTGGAGATATGGTGAAGGCAATGTTTCCGCATGTAAAGGATTTTGCCGACATGATATCGCCTCGTCTTAAAATAATAGCTTCAGGAACAGCGGTATATTCCGTGAAAGGAAAGGATTTCGCCCCTCATCCGGATCTTGCATTTTCATGTGACCTGAACGGTAACCTTTACGAAACGGCGGATATTGGCCTTGAGGACGCAGTTAAATTCATGTCGAGGGAGAATTTTGCCTTGGGAAGTGTCGGAAAAGGATATATTCTTCTGAAATACGGGGAAATCCCGCTCGGATTTGTAAAAAACATAGGCAACCGCTTCAATACCCTGTGGCCCATGTCGCGCAGGATAAGGACCCGGATGCCTTGATGTCTTGTTTCCAGGAGATCAGAATACGGATATACCGAGTTCCGTGGTGAAATCCTCCATAGTAGAAATCGCCCTGCTGGAATTGCCGTTTTTGTTGAGTACCGGACTCCATACCGCAATTGTGAGTTTGCCGGGAATTACGGCGACTATTCCGCCTCCTACGCCGCTTTTTGCAGGAAGACCGACGCGGTAGGCGAATTCACCGGATTCATTATACAGTCCGCATGTAAGCATCAGCGCATTAAGCCGTTTTGCTCCTCTAGATGAAACTATCTGCCTGCCGTCTGCAGGATTTACTCCGGCGTTGGCAAGGAAGAGAAATGATTTAGCGAGTTCAAGTACATTCATAGATATACTGCATTGATGGCAATATATGTCTATGACTTCCTCGATATCGTTGTTTATGTTTCCGAAACTTTTCATCAGAGAAGCAAGTGCTTCATTTCTGAACGACGTGTCTATTTCCGACAATGCTATGGTCTTGTCGAAATATATGTCCTCGCTTCCTGCGAGCTCCCTTACGAATTCTATGATGGACTGTTTGGGCTTCTGGTTGAAATTGATGAGCCTGTCCGTTATGACAAGCGCTCCCGCATTTATGAACGGATTTCGTGGAATACCTTTTTCATATTCAAGCTGTATGAGCGAATTGAAGGCCGAGCCGCTCGGTTCTTTGCCCACGAAATGCCACAGGTCTTCCCCCATCTGCTTCATCAGCATTGCCAGAGTAAGTACCTTGGATATACTTTGGATGGAGAATTTCGTATCGTAATCGCCGAGGACATATTCTTTCCCGTCTACGGTTGTGACAGCTATCGCATAGCCGTCCGGGTCGGCACCGGCAAGTGCGGGGATGTAACTTGCGACTTCCCCTTCACCGGCGCAGTCTTTGTATTTTTCGTATAATCTGTTTATTATCTGCTCTATGTTGTCCATTGTTCAACCATTAACGGTTTTCAGTACACCATTTGTAGGCATCCGAGAACATCATCAGCCATGGAGTTACTTCTTCATATTTCCTTCCGGCAGGATAGAACGGCCAGTTCCAAGGTCTCAGACACCTTTCCGGATGCGGCATCATTGCCAGATGTCTTCCATCCGCACTGGATACTGCAGCAATCCCTTCAGGAGAACCGTTAGGGTTTGCAGGATATGCGTTGTAGGTGTACCTTGCCGCAACATTGTATTCTGACAGCTCTTCAGGGAATTCGAACTTACCTTCCCCGTGTGCAACCCAAACGCCGAGAGAGCATCCTTCGAGCGATTTCAGCATGATTGCAGGACTCTTTTCTATTTTCAGTCCCACGAAGCAGCTTTCAAATTTATGCGAATCATTGTGCTTCATCTTTGGTGACATGTTCCTGTTTTCAGGGGTGATGAGTCCGAGTTCCGCCATAAGCTGGCATCCGTTGCATATTCCGAGACTCAGCGTATCTTTTCTGGCATAGAATCTTTCTATAGTATTTTTTGCCTTTTCATTGTAGAGGAATGCTCCGGCCCAGCCTTTTGCCGAACCGAGGGTATCTGCGTTTGAAAATCCTCCGACGAATACTATCATGTTTACTTCGTCGAGTGTCTCCCTTCCGGAGATAAGATCCGTCATGTGTACGTCCTTTACCCTGAATCCTGCCATATGGAGAATCCACGCCATTTCGCGGTCTCCGTTCGATCCTTTTTCACGGATGATTGCAGCCACTGCATTGTCGCGTCCGGTATTCCTTATGTCGGAAACCTTTCCTGTAAATCCTTCCGGAAATCTGTATTCGAGAGGCTGGTTCTTATAATTTGCATAACGGTCTGCAGCCAGCTTTTTGCCAGTCTGTCTTATGTCGAACAGGTATGAAGTCCTGTACCAGATGTCCCTTAGTTCAGGAACAGACCATCTGTATTCCCTGCAGGATGTTTTTACGGTAATGTCCGATCCTGAAACATAATGTCCGACTCTGTAGAATGAAACACCTGCCTTTTCAAGTATCTCAGCTGCCGCTGTATTGTCTGCCGCCTGTACCAGTACTCCTGGATTTTCAGAGAACAGCAGTTTCATATCGTCGTTTTCGCCAAGCGTGGACAGGTCGAGACTTATTCCGCCTTCCATGTTCGCGAAATCCATTTCGAGGGCTGCAGTTATTAAACCGCCTGCTGAAATGTCATGTCCTGCATGCAGTACGTCTTTTTCCACAAGTTCCTGTACGGCAGTGAAACATTTCCTGAAATATTCTGGTTCTTTTACATCCGGAGCCTCGTTTCCGAGTCCGTTTATGATCTGTGCGAAAGCCGAGCCTCCGAGCGTCGCCTTTTCCCTTGTGAACGGTATGTAGAATATTTCGGCTTTACTGTCCTTTGCAAGAACCGGTTTTACTACATTCCTTACGTCTTTTGTCTGGGCTACGGTGGATATGATGAGTGTACCTGGAGAGAGTACTTTTTCCCCGTCAGGATATTTCTGTGTCATCGACATGGAATCCTTGCCGGTCGGTATATTTATGCCGAGCGCTATTGCGTAGTCCGAAGCTGCCTTTACCGCCTTGTACAGTCTTGCATTTTCGCCTTCGTTGCGGCATGGCCACATCCAGTTTGCACTCAGCGATACTCCATTGATACCGTCTTCAATAGGTGTCCATACTATATTTGTCAGTGCTTCCGATATTGCCATTCTCGATCCCGCTTCCGGATCTATGAGCGCAGTTGCAGGGGCGTGTCCTATGGATGTAGCAATACCTTCCCTGTTGTCATATCCTATGGCTGTCATTCCCAGGTCATTGAGAGGAAGCTGTATCTCACCGGCGCACTGCTGGTTGGCAATAAGTCCTGTGACGGATCTGTCGACCTTGTTTGTGAGCCAGTCCTTACATGCCACCGATTCGAGCTGCAGTACCTGCCTCAGATAATAGTCGGTCTTGTCCATATCGTATTTCAGCGGTGCATGGATTTCCTTGACAGTGACGTCTTCCATGACCGTTTTAGGCGTGGAACCGAACATGTCGGAAAGCTGGAGGTCTATAGGTGCTTCCCCGGTCACACTGTTCCTTAGTGTGAAGTTGCCTTTTCCGGTGGTTTCCCCGATTTCATAGAAAGGTGATCTTTCCCTTTCCGATATTTTTCTAAGTTCTTCCACATCTTCCGACTTCATTACAAGCCCCATCCTTTCCTGACTCTCGTTTCCTATTATTTCCTTTGCAGAGAGGGTAGGGTCGCCTACAGGAAGTTTGCTGATGTCTATTGTGCCACCGGTTTCTTCCACAAGCTCAGACAGACAGTTCAGATGTCCGCCTGCTCCATGGTCATGTACGGAGATTATCGTGTTCCTGTCGCTTTCGGCAACGGCTCTTATGGCATTGTAAGCTCTTTTCTGCATTTCAGGGTTGGACCTCTGGATTGCGTTGAGTTCGATGGCATTGGCATATTCACCGGTTGCAACCGACGATACGGCTCCTCCGCCCATGCCTATTCTGTAGTTGTCACCGCCGAGCAGGATTACCTTGTCGCCTGCTTCAGGCGATGCTTTCAGCGAGTCCTTTTTCTTTGCATATCCGATACCTCCTGCAAGCATTATCACCTTGTCGAATCCGAATTTCTTCATGTTCTCTGTGTGCTCCAGTGTAAGGAGACTGCCGCAGATGAGAGCCTGCCCGAACTTGTTGCCGAAGTCGCTGGCTCCGTTGGAAGCCTTCGTCAGAATTTCCTGCGGCGACTGGTACAGCCATTTCCTTTCCGGAGTCTTTTCCCAGTCTCTTCCTTCAGCGTCGAACCTGCTGTAAGATGTCATATATACTGCCGTTCCAGCAATAGGGAAGGACCCTTTTCCTCCGGCTATACGGTCCCTTATCTCTCCACCGCTTCCTGTAGCCGCTCCGTTGAACGGTTCTACGGTGGTAGGGAAGTTGTGGGTCTCGGCTTTCAGGGATATTACCGTTTCTTCCTCTTTGGTTACGAAGAAGTCGGGTCCGCTGCCGCTTGCAGGGTGGAACATCCTGATGTCCGGGCCCTGTATGAAGGCGCAGTTGTCCTTGTATGCCGATATGATTCTGTTAGGGTTTTCCTGTGATGTTTTCTTTATCATCTTGAAAAGGGATGACTCCATCTCCTTTCCGTCTATTATGAACGTGCCGTTGAAAATCTTGTGCCTGCAGTGTTCCGAATTTACCTGCGAGAAACCGAACACCTCGCCGTCTGTAAGCGGGCGTCCAAGCTTTTTGCTCAGGTCTTTCAGGTATTTTATCTCTTCCCCGTTGAGAGCCAGTCCTTCTGTCCTGTTGTATTCTTCAATGTCTTCGATATGTAGTACTGGTTCAGGTTTCCTGTCTATTGTGAATATGTTCTGATCAAGATCGTTGTATATTCTCTGCAGCATCCGGTCATGCTCCGCGTTCTCGTTTTCCGCACGGAAGAATTCCTCTATGCGTTCAATGCCTTCTATGTTCATGTTCTGGCATATTTCCACGGCTGAAGTGCTCCATGGTGTGATCATCTCCTTTCTCGGACCTATGAATATGCCTTTTATTTCTTTTTTATCCGATAGTACGGCTCCTGAAAAAAGCCATTCCAAAGCTTTGATATTGCTGTCAGACAGTTCCTGCCTTACTTTTACCGCCAGTACGCCGGCATTTTCTGCATTGAAGAATAAAATCATGGTCAATAAGTGTTTTTATTTGGCCCCAAAAATAGCACTTTTTTACTGAATATTGTACTTTTGCACTTCTTTAATTAAGTTTGACATATTTAAATACATGACATATGGGTTTTGTGGATTTGACCGGAAAAACATTTGACGTGGAAACATACAGGAAGGCTATAGATTCACTGTTTGCACAGGTTCCTACATTCCAGCGTGCAGGTGCTTCGGCTTATAAGCCCGGACTTGAGGCCTCGGTTAATTTCAACAGGGAGCTGGGTTATCCTTCAAGGGCTTTCAGAAGCATACATGTCGCAGGTACGAACGGGAAAGGTTCAACTTCGAGCATGTTGGCGGCTGTACTGCAGTCGGCAGGATACAGGACAGGCCTGTATACTTCGCCTCATCTCGTGGATTTCAGGGAGCGTGTAAAGATTGATGGACAGATGGTGCCGGAAGAGTATGTTTTTGACTTCCTCAGAAAATGGGGACAATATATAATCAGGGAGAAGATATCGTTTTTTGAAATAACCACGGCGCTTGCGTTTTCCTATTTCAGGGATATGAAGATCGATGTGGCTGTGATAGAAACCGGTCTTGGCGGAAGACTGGATTCCACCAATATCATTACCCCGCTTGTTTCCGTAATAACCAATATAGGACTTGACCATTGCGAATTTCTGGGGCATACATTGCCGGAGATAGCGGGGGAGAAGGCAGGGATAATAAAGTCAGGAGTGCCTTCTGTCCTGGGAGAAAGCAATCCTGAATATGACGGGGTTTTCCACAGTACGGCGGATACCCTTTCATCCAGGCTTCTGGTTGCGGATCAGCCTGGTTCGCTTGACGGTGTATGCGGCTTCCTCGGTATATCTTCGCCGGATGAGCTGGAATGCGGTCTGACCGGAGAATGCCAGAAAAAGAATATAAGGACAGTACTTGCAGCCGTTTCCGTCCTGACAGGCATGGATGGAGGAAAAGCAATGTTCCGAATCACTCCGGAAAATGTAAGGACCGGTGTGATGAATGTAGCGTCCCTTACAGGCCTTCGCGGAAGATGGGAATGTCTCTGTCACTCTCCGAGAGTATATTGCGATACGGGACACAATGCACATGGTCTGAAATATGTTTTTCATCAGCTTTCCGAAGAGGTATATGACCGTCTTGTAATTGTATTCGGAGTAGTAGCGGACAAGGATCTGGATTCCATAATGGCCCTTATGCCTAAAGATGCTTTTTATATCTTTACCAATGCAAAAGGAACAAGGGCGCTGAAGGCCTGTGCTCTTGAAGAAAGGATGCATGCGGCAGGTTTTTCAGGGATAGTTGAGGATACTGTGGAAAAGGCGGTAGAAAAGGCTCTTGAAGTTGCAACGGACAAGGATTTTGTTTATATCGGTGGAAGTACATTCGTCGTTGCCGAAGCTCTCGACTGTTTTGACGTTAGAAAATAATAAGATAATGAAAAGATTTTTTGTTAAAATTCCTCTTGCAGGGTTTGCGCTTCTGCACGTCAGTCTGGCCGGAGCACAGATTGATGCCGGGAAGTTCGTCGCGGATACTGTTGCCGACGTGCCCCCGTCCGTTTCGTTACTTTCAATGATTCCTGATAGAGAATGTCTTGACGCGGCGGTACTGTCCATAGATTCGGCATATTCTGCCAAGGTAATATCGTTTCTGGCGGATGATGCTCTTGAAGGACGCGAGGCGGGTACAAGAGGAGGAGCCAGGGCTGCGGAATTCATCGTATCAGAACTTTCAAAATACGGTATCGGACCTTGCGGCAGCGATTATTTCAGGTATTTTGAGGCCATAAGGCTGAACGGGGTTTCACGTGCCGTGTATATGGTCAAGGGAAGGGATGACAGATCCGTTCCCGAGAAAGGAAGGATAGGGGACACTCTGAAACTCCGGAATGTTCTTGCAATGATAGAAGGAGTGAGGAAAGATGAATTCGTTATCGTAGGTGCTCATTATGACCACCTCGGGACTGATCCGGACCTTGAAGGGGACAATATATACAACGGTGCCGATGACAATGCTTCGGGAGTTTCTGCGGTATTGCAGATTGCAAGGGCCTTTTCCATGATGGAAAAACCTGAAAGAACCGTGATATTCGCTTTCTGGGACGGTGAGGAAAAAGGACTTCTGGGTTCGAAATTTTTCGTGGAAAACGTCAGGTCTGGACTCGACAGCCTGATTGCAGATATTTCCATGGTAAAGGGTTATATGAACTTTGACATGATAGGAGGAAACAACAAGCCTGATGTTCCCGAACATTTCGTGTATTTCTATACGGCATCGGAAAAGAGGTACGAGGACTGGATGACAGGCGGAATCGAACGGTATTCGCTTGAACTCGCCCCTGATATACGTGCATGGGATTATCCGGCAGGGGGAAGCGACAATACATATTTCGCAAAATACGGTGTCCCTGTCATATGGTATCATACGGACGCGCATCCCTATTATCACAGACCGTCGGATCATGCTGACAAAGTGAACATGTCAAAAGTAGTGGACATATCCAGACTTTCGTTCATGACCTTTTACTGTATGGCGAATGAAAATCTGTAGGGTGTAAAAGAGATATTTACAGCAGAATGCCTTTCAGGGCACTGATGTTTTCCGCTTTCATGAACCTCGGATTTCTTATTTCTTCTTCATGTTTTTCGTATTCCCATACTATGTGGTAAGGGATATGTATTGCATATCCTCCTATTTCAAGTACAGGAACTATGTCGGATTTTACTGAATTTCCAACCATCAGGAAGTTTTCCGGCCTGCAGTCAGTTTTATCGAGCAGCCTTGCATAGTTTTCCTTTTTTTTGTCGCTCATTATCTCTATATGACCGAAATATCCTGCAAGTCCGGATTTTCTGATTTTTCTTTCCTGTTCCAGGAGGTCTCCCTTTGTGGCGAGGATCAGATTGTAGCGCTTTTTAAGTTCGGACAGCACTTCCTCCGTTCCGTCGAACAGGACCATCGGCTTCGATACAAGCTCTCTGCCGAGTTCTATTATCCTGTCTACCAGAACAGAGTCTGTCTTGCCGCCTGAAAATTTTGCAGCAGTTTCCATCATGCATATCACAAGGGTCTTTGCCCCGAATCCGAAAACAGGGATATTCTTCATTTCAGAGTCGAACAGACTTTCCCAAAGGTCTTCTTCCTTTCCGTATTCTTCCATCAATCTGTAGAAAGCTGCTTCGGTCTCTCTGAAATTCAGTTCGTTTACCCACAGTGTGTCGTCGGCATCAAAGGCTATTGTGCTTATATTTTCAAAATTATGCATTATATTGTCGTATTACTGCAGGAAAATATATATGAAAAAAAAGGCCGACCCAAAAGAGATTTTGAGGTCGGTCTCTTTCGCTTTATTAAAACGATAATCGGTTGCAATTTTTCAGGTTGCAACCGATTTGTTTTTTTCT